>DASYBK010000028.1:0-5880 GCA_036500805.1 Acidobacteriaceae bacterium | reverse complement strand
CAGTTCATCGACTTCAGCGGCAAGCATGAGGCCCAGCAGGACCCTGGCGCGCCAACGCCGGTCGCCAGCTTCTCCGTCACCCTGCTCGGCGCCAAGCCGGACAAGATCGGCAAGGATGACAACTTCCGCGGCATGACTGTCTTCAATAACGTGCTCTATTACACAAAGGGCAGCGGCAGCAACGGCGTGAACACCGTCTACTTCGTCGACACCACCGGGAAAGCCTGCCCCAACGGTGTCGGTCTGCCGGCCGCCAATGGGCAGCTTCCCGCCACGCCTCTCGCCTTTGATCCGGCCGCACTCCAGACCACCGGGCTTCCCTCCAACATGTGCATTCTTGCTGGCTTCCCAACGGCGCTCGCCAAGACCGCGAACCCGGTCGCATTTCCCTTCGCCCTCTGGTTCGCGAATCCGACCACCCTCTACGTAGCCGATGAAGGCGATGGCTTCGCCAGCGACTCCACTCTCTACACCCATGCCGCAGCGCAAACCACCGCAGGCCTCCAGAAGTGGGTCTTCAACAACGTCCTCTATTACACCAAGGGAAGCGGCAGCAACGGCGTCAACACCGTCTACTTCGTCGATACCACCGGCAAGGCCTGCCCCAACGGCGTCGGTCTGCCTGCTGCGAATGCGAAGCTTCCCACCACGCCGCTCACCTACGATCCGGCCAGCCTGCAGACCACCGGCCTTCCCTCCAACATGTGCATCCTCGCCGGCTTCCCCACCGCGCTGGCGAAGACGGCAAAGGTTGTCGCCTTTCCCTTCGCGCTCTGGTTCGCCAATCCGACCACGCTCTACGTAGCCGATGAGGGCGATGGCTTCGCCAGCGACTCCACTCTCTACACGCATGCCGCAGCGCAAACCACCGCGGGTCTCCAGAAGTGGGTCCTCAACACCACCACCAACACCTGGAACCTCGCCTACACCCTCACCAACGGCCTCCAGCTCGGCGCGCCTTACACCGTGAACGGCTATCCAACCGGCATCAACACGGCAACCAGCCTGCCTTGGGCACCGGCTACCGACGGCCTGCGCAACATCCAAGGCCAGGTCAACCGTGACGGCACCGTCACCATCTGGGCCATCACCTCCACCATCAGCGGTGGCGGCGACACTGGTGCCGATCCCAATCGCCTCGTTGTTATCAACGATAGCCTCGCCAACACCAACACCAGCGTCGCAACGAAGGAGAGCTTCTCCGTCGTGCGCCAGGCCGGCTTCGCCGAAGTCCTGCGCGGCGTCGCCTTCGCTCCCGGCACCAGCGCCGACGACAATCAGGGTCAGGGTCGCTGAAGCATTTTCGGTATTGGCGTAGACCAACGGCTTCTCTGGTGGCTTTTCTTGAGGGAAAAGCCACCACCAGAGCGAATCCTCGCAGATCACAGTATTTACCGAAAATGCTTTGGTAACCAGAGTTGCAAGCCTCCGAGCGGCAGACTGTATGCACCAGTCTGCCGCATTTTTTTAGGGTGCTGCCCGACGCACCTGATTGTTGGAATTTGAATTAGAGGTGTCATGCCGACCGAAGCCGTCTCGCGCCAGCGAGACCCGCGGCGGAGAGCCTGCCCTGAGCTTGTCGAAGGGGATCTGCTTTTCTCTGGTAGCTGAATGAAAACGCCCCTCGGGCCCGCTCCGCTCCCGGTTAGCCCCTGAGAGTCCCCACTCAGCGGCCCCTATTTCAGAGCACCCGCCGTCCACGTTATCCTTAGACGACGCAATATTTTCAAGCCAGCTAAGGAGCCCCCGTGGCCACAACTCTGCCCCAGACCGCCGCCCCCACGTCCACCGCCGACTACAAAGTCGCCGACATCTCGCTCGCCGACTGGGGCCGCAAAGAGATCACCATCGCCGAGCAGGAGATGCCCGGCCTCATGGCCATCCGCGCCAAGTACGCGCCCTCCAAGCCGCTGGCCGGCGTGCGCATCACCGGCTCGCTGCACATGACCATCCAGACCGCCGTGCTCATTGAGACGCTGGTCGATCTGGGCGCCTCCGTACGCTGGGCCTCGTGCAACATCTTCTCCACCCAGGACCACGCCGCTGCCGCCATCGCCGCCGCCGGCGTTCCCGTCTTCGCCTGGAAGGGGGAGTCGCTCTCTGAATACTGGTGGTGTACCGCGCAGGCGCTCGCGCACAAGGGCGGCCTCGGCCCGCAGCTCATCGTCGATGATGGCGGCGATGCCACCTTGCTCATCCACAAAGGCGTCGAGCTCGAAAAAGGCGACCGCTCCTGGGTTGATGCCCCCGCCGAGAGCGAAGAGGAGCAGGTCATCAAGAACCTGCTTAAGGAAACGCTGAAGAACGATCCCAAGCGCTGGACCAATGTCGCGAAGGAATGGCGCGGCGTCTCCGAGGAGACCACCACCGGCGTCCATCGCCTCTACAAGATGATGGAGCAGGGCAAGCTGCTCGTCCCTGCCATTAACGTAAACGATTCTGTTACGAAATCGAAGTTCGACAACCTCTACGGCTGCCGCGAATCACTCGCCGACGGCATCAAGCGCGCCACCGACGTCATGGTCGCGGGCAAGGTCGCGGTTATCTGCGGCTACGGTGATGTGGGCAAGGGCTCCGCGCACTCGCTGCGTGGCATGGGCGCGCGCGTCATCGTCACCGAGATCGACCCCATCAACGCTCTGCAGGCCGCGATGGAAGGCTTCGAAGTCACCACGCTCGAAGATACGCTCGGCCGCGGCGACATCTACGTCACCTGTACCGGCAACGTCGACATCATCACCTACGAGCACATGGAGCAGATGAAGGATCAGGCCATCGTCTGCAACATTGGCCACTTCGACAACGAGATCCAGATGGACCGTCTCAACACGGCGAAGGGCGTCGCCAAGCTCAACATCAAGCCGCAGGTGGACAAGTACACCTTCCCCGGCGGCAACGCGATCTTCGTCCTCGCCGAAGGCCGCCTCGTCAACCTGGGCTGCGCCACCGGCCATCCCAGCTTCGTCATGTCGAACAGCTTCTCCAACCAGACGCTCGCTCAGCTCGACCTCTGGAAGAACAAGGACACCTACAAGGTCGATGTCTACACTCTGCCCAAGAAGCTGGACGAAGAGGTAGCCCGCCTGCACCTGGAAAAGATCGGCGTGAAGCTCACGCAGCTCTCCAAAAAGCAGGCAGACTACATCGGCGTCCCCCTAGAAGGTCCCTACAAGGCCGACCACTACCGCTACTAAGCAACCGTCTCAGGCACAAGTAAGAAAGGCCACTCCTCTCCGAGTGGCCTTTCCCATTCTGCCTGCCTGCAGTCTGCTTCACGATCGCGCCGGCCACGCTCTCCCCCCTGCGGACCCTTTTTGCTCCGCTAGAATGGAGCCTCATCAGCCGCGGAGATACCGCTGCGCATCCCGATCCGTATGCCTGCCGCGCATTCTTTCGTAAGAGACGCTCTGCTCAAGCCCACCTGCTGGGGGCTCGACGTCGCCCGTACGCAGGCGCGGCGCCTGCTCGCGCAAAAGGACCAGCATCGCACCGCGCGCTATCTCGTCGCCGCCATGGCGACGAATGATCCAGAGCAGCGCGTCCGCGCCGCCGATGTCGCCCGTCGCATCACCGAGCGCGACACCGACTTCCTCGCGCCGCACGCTTCGGAGCTGGCATCCATCCTCGCCGACACGCCGCTATCCGAATCCCGCGCCCGCTGGCACCTCGGCCTGGTCGTCGCCCGCTCCGCCCGCACCCCGCAGCAGATCCGCTTCGCCGCGGAAATCCTCTGGCAGCTCGCCGAGGACAAGGGCAACGTCGTCCGCTGCTCGGCCGTCGAGGGCCTCGGCCTGCTCGCGCGGCGCGATCCCTCGCTGCGCAATATGGTCGAGCCTTTTCTTCATCAGGCGCTCGCCACCGGCACCTGCGCCATGCAGGTCCGCGCGCGCGACGCCCTCGCCCGGTTCGAATCCCCAAGCCGCCGGCCTTCCCGCTCTGGCAGCCCTCGGCTCTAGCAGCCCGGCTCTAGCAACTGTCCGGAAGCGGTCACATCCGCGCACCAGCGGACACCGCCCACTCGCCCGCACCGCACCAATCACGCGGAAATCCTTGAAAATCAGGCCCAGCCGCTCGCCCCCGCTTCGGCAAGAAACGTGCACTTACCCTCCCCATCCTAAGGAGAAAGCGGCCGCGCGCGAGCTTGTCTCCTACCATCTGCGCCCCGGCAGCAATGCCGCGGGCACAGCAGGAGACAATCTCTAGCATGCACGGACTTCTCAGCGAACTGCGCTTTACCATTCGTCAGTTGCGCCGAAGCCCGGCCTTCAGCGCGGCCGCTCTTTTTACCCTCGCCCTCTGCATCGGCGCCAACATCGTCATGTTCTCCATCGTGCGCAACGTGCTCTTGCGCGTGCCCGATTACCCAAACCCCCAGCAGCTCGTCGTCCTACGCGAAAACGTCCTCGCCGGACAAGCTGCCGACATGGATCTGCCCGTCAACGCCAACCATCTCCTCTACTGGCGGCAGCACGCGCGCTCCTTCCAGGGCCTCGCTGCGCTTGGCTTCGGCTCCATGCCGCTCGGCGGAGGCCAGCCGGAGATCATCGGCATCGCGCAGCACACCGCCAACTTCTTTTCGCTGCTCGGTGTCCAACCTATCCTCGGCCGCACATTGCTCCCCGCCGAAGAGCAGCCCGGCCACGATGTCGTTATCCTCACCGAAGGTCTTTGGCGCCGCCGCTTCGCCGCCGATCCCGGCATCGTCGGCCGTGCCATCCCGCTCGACGGCCGGCCCTACACCGTCATCGGCATCCTGCCTGCAGGCTTCGTGCTGCCCGCGCCCGGCCTCATGAACACGCTGCACGGCACGAATGGCCACTCCATCGAGGCCTTCGTCCCCTTCGGCTGGACCGCCGATCAGCTCGCCGAAATCGAAGGCGACCACAACTACTTCGGTATCGCCCGGCTCAAGCCCGGCGTCTCCATCGCCCAGGCCGCTGCGGAGATGAACACGATGCAGCAGGCCATCGGCCGCCAGACGCCCGACCACACGAGCTTCAGCGCTACCCTCACCGACCTGCAGCAATACCTCACCGGATCAAGCCGCAACTCACTCTTCATGCTGCTCGCCGCCGTGGCCACAGTGCTGCTCATCGGCTGCGTCAACATCACCAACCTGCTGCTCGCCCGCGCCGCCAGCCGCGAGCATGAGTCCGCAGTCCGCTCCGCCATGGGCGCGAGCCCCGCGCAATTAGTGCGCAGCGCTGTTGCAGAACCCCTGCTCCTTGCTGCCGGCGGATGCCTGCTCGGCCTCGCTCTTGCAACACTCGCCCTCCCCTCGATTGCCCACGCTCTCCCTACGACTCTGCCCCTGCTGCATCCCCTGCGCATGGACGCGTCGCTCGTCCTCTTCGCGGCCGGCGCGTCACTCCTCTGCGCGCTGCTCTGCGGCGTCCTGCCGTCAATCCGTTTCATGCGCAGCCATCCGCAGCAGGCGCTGCGCGCGGAAGGCCGCACTGCCTCGGAATCCGCCGGCGGCAAGCGGGTGCGCCGCGCGCTCGTCATCGGCGAAGTCGCCGCCAGCGTCACGCTCGTCGTGCTCGCCGGCATGTTCCTGCTCAGCCTCTATCGTCTGCTGCGTGTCGATCGCGGCTTCACCAGCGAGCATGTCATTGCGGCGGATGTGGTCCTTCCCGACAAGCAGTACGGAAAGCCCGCACAGCGCGAAGCCTTTTACCAACGCTCGCTCGAACGCCTCCGCCAGTTGCCGGGTGTCCGCTCCGCCGGTGTCATCAGCGTGCTGCCGCTCGAAGGCGACCGCTGGGGCGACATGATCTCTCTTCCCTCGGACAAGCGCCCGATCTTCGCCAGGCCGAATGCAAAATATCGCTGGCTAAGCCCCGGCTACTTCGAAACCATGCAGATTCCGCTGCTCGCCGG
>DASYBK010000027.1:0-147912 GCA_036500805.1 Acidobacteriaceae bacterium | reverse complement strand
CCGCAGACGGCGCCGACGGGCGCACCCACGAGCACGACGACTCCTGGCACGCCGCCGGCGATGCCGCCCACCACTACACCGTCCACTACACCGTCGAATCCGCAATCCACGCCTACGGCGACGCCGACAGGCGCGCAGACGAATCCTTGCGATACGGCGCAGGACGACAAGAAGGACAAAAAGAAGAAGGACAAAAAGGACAAGGACGATAAGGACGTGGCCTGCCAGCCGACCGCGGCGGAGTTGGCGGCAGCACAGGACACGGCAATCCGCGCGCGCAAGAATACGGCGCCGGAGCCGGGACCGAATGGCGTGATGCCGGGCGTGAAGCAGGGCAGCATTGACGATGTAAGCGCGGTGGGGACGCGCGACATTGGCGGATGCGGGCTGGGGAACTGGTACTCGACCGAGACGGAGATGAAAGAGGGCAAGTCTGTCTCCATGGAGCTGGAGAAGAGCGCCAAGTTCATCACCGATCCGGTGGTGACGGAATATATCAACCGCATCGGCCAGAACATCGTGAAGAACTCCGATGCGAAGGTGCCGTTCACCATCAAGGTGATCGACTCGGACGAGATCAACGCGATGGCGCTGCCCGGCGGCTATTTCTACGTGAACAGCGGCCTGATCCTGGCGGCCGATACCGAGGCGGAACTGGCGGGTGTGATGGCGCACGAGATCTCACACGTGGCCGCGCATCACCAGATGCGCGAGCAGACCCGGCTGAACTATGCGCAGTTCGGGACCATACCGCTGATCTTCCTGGGCGGCGGCCTGGGATACGGGCTGTATGAGGCATCGGGGCTGGCGGTGCCGATTACCTTCCTGAAGTTCTCGCGCGACTTCGAGCGGCAGGCGGATTTCCTGGGCATCCAGTACATGTACCGTGCCGGATACGATCCACAGGGGCTGCCGAGCATGTTCGAGAAGATCGAGCACCTGCAGAAGACCAAGCCGAACCTGGTGGAGAAGACCTTCTCCGATCATCCGCAGACGCCGGACCGCATCCTGGCGACGCAGGAAGAGATTTCTCACCTGCTACCGCCGAAGGACGAGTACGTGATCACGACTTCGGAGTTCGACGAGGTGAAGGCGCGGCTGGCGCGCATCGAGAACAAGCGCAAGCTGCGCGATGGGCAGAATGAGAAGAAGCCTTCGCTGCGGCGCGCGAGCACCTCACCGGATGCGAACGGTCAGAATGGGCAGAATGGTCAGAATGGTCAGAACGGCCAGAACAGCTCGGACGACGACCGGCCTACCTTGCACCGGCGCGACAACTGAACCCCAGCATCGTCCTCTATCGCGCGCAACAGAAAGGCGCAGCAGAATCATGGCTGCGCCTTGCTATTTTTCGCACTGATGAAAGCAGAATCAGCATAGGTATACCCGGTCTGACATGGGGAAGTCGGATTTTTCCTGACAAAAATCCGGTCGGATATCTCCGCCGCCGGGTGCTGCTTCTGCTCTACGGGATTTTCATCGTGATGACATTCGACGCAGGTCCTGTATCTCCGTCGTGGTCCAGGGCGCGGACGCGATATTGATACGTCTGGCCGGCTTGAGGTGAGTAGTCAGTCCAATTGGTTGAGGATGCGGTGGTGGACCCGATGTGTGAGAAATGGGTGGAACCGCTCTCGGCGCGGTCCACGTCATACGAACCGGTGGGTATGCCGGTTGCTGGCGAATGCCACGTGAGGCTGACAGAATGAGCGGCTGTTGATTGCGCTGCTGTCTCGGAGAGTGCGACGGTAGAGTTGCCGGTGCTGGTAGCGACGGTCAACATGCCCTGCATAGCAGCAGTCTCAGGCTGAGCACTCACCTTTACGGTGAGGCTCTGTCCGGGCGACAGCGTGGCGGGCAGCGAGACCCACGAATTGGAGAAGGCGTTGTTCGAGAAGGACAGGGCGACGATGGTGATCGCCTGACTGCTATGAGATGTGATGGTGAGCGGCTGCGAAGTGACATCGCCACTGGAACCGTTGAAACTGAGGGCTGCAGTGGAAGTGCTGACGCTGCCGGTGGAACTACTTGCACTGGCCCAGACAGGGCTCGCGAGGATCATCGCGGCCAGGGGGAGGAAGATCCGTTGTTTCACTACAACTGCTCCTGGATTGGGATGGGGGATGAAGGGTTGTGGTCTTGACGCCGGTCGCGATTCAGGTGCGCGATCCAGCCGCCGTAAGAATGCAGCAGATAGACAATTTGTTGTCTTAGTCTAAACGAGAAAAACGTCGCGGCCGTGCAGCTATCTCACTCGAATTCGGAGTTATGCGGAGTGCGCAAATACGCGGCAATCATGGTGTCGCGAGTTACATGAATGCTGAAGAATTTACGTTTGCAGATGTTGTTGGCGGTATTTCGCGGTGGGCAGTCAAAGCAGAGTGCGAGTTGCGGATGCGGATTGTGAGCTTCGCGGGCGCCAACCTTCGCTCGGTTCAGGATGGGGCACGCTTTGTGGTGGCACTGCGGATTTGAAAAGCAGGTCCCTGCACTGCGCAGTCCCGCTCGCAGGAGACGGTGCGGCCGAGATGACAACTTTGAGATGACAACGTTATGTGATTTTGGAGGCGCCTACCTCGGTCTGCGGCTGAAACGATTCCATGCACCGAGCAGGATGGCGATGGCGAGGAGCGGCAACGCGAGCGGCGATGGATTGTCGGGATGGTGCCAGTTGTGGATGGCGAAGCGCAGCCCGGCGAGCGCGAAGAGGATGCTGAGGACGGCGGCGAGCGGCCAATGGTGGCGCGGCGTCCGGGCGACGGCGCGAAAGCCGGAGTTGGCGGGAGGGGTGACTCTGCGGGGGCCGAATATCTTTGCGCGATCGAACACGGTTGCCTTCAGAGATGCCTGCAGCCACCGGCACGACGTTCTGATTTGAACTGGAGGCCGTCTTCAGTTCGATGCGCGCTCGCCTTGCGGCGTCGGCGGGGGTACAGGATTTTGCCGCAAAAGGCCGGGCCCGAAGCCCTGGAACCAGCCCCAACACCCCACGGTCTACCACGGAAGTGGGAAGATTCTTGAAGAGGCCCAAGGAAACAGGGTATATACAAGACGCCGGGTGCAGATTGCCAGCCGAGGGCTGCCCGGGAGGAAGTTCCCCGGAAAGGAATTCGACTCCGATGAAGGCACAGACGGCAGGAGCAGAGCCGCGCGAGGTGATGGACATCCGCCAGGCGGCGGATTACCTGGGCATCAGCGCGGACACGTTATATAAGTACGCCTCCGAAGGCTTCGTGCCGGCGTTTAAGCTGGGGAACCGGTGGCGCTTCAAGCGCTCCCGGCTGAACGACTGGATGGACCAGCAGAGCTCGGGCGGGAACATGCCGGCGCGGGCGACCGGAAAAGCTGCGGAAGAGAAGCCTTCGCGGGCGAAGGCGAAGCCGGTGCAGAGCGTGCGGCCTTCGCGGCGGAAGAGCGCGGCTCAGTAACGCGACGCATGTCGACTCCGGGGCCAACGCTCGAAGAATCTCTATCCGCCCTATCGTCACCACAGAGCTCATTTCCAACGCCTCCGCGTCTGCACTGGACTGCCCTCCTTTTGATCGGGATCGGCTTGAATTTTACCGGTGAGTGGCTAAGCCAACGCACTGGAATTTCTTGGTTCAAAGATGTGGTCTCCATTGAGGTCTTTCTCTTCGTATGGGCTGTCGTACAAGCTTCTTTTGTACAGAGACTGACTTCCAGTTCGACTATCTCTATCACAACCGGGGTCGCCAGCGTCTTCGTCACGACTGCGGCATTGCTGGATAAAATTGGTCGGCTCGACACCGATAGCTGGGCGGCGATTCTCGGTCTTATTGGAGGCCTTGTGCTATGGATAGATCTGTATCGCATGCGGAGTGTCCTTGAGGATCACTACAATTCTGTCGAGCCTTACGGTCTTTCCGTGAGCCTCTTCTGGCTGTTGCTACTCGGCCCGTTCTATCTCCAATATCATCTGCGCCGTATCGCACTCTGGAAGGATCAGCAGTCAAATTCGCTGAAACGATGAACCATCGATTCCGATTTCGCCAGGTGCGCGCGACGATGACGAAGCAGAAGATCGCCGCCTTGCTGGTGACCCATCTGCCCGACGTGCGCTATCTGTGCGGCTTCACCGGATCGAATGCGGCGCTGGCGATTACGGCGAAGCATGCGCTGCTTGTCACCGACGGCCGCTACACCGCGCAGGCTGCAGCGGAGGTGAAAGGCGCGGAGGTGCGGATCGCGCAGGGTCCGGCGCTGGCCGAGGCTTGCCGCTGGGTGGCTGCTGCGCGCGTGAAGCGTGCGTACTATGACGGAGAGCAGACGACCGTATCTGCGCTCGGCGCGATGCAGGAGTCGCTCAAAGGCTCGCCGAAAGCAGGTGCGAAGCGGTTCTTCGAGCCGCTTCCATCTCCGCTGATCGCAGAGCAGCGCATGGTGAAGGATGTCGCGGAGATTGAGCGCATGGCCGCTGCGGCTGCGCTGGGCGTGCGGCTCTTCGAGCACATCCTTGGATTTCTGCGGCCGGGGCTCAAGGAGAATGCAGTCGCGGCAGAACTCGAATATCGTGCGCGGCTGTGGGGTGCGGAGGCGATGTCGTTTCCGACGATTGTGGCGAGCGCCGAGCGCTCGGCGATGCCGCACGGCACAGCAACCGAGGCAAAGCTGCCGCGGCGCGGATTCGTGACGCTCGACTTCGGTGTTATTCTCAACGGTTATTGCTCGGACATGACGCGCACGGTGCACCTGGGGCGCGCGACGGCGCGGGAGCGCGAGGCCTACGACGCGGTGCTGGCGGCGCAGGAGAATGCAGTTGCGGCAGTGCGCGCGGGCGTGAAAGCCGGCGATGTGGATGAGGCGGCACGGCGTGTGCTGCGCGAGGCGAAGCTGGCGGATTACTTCACGCATTCGACCGGGCACGGCGTGGGGCTGGAGATTCACGAGTCGCCGCGCATTGGCATGGCACAGCAGACGTTGCTAACCAAGGGGATGGTCATTACCATCGAGCCTGGCGTGTACATACCGGGCGCGTTCGGCCTGCGCATCGAAGATACGGTGGTGGTGGAGCGGCGCGGATGCCGCGTGCTGACGCCGGCGACCAAGGCATGGATTGAGTTGTAAAAGCTGTTTTCCTGATACGGTGTTTGGGTTAGCCCTAGCGATGTGCGGCTTTTCTTGACGGAAAAGCCGCGCCGTCAGCTAGTTCGATGCCGGAATCGTCAGGAAAACAGCCAGGTAGGACGGCAGCGTGACGGCGAAGAAGCGCGACAGGACGCAAGAGAAAAGATTGGGAAGCATGAATCCGGAAGAGATAGCAGAGCTGAAACAGCTCATTGAATTCCTGAAGGAAAACGGCATCGGCGAGTTCGACCTGGAACGGGGTGACCTGAAGGTGCGGCTGAAGTTTGCCGGGTCGGGGCCGCAGGTTGATCTTGCGCAACTGTCGCATCTCACGCAGCTTGCGGCGGCATCGCATCCGGGCGCGAGCTTCCAGCCGGCAGGGGTGACGCATGCGCACCCGGCCGGTGCGCCGCCGCAGGCAGTGCCTGCTCCTGCGCCGGCGGAGACGCTGGCTCCACTGGCCGATGATGAGGCGGGGCTGCACATGGTGAAGTCGCCGATTGTGGGGACGTTCTATGAGTCGCCGTCGCCGGGCTCGCCTGCCTTTGTGAAGCCGGGCGATGTGGTCGAGGTCGGACAGGTGCTGTGCATCGTGGAAGCGATGAAGCTGATGAACGAGATCGAGTCCGATGCGGCGGGCGAGATTGTGAAGCGATTTGTGACAACTGGCCAGCCGGTGGAATACGGGCAGAAGCTGTTTGCCGTGCGGCCGCGCTGAGGATTTGCCATCCAGGCAAACGCGCCGGTGGCGCGCTTTGTTGGGTTCACTCCCTTTGGTCGCTCACGTTGAGCATGTGGGCGAGTTGAGAAACAGCAGGTCTCTCCACTTCGCCGATCACTTACGCGATCGGCTTCGGTCGAGATGACGATTCGTTGGGAATAAATGACAGCGCCTGCAGGCGCGAAGGGAATGCATGTTTCGGAAAGTCCTGATCGCCAATCGCGGCGAGATTGCGCTGCGTGTGATCTGCGCGTGCAAGGAGCTTGGCATCCGCACGGTGGCCGTCTACAGCGAGGCCGACCGCAATTCACTCCATGTCCGGTTTGCCGATGAGGCGATCTGTATCGGGCCGCCACGCTCGGCGGAGAGTTATCTAAATGTGCCGGCGGTGATCTCGGCGGCGGAGATCGCGGATGTAGATGCGATTCATCCCGGCTATGGACTGCTGAGCGAGAACGCGAACTTCGCCGAGGTGTGCCGCGCGTCGAACATCAAGTTCATCGGGCCGCCGCCGGAGGTGACGCGGCTGATGGGCGAGAAGGAAAAGGCGCGCATGGCCATGAAGAAGGCCAAGGTGCCGATCCTGCCCGGCTCGGAAGGCGTGATCCAGAGCGAGGGCGAGGCGCTGGAGTGGGCGAAATCCGTAGGTTTCCCGGTGATCCTGAAGGCTTCGGCCGGCGGCGGCGGGCGCGGCATGCGGGTGATCCGCTCGAAGGACGAGCTGCCGGCACTCTTCCAGGCGGCGCAGACCGAGGCGGCGAATGCCTTCGGCAACGGCGACCTTTATATGGAGAAGTTCATCGAGCAGCCGCGGCACATCGAGTTTCAGGTGCTGGCCGACCAGCATGGGAATGTGATGTCGCTGGGGGAGCGCGAATGCTCGATCCAGCGGCGGCATCAAAAGCTGATTGAAGAGGCGCCGTCGCTCGTGGTCGACACGAAGATGCGCGAGGAGATCGGCAAGACCATCCGCCGGTGCCTGGAGCAGATCGGCTACCAGAATGCGGGAACGATCGAGTTCCTGATGGACGAGGATGGCAAGCTCTACTTCATCGAGATGAACACGCGCATCCAGGTGGAGCATCCGGTGACCGAGATGGTGACGGGTCTCGACCTGGTGAAGGCGCAGTTGCGGATCGCGTCCGATGAAAAGCTTTCGGATATTGTGACCGAGCCGGTGACGATTCGGGGGCATGCGATCGAATGCCGGGTGAACGCGGAGCATCCGGAGAAGTTCACGCCGTCGGCGGGGAAGATCGATGTATTCAACGTGCCCGGCGGCAATGGCGTGCGCGTGGATACCGCGCAGTATGCGGAAGGCTTTGTGCCGCCGTATTACGATTCATTGATTGCGAAGCTGATTGTGCACGGCCGGGACCGCACGGAGGCGATGGCGCGGATGCAGCGGGCGCTCGAGATGTTCGTGGTGGAGGGGATTCATACGACGATCCCGCTGCACCAGCGGATCTTTGCGGATGCAGAGTTCCGCGAGGGCAAATTCGATACGAAGTTCATGGAGCGGTTTTTTGAGCGGGAGAAGGCTCGGCTGACGGGTTTGCCGGATTAGCGGGGGATTGTTGAGAAAAGCAGATCCCTCCACTTCGGTCGGGATGACAATCCCTATATCCCGCTCCTTGTTCCCGCCATTCCTTTGTCATCCCGACCGAAGCGAAGCGAAGTGGAGGGATCTGCTGTTTGCTTTCTTTCGCTGAACAACTGCACTGGCTTGCCCCATTCAGCACTGAGATCCTGCAATGACGGATTTGTTCCTTCGCTTGAGTGCAAAAGAAATTCAATTATCGTCCGGGCAACTCCACTTAATTGACCATGACCCATTTCCGGTGAACTGGCGATATTCCGACGCATCCATCTGCTCTGCCGCGTTGGAACTGAGGCTGCCTGCCAGCCCCTTATCATTGATACCAAGGCTGAATGCAATCGGGATATGACGCAGCACGAATCCATCCGCGTCATATAGCTCTAAGGATTCCCAACATCCTTGAATACGCTTCATCTGTGCAGCGATCGCTTCTGGGGTGTAGAAGCTAGGGTTCTTGAGATGCTCCACGGCGGAGTCGCTGGCCACAACATACATTTTGTACCGGAACATGCCCTTATGGTTCTTACCAGGTATCCACGAGGTCTCGAGGTGGAACTCGGTCTTCGCACCAACGGTAACGTCGATTGTGGGGGAAAAGGTTCCACAGTCAAAAGGCGCGGCCAAGGTGGCAACTGTTGAGAGATTCGTTCGGGATTGAGCGTGAGCTATGAATTGCAAGGCCGCCAGAAGCACAAACAGAAGCCAGCAGGGCCACTTGGAATAGGCCATTTTCGACTCGCTCCTCTCAAAAGCGTCCAATTGTAACTCCGCTCCTGATCGAAGTAACTGGCACAAATGGATTACGGCTCTCCTTTGTAGGGGCTTCATGACAACTCAGATAACGTGAGATAACGTGCGTTGGTCAGCTACCATCTTCCGCCCAGACCATGTCCGGGGATCAGGTGCAGTGTCAACGCTAATGCGGCCATCACGGCTACGTAATAAAGCAGCGTGTCCCAGCCTTCTTCTTCGGGACGGTCTTTCATCTTTGGACGGCTGACAGTGAAGAGGCGCCACAGCGCTCCCGCGGCGACGAGCAGGAAGAGTCCTTCGCCGCCGATCCACCACAATCCAACGGAAGCAGCGAGTAGCGCGAGACGCGCGGTGCGGCCTAATGCGTTCGCGGCCTGGCTGCCGTCGAGCACCCATATCGGAATCAGGTTGAGCACGTTGAGCGCGGCGCCGGCGCGGGCGAGCGCCGCCCACAGCATGGAGTGTGTCTGCAGATAAAGTCCGGTACACACGGCGGCAGCGAGCCATCCTGCAAGCGGTCCGGCGAGCGCAATCTGTGCGCGCTGTGCCTGCGAGACGCCGAGCGCCTGCCACTTCACGTACGCGCCGAGGCCGGGAAGGAAGACAGGCATCTCGGCGGGCAGACCGCGGCGCTTGATGTCGATGTAGTGGCCCATCTCGTGGATGAGGATCGAGGCCGCGAAGCCGATGCCGAACTTCCATCCGTAGAGCGCCCAGTAAACACCGACAAAGGTGAAGAGGCTGAAGAGAAACTTCAGCTTGAAGAGGGCGAAGAGCAGTCCCTTGCCTTTGAAGATGAGGAGCACGAGTGGGCCAAGCGGGCCGAGGCGCTTGAGCCATTTCGGCGTTTCGCTTGCGGGCTTGGGCAGCGCGGCGAGATGGCCGCGTATCCATTGTGCCTGGGTGGCGTCGGGCGGCAGCAGGGCGAGGGCTTCGGACCAGAGCGCGCGGGCGCCGGCGATGTCGCCGGAGGCTTCGCGCTTCTTTGCTTCGGTAGAAATTGCATCCAGCCGCGCTGCGTGGACGAGGGCATGGCAGCGCGGACATGCGCGGGCGCCGGCGGAAAGAGGAGCGCCGCAGACGGCGCAGTTTGCGGGCCGGCGTTCGAGTGACGCGGCAGAGGAGAGATCGAACATAAGAGATGGACGCGCTCAGCTTGCCGCCGGTGTGAGGCGGAATGGGCCTTCGACGGCGACTTGAGTGGCCGCTGTGCCGCGCCAGGCGATCTGCAGGCCGACAAAGACGATGACGGCGTTGATAAGGCCGTGGACAGGGCTGCGCATCGCGAGGATGGGCGACTCGAGGCCGACAGGGAGGAGCCGCATCGCGACGGCGAACATGTGTCCGGAAGGAATGCGTGCGCGGAGTTGCCAGAGGATGATCGGGATCTCGGCGAGCGCGATGGCGAGATAGGTGAGGATGACGGCGGTGATCTGATAGCGACGGCCACCGATGCCTCCCGAGCCGAACTTCATGGCACGTGCGACGATGTAACCCACGCCAAGCGCCACATAGCCGATATAGAAATTTGTGGCAATGGTGAAAGCGGAATATCCTGCGAGGCCGACGATAGCCGCGCCGATGCCGAAGAGAAGCGCGCGGGTGAAGGCGGCGTTGTTGCTAGTGATGGAATTGCCGCTTTGCGCAGCGACGGCGCAGCCGGTACACGCGGTCTGCCCGCGGACGCGATAGTACTCGTGGGCAAGCGGAGTGGTGCAAAGGCTGCAGCGGTCGATTTGCGGAGGCGTGTATTCAGCAGTGGAGAATTGCGGTGTATCGGGCATGCGATAGCCCTCTGTGTAGCTTCGCTGGAGGGTAGCACAGCAATCGCGTGGCAGGGTTCAAGATGCGCTGGCAAAATCCGCTATTTGCCCAGGTTGGGAATGCTAAGGCAGGATACGAGAGAAAGAGACGAGAAGGTGAATGGACATGCCGACGCTGGTGGAGTTGTTGCTGCCCGAGTTTGACGCGGAGATGGCCAGCACGCGCAGGGTGCTGGCGGCGGTGCCGGAGGAGAAGTTTGGCTGGAGGCCGCATCCGAAGTCGTTCACGATGGGGCGGCTGGCGGGGCATGTGGCGGAGATCTCGAGCTGGCTGACGGACACGGTGCAGCAGGGGCGGCTCGATCTGGTGCAGGGAAATCAACCGGAGAACACGACTTTTGTGCCGGCCTCGCATGCGCAACTGATGGAGAAGTTCGATGGCTGGATGAAACAGTCGCGCAGCGATCTTGCGGCGACGAACGATGCCGCGCTCGAGCACATCTGGGTGATGACATGGAATGGCGAGGAGATTCTTCGCCTGCCGCGACGGGAGACGATTCGCACCTGGGTGCTGAATCACACCATTCACCACCGAGCGCAACTTGGTGTCTATCTGCGTCTAAACGATGTGAAGGTGCCGGGCGTGTATGGGCCTTCGGCAGATGACAAGCAGGGCCCGTAGTTTGCTGACGCTGCCGAGGCTGTATCCGATTCTCGATGCCGATGCGCTATCTCAGGCGGGCGTCTCGCTGGTAGTCGCCGCGCGTGCGCTCTACGACGCAGGCATGCGCTGGTTGCAGTATCGCGACAAGCGGGCGAGCGATGCCGAGGTCGTGAAGCGCATGCGTGAGCTGCGCGCGATCTTTCCCGCAGGCGAGGCCGTGCTGCTGCTGAATGATCGCGTGCATCTGTGTGCAGCGGCTGAGGCCGATGGAGTGCATATCGGGCAGGAGGATCTGCGGCCGGCGGAGGCGCGGCAGGTCTTGAATGGGAGCGGGGGCCCGGAACTGGTGCTGGGGATTTCGACGCACAACGTTGCGCAGCTGCGTACGGCGCTGGGGACGGCTGCGGCGGATTATCTGGCGATCGGGCCAGTCTTCGCGACAAGCTCGAAGGAGAACCCGGATCCGGTGGTGGGCCTGGAAGGCGTGAAGGCGGCGCGGGCGCTGACCCGGCTGCCTCTAGTGGCGATTGGCGGCATCACCGGCGAGAACGCGCGCGAGGTGCTCGAGGCGGGAGCGGACTCGGTTGCGGTCATTTCGGCGCTGCTGCCCGAGGGCGCCCGGGACATGGAGCAAACGGTGCGGGACTTTCTTGCATTTTTCCGGTAGAACTGACTGTCTGAGTGTTGCCGCAGCCGGCAAGCCGCGCGGCCGGCTCGGATCGCGGCCATGTTGCCGACCTCGCGTCCCCGCGGAACGCAGACGACCCGCGTACGACGATCCTGCACGACGACCCCGCACGACGACGCGTAGATACCGGAGGCAGATTCTTTGGCTAGACTTTTCGCAACCAAGCCCCTCTCGCTCCTGATGGACGAAGCGCATGAGGAGGGCGAACACACGCTGAAACGATCCCTGGGGCCGATCAACCTGATCACCCTGGGGATCGGGGCGGTGATCGGCGCGGGCATCTTTGTGCTGACCGGTCAGGCCGCGGCCAAGTACGCAGGCCCGGCGGTGGCGCTCAGCTTCGTCCTTGCCGGCATCACGTGTGCCTTTGCGGGGCTCTGCTACGCGGAGTTCGCGTCGATTATCCCCATCGCCGGCTCGGCCTATACCTATGGGTACGCGACGCTGGGCGAGTTTGTGGCATGGATCATCGGCTGGGACCTGTGCCTGGAGTATGCCTTTGGCGCGGCTACGGTCGCGTCTGGCTGGTCAGGGTATTTCACCTCGCTGCTGGAGCAGTTGCACCTCTACCTCTCGCCGGGAATGGCGCGCTTTACAACAACGCCCGGCACGATGCTCTACAACCTGAACGGACATTGGCTGACCAAGGACGCGATCTCGATGATGGTGCCGCTGGGCACCGACTTGTCGAAGCTGCCGCACGTGACCGGCGTCTTCAACCTGGTGGCGTTTCTGGTGATCCTGGTGGTGACGGCCATCCTGGTGATCGGCATTCAGGAATCGGCGAACTTTAATTCAGTGATTGTGGCGGTGAAGCTGACCTGCGTCTTTATCTTCATTGTGCTTGGGGCGGATTACCTGTTCCATCATCCCGAGCTGGCCAGGATGAACTGGCACCCGTTCATTCCGCCGAAGGACGCTTTCGGGCACTTCGGCTTCAACGGCATTGCGGCGGGCGCGGCATCGGTGTTCTTCGCGTATATCGGGTTTGACGCGGTATCGACGGCCGCCCAGGAGGCAAAGAATCCGCAGCGCGATATGCCGGTTGGCATCCTGGGCTCGCTGGTGATCTGCACCGTCCTGTACATCCTGGTTTCGTTGGTGCTGACCGGCCTGGTGAGCTACAAGGCGCTAAATGTAGGCGATCCGGTGGCCGTGGGCATCGACGTGACGGGGATCAGCTGGGGCAGCCTGCTGGTGAAGATCGGCGCGGTCTTCGGACTGGCGACGGTGATGTTGGTGATGCTGCTGGGCCAGTCGCGGGTCTTCTTTTCGATGTCGCGCGACGGCCTGCTGCCCAAGTGGGCGAGCGACATTCACCCCAAATTCCGCACGCCCTGGATATCGAACATCCTGGTGGGAACGATTGTCGCATTCCTGCCGGCGGTGCTGCCCATCGATCGGCTCTCGGAGCTGGTGAACATGGGCACGCTGCTGGCCTTCAGCATCGTGAGCGCGGGGGTATGGATCCTGCGGCGGCGGCATCCGCAGCTGGAGCGGCCCTTCAAGACACCGCTGGTGCCGCTGGTGCCGATCCTGGGCATCCTCAGCGCGTTCTATCTCATGTTCTCGCTGCCCCGCATCACCTGGATCGTGGTGGGTATCTGGCTGGTCGTCGGGCTGGCGATCTACTTCACGTATTCGACCAAGCACAGCAAAGTGCAGGCGCTGCCCGAACGGGAGACGATGGGCAGATAACGGCGCTTGCTAGGGTGTGCAAAGGCGGCCCGCCGGGAACGGCGGGCCGCCTTGTGTGGAGAGCGCGGAGAGTGACAGCTCCGCAACCATAATCGGTGCGCCGTGGGAAGGCGCCCTGTTGAAGAATTAGTACATCGGTAATGTAACTTTCCCAAAGCGAACCACGGGAGGCGGAAGATTCCGCAGACCGTGCACACAGGACCCCACGCTTCGGCTACACTCTGAACGTCAAATCCGCCGTGTGCGCAATCGCCCGATGTGGGGATGCGCCCTAACGCGGAGGTGGCATCGCGGCTCACCGCCGGCGTCCCAGATTGGGAATGAACAGAAATTATTCATTCCGGCCTCGACGTCGGTAGGAGAAACCGCATCGCACGAGTGGAAAAACAGCGCATTGCCGTATCCGTGATGGAGCGTTGCGGGGATTTTGGGCAGTGCTGAACCGTCAGGGACCCTCTGGGGTCCGCATAGAATCCGTCGAGCAACTGCCACTCCGCGGCAGGGCAACAGAACGGAACCAACAGTCGCACGAACCATTTTCAGGATGGCCATGTCGAATCGCTTCTCGCTTTCCCGGCTCTGTGTCTTCGCGTCTCTCGTGGCGCTCGGTCTCACCGCAACAGCTTCTTATGGACAGACGGCGGCGTATGCTGTTCCGCGCGTCCAGGGGCCGGTTGACGAATCACGATTGGCAACCATCCAGGGGAATACTCTGCCCGTGGCGCAGGCGCGCTTCGACCAGGGTGTGGTGCCGGACAGCACACCGACCGGCCACATGCTGATGGTGCTGAAGCGCAGCGATGCCCAGCAGAAGGCGTTGGACGCACTGATTGCGGCGCAGAAGGATCCGTCGAGCCCGAGCTATCACAAATGGCTGACGCCGGAGCAGTTTGGCGCGCAGTTCGGCGTGGCCGACGCCGACGTGCAGGCGGTCACTTCCTACCTTGCGGCACAGGGCTTCACCGTAGGACGCGTCTCGAAGAGCAAGATGGCGATAGAGTTTTCCGGCACGACCGGCCAGGTGCGGTCGGCCTTCCAGACGGAGATACACAGCTTTGCGGTGAACGGCCAGAGCTTCCACGCCAACGTGAGCGCTCCCCAGCTTCCTGCCGCGCTCGCTCCGGTGGTGAAGGGCCTCACGCTGAACGATTACAAGCCGCCGGTCCTCCAGGCGACGCAAAAGATGGTGCTGGACCCGACGACTGGCCAGTCGCATCCGCTGTACACCGACCTTCCGAACAGCACCGAGGCAATTTCGCCAGGCGATTTGGCTGTGATCTATGACATCCCGTCAACGGCGACGGGCACCGGTGTGACGGTGGGCGTTATCAGCGATTCGAATATCAATGTCGCCATCCCGGCCAATTACCGCACGCTCTTCGGATTGCCGGCGAATGCGCCGACGGTGATTGTGGACGGCACCGATCCGGGGGTGAATGCGGACGCCGACCTGGCCTATGCGCAGGTGGAGTTGCTGGCAGCAACGGCGCCGCAGGCGAAGGTGAACTTCTACACCTCGGCGACGACCGATCTCGACACCGGCATCGATTTTGCGACGCTCCGCGCGGTCGAAGACAACAACGTGCAGGTGCTGGTCTTCGGCTTTGAGGGCTGCGAGGCCAATCTGGGCGCGGGGTTCAATCTGTTCTTCGACAATGCCTGGCAACAGGCGGCAGCGCAGGGCATTTCCGTGATCGTCGGCACCGGTGGCGGCGGCGCGGCGGAATGCGACGCGGGTGCGAATGGAGCGGCACCCCCCGATGTGGCCACTCACGGGCTGGGAGTGAACGGCTATGCCTCGACCCCCTACGATACCGCGGTTGGCGCGAGCGATTTCTACTACGGCCCGACCGGCTCGGTGAATATCAACAATCCCGGCAGCACCTTCTACAACTACTGGAGCGCGGCGAACGGCGGGACGGACCACTTTACCTCGGCGAAGCAGTACATTCCGGAGCAGCCCTATAACTCCAGCTATCAGGCGAACAACCAGCAGACGTATACGCCGACTGTTGTGCAAGCGTCGGGGGGCGGGGTCAGCTCGGTGGGCCAGACGGCCGACGACGGTGTGACGCAGTCGCCGTACCTGCAGCCTCCTTATCAGTCGGGCGTTGTTCCCAGCAGTATCTCAAACCAGTTTCGGGTCATCCCCGACCTCTCCTTCTTCGGCGGGAACTTTAACAACTACAGCACCTACCTTCTATGCATCGATCCGGCGGATTGCGTGAACGGCACCCCGGGCACGCTGCAGTACTCGGCGGGCGGCAACTCCATGCTTGCGGCGTCGGCGTTCGCGGGCGTAGCGGCGCTGGTGGTGCAGGCCCATGGCGTGCAGGGCAATCTGAACGACGGGCTCTATGCAACCTATGCCGCTACTCCTTCCGCCTTCCACGACATCACGGCGGGGACCAACAAGGTGTCTTGCACCTCCGGCAGCCCAGATTGCGCAGCCGGCTATACCGCGAGCGGCACAACTCCGGCTTACAACGCCGGGCCGCTGTATGACGCAGCCTCGGGCCTGGGCAGCGTGGACGTTGCCAAGCTGATCAGCGGCTGGAAGAGCGGAACCGGAGCAGGCGCCGCTACGGTGACGGTATCCGTCACCAAGTCGGGCACGCCGGTGACCACATTCCAGCATGACGATTCGACGGTGCAATTGACCGTGACGGTGACGGGCGGCGCAGCCACACCCACCGGCGACATCGCGATTACGCGGACCGCAACGGGGAATGCGACCCAGGGCGTGGTGCGGCTGACGCTGGACAACACCGGTCATGCAACCTGGCCATACGGAGATATCGCAGGATTGCTGCCCGGCGGGAGTTATTCGATCGTGGCACGGTATGCGGGAGACGCGAACCACGCGCCGGCAGTGGCTTCGGCTCCGGTGACGGTCTCCGGCGTGCCCGGCAAGCTGACGATGGTGACCACTGACCAGAGCAACAATCCTCTGCCCATTTTCAACGGTCAGACGGTGCCTTACGGCACGAATGTGCACTTCACCCTGTTCGTTCAGAACGCCAACGACAACAACGATCCGCAATATGCAACCGGCTCAGTTACGTTGACCGATAACGGGAAGCAGATAGCGGTTCTGCCGCTGGATGCGGAGGGCTTTGTAAGCTTCAGCAGCAGCATGCTGGCCGCAGGATCGCATGTCTTCAGCGGCACCTATAGCGGCGATCCCACTTTCAGCGCGGTCAGTCTGAGCGGGCCGGCGCCTTCGGTGGTGATTGGCGGCGTCCCGACGGTGACCAAGCTGATTTCCACGGAAACGAGTGCACCGGCAGCGAACAACACCATGGTTCTGGTGGCGACGGTGACCCCGAATGTGGTCTGCGCTCCCTTGGTGCCCTGCCCTGCAGGAGCGGCGCCGGGAGGCAGTGTCCGGTTCACGAATGGGACGAAAGTCCTGGGCACCGTGGGGCTGGACCACGGCATGAACACCGGCTCAGCGCCGACGGCTACTGCTGCGCTGACGCTCTATCAAAACACCTTTGCTTTGAATTCCTCGCAGTCCATCATCGCAACCTACATTCCGGACGCCACCGGAAACTACGTTGGGTCCACGTCCTCCCCTCTGACAATCACGGTTGGAGGAGCGCACGGCCTGGTGAACACGACGACGGTGCTTTCGACGACTCCCGCGAATGCGATTAATTTTGTGGATACATCGGCGCTGACCTTCGTTGCCGCCGTGAGCAACGCGGTGGTGGGAGGATATGGCCACGCGACGGGCAACGTGGCCTTCTTCTCGAATGGCACATCGCTGGGTAACGGAACGCCGGTGAGCGGTTCGCCGGGCATGTGGAGCTTCACCATTCCCGATGATCCGAACACCGGTCTGCTGGCATTGCCGCTGGGACAGAGCCGGATTCTGGCGCAATACGCGGGCGATGCCGATCACGCGCCTTCGAGCTCGGTATACACCATCAATGTGTATGACCAGCTCTCCACGCCGGACTTTGCGATACAGAGCAATACGACCTATCAGGCGATCTCTGCTGGAAGCCCGACTGGGCAGTTCACGCTGCAGTTCACTTCCATGAACAACCTGGCGGCGCTGGGGATACCGATCACGCTTAGTTATACGGCGCCCGCCGGCATTACCTGCAGCGGCGCGCCGGCTGCGCCGAACTTCGGCACTGGCCTCTATGCGACGGTGACCTATGCGTGCGGCGTGGCAACCGGCGTCACCATCGGTCAGGTGACCGCGCCGGCGAATCCACGAGGATTGTGGATGGCAGAGGGTGGAGCGGCTCTGGCGTGCGTCTTCTTCTTCGGCATGCCGGGACGGCGGCGCAGGTGGCAATCGTTGGTCGGCTCGCTGGCGCTGTTCCTGGTAGCCTTTGGCGTCACTGGCTGCGGCGCGTCGGTAGCCAAGGGCCCGAATCAGTCGTACTACGACACCGTCAACGGGAGCACCGGCGGCACGCCGAACGCGGCCGCCGTGCTTGCTCCGGCCACATATACGGTGTTGGTGACGGGAACAGCGAGCGTCTACACACGCTCGCAGCCGAACACTACGGTGACCGTAGTCCACAACGTACCGCTCAAGGTGGTGGTGCAGTAATCCAAACCGGGAGCGAGCGGCATTCGCAAAGGGACAAGCTTCGGCTTGTCCCTTTACGTCTTTTTTACGGAAGTGTTGCGTAGCTGCGACCACCGCATCCTATTCGGAGGAATCGAAGAAAGGGGCCGGAGAAATGGCGCTTCATTGGAAACACATTACGTCGATTGTGCTGATTGGCGATGGCTTGCTGGCGTTAGTCAGTCCTGAACGGGATGCGCTGGCATGGCGCATGGGGCCGGAGCCATTTCGCTCGCTGATGAGTTATATGGCCCGGCGGCCGGCGCTGACGCGCTGGGTGGGCGCGACGCAGATAGCAGTGGGGATATGGTGGGCGCTGCGTGATGAACCGGAGGCTTTCCCGCGCAAGGCGTGAGCCGCGAGGCATCAGCGAGAGCAGAAGCAGGGCGGGTGTGTGGTATCCCAAATCGGCGCAGCGTTTTTTTGAAAGAAGCCTTAGGAAAAGTTGTGGATCACATTTTAGTAACCCTGCTTCTGCTCGAATCATGATGACGATTCGAAAACGAAATTGCTGTCCCGCTTCGAAGCTAATCATAAGTCAGTAATAAGTCAGATACCGGGATGGGTGGAAGTTCGCAGGCCGTATCGCTATCATGAGCGCAATCATGCTGAACCGGCGAAAGTTTCTGGCTCTCTCTGCGGCGGCGTGGCCAGCGATGGCCTTCGGCGCAGGGAAGCACATTCCCCTGGGTGTGCAGCTTTACACGATCCGTGATCTGGTGAAGGCGAACAATCTGCTGCAACTGCTGAAGCAGATCCGCGCCATCGGCTACGAAGAAGTTGAGCTGTACTGGAATCTATACAAGTACACAGACCGTCAGCTTCTGAGCATCCTGCATCGCTCAGGACTAACCGCTGCCAGTGGTCATTTCAACTACGATGAGTTTGTTGCGAAGATTCCATACGCGCGCAGGTTGGGATTGAAGTGGATGGTGTGTCCGATGCTGCCCAAGGCGCAGTGGGGATCGCCGGAGGGCTTTCGTCGCGCGGCTGCTGCCTTTAACCAGTGGGGTAAGCAGTGCCAGCAGCACGGCATGCGCTTCGCCTTTCACAACCACAACTACGAGTTTCAAGACCTGAAGGGGACTACGGGTTTCGACATCCTGCTGAAGGAGACCGATCCGGAACTGGTGTGGCTGGAGATGGACACCTACTGGATCAAGCAGGCGGGCCGCGACCCGGTGCTGCTGCTGAATCAGTTAGGCAAGCGGGTACGGTTGCTGCATTTGAAAGATCGCAAGGCGGATGCGCCGACGTCGCAGGTTCTGGATGCCTCTGCAGAGCACTTCACCGAGGTGGGCAACGGCACGATTGCGTGGCGGCCGCTGCTGGCGCTGGCCCAGAAGCTCGGCATCGAGCACTACTACGTCGAGCAGGACGAGAGCGACAAATCGCCGATGGAAAGTCTCAAGATCAGCTATACGTTTCTGCGGAAGATGCTGAGCTAGAGCGCGCACTGAATACGACACGTGCAAGCAGATTCGGAATGAGGAAGGAGGAGCAGATCCCACCA
Source organism: Acidobacteriaceae bacterium (assembly GCA_036500805.1). Lineage (GTDB taxonomy): Bacteria > Acidobacteriota > Terriglobia > Terriglobales > Acidobacteriaceae > KBS-83. The sequence goes on along the minus strand of DASYBK010000027.1, from coordinate 128,836 downwards.
TTCCGCTTCGCTCCAGTCGTCCCATCGACCCCACCACGCTCCACAAGTAACTCTACGCCAACGGCGAGCCCGTCAATGGCATCGGGGGATTTCCGCTATGGTCCATGAGGCTGGTTCCCAATTCTTTGCACCACAGGCGGATTCTAGTGGAGAAGCCAAAAGGACAATGAAACTCGTTCGATCAGACTCACCGGAAGTAGCTACGATCGTCGCATCGGAGAGAGCGCTGGCTTGCCTGGTTTGGTCCGCGCTGACTCTCGCATGCATTGCGTGTGTAGTGAGCCTGTTGATCGCACTCGTTGTGGGCCTCGTTGTTTCGACACGGGCTGCGGTCTGGCTTGGCCTACCGGTTTTCCTTGTGTTAAATGTGTTCCTGCTTTGGCGCGGAAGATCCGCCCGCCTGAATTGGGTTATTGCGGGCGGTACTGACCGATTGTACGTTCGGCTATTCGTGAGACGGGGATGGGGGAAAGATGACCTCAACGAGCCGGATGTCCTCATGCTTGCGGCTTCGGAAATCGTTTCGATATACGTCCGAACTGTCGAAGTGTTTTTATACGGGCCTAAGCCGAAAATAGTCGAATCATTGGTGATCGAACCTACTCAGACGGTCGCGGAAGGTTATTCCAATAACATCCTTTCGTTGCCGTGTGGCGTTGGACGGCTTAGTTGTAGCACGGGGTTGCTTGATTCAGGTAAGCAGGTATTCGTCGACCATGAAAAAGGACGTCTCGTTATGAAATGGAAATCGCGTCGCCCCATTCTGCCGGTATTCATCCAGCAGCTTGAACGGGAATGTCCATTGATTGCAATAGCCCCCGAAGAACATTCTGAGTTGGATTTGAATGGGGTTTGGCATGGTCCTAGGGGAGGGCCAGATGCACAACAGCGCCGGATGCTCGTTCAGGCTAGACGTTTAGTGTTTGATTATGAATGCGAGAGGCTTCTAAGCCTACATAGGGGTATACCGCGTCGGGAGGTTTCAGAATACATGGCGGCGATTGAGCGAGAGGAAATCGGCATAGAACACTCCGCCGAGTGCTCCAGGTGTCGATTCTGAGACCGGGGATTCATCTATGACGCGGGGGCTACATCTATGACGCTCTCCGCGACATTCGCAACCGACGAGATATCGCTTCGCAGCCCGGTGATCGACACCTATGAGTACGACGCCTTCGGCAACGAGATCGCCTCCGCAGTTACCACAGGATGACAGACTTACCGCACCGGCCCCGATTTACGAACACTAATGTTGCGGCGTGGCGCTCCAGTCGCACGTTACGGCTGCGCGGCGCTCGCTACTCTCTCGCGCCCATTCGAGCAGGCGCAGGACCCGCCATGCGTCGACCAGAGTGATCGCCTGTTTCGCTTCGCCCCGCAACGTGTCGCGCACGTTGGCGTAGAAGCGGCGGTAATCGCCAGCCAAGGTGGGGACCTTGGTGTGCTCTGTCGCGCCGCTTGCATCGAGTGTGGTGATGACACCCCATTTGTCTTCCGGATCCATGCCCCACGGCCTGGTCTGGAAGAGGTCGCCGGCACGCAGCGCATCTTCCTGTGGGTCGAGGCCGTCCTTGCGGTAGCTGCCGTGCGTGCCCTCGAGGAGAAAGCGCACAGCGGGAAGCGGCGAGAGCGATGTGGAGCGCAGCCAGACAGTGATCTCGGGGTAGTAGAGGCGCAGGTCGAAGGCGTCATCGACATTCGAGCCGGAGCGCTCGGAGCGCACATCGCCCCAGACAGCGGTGGGCAGACCGAAGAGGACCAGCGCCTGGTCTCCCAGATGCGAGCCGAGATCGAGCAGGATGCCGTTGCCGTGACCGGCCTCTTCGCGCCATGCTCCGGACTTGGGGGTGGGACGGAAGCGGTCGAAGTGCGACTCGAAGGTGCGCACGGTGCCGAGCTTGGCGTCCCCACGTGTGTTTTGCTCAAGCAACTCCTGGACGGTGAGGAAGTCACCATCCCAGCGGCGGTTGTGATAAACGAAGACGCGGCGGCCGGTCTCGCGGGAAACGGGGAAGAGCGAAGCGGCCTCGGTCGAAGAGACGGCTACTGGCTTGTCGATGACGACGTGCTTTCCCGCGCGGAGACACTGTTCGGCAAGGGGCACGTGCGTGTCGTTGGGCGTGGCGACGACGACGACATCGAGATTGGCCTGCTCGAGCATCGCCTCGAGCGAACGGTAGATGGCGACGTGCGGGTAGGCCTTCTGTGCGGCATCGCCTTTGCGCTCCATGATGCCGGCGAGCTCAAGGCCCGGGGTGGCGTCAATGACCGCGGCATGGAAGATGCGGCCAGCCAGGCCAAAGCCGATCACGCCGCAGCGGATGGGTTCGGTGGTCACTCTTTCTCCTCCGGTCCTGCTTCGTCGAGGTTGGTTTCGGCTCCGCACTCGGTGAGCAGCATCATGGAGCGGCCGGCCACGATGACCGTCTCGTCCACTTTGCGGCGCTGAAACTCCTCGTGCAGATCGTCCGTGTTCATCATGCACTCCCAGTATCCAACACAGGGGCACGGTGGAAGCTTGAACTCGACTCCTTCATGGTACGCATTGATGAGGATCAGGAAGGAGTCGTCCATAATCGGGTTGCCGTGCGCGTCCTTGGTGTTGAGGGTGCGGCCATTCAGCATGAAGGCGAGGCTGCGTCCCCAGGGTGCGCTCCATGCGCCTACGTCGAGCTCGGCGCCGCTGGCCTCGTACCATGCGATGTCGCGCACCGCCGAGTGGTGAATGGCCGCGCCCTGAAAGAATTTCCGGCGGCGGAAGTTGTTGTGCTTCCTACGCAGATGAACGAGGCTGCTGGTGAAGTCGATGAGCAGTTGCTTGCGCTCGCTGGGCCGCCAGTCGTACCAACTGATCTCGTTGTCCTGGCAGAAGGCGTTGTTGTTGCCATACTGCGTGCGTCCGCGCTCGTCGCCGCCGCAGATCATGGGCACGCCCTGCGAAAGGATGAGGGTGGCCAGGAAGTTGCGGATCTGCCGCTCCCGCGCGTGGTTGATGGTCTCGTCGTCGGTGTCGCCTTCGACGCCCATGTTCCAGGAATAGTTCGCGTCAGTGCCGTCCTTGTTGTCTTCTCCGTTTGCTTCGTTGTGCTTCTCGTTGTAGCTGACGAGATCCCGCAGCGTGAAGCCATCGTGCGCGGTCACGAAGTTGATGCTGGCATAGGGGCGGCGGCCATCGTGCTGGTAAAGGTCGCTCGAACCGGTCAGGCGATAGCCGAGATCGCTGAGCTGGCCTTCATCGCCCTTCCAGAATTTGCGCACCGTGTCGCGATACTTGCCGTTCCACTCCGCCCAGATCACGGGGAAGTTGCCTACCTGATAGCCGCCATCGCCGACGTCCCACGGTTCGGCGATGAGCTTGACGTCGGCGAGCGTGGGGTCCTGGTTGATGATGTCGAAGAAGCCGGAGAGGCGGTCGACATCGTGCAACTCACGCGCGAGCGTGGCCGCTAGATCGAAGCGGAAGCCGTCGACGTGCATCTCCGTGACCCAGTAGCGCAGTGAGTCCATGATGAGCTTGAGCACCTGCGGATGGCGCACGTTGAGCGTGTTGCCGGTGCCGGTGTAGTCGATGTAGAAGCGCCCGTCGTCGGGCATGGTGCGGTAGTAGACGGTGTTGTCGATGCCTTTGAAGCTGAGCATCGGGCCCACCTGGTTGCCCTCGCAGGTATGGTTGTAGACCACGTCGAGGATGACCTCGATGCCGGCCTTGTGCAGCTCCTTCACCATGGCCTTGAATTCGCGCACGGAGGCGCCAGGCGTTTTGTCAAAGCTGTAGCGCTCCATGGGCGCGAAGTAGGCGAGGGTGTTGTAGCCCCAGTAGTTGGTGAGTCCCTGCGCGACCAGGTGCGCGTCGTCGATGAAGTGATGGACGGGCAGCAGCTCGACGGCAGTGATGCCGAGCTTTTTGAGATAGGCGATGTTGGTGGGATGGGCGAGCCCGGCATAGGTGCCGCGCAGCTCTTCGGGGATCGCGGGATTATTGATGGAGAAGCCGCGCACGTGGACTTCGTAGATGATGGAGTCGGCGAGAGCAATGTGCAGCCGCCGGTCGCCGCTCCAGTCGAATGTCGGATCGACGACGATCGACTTGGGCATACCCGGGCCGCTGTCCTCATCGTTCTTATTCAGGTCGGGATCGTCGCCGCCGAAGGTGTAGGGGAAGATGGACTGGTCCCAGTGCACGTCGCCGACGATGGCCTGCGCGTATGGATCGACGAGCAGCTTGTGTTCATTGAAGCGATGACCCTTCGCTGGCTCCCAGGGGCCGTGGACGCGATATCCGTAGCACTGGCCGGGATGGATGCCGGGCAGGAATCCGTGCCAGACGAAGGCCGTGCATTCTTCGAGCGGCAGAGATTCGGTCTGGTTGTTCTGGTCGTCAAAGAGGCAGAGCTCCACGCCGGTTGCGTTCTCCGAGTAGACGGCGAAGTTCGTTCCGCGGCGGTTCCACTTTGCGCCAAGCGGATAGGGCTTTCCGGGCAGTACGGTGCGTGCCATGTCGTTGCGCTTCCTGAGTGGTGAGAATTTTCGCTAAGGGGTTCCTTCGAGTCAGAAGCGCGCGAAGGCCGTGGTGTTGCTTGCCGCGGCATGCGCAGCCGCTGGAGATGTGGCCGCCGTGCTTTTCCAGGATCTTCTGGCTGACCAGAGTCCGAGGCCGGTGCCGGTAGCGGCCCCTGGTGGAGGACAAGGGATATGTATCCGTGACAGTGACGTGTAGGCCCGCTCGCTGACCAAAGTGAGCGTGCGGGTTTCAGCCTTCCAGGCGGTATTTGGTCTCGGCGAGCTGGAAGAGCGGACGCCAGACGAGGCGATTGATGGTGACCACCATGAGAGCCATGATGATGGTGGCCATCAGCAGCATGTCGAACTGGCCATGGTCGGTGGCCCGGCTGATCTCGGCGCCGAGGCCGAGAGTGGAGAGCGTCCGGCCGCGCAGGTGGAAGTATTCGGCGATGATGCTGGCATTCCACGCGCCGCCGGATGCGGTGACCAGGCCGGTGATGAGATAGGGGAAGATGCCGGGGAGGATCAGGGTCTTCCAGCGCTGCACGCTGCCAAAGTGAAAGAGCCCGGAGACTTCTTTCAGATCGGAGGGAATGGCGATGGCTCCGGCGATCACGTTGAACAGGATGTACCACTGCGTGCCCAGCAGCATGAGGACGATGGAGCCGATGCCGAGTCCGCCCCCGGCGCGGACCAGCGCGATGAGCAGCACCGGAAAAAGTGCCGTAGCTGGTACGGATGCCGCGATCTGCGCGAGCGGCTGCGCGATGCGAGCCAGCCGTGGATGGAAGCCGATGGCCACGCCGACCGGGATAGTCCAGAGAGAGGCGATGAGCAGCGAGGCATTCACGCGCAGGAAGGTGGCGCCTGCGCCTTTGAGCAGCTCGAGAATTTCCGCGCCATGCAGTTGACGCAGCAGCAGCACAGCATGGAAGGCGGCGAAGATCGCAGCGACAAGAAGCGCGACGAAGATGGTGCTGTTGGTGATGAGCGAACGCTGGCGCGATGCGGCGCTCGGCTCCGGCCGCGCAAGGGCACGCAGGCGACGCGCGGCGAGACCGTGATAGATGCGCTCGCCCAGCGGCACGACGGTATGCTCGTGCAGCCAGCCGATGGCATTCGAGTTGCGCAGCGCGTAGAGGATGGGCGATGTCACGCGCTGGGAGCTCTCCACCTGCTCGAATTTGAACTTGTCCGCCCAGGCGATGACTGGCCGCCAGATAAACTGGTCGGTAGCGACGATGATGGCAATCATCACGGCGAGTCCCCAGATCATGGCGCGCGTGTTGCCGTCGCTCGCGGCGATCTGCAGATAGGAGCCGAGGCCGGGTAGGCGGAAGTCGCGATCGCCGAGCACGAACATCTCGCAGGCCATGAGGAAGAACCATCCGCCGGCGACTGAGACCATGGAGTTCCACACCAGCCCGATCATCGAGAAGGGCAACTCCAGTTGCCAGAAGCGTTGCCATGCGGTGAAGCCGAAGATCTGCGAGGCTTCGCGCAGCTCACGCGGGATGCTGCGGATCGACGAATAGAAGCTGAAGGCCATATTCCAGACCTGGCCGGTAAAGATGAGCAGGATGGCGCCCATCTCGACGCCAAGCTGACGCGTGGGCAGGAGCGAGACCATGACCAGCATGACGCCGGGCAGGAAGCTGAGCACCGGGATGGACTGCAGGATGTCCAGCACCGCGATCATGAAGGCTTCGACCCGCGGGTGGTATGCGGCGTAGTAGCCGTAGCCGACAGCGAAGACGAGGCTGAGCAAATACGCGACGCCGATGCGGACGATGGAGTAGAAGGCGTAGAGCGGCAGAGCGCGTGCAGACTGTGAGATCTGGGCCGAGGGCACGGGATGGGAGAACCAGTAGCGGCCGAGCAGGACTACACAATAGAACGTGGCGAGGCAGAAGGCCGCGACCGTCATGTCGAGCACGACTGGCCACGAGCGCTCCAGTACGAGAGTGCGCGAGAGCGTGGGGATGCGGGAGACTTTCACGCGACGATCTCCTCGGCGATGGCCTTCTCGACGAAGATCACTCGACGGTCTCCTCGACGGGAGTTTCGGCGGTGTCCTCGACCTCGGGCTTCATGAAGCGGCGGCGGCCGGCGTCGAAGTCGAAAAGCTCAGCGTAGCGGCCCCAGTTGATGGCGGTTTCGAGCTGGCGCTGGGTTTCCTCCTCGGAGAACTGCTCGTCGAGCATGTCGAGGAAGAAGTCTTCGGGCACGGTGTGGTCGCTCTTGGTATCGAGCGCGCGGGTGATCTGTCGCAGCAGCAGGATGTGCTTGAGCGCGGCCTCGCGGAAGAGCTCTTTCTGCTTGAGGATTTCCGAGTCGGCGAAGAGGCGGCCGCTCTCGGTGATGGCGACGTCCCCCTCTTCGACTTTGAGGTAGCCGAGCAGCTGCGCGGCTTCGACGATGGGGAAGAGGTCGTCGAGCTCGAAGGCGAGATCGTCGGCGAGCTTGTAGACATCGTCTTTGCCGCCACGGTCGATGAGGATTTCGAGCAGGCCGGCAATGCCGCCGGGACGCGCGTGGGGCAGCATCTGGTAGTGCATCTGGCGCTGGTCGCGGATGGCGACGCGCTCGGGCACGTTGCTGGGCTGCACATCGGGCCGGGTGAGCACAGTGTAGATGTAGTCGACGAGCTGGGTGAAAAGCGACGATTTGCGGTCGCGTGGCTGCGAAAGGGTGACGCGGAAGTCCACGCGGACATGCCCGGGATTGCGGCCGAGCACGATGATGCGGTCGGCGAGCAGAACCGCTTCTTCGATGTTGTGGGTGACCAGGAAGATGGCGCGGGTGGGGATGGTCTTCTTCTGCCACAACTCCAGCAGCTCGCTGCGCAGGTTCTCCGCGGTGAGCACGTCGAGGGCGGAGAAGGGCTCGTCCATGAAGAGGACCTCCGGCTCAACGACGAGCGCGCGGGCAAAACCCACACGTTGCCGCATGCCCCCGGAGAGCTCCTTGGGGAAGGCGGCCTGGAAGCCGTCGAGACCGACAGTGTCGAGGATGCGCCAGCTTTGCTCAAGGCGCTCCTCCGCACCCAGGCCGCGCGCCTTCAGCGGCGCTTCGACATTTTCGAGCACAGTGAGCCAGGGAAAGAGCGCAAAGCTCTGGAAGACGATCGAGACGTGGGGGTTGGCGCGCGCGATCGGCGTCTGGTGCCAGTACACTTCGCCGGCTGAAGGCTTGGTAAGCCCGGTGAGCATGCGGAGCAGCGTGGATTTCCCGGAGCCCGAGGGGCCGAGCAGCGCCACGATTTCGCCGGGAACAATCGACAGGTCGGTGGGCGCGATGACCTGGATGCGGTTCTCGCTCGGCTGTGCGTAGTACTTTTCGACCTTCTCGGCGCGAATGATGGTGTCGGTCGTCTCAGTCGTCGTATGAGTCATAGAAGCGGAGTGCACCGTCGTTGTTGCGTTTCTCGATTCCCAAGCTCAGGCGGAGTCCCGCGGGAGCACACGGTCTGTCCGGTACCTGACTGTTCTGTCTACTGTATGCGTTGTCTGTTTGCGGGGAGATGAAGCATCTCCTCACCGAGAGCGTATCATCTAGGGGATAGAGCATTTTCCTGCAGATGTAGATTGGCCGGTGGCTGTCGTGTGGTCTTCCGTAGAGAAGAGCCGGCGGCAAGTGTTACTCCGCAACTATGCAGCAGACAAAGTGTTCGAGTGAACGATTTTCAGCGCTGGTGCCTGACGCCTGGTGGGGAGAATCTCGCGCAGCCAGCGCGCTAAAGGGAGCGAATGTCCGAATCACAAGGAAAGCCTAAAGTCCTGGTAGCCGATGACGAACGCGTGATCGCCGATACCTTGTCCATCATCCTGAACCAAAATGGCTTTGAAGCGACGGCGGTCTATAGCGGCGAGAAGGCGGTGGAGACAGCGAAGACGCTGAAGCCGGACCTGCTGATCTCCGATGTGATCATGACGGACATGAACGGCATCGACGCGGCGATCAAGATCCGCGGGATGCTGCCGGCATGCAAGATATTGCTCTTCTCCGGGCAGGCAGCGACCGCCGACTTGCTCGATCGCGCCCGGACGCAGGGGCATGAATTCGAGATTCTGGCCAAGCCCGTGCACCCGCAGGATTTGCTGGCCCGGCTGCGGAGTTAAGTTGCGGAGTTAAAGTGCTACTTTAACTCCCTGATGGCGCACCAGAGCGTCTCGCTAGTGTGGTGCGTCATGCAGCATGCCGATGATGAAGGACGGCGCGCGGATCTCTTCTGGTGCTCTCACACCGTGGAGGCGGCATAGGATAACTCAACAAAACCATTCTTGTAAGCGACAACGTTCTTCAAATCCCACCTCTCCTCGGTCAGAGAACCACCGAATAGGCGGAGTCCGTCACCCAGCAGGACAGGGGCTATGGTCAGCCTGATTTCGTCCACCAGGCCGAGTTCGAGAAAGCGCTGACATAACATGGCCCCACCCACCAGCCAGATGTTTCGAAATCGCGGCGCGAGTTTCTCATCAAGAAGTGTCTTGAGATCGCCCGAATAGAACTCGACGCTCTCCCTCGCCGGCGGCAATTTCCTGCCGGTCACCACTACCGTCGGAGTATCGCCGTACGGCCAGCCCAGTTCAAGTGCGTGTTCATACGTGCGAGACCCGAGTACATAACAGTCGATGGCTTTGACGAAGGTCGCGGCTTCTTCCGCCGAAATGGAAACCCCGGCTTTGTAGACGCTTCCCTTGACATCCAGCCAGGAGACACTGTTGTCCTTCCTCGCGATGAACCCATCCAGGCTCGAAACCACGTGCAAGGTCACTCTTGATGCTGTTGCATTTCCTTCGCCCGACATAATTCCTCCTGGCTGGGCCGCAATCGATCTGCACGTGAGGGCGGAAGGGAACGATGTCTTTCGCACAAAGATAGATCGTACAAAGAATCTGCCTCCGTGCTGCTTGATCTTGTGGGGCGCTTTTTAGCTTGCCGCTCTTAGATTTCCCGACGGCCTTCCAATGCACGGGTCATCGTCACCTCATCTGCATATTCAATGTCGCTGCCCGCGGGAACACCGGTAGCAATGCGGGTGATGCGCACAGGATACGGCTTGAGCAGGTCGGCGAGCAGCGATGCCGTCGCTTCGCCTTCGAGCGTGGGGCTGGTGGCGAGGATGGCCTCGTCGATCTCGCCGCGCTCGGCGCGCGCGGTAAGTGAGCCGGTGCGCAGGTGCTCCGGACCGACGCCGTGCAGCGGCGACAGCGTGCCGTGCAGCACGTGGTAGACGCCGTTATAGTGCGTGCGCTCGATCACGGTGATGCTGGTCGGCTCCTCGACCACGCAGACCTGGCGCTGATTGCGCGTCGGGCTCGAACAGTAAACGCAGGGATCTACATCGGTGATGTTGTTGCAGATGGAGCAGAGGCGCAGCTTCGCTTTCAGCTCGCGCACAGCGTCGGAGAGCGCGTCGGCATCTGCGGCGCTCGAGCGCAGGATGTGGAAGGCGAGCCGCTGCGCGCTCTTCGCGCCGATGCCGGGCAGCTTGCGCAGCTCCTCGATGAGGCGCGCCATGGGCTCTGCGAAACGTGACATGCGTGCGGAATCAGAAACCAGGCAGGTTGAGGCCGCCGAGCATGCCGGAGAGGCCGGACTGCAGGCTCTCGTCGGCGCGGCGGCCGGCTTCGTTGAGCGCGGCGACGATGAGGTCTTCGAGCATCTCGATGTCGGCAGCATTGGTACCTGCCGTGTTGCTGACAAGGCCGGCCACCGCAGTGGGGTCGATCTTGAGCGAGAGCACCTGCTTCTTGCCGTTCATCTTCACCGTGACGGCGCCCCCGCCCGATGTGGCCTCGACGACCGTGCTCGAGAGGCGCTGGTCCATCTGCTGCTGCATCTGCTGCGCCTGGCCGAGCATTTTCTGGATGTCTTCCGGATTCAATCGAAGTCCTTTCCTATGGCTTGCCCCAGAGCTCTTTCATGGCTTGCCCCGGAGGTCAAGGATGCTGCGCACCTCTGCACGGAAGAGCTCCTGGGCCTGCTTCACCAGCGGATTGTCGAGCGCCTGCGACTGGATGCTGCCTTTAGCGGCAGGCGGAGCCGGTGGCGCGGGCGAGGCCGAACCGTCACCCGGAACAACCTTAAGTCTTGCGCTGCTGCCCGCCTGCTGCAGCGCCGCACGGGCGATGCGCTCGGCCTCCGGATTCATGGTGAGCGAGAGCATGGTCTTTCTTACGGCAACCGCGACCGTGATGTTGCCGTTGTCAAGCGACCACTGGCCGCCGCGGAGCAGAGCACTGGCGGTCTCGTGTCCCTTGTCGTGCAGCGCCTGCGTGACAGCGTCGCGCAGCTTGTCGATCATGCTCACGAATTCGCCGGAGGCAGGCGGCTCGGGGAGATCGTCCGAGGCCAGCTCCTCTTCAAGATCCGCCGCGATGCGTTCCGCTTCCGGCGAAGCGTGGCCGTGAATCTGCTGATCGGGCGGCTCGTGCTGAAGATTTTGCGATGGCTCGATAGCCGGCTCGTCGAGCGCGACCGCTGTGCCGATCGCGGCCGGCGGCGCAGCTGTTGCGACGGCGACATCGATTGCCGAGCCGGAGGGCCCGGCCTTGCGGCGCGTGTCCGACTCGAAGGGCGAGAACGCGGGCTGCGGCGCCGGTGACGGTGTGGACGAGGCGGAAGGTGTAGAAGAAGCCACAGAGCCGCCACGCGCGGCTTCGCTGCTGGCAACGCTGCGCGGCGCCGCGGCCGGAGAAACAGAAGCGGCCGGAGAAACAGCAGCCCGTGGCGAAGCGGGTGCGCTCGCGGGAGGACGCGCGGACGTAGCTGAAGCGCGAGATACGTTGCCGCTGCTGCCAGGGAGCTGGCTGAGAAACTCTTCGAGCGGGATGAGGCGTTGGGTGTGGACCAGCTTCATGAGGCCGAGCTCCAGATGGAAGCGCGGCTCCTGCCGGTAATTCATCTCGTCGAAGCTGCGCAGCATGATCTGGAGGAAGCGCGTGAGGTCTTCCTCGGAGAAGAGCACGGCGGTGCGGGCCACGCGGGCGCGCTCGTCATCGGAGATCTGCAGCAGCTCGGTCGATTCGCCGCCGAGCTTGGCCATCAGCGTGTTGCGCAGATAGCGGACCATCTGGCGCGCGAGCTGCGAGGGGCTGTTGCCGGCGTTGAGCAGCGTGTCGATCTCGGTCATCACCGCAGCGCTGTTGTTTTCGCCGACCCATTCCAGCAACCGTTCGAAGACAGTGTTGGGCACCGAGCCCATCAGCTCACGAATCTGCGTGGCTTCGAGATGCGGGCGGCCATCGGCAGCGACCGGCGCGCTGGCGATGGCCTGGTCCATGATGGAGAGCGCATCGCGCATGGAGCCATCGCCGGCCTCAGCCAGCAGGGCAAGCGCAGCATCATCCGCGTTGAGCTTCTCGTGATCGGCGATGGAGCGCAGTTGCGCGAGGATGTCGTCGAAGCGCACGGCATGGAAGGCGTAGTGCTGCGATCGCGAGCGGATGGTCTGCGGGATGTCCTCGGGCTGGGTAGTCGCCATCATGAAGACGACGTGGTCGGGCGGCTCTTCGAGCGTCTTGAGCAGCGCGTTGAAGGCGGCATCGGTGATCTGGTGTGCCTCGTCGAGGATGTAAATCTTGTAGCGGTCGCGCGCGGGGCGGTAGCGGGCAGCGTCGCGCAGCTCGCGAATCTCGTCGATGCCGCGGTTGGTGGCGGCGTCGATCTCGATCACGTCGACGGCAGAGCCCGAGCGAATCTCGGTGCAGGCATCGCAGATGCCGCAGGGCTCGGCGGTCGGCCGCTCGGGAGAGCCGATCAGATGCTGGCAGTTGAGCGCCATGGCGAGGATGCGGGCGATCGTGGTCTTGCCGATGCCGCGATGGCCGCTGAAGATGTAGCCGTGGGCGATGCGGCCCTGCTCGAGCGCGTTGAGCAGCGTGCGCGTGACGTGCTCCTGCCCGATGACGTCGCGGAAGAATTGGGGGCGGTATTTGCGGGCGAGAACCTGGTAGGCCATCTGTGATCGTTGCTTGGGTCTACTTCGATTGTAGTGCGATTTGCCGGACGGGTGATGAGCGAGCCGTCCCCGATTTGCACCGTTTCTGCGGGACGGAGAAATGGCCAAAGTGCTAGCAGTGCTATCATTGCTGGCATGGCCACCCTAACCATCCGACAGCTCGATGACGCGGTAAAGGCGAAGCTGCGCGTGCGCGCAGCCGAACATGGGAAGTCCATGGAAGAAGAGGCGCGGGAGATTCTGCGGCAAGCCCTTGCGGCGCCGGCGCGGGCCGAAACCGGAGCAGACTGGGTTTCGCGTATCCGCAAGCGGCTGGAGCCCTTCGGTGGCGTGGATCTCGAACTTCCGCCGCGGCTGCTACCGCGAAAACCTCCGAAGTTCCGTTAGGCCGGGCATGTGGATATTGGACACAAATGCACTGTCGGAACTGGTGGCAATCACGCCGACAGTGGATGTCGTCGCGCGGATCCAGGCGCTTCCGGAAAATGCCGTGTATACGACCGCCATTACCGAAGCAGAGATTTTCTACGGAATCGAGCGTCTGCCGGTGGGGCGCCGCCGCGATAATCTCCGCATCGCTATCGAGGCGGTCTTCTCGGAGGACCTCGCGGGCCGCGTACTGGCTTTTGATAGCAGGTCCGCACGAGTCTATGGGCGGCTTCTTGCAACGAGGCGCGTTTCCGGGCGACCTATGTCGCAGTCGGACGTACAAATCGCCGCGATTGCCATTGCATACAGGGCTACGCTGGTCACGCGCAATACCCGCGACTTCGCCAACAGCGGGATCGAACTACTGAATCCCTGGCTCGCCTGAGGCGCTACTTTTTCCGTTTCCTTTTTGCCGTGCGCTCGCGGCGGGCAATCTCTTCCGGTGAGTACATCGTCTTTCGGCAGCTCGAGGCGCCGCAGTTGCAGGCGGCTTCGTCCTCGTCTCCGTCGTAAAGGTTGTAGTCGTAGGTCAGCTCTTCGCCCGGCGCGATGTCGCGGATGGCCAGGATCCAGACGCGGTCGCGAAATTCATCGGTCTCGCAGTTGGGGTCGCAGGAGTGGTTGAGGAACATCGCGGCGCCGTGGCCGTCGATGACGGTGGAACGCGAGCCGATGCCGAAGAGATAGGTGATGGGCGAGTCCTCGTAGAGCCGGTCGGCCTCGGCTTTGCGCATGCGGGGACCGGTGTACTCCACCACGCGGGCGCCCTTGCGGATAGGGGTTGTGGTATAGCAGCCCGCCGCGTGAATGGCGGAGGAGCGGATTATCAGGCCCATGAGCCCCCCGAGAGAAGAAAGTTCTCCCCGAGTATAGAACCCTGTGCGGCGCCCCTGGCGTCTTATAGGCTAGGGGGAGATGCCGGAGACGGGAACAATCCGGGCGATGCGAATGCCGGTCTACGTGTGTTCGCTGGCAGCGCTCGCGCTGAGCGGATTGCTCGCGCTTCCGGCGCTCGCGCAGCAATCCGGTTCTGACAGCGGGCAATCTTCCTCTTCCGAGAGCAGTCAGCAGCAGAGCCAGCAACCGCCTCCTGCGCACAAGAGCGCGGCACAGGAGAATCCGTTTCCCGCGGATGTCTCGAAGCGCGCGGCTCAGCAGGATGGCCAGTCGAAGAGCTCGCCGGACGGGGTCAATCCACCCGCAGCTCCGGATGCGGATCAGCAGGCGCCCGAGCCTGCCCAGAAGCCGGGCGACGCGGCGAAGGAGAATCCCTTCCCGGAGGATGTCTCGAAGAGCGCGGCCGCGGCAGCAGCGAAGGACAGCAATGCCGCGGGCGATTCCAGCAGCAGTTCAAGCAGCTCAAGCAGCGACTCGAGCAGCAGCTCCAATCCGGGTGGCGACACCGACCCGAACGCCGACCTGCCGCCGGACAATGGTCGGCGCAAATTGAAAAAGCCAAGCGAGAAGGACATCCAGAGCGGCTCGCTCGCCGGCCAGGGCAAGGCACAGGACGATGTGAACGTGGGTCGCTATTATCTCGGCACCGGGGATTACAAGGGCGCGTATGGGCGCTTCTCCGAGGCGGCACGGCTCGATCCGGCCAGCCCAGGTGCAATCTATGGACTTGCCGCTGCCGCTGCCGGTCTGCACCACACGGACGAGGCGCTGACCAACTACGAGCTGTACCTCCAGATCGCGCCCGACGGGAGCGACGCCAAGTCGGCCCGCAAGGCGCTTCGCGAGCTCGCGAAGTAGCACAAATGGGGGAGCCGAAAGCGGCAACATCTCCCACCTTTTCGTAGTTGCCCGCTTCCGCTGCACCTTCTATCGTGCCTGCAGTCATTCAGTTTCATCGGTTTCGGGCACTGATTTCCAGGTACAGATTTTTCAGGTACAGATGCATCCAGTCCTCCAGTCCGCCTTTCGCGATGTCACCGCCGAGCTCGGCCGGTTCGATGCGACGTCGGCAAATGTGCATCCCTGGGGACGGCCGCATTGCTGGTCGATACACCAGGTCGTCGAGCACCTCGTGCTCTCGATGGATGGCACGCGGACCACGCTTGAAGAGCGGCTGGCGAAGGGCCGGCCGGGACGGAATTTACAGCGGTCGCGCACGGAATGGGCGCTGCAACTGATGATTTTGAGCGCTGGCCATATGCCGAAGGGTGTGGGCGCAACGCACGAGACGACACCGAAGGCGAACCTGCCCTCGGCCGGCGTGCGCGAGTTGACCGAGCGGCTGGAGACGGCGATTACATTGCTGGACGCCACACTGGACCGGTGCCGTCAGCGTTTTGGCATGGAGCGCGTAGGGCGGCATTTCCTGCTGGGGCCGCTGCGCGTCGATCAGTGGCGCCGCTACCATGTCCTGCACCTGCGGCACCACCTGAAGCAGATGTGCGAGGTGCGCGAGACTCTGTCCGTCGAAGTGGTGCGGAAGGCGGAGATGGCGAGAATCTGAAGCAGGCAGGCGGAAGCTGTGCCGGCCTAAGCTGTGCAGGCCCGGAGCAGGATGCTTCGGGCCGTTCTGTTTTTCGAAGGCCGCGATCCGTCCCGGCTGCCGGTCAGCGGAAGAAGCTGAGGTACCACTGCAGGGTCGGCTCGCCGAGGAAAGCGCAGTAAATGCCGGCCAGGGCGAGGAAGGTGCCGAAGGGAACGGCGAGCGGTCCCTCCGGTTTTGCGGTCTTCGGTATAGCGGTTTTGCGCTCCCGCAAAGCGAGCACGAGCAGCGATGTGAGCGCGCCGGTGACGACGGCGAGGAAGAAGACCACGCACATCTGGCGCGCGCCGAGCCATGCGGCGATGGCCGCGGCGAGCTTCACGTCGCCCAGGCCGAGCCCCTGCCGCCGGCGGACGAACGAGTAGACCCAGCGCAGCACGAGCAGCGCCACCGCGGTCGCTGCCGCAGAGATGGCGCCGCGCACACCCAGCGCAAGAGCGGAGTGCCACGCGTACGCTGTGCCGCGAGACATCTCTCCGACGAGGCCGTCGCCCGCGCGGTAGAGAATGCCGAGCCCGAGCAGAGGCAGGGTGAGCGTGTCGGGCAACTGCATCGTCTCGGCATCGCAGACGGCAAGCGCGAGGAGCATGGCGCTGAACAGGGTGAAGGCGACGCTCTCCAGCCCGAGGCCGGTAAACAGGAGATTGCCGACAGCGAGCACGGCGACCGCGATTTCCACAAAGGGATAGCGCCAGGCGATGGGTTTGCCGCAGTGGCGGCAGCGGCCACGCAACAGGAGATAGCTGACCACCGGGATGTTGTCGCGGGCGGCGATCGGCGCATTGCAGCGCGGGCAGTGCGAGGGCGGCCGCACGATGGATTGGTGGCGCGGCAGACGGCTGATGCAGACGTTCAGAAAGCTGCCGAAGACCAGTCCGAAGAGCAGCGCGAAGACGATCTCGATGGTCAGCATCGCGCGATAGCGCTCCTCAATCTTCGAAGGTCCGACAGCGAATGCCCGGAAACAGGCTCCGCGGGCAGTATAGCCATCTGGAATGCACAGAGACGAGGGCAGAGTTGTCTGTCCCCGCCCTTCGGTAACGGAGGTCGGCTGGAGTCGGGTAGAGTAGTGGCATGAGCCAGCAGAACGGCAGCCAGTCATCCTCCGCGACCGGCGCACTGGGTGCGCTCTTCGAAGAGAGTGTGGCGATCATGGCGCGGCTGCGCGGGCCAGGCGGGTGTCCGTGGGACCGTGAGCAAAGCTTTGCTACGATCCGCCGGTACACGCTCGAAGAAACCTACGAGGTGCTGGACGCTATCGAGCGCGAGCACTGGGCCGATCTGGCCGAAGAGCTGGGCGACCTGCTGCTGCAGGTGCTTTTCTACGCACAGATGGGCGAAGAGATGGGCTACTTCTCGATCCTGGACGTGCTCGGCCATCTCAATCGCAAGCTGATCCGGCGGCATCCGCACGTTTTTGGCGAAGAGGCGAGCGCGGCGGCGGGCAACCGCGCGCTGGTAGATGCGGCGGCTGCGTCCGAGGCGGCGGGAGTGCTGGCCAACTGGGAGGCGATCAAGCGCGCAGAGAAGCCGAAGCACGAGTCATCCAGGTCGCTGCTGGCCGATGTGCCGCGCAGCTTTCCCGCGCTGCTGGAGGCGGCGAAGCTGGGCAGCCGGGCGGCGAAGGTGGGCTTCGACTGGCCAGACCGTACCGGGCTGCTGGCGAAGGTCGAAGAAGAATGCAGGGAGATCGACGCTGAGGTTCAGGCCGGAGCAGCGCCGGAGGCAGTAGAGGGCGAGGTTGGCGATCTGCTCTTCACGGTCGTAAACCTGGCGCGGCATTTGCGTGTGGACCCGGAGCTGGCGCTGCGGCGCACCAATGCAAAGTTCCGCAGGCGCTTTGCCGCAATGGAGCAGGCGAGCGGCGGCGCGCTGGCCGAACAGAGCGCCACCGAGCTCGAGGCATTGTGGAATCAAGCCAAGCATGATGAGGCGATTGCGGCAGAATGATCAAGGAACAGTCGAAGCATTTGGAGATGGCAGCGCCGGAGATGCAGCTCGAGGTGCGTTCCTGCCAGGGCTTTGACGAGTTGGAGGCGTGCGTCGCGCTGCAGATAGCCACCTGGGGCTACGAAGAGATGGATGTAGTTCCGCGCCGGACGTTCACCGTGGCTCAGCGCATCGGCGGGCAGGTACTGGGCGCTTTTACGGAAGACGGCACGCTGGCCGGCTTCGCCATGTCCATACCCGGCATTCGCAGCGGCGTGCCGTATCTGCACTCGTACATGCTGGCGGTGCGGCCGGAGTTCCGCAACGCCGGACTGGGCCGCCGGCTAAAGCTGGCGCAACGCGACGATGCCCTGAAACGGGGCATCCGGCTGATGGAGTGGACATTCGACCCGCTGGAGATCAAGAATTCTTTTTTCAACATCGAGAAGCTGGGGGCGATCACTCGCAGCTATTCGCCGAATTTCTATGGTGTATCCTCGGCTCGCATCCAAGGTGGACGTCCGACGGACCGGCTGCATGCCGAATGGTGGCTGGACAGCGAGCGGGTGATCGAGGCGATCGCGGGCAGGCGCCCACCGCCGGGCAAAGTGGAGATGCGGATCGAGCTGCCGCATCAGGTGATGCAGTGGAAAGAATCCGCAGAGGGCGCGGCGCAGGCGATGGCGCTGCAGGAGAAGAACCGCAAACAGTTTGCCGAGGCGTTTGCGCACGGGCTCGCGGTGTCGGGCTTTTCGCGGGATCAAGAGGGCAACGGGTGGTTTGAGCTGAGCCGCTGGCAGGGATTGCCTGGCAGCGCGGAGAGCCGTCCGGCAGTATCCTAACCGATGACATATACAACCAGAGATTGAAGCAGGAAAAGAGCCTATGAGAGTTGACGCGATCGTGTTGCGCGAGATCCGGATGCCGCTGGTGGAGCCGTTTGTGACCAGCTTCGGCAAGACGACGGACCGGCGGGTGCTGCTGGCAGAGATCCACGCCGAAGGGCTGGTGGGCTGGGGTGAATGCGTGGCCGGCGAACATCCCTACTTCTCGTCGGAATCGATCGATACCGCGTGGGTGGTCTTGCTGCAGGAACTGGCGCCGATGCTTGCCGCAAGTTCGGTCGAGCACGGCGGCGACTGCCCGAAGATCTTCAAGCAGGTTCGCGGCAACCCGATGGCCAAGGCCGCGCTGGAGAACGCGATCTGGGATCTGGAGGCGCAGATCGAAGAGGCACCACTGTACGAGCTGCTGGGCGGTACGCAGAAGCGCATCGCGTGCGGGGTCTCGATCGGCATGCAGCCCACCATGGAGCAGCAACTGCGGAAGGTGGAGAGCGACGTGGACGCGGGCTACCAGCGCATCAAGCTGAAGTGCCAGCCGGGCTGGGATGTGGAGATGCTGGAGGCGGTGCGTAAGCGATGGCCCGACATCCGGCTGAGCGTGGACGCGAACTCCGCCTATCGCATGCGCGACTTCGATCACCTGCTGGACTTCGACCGCTTCGACCTGCTGATGATCGAGCAGCCGCTGTGGGCCGATGATTTCTACTACCACTCCATGCTGCAGAAGCAGCTGGAAACCGCTATTTGTTTAGATGAGTCGATCCGCAACCGGCGCGATGCGCTGGCGGCGATCGATATGGAGTCCTGCCGCATCATCAACATCAAGAACGGGCGCGTGGGCGGTTTCTCCGAGGCCATCGCGGTGCACAATGCGGCGATGGAACGCGGCATCCCAGTGTGGTGCGGCGGCATGCTCGAGACGGGCATCGGCCGCGCGCACAACATCGCTCTTTCCACCCTGCCGGGCTTTACGCTGCCGGGGGATGTATCGGCTTCGAAGCGCTACTGGGCGGAAGACATCATCGAGCCCGAGGTGGAGGTTTCGAGCAAAGGCGAGATCACGGTACCGACGACGGCCGGCCGCGGCTTCGAAGTGAAGATACCCCTGGTGGAGAAGCTGACCGTGCGCAAGGAAGAGGTACGCGCGCTGCAAACCGTGTGATGGGCTCTCTGTAATTTTTCTGTCATCCCCTGTGCCCTCGCCGCGCTTTTGCGCCGTCCAGCGGAACTTCGCTTACTTGAAGTGCGTTCTCTCATCTAAGAAGTAAAGCCCCGCAGGCCGCGACGGGAAGCCGTACGGCACCAGGATGCGCGGCGGAGATGGAGAGACGATGACCCCGCAGGAACAGAAGATGCTGGACGACCTGATGGCGCGCGTGGACAGCACGCGGCTGGAGGAAAAAGACCCGGAGGCCGCGCAGCGGATTGAACAGTGGTCGATGCGCAACCCGGATGCCGCGTACATCCTGGCGCAGACCGTGCTGGTGCAGAACTATGCGCTCGAGCAGGCGAAGGCGCAGATTCAATCTCTGCAACAGCAGACCCAACATCCGGCCTTGGCGCAACCGGCGAAGCCGGCCGGTTTTCTGGGAAGCCTTTTTGGTCACAAAGAGGAGCCGCATCCGCAGCAGCCGGCCTACGCGCAGGCTGAGCCACAGCAGGGCTATGCGACCGTTCCGCAATACGGAGCTCCGCAGCAATATGGCCAGCAGCAGCAGTATGGGCAACCCGCGGGCTACCCGCCTCCGGCATACGGAGCGCCGCAGGGCTATGCGCCGGCGAGCGGCGGGTCGAGCTTTCTGCGTTCCGCGGCGACCACGGCCGCCGGAGTCGCGGCAGGCGCACTGGCGTTTCAGGGCATCGAATCGCTGATGCACGGCTTCGGCCACGAGGCCGGCTTTGGTGGCTACGGCGGCGGCCTGGGCGAGTTTGGCGGCAGGCCGGAAGAGACGGTCATCAACAACTACTACGACTCCTCGGCCCCGGGCACGAGCGACAAGAATGCCGAGATCCAGCAGTTCGCGCACGAGGGCGACAGCAACCTGACAACGCAGCAGGATCAGCCCGGCGACGTAAATGTGGACGGCGGCGATACGCAGCTGCAGGCGGACACGGACCTGCCGAATATCGACGACAACAGCGGGTCGTATGATGATGCGTCGCTCGACGATGGCGGCTCGTTCGATGACAGCTCGCTCGGCGACGACAACTTCGACAACTCCTGATTTGCTACCAACACTGTGGCGTGAAGGCGCTCCGCTGCGAGCGCCTTTGCCGTTTTGACGAAGACAAAGAGATGGCTTTGCTAGACTGGAACGCCGTTATTTGAAGGGATGCAGCGCGCATGCCGGTGGTCGATCTCGATCGCATATCGAAGTCCTATAGCAATAAAGCGGCGGTTCGCGAGCTGAGCCTCCAGATCGAGCCCGGCACCATGTTCGGGCTGCTGGGGCCGAATGGCGCGGGCAAAACCTCGACCATCCGCATGATGGTCGGGATGACGCTGCCGGATTCCGGCACGGTGCGGCTCTTCGATGAGCCATTTCGCCGCGATCATCTGCGCCGCGTGGGCTACCTGCCGGAGGAGCGCGGCCTTTACAAGCGAATGAAGGTGATCGATCAGCTTGTCTTTATGGGCCAGTTGCACGGCCTGAATGCGGCGACCGCGCGAACGCGCGCACTGGAGTGGTGCGAGCGGATGGAGATCGCCGAGTCGATGGACAAGAAGACCCAGGAGCTCTCCAAGGGCATGCAGCAGAAGATCCAGTTCATCGCGACATTGCTGCACGATCCGGAGCTGATCATTATGGACGAGCCATCCTCCGGACTCGACCCGGTGAATGTTTCGTTGCTGGAGCAGATACTGCTGGAGCTGCGGAGCAAAGGGCGCACCATCATGTTCTCGACCCATCGCATGGATCAGGTGGAGAAGCTGTGCGACGCGATCTGCCTGGTGGATCAGGGCAGGGCGGTGCTGGAAGGCACGATGCGCGCGGTGAAATCGCGCTATGCACGCAATAAGGTCGTGGTGGAGTACGCCGGCGATGCGTCGTTCCTGACCGATCCTTCGATCACCGAGTTGCGCGAGTTTCCCGGGCGCGCCGAGTTCAAGCTGCGCAACGGCGCGGACGGCCAGGCCCTGCTGCATGCCGCGGCCAGGCATGCGCAGATCTTCAAGTTCGAGCTGGTGGAGCCGTCGCTGGAGGAGATTTTCATCCGCACCGTGGGAGGGAAGACCGATGCGTGACGTGCTGCTGATTGCCCGGCGCGAGTACCTGGAGCGGGTGCAGAGCCGCGCCTTCCTCATGATGACGATCCTGTTTCCGGTGATGATCGGCCTCTTGATCGGCGGCAGCCTCTTTGCGGGCAAGCTGAGCTCGCTCGGCAAAAACATTGCGATCGCCTCGAACGATGCTGTACTGGCGCATCAGGTAGCGGCGGAGATGGAGTCGGCGTCCACGCCGGCGAAGGCGCCTGAGGTGGTGGCGCCGGCATCCGACGCGGATCGCCGAGCGCTGAACCGGCGTGTGGAAGATAAGACGCTGGACGGCTATCTGTGGCTGGAGAAAAAGGCCGATTCGCTTGTCCCTGAGGTGAATTTTGTCTCCCGCTCTGCCGGCGATCTGTTCTCGGCACGCGGCATGCAAAGCGCGGTGGACAACGCTGTCGAGCGCGAGCAATTCATCAAGCATGGCATGTCCGGCGCAGAGATTGCGGACATGCCGCGCCACGTCGATATCCAGACGTGGCAGATTCGTCAGGGGCGGCTGGTTCCATCGAATTCGCTAAAGAGCTTCTTCGGCGCATACGCGATGATGTTTCTCATCTACTTCACGGTGGTGTTCTACGGGATGAACGTGGCGCGCTCGGTTGTGGAGGAGAAGACATCGCGGATCTTCGAGGTGCTGCTCTCGACGGTGGAACCGCAGTCGCTGATGGCGGGCAAGCTGCTGGGCGTGGGCGCGGCCGGGCTTACCCAGATGGCGATCTGGCTGATGTTGATATCGGCCATCGTGGGTGCGTCCGCCGGCGCGTCGCTGCGGACCGAGGGTCTGACGGCGTATGGCATCCATCCGCAGCAGCTTTTCTTTCTTATCACCTACTTCCTGCTCGGGTTCTTCTTCTATAGCGCCATTGCGGCTGCCGTCGGCGCGAGCGTGAGCAGCGAGCAGGAGATCCAGCAGTTCAGCATGGTGATCGTTGGCCCGCTGACCATAGGGATGGTGCTGATCACCTACATCGTGAGCAACCCAACGGCGCTACCGGTGGTGCTGCTGTCGCTGTTTCCGCCGTGCGCGCCGATCGTGATGCTCCTGCGCATCTCGTCGCAGATGCCGCCGGCGTGGCAGATCGCGCTGTCGATGATCCTGATGGTGCTGTTCATCTGGGGCGCAGTGTGGGTGGCGTCGCGCATCTATCGCGTGGGCATCCTGATGTACGGAAAACGTGCCACGCTGCCGGAGATGCTGCGCTGGATGCGCTATAGCTGACGCAGCGAGTCAGCGAGTCAGCAAGTCGCCAGGCACCCGGCACGCGTCATCAAAGCAGGTCTGCTGCTGTAGCAGACCTTTGCTTTAGTACACTCGCGTGCATGAAACGCTTCTTCTTTCTGTTCATGATCTGTGCTGTTGCGGTGGCGCCCCTTCGGGCGCAAGCACCCGCAAACCATCCGCTGCTGCTTGAGCCGGCGCAGGTGTGGACGGCGGGCGAGCCGCTGCATCCCGGCTGGGTGGTCCTGATCGAGGGCAACCAGATCAAGGCGGTGGGACCGAAGGCGAGCATCACCGCGCCGCCGGATGCGGAGCGCATCGCGCTGCCCGGCATGACCGTGTTGCCCGGCCTGATGGATCTGCACTCGCATCTCTTCCTGCACCCGTACAACGAGAAGCTGTGGGATCTTCAGGTATTGACCGAGCCGCCGCAGTACCGCACCATCCTGGCAACGAAGCATGCCGAGGCGACGCTGATGGCGGGCTTCACCACGCTGCGCGACCTGGGCACGGAGGGCGCGGGATTCGGTGATGTGGATGTGAAGCGCGCGATCAAGGAAGGCGTCATCCCGGGGCCGCGGCTCTGGGTGGTGACGCGCGCCATCGTCGCAACCGGCGCGTATGGGCCCGCTATACGTAACTACCGTCCGGACATTTCGCTGCCGCAGGGCGCGCAGGAATGCACCGGCGTGGTGGAGTGCGTGGCCGCGGTGCGCGAGCAGGCGGCCCGCGGCGCAGATTGGATCAAGATTTATGGCGACTACCGCACCGGCCCGCAAGGCGAGACGCGTCCCACCTTTACCCAGGAGGAGATGAACGCGATGGTCGCCGCCGCACATGATAGTGGCCGGCCGGTGGCCGTACACACCATGACGGACGAAGGGATGCGGCGCGCCGCGCTGGCCGGCGCCAACACCATCGAGCATGGCTTCTACGGCGCCGAAGCGACCTTTCGCCTGATGGCGGAGAAGCACATTGCCTACATGCCGACGTTGACTGCGACGGAGGCTTACGCCATCTACTTCGATCATTACATCCCCGGCACGAGCGCGCCGACCGAGGAGATGCAGGCGGTGGCCCACGCCTTCGAACTAGCACGCAAAGCGGGAGTGACGATCGGCTGCGGCAGCGATGTGGGTGTCTTCAAGCACGGCGAGAACTGGCGCGAGATCGCATGGATGGTGCGCGACGGCATGACGCCGGTCGAAGCGCTGACTGCCGCGACCGCGACCGACGCAAGCGTGATCGGGATGAGCAAGCAGCTGGGCGGCCTGCATCCCGGCATGCTGGCGGATGTGATCGCGGTGGCCGGCGATCCGACGCAGAAGATCGAGGCGCTGAAGGATGTGCGGCTGGTAGTGAAAGATGGCGTGGTATACCGGCGGCCTTAGTGCTGGCCGCACGGGCGGACGCGCCTGTTGCGCATGCGGCGAGGACCGCTTCCGTTGGTCGCCCGCCGATGACCGCCTGCTCTACTACACCTCGGGTGACGGTAGCGAAGTCGTGATCTTTGCTTGAGCGCCTAAACATATACTATTAGGCCGTGGATACGGGTTCGACACCAAAGCCGCAGTGCTCTTTCTGTAAGAAGTACCAAGATGCGGTCGCGGTCCTGATTGCCAGTCCCCCCAATGTCCTCCCGCGCGCCTACATCTGTGACGAGTGCATAGCCGTTTGTGAATCCATCCTCGAAAAGCGGAATTTGCAGACTAATTCAGACTGACCCACTACGCGAGCCTTTGCTACGGCTCGTCACTGTAGACCGCAATCGTGGGCTCGCCTCCCTGGCTCATGCGCGCCCGGTACATACCCGGCGTGTTGAAGCTCCAGGCCATCTCGCCATCCGGTGCAATGGCGATGACGCCGCCGTCGCCGTGCAGCGCTTCGAGTTGCTTGTGGATCACTTCGTCGGCCGCGGCTTGCAGCTTCATGTGCTTGTCTTCGACCAGCGCGCAGATCTCGCGCGCAACGGTGAGCCGGATGAAGTATTCGCCCGTGCCGGTGCCGGAGACGGCGCAGGAGTGGTTCGACGCATAAGTGCCGGCCCCGATGATGGGCGAGTCGCCGATGCGGCCGGGCAGCTTCGCCTGCAGACCGCCGGTGGATGTGCCGGCTGCGATGTTGCCCGCTTCATCGAGCGCAACCACGCCGACGGTGCCCCACTTGTGCGCGTCCGCTGGTTCTAAATACGAAACCCGCTTCGCAGGAGCGGGCGGAGCGCCCGCGGGCCGCGGCGGAATCGGCTTGCCTTCTTTCTGCAACTGTTTCACGAGTCCCTCCCAGCGACGCTCGGTGAAGAAGTAGCTGTTGGGCACCTGCTCCAGGCCCGTGCTTGCGGCGAACTTGTCGGCATCGGGGCCGGCCAGCATCACCGCGGGCGACTTGTCCATCACCGCGCGTGCCGCGGCGATGGGATGACGCGTGGTCGTGATCTGCGCGACTGCGCCGGCCTTGAGCGCGGCGCCATCCATGATGGCCGAGTCGAGCTCGTTGCGGCCATCCGCGGTGAAGACCGCGCCCTTGCCCGCGTTGAAGAGCGGATTGTCTTCGAGGTACTCGATGGTGGCCTGCACCGCGTCGAGTGACGTCCCGCCCTTCGCGAGCACCGCGGCGCCGGTTTCGATCGCAGTCTTCATCGCGGCGCGGTAGGCGGCTTCGGTCTCCGCCGGCATCGATTTGCGCTCGATGACACCCGCGCCGCCGTGAACGACAATCGACCATTTGTGCGATGAAGCGGTTTGGGCCATGGCGGGAAACGTAAGCGCGGCAAGAGCAGCGGGGACGAGCAGAGCGCGAAGCATCATGCCGGGAATACTAGAGCATTTTCGGTAAGAGTGTGTCCTGCGGAGATTCACTCGGTGTGGCTTTTTCGTAAAGAAAAGCCACAAGAGCAATCGTTGGACGGTCTACACCGATACCAAAAATGCTCTAAATCAGCGGTGAGTTGTCGATCAGCATTCCGCGCAGAGGCGAACGACATCGGCGCCGAAGCGTTCGAGCTTGGCTGCACCGACTCCGTGGATGGCCGCCAGCGCAGTCAGGTTTGTCGGACGAGTGTGCGCGATCGCGCGCAGCACGCTGTCGCCGAAGACGAAGAAGGCCGGCTTGCCCTCCTTCTTCGCGATGGCCAATCGCCACTCCCTGAGCCGCTGTTCGAGCGCGGCGCCTTCGGGCGAAAGGTCGATGGGCGTTTTCTCCGCGTTGCTCCGTTGGGACTTCTCCGGCTTGCTTCGTTGCGGTGTGCTTCGTTTCGGTGCGCTTCGTACCGTTCTCTCACGCAGCGATAGATCGAGCGGCGCGCCCTCGACGAACTCCTCGCCCTCGCCGGTGAGCGCGGCTTTGCGATAGTTCACCGGCTTGCCGTCCTTTTCGAAACTGGCATCCTCGATACGCACGAAACCAGCCGCCGCCAATCCGCCCAGCACGTCGTCGAAGTCGTTGCGCCGCATCTCCTCACGTGGATAGAGCTCCTTATAAAGCCGGCCGGTCGAGGGCGAGGGTCCGCCGCGCAGCGACTTCAGGATGCCTCGCGCCACTTGTTCTTCCTGCGCCGTCAGCCCGCGAAAGCTCTGCGCGATGGCGCGCTCGGGCGCGCAGAAGTCGCAGTGGCCGCACAGGCGGCGGCTGTCCGAGGTATCGCCGAAGTGCGCGACCAGCCCCGCCATGCGGCAGGCGTGTCCATCCGCGTAGCGGGAGACGAGGTCGAGCTGGCGGCGGCGGTACTCGGCTTGCGAGCGGTAGGTGCGGCGCCAGGCCCCGGCTTCGCTGCCCAGGCTGACCTGGTCGTCATACGTAACCGCCGCTGCGCCATGAATGTAGAGCTTCTCCAGTGCCTTCTCGAAGAGCTCGGCATCCATGCGCAGCCCGGCTTGCAGCTCTCCGCGCGCAATCGGTTCGGAGCCGAGGCGGCGATGAATCCGCTCCAGCTCATCGACCGCCGGGTAGTCGCGCTCGATGAAGAACTCGTGGGTGCGCCGGTCGGCATAGGAGTGCATCAGGATGGTGCGGCTGGGCCGGCCATCGCGGCCGGCGCGCCCGATCTCCTGGTAGTAGGCTTCAAGGCTCGCAGGCAGCGCGGTGTGAATCACGGTGCGGACATCGGCCTTGTCGATGCCCATGCCGAAGGCGATGGTGGCAACGACAACTTCGAGCGCGCCGTCGAGAAACTGGCGCTGCACGCGCTCCCGCTGCTCCGCGGTCAGGCCGGCGTGATAGGCGGCGGCGGGGAAGTGCGCGGCCAGCGCCGCTGCGGTCTCTTCCGCATCCTTGCGCGTAGGTGCGTAGACGATGGCGGGCCGGCGTTCCGGATCTCGCAGCAGATCGAGTGCGCGCTCGGTCCGCATGGGCTTCGGCACCTCAACCACTTCGATGGCCAGGTTGTCGCGCCGGAAGCCGTGAATGAAGCGCGCGGCATCTTCGAGCCCTAGCTGCGCGAGGATGTCGTTCTGCACGACCGGGGTTGCGGTCGCGGTAAGCGCGAGCACCGGGGCGGGGCGCAGCAGATGCAGGTGCTGGCCGAGCATGCGGTAGTCGGGGCGGAAGTCGTGGCCCCATTGCGAGATGCAGTGGGCCTCGTCGATGGCGATGAGCGAAGGCTTGCGCTTGCCCAGCATCGCGGCGAAGCCGGGGACGCGCAGCCGCTCCGGCGCGATGAAAAGGAACTGCAGGTTGCCCTCGAGGTACTCGACACAAGCTTGGCGGGAGGCCTGGCGATCGCGTCCGGAGTGGATGCGGCCGACGCGCAGCCCACGCGCGGCGAGCTTCGCCGCCTGATCTTCCATGAGCGCGATAAGCGGACTGATAACCAGCGCCGTACCGCCGCGCGCGACGGCAGGCAACTGGTAGCAAAGCGATTTGCCGGCCCCGGTCGGCATGACGAGCAGGGCGTCGCGGCCGGCGATCGCGGCGCGGCAGACCTCCTCCTGGTTGGCGCGGAAGGCGGGGAAGCCGAAGGTGCGGGCAAGCAGAGCGGTCAGGGACTCGCTACCTGGCGCCTCGTCCACGGGCGCCTTTTGCGGCGAGGCTGCACCGGAAGCTGTCGTAGGAAAGAGACTGGGCCGGGACGACGGAGGCATGGATGCTCCATCGTCGCACACTGCGGAGTGGAGAAGCCGGCGGTGATTCCGGCGTTATGCGGTGTGGGTCCGGGACGTGTCCCGGGGCGGTGCGGATGGCTTCTCGCCGGGATGGGTCACCGCAGTCGCAGGGGCGCGGCGCAGGCGCAGCCACGGACTCAGCAGCGCGTGCAGCGCCAGAAGACACACCACCAGGGCGAAGACAAGCCCGAGGGCCATGGCGAGGAAATCGCTCATGCGCCCACTCCATACGGAGAACAGCTTCTGCTATAGCCTGCGGCCGAAAGAACGGTCAAAGTACACCAATCCTGAAAGCTCAAAATCAGAAGCTCAAAATCCGGAGCTCAAAATCAAAAAAATTACCAGCCCCTGTCTGCAGCGATCTGAAGACAGTGCCGGCATCGTCTCGCAAAGGAGATCGGTGCGGCCTGCTGTAATCGCTTGCCTGCTGAAAGGCTATCGGCGGCTCGAAGGAAGCGCCATACACCGAAAAGGGCAGCGGCGCCACCAGATGAACCGTGACTATGGTAAGGGGCCCGATCAGACGGAGCGTTTGAAGAGCCGGCCGAAAAAGCTCGGTTTCACCGTCGGCCGGCGGCGTGGTTCCATAGTATGCGGAACTGTAGGCTCCGGCTGCGCTCCAAGCGGCTCACCGTAAAAGGCCGCGCGCGGATTGGCGATGCACAGCCGCTCGGCGGTTGCCGGGTCGTATTGCTCCGCGACCAGATCGAAGGCAGGACGCAGAAGCGGCGCGCGCGATTGGATGTCGTGCGCATCGGTTGCCAGGAAGTGGACCCACTGGTGATCCAGCAGCCAGAGGGCAGCCTGCTCCGCCATCTGGCCGAAGCGGCCGGTAAGCGAGCCGGCCGTGACCTGAATGAGCGCGCCTGCCTTCAGCCATTCCAACATGCGCTCCGGCTGGCGGGCCAGGATGGGATTGCGCTCCGGGTGGGTGATGATCGGCGTCATGCCGGAGAGCGAGAGCTGGTAGAAGGTCTGCGGAGTGTTCGGCGAAATGGTGCTGTCCGGGAACTCGACCAGGAGATAGTTGTGGCCGTTGATGGTGTAGCGCGTGGGGTGGCGCTGCGCGTCTTCGATGTTGTCGAACATCAGGTGGAAGTCGCAGCCCAGACCGAGCGTCATCCGGTCGCCGAACCTGCCGGTCACGGCATCCTGCAGCTCCGCGAAGAGCGTGGCATTCTGCTCGGGATCGAAATAATAGTGATGGCTGGAGTGCGGAGTGCAGGCGATGTGAGTGATGCCATCGGCGATCGCCATCTCCACCATGGCCAGTGAGACATCCATGTTGCGGGCGCCATCGTCCAGGCCGGGGAGCAGGTGATGGTGGATGTCGATCATGCTATCTGGCGGCCACCCGGCCGAGCGCGACAACTCCCCCGCCGGAACTTGCAATACCGGCCAGAGCATTCATCATCGACTGGAAGATCAGGAAGCCGTCGGTCGAGCCCAGCAGCGCTTCGCTGGAGCGGTCCGGATGCGGCATCATGCCCAGCACGTTGCGGCCTTCGTTGAGCACGCCGGCGATGTTTTCGAGCGAGCCGTTGGGGTTGGCCTCGGCAGTGATCTCGCCGGATGGCGTTGCGTAGCGGAAGGCAATGCGGTCGTCGCGCTTCAGCGCGGCGAGCGTCGATTCGTCGCAGAAGTAGTTGCCTTCCATGTGGCCGATGGGAATGTTGAGGACCTGCCCTTTGGTGAGCGCGTTGGTGAAGGGCGAGTCGATAGTCTCGGTGCGCAGGTGCACCGGCTTGCAGATATATTTCAGTCCGGCATTGCGCATCAGCGCGCCGGGCAGCAGACCGGATTCGCAGAGAATCTGGAAGCCGTTGCAGATACCGAGCACCAGTCCGCCCGAGGCAGCAAAGCGCTTGACCGACTGCATGACCGGCGCGAAGTGCGCGATGGCGCCGGTACGTAGGTAGTCGCCATAGGCAAAGCCGCCGGGGACGAGGATCGCATCGCACCCCTCCAGGTCTTCCGACTCATGCCAGAGCATGGTGACCGGCTGGTGCGCAATCTGCTCGATGACGTTCGAGGTATCGTGGTCGCAATTGGAGCCCGGGAAAACAAGGACGCCGAATTTCATGCTTTTAGGGTAGCAAAAAGGAACAGTCCGCCTACTACACGATCAGGGGATCGCGCGCAGCATCGCTGCTCTGGAATCCACCGCAAAACGGCGCTCGCGTTGCGCCGTGGGCCGGGTAAGGAAGAACATCTAGGTGATCCGTATCCCCGAGTCTAAGTGAGACGATGCGGGCTGAGAGACGAAATGGACGAACCGGAGCCGAAAGACGAAGCGGACCCGCAAGATCAGCTGACAACGCCGGTGCCGCATGAACCGGCACAGCCGCCGGTGATGGAGCGCCCTGAAGAGCGTCCGGAGCAGCCGGTCGGGTATGCGAAGGTGCAGCGTCCAGCCGTCGAATCTCTGAGTCCGACCCTCAGCGGGCGTCCGACAGCGGGGCAGCATCTGCGCACGGCCGGCACCGCACTGGTGAACTGGTGGCGCGCGGTCTCGATCGAGGCGCTATGCGTGGCGGTGCTGTGGCTGATCGGCCTTGAGATTCTGCGCGTGCCGCTCGCGCCTGCGTGGGCGCTGGTCGCCGGCCTGATGGCCTTTGTCCCGAACATCGGCGGCGTGATCGCGCTGATCGGACCGGTGCTCTCCATTCTCTTCCAGGGCAAGGACTATGACCGGCTGGCCTTCCTGCTGGGCATCTACGCGATCATCGTCGTGATCGACCAGGTGGTGTTGCAGCCGTGGCTCATGAAAAGGATGGCGCGGGTGCCGCTGTGGGCCTCGATCCTGGTGCCGCTCGTCCTGGCCTTCAATCCCATCACCCCGTTCTGGGGAGTGCTGCTGGCGCCGCCGCTGCTGGCCGTGATCTACGCATTCCGCAAGCCCAAGCAGAAAAGATTCACCTGAGATGGTTGTCCTGGTCGTTCTTTCGGCCGCTGGTTCGCGGATCACTCGGTTCGCAGTGCCTCCAGCGGTTCAACCGACGCGGCATGCCGTGCGGGCAGAGCGCTTGCAACGAATGTGCATACCAGCAGTGCGGCGGCCGGCAGTAGCAGAGAGAGCGGATCGATGCTGTCCAGTTCGTAGAGCCGGGAATGCAACATCCGGCCGACAACGATCGCCATCGGGATGCCGAGCGCGAAGCCGAGCAGAACCTGCGCAAAGGCGCTGCTGAGGATCAGTGCGGCGATATGCATGCGGTTGGCTCCGATAGCCATGCGAATCCCAATTTCACTGGTGCGCCGGGTGACGCTATAGGCCATCACGCCATAGAGCCCGATGGAAGCGAGCAGAAGCGCCACTACCCCGAACAGACCGCTCAGCCGCGCGAGCAGGCGCTGCTGGTCGAAGTTCACATCGACTTGTTGTTGCATGGTCTGAATCCGGGTGATGGCGAAGTTGGGATCCACTTCGCGGAAGACTTCGCGGATGCGAGGCTCGATTGCTCCCAGGTCGCTTGTGCCCAGGTCGCTTGTGCCCAGGTCGCTCGCGGTTGTCCATACCTGCGCGCTGGCAATGAAGTGGCTCCATTTCTCATCGTCCGCGAGGATGGGCTGGGTATACCCGATGCTCTGCGTCAGCGGCGCAAAGACCATCGGCCCCGCCGGACGGTCCGGTTCGATGTACTTGGCATCGTTGACGATTCCCACGATCTGAAAACTGGTGCTGTTCTCCGGCGCCGCAAAGCCGAAGAGCTTGCCCAGCGGGTCTTCGCGAGGAAAGAAGCGGCGTGCGAATGCCTGGTTTACGACTGCGATGCCACGCGTGGTCCGGTTGTCGGCGTCGGTAAAGTCGCGCCCCTCCAGCAGGCGCTGACCCATGGTGGCAAAGTAGCCGGGGCTGATACGGTCCCACATCGCGGACTGGGAGCCGTCGGTGTGCGGCATGCCCGCGCCGGGCTTCACGATCGTTTGAATGAATGAGCCGCTGAACGGGCTATAGAGGGCGACGCTTGCGTCTTTCACGCCGGGCAGAGCGCGCAGTCCCTGCTCCAACTGACGGTAGAGCACGTTCAGGTGGTCGACGGTATAGGCGGCCAGTGGTGGCTCCATGATGACGCTGATGCGGTTTTGTGTCGCGAACCCAAAATTCTGGTGCTCGATCTTCAGCAGGCTACGGGTCAACAGGCTGGCACCGGCAAGCAGCGCGATGGAAACGGCCGTCTGCAAAACAATCAGGCTCTGGCGCAGCCGGGCAGAGCCGTCGGTCGTTGTCCGCGCAAAGCCACGCACGGCTTCGATCGGGCTGGTGCGCGAGAGCAGCCATGCGGGAAGCGTGCCGAAGAGCACCCCACTGAATAAAGCGAGGGCGAAGCAGGCGCCCAGCATGGGCCCGGAGAGCCCGACGTGGATGGCGCCGGCTTCGCGGAATGTCAGAAGAACAAGCAGCCGAGCCGCGCCGAACGCGATCACGACACCGGCGAGTCCGCCCATCGCTCCCAGCAGCAGACTCTCGGTAAGAGCCTGCCGCACCAGGCGGCGGCGCGAGGCGCCGAGCGCGCTGCGGATTGCGGTCTGCGGGCGGCGCGAGAGTCCGCGGGCGAGCAGCAGGTTCGCGACATTGGCGCAGGCAATCAACAGGACAAGAGCACAGATCGTGAGCAGGATGCCGAGGCTGCTGGCGTAGGTGTCGCGCATCATCCCCACGCCGGAGGCCGCGGAGCCGATGGAGAGGTTCTGATGCGGCAGCTCGCGCAGCAACTCTGCGCGGTTGTCGGGCATCATGGCGGCGTCGGCAACCAGCCAGTGGCGCAGCATCGCGGTGAGCCGGACGGAGGCGACAGCCGGCGATGCGCCGGGATGAAGCCGGCCGATGATCCGCAGCCAGGCACTCGATGGGACAAGGTTGTAGGACCCGTTGCCGTCGGTGAGATATTCCGCCCGCAACGTGACCCACAGCGATGGAGGCGTGCTGGTGAGCGTTTCGCCGTAGAATCCCGGCGGCGTAACCCCGATCACCGTGAAAGGCATGTTCTCGACGGTGACGGTGGACCCGATGATCGAGGGGCTGCTGGAGAAGTCCTGCTGCCAGGCGCTATAGCTGAGTACGATGGCAGGGGCGGCGTTGCGGGTGTCATCGTCAAACGTGAACAGGCGGCCGAGGAAGGGCCGGACACCCAGGGTCTGGAAGTAGTTGCCGCTGACGTAGGAACAGATGAGCGCCTGGGCCTGCGCCTGATGAGAACCGTGCCGGACGCTGACGACATCGGGCTTCGCCTGAAAGGCGGCGACCCGATCGAACTCGGGCGCTGCCGCACGCCGCAGCCGCTGGTAGAAGTCGTAGGAGAAGATGCCCCACTCGCCCTGGGGATTGCCCGAGTAGCAGCAAATCTTCCCGGTGCCGATGCGATAGAGGGCGCCGGGATCGGCAACGGGCAGCGACTTCAGCATCACTGCATAAATAAGCGAGAAGACGGCGGTCGTTGCCCCGATGCCGATACCGAGAGTGAGGATGGCCGTAACCGTGAGCACAGGAGTGCGGCGCATCTGTCGCAATGCGTATCGAAGATCGCTCAGCAGGGAAGAGATCATTCCGCCTCTCGGGTGTTCAGGAATAAAAGCCAGTATAGGGATCGCCTGTCCGCTACTCTGGCCACAGTATGCCGGCACTTCCCGGTGCTACAATCGAGTGTCCCGGCAGGAGTTATCTCCGCTCGTGCGAGCGCGGGCGACGGGCCGGTGGACACACTTTCCGAAGCTGCAGAGGTTCTATGTCCGGCCACTCGAAATGGGCCACAATCAAGCACAAGAAGGGCGCGCTGGACGCGAAGCGCGGCAAGATCTTCACCCGTCTGATCAAGGAAATCACCATGGCGGCGCGCGGCGGCGGCGACCCGGACGGCAATCCGCGGCTGCGTACCGCAATCCTGGCGGCAAAGGCCGAGAACATGCCGCAGGACAACATCAAGCGCGCCATCCAGCGCGGTACCGGCGAGCTTCCCGGCGCGCTCTATGAAGAGATCACCTTCGAGGGTTATGGACCAGGCGGCGTTGCGTTGCTGGTCGAGACCTCGACAGACAACCGCAATCGCACGGTGAGCGAGGTTCGTCACGCCTTCTCGAAGAACGGCGGCAATCTCGGCTCGGAAGGCTCGGTCCGCTTCCTTTTTTCGAAAAAAGGATTGATCGCTGTCCCCAAGGAAAATGCCGATGAAGAGAAGCTGATGAACATCGTTCTCGAAAATGGCGGCGACGACCTGAATGACGAGGGCGACACCTGGGAGATCCTCACCGATCCTGCGGCCTATCACGCGGTGCTCGATGCCATCCATGCGGCGAAGATCGAGACCTCGGTGGCCGAGATCACGATGATCGCTTCCACCTACACCAAGCTTGAGGGCCCGGCGGCAAACCAGATGGTGCGTCTGCTCGAAGCGCTGGAGGATCACGACGACGTGCAGAACGTCTACTCCAACTTCGACATGGACGCGAAACAACTGGAAGAAGTGGCCGGCTAGAGCATCACCGAATCTCCGCAGGCCGCCGGCCCTCCCACTGGCGGCCTTCTTTCTGATCCCGGTGCAGTTTGTACAACCCGCGCGGCTTCGCGCACCGATGAGACGCATGCCTTTTTTTTGCACCTGTCTGTTGGCCGCTGCACTTCTACTTGGCGCCGCTCTTCCGCTTGCTGCCCAATCGAGCAGCAATGCGCCGCCTGCCGGACGGTCTCTCGACAAGCCGGCTCCGCTCGTCGATCCCTCGCCGGTGCGCGAGACGATGGCACGCCAGCCATGGAACTGGGGCGTTTTCTTCAATGGCGGCTTGAGCGCCGGGGTGACTCCCAGCTCCACCTACCTGAGTGCTGGGGTGCGGGCGGGCAAGGTGCTGACGGATTCCTTCGGCCCTGGATTGCTGCATGGCCAGTTCGAATACAGCATGGAAGTGATGCCGTGGTGGCAGGGCCGCACCCCTACCCTCGAGCGCTACAATCTCACCGCGACCAGCAATCCCGACATTGCGGCTATCGCCGGCCCCTACAAGACCGGCGGTGCATACAACGGGATCAGCCTCACGCCGATCGTGCTGCGCTGGGACTTGGCCGGCAGCCGGCGGATCATGCCCTTTGTGCAGGGCGGCGGCGGACTGATCTGGACCAACCACAAATATCCGCCGGTTGGACCGTTGCCGCTGCCCGGTCACCAGGGCACCAGCGTGTGGAACTTTACCCCGCAGTTCGGGGTGGGCTTTCAATACTTCCTCAAACCGCGGCGCTCGATTACCTTCAATGCGAACGCCGTGCACATCTCGAATGCCTCGCTGGGCGATGCCAATCCCGGGGTGAACGCGACGGTGCAGTTTCAGATCGGCTATAGCTGGTGGAAGTAGACCGCTTTCACAAAAGGTGCAGGGTTGTAACAACCGCTTTACGCAGCTTTTCCGTCAATCCGGAGTGGAAGAAAACGCTGCTCTTCTCAAATGTGGATGAAACGCAGTATGTGTGAAAGCGGTATAGAGCAGTGACAGGAATGAGTCAGGCGATCATCGAGTGCGTTCCGAACTTTTCGGAGGGCGTCGACACCCAACGTGTGCTTGCGATCGTCCGGGCGATGCAGGTGCCGGGCGTCTCGCTGCTGGACTGGTCGCAGGACGCCGATCACAACCGCTCGGTGGTGACCATCGCCGGCCCTCCCGCCGCGGTGGTCGAGGCCGCGGTCCTGGCCGCAGGCCGCGCGGCAGAGCTGATCGACCTGACCCGCCAGACCGGCGTGCACCCGCGCATCGGCGCAGCGGACGTGATCCCGTTTGTGCCCGTGCGCGATATCTCGCTCGAGCACTGCGCCCTGCTGGCCCGCCAGGCCGGCGAGGAGATCTGGCGCCGCTACAGCGTGCCGGTGTACTTCTACGAAGCCGCGGCGGCGCGGCCCGACCGGGCGCGGCTGGAGGATGTCCGCCAGGGACAGTTCGAGGGGCTGCGCGAGCTGGCGCGGCGCGATCCGGCGCGCCGGCCGGACGTCGGCGGCCCGGACCTGCACCCCACCGCGGGCGCGAGCGCGGTCGGAGCGCGGCGCTTCCTGATCGCCTGGAATGTCTTTCTGGACAAGCCGGATGTCGCGCTGGCGCGGTCGCTGGCGCGCGAGGTGCGCGATTCCGGCGGCGGGCTGAAGGGGGTCAAGGCGCTGGGCGCGCTGGTGCGCGGGCGGGCCCAGATCTCCATGAATCTGACGGACTTCCGGGTGAATTCGCCGAGCGCCGTCTTTGCCGACCTGAAGCGCCGCGTCGAAGGCCGGGGGGCCCGCATCGTCGAAGGCGAGCTGATTGGCCTGATTCCCGAGGCGGCCGTCGAGCAAAACAGCGAGTGGGTGCGTCAGTTGGAAGACTTCTCCTCGGAGACGAAGGTGCTGGAGCGCCGGATGGAGCAGCCGCTCGAATGGCCATAATGACCATGAGGGTGGCCAGGGCACCGTCCATAGTTACGAATTTCGTAACTATGGATCAGTCATGGGGTTGTCACCCAGAAGTGAAATAGAGCGCCCTGACGGGGCGGATTAAGATGGAAACCAGCGGATGGCGTGTGAAGTCCTGTATCAGTCCTGTATGTGGTGGCGAAAGCAGGGCCGAGCGCCTGTCCGGAAGGAAGTGAAGTAGATGAAGAACCTTGGAAAGTTTGTGAGCGGCGGCATCGCTGCTCTGTGCCTTGCAACGGCGCTGTCGGCACCGGCGGCTCAGTTGAGCGGCGATGCGCGAGCCGCCATTCCCCACGATGTGCAGCAGTTGATCGTGATCGATTACCGGGCCATGCAGAACTCTCCGGCGGCCATGCAATTGAAGAACAAGGTGATGCCTCCGGAGCTGAAGAGCCTGGAGAAGGCGCTGCAGGTCTCCGGCATGAACGACAACCACGATGTGGATCAGTTGGCCTTCGCCTCCTACCGTCCGAAGGGCGCCACCGGCGACTCGACGCGGATCATCGGGCTCGCGCAGGGGCAGTTTTCCGTCGAAGACATCATGGCGAATTTCAAGAAGAAGAAGATCAAGCCGCTCGTGGTGCGCGACAACCGGATCTATCCCATGGGCGCATCGGGGATGCAGGTGGTCTTCCTCAACCCCACCACCATGGTCTTCGGCCAGACCGATTCGCTGAAGCAGGCGCTTGAGGCGCGCGATGGCCTGCAGGCAAACTTCCTCACCAACAGCGCAATGACCGACATGATGGCGTCGGTGCAGGATGAGCCTTTGTGGAGCATCCTCGACCAGAAGGGCACGCAGACGATGATGCGCTCGCTGATGGGCGAGGCCTCGCAGATGGGCGACTACGACACGATCAAGAAGCGGATTCTCAGCTCGTACTACACCATGGACTTCCAGAATGGGGTGAAGTTCAACCTCGACGTCGTGACCCCGGACACCTTCACCGCCGCGACGATGGCCTCTTTGCTGAATGCCGCGGCGCTCTACAAGAAGATGAGCGGCACGGATATCGAGAAGCAGGCGATCGATGGGACAAAGATCGACTCCAGCGCCGGCAAGCTGCTGGTGAGCTACTCATCCTCGGACGACCAGTTCGCGACCTTGCTGCAGTCGAGCCTCTTCCAGTCCGTGGTGCACTAAGTAGATATCGTGTAACGCAAGCAAGAAGGCTGCTTCCGAGCAGCCTTTTGCTTTTGCTTTTGCGTGAAAGCAGCTTTAGAACTCATCTCATAAATGCCTCAGTAGGATCAAAGATGCACGTGCATGGCACATCTGGGTGTTGATACCATGCGGCCCTCATGGGGCGCATGGCTGGAGGTGTTCGAATTACTTCCGGGCTGGCGACCATACGTCCCCGACGAGCAAATGAGCTGTCGGCTTTGAGGAACATCCAACGTGATTACAGTGTCTAACCTAGTATGGAGCATCCATGACACTGGCCGAATTGACCGTAATCGTTGTGGCCAGATTTAGGCTCATGGGCTGATCCCCAATCTACTTGTGTCTCACGTCCGAATGACTCTTGAGAGGTGAGACAATTCCGTGAGGCGCGAGGTGAACGTGCGTCGGAATTGCGCGGTCTTTCTCCTTGGAGTGGTGTGGGCATCTTTCCCGCTCCGCGCTGCCACCCAACTTGACGGCGGTTTCACTCTCTCCAAGGCGGCATACCTAGCCGGTGAACCGGTCTTCTTGTCCTTCACCGTGAAGAATGTGAGCACGCGGCCGATCTTGATTCGCACGGCTTCTCCACTGAGCTTCTGCAGCGGGTACCACTTCGAATTGAAGGGGGCCAGGGACCGGGAGGCAACTGGCTGTCGCCAGACCGGGGCTGGCGGCAGCTGCGCAAGTAGCGACGCAGTTCTGACACCGGGAAAGAGCCACACCGACAGAATCCTGCTCAATGCCCGTTATGACCTCCGGCAGTCGGGCAGCTATTCGCTTCACGTGACCTACAGGCTCAGCTATGGTCCCGAGGATGGAGACCCATCGGCTCACTTACTCAATAAGCATTTTCAGGAATTCCAGTATCAATCGACAATCATGATCGAGCCATCGCAGACTGCCGATCTCGAGCCTGAATTCGTGCAGTATGAGCAAGCGCTGGGCTCAGCCGATATGCAAACGAAGCTTGAGGCGGCGGAGGTCATTGCATACCTTGCACCCGAGGCCGAGGAGGCGACAATCCTCAAGATGCTGGATGTTCCGCTCCTGCAAAGTTACGGCGTGGAGGGATTACGGAACCTCGGTACGCCATCGGCTCACCGGGCGCTAGCGAACTTTGTGAAGGATTCTCCGCCGACGAACGTTGTAGGAGTCTACCAAGACGCTTTGCGCTACCTGGGCGAAATCGGGGATGGCGGTGACGTTTCTGTACTGTTGGATGCGGCTCACGCAAATGCCGCCGATAGCATTAGCCGGATGTTGGCAATTGAATCCGCTGGCAGCGCCGGTGGCTCCGCCGCAGTTCCGGCGCTGGTCGCAGAATTGAAGGGTTCGTCCGTCGATACCCGACAGGCCGCAGTGCGGGCGCTCTATCTGACAGGTTCGCGAGAGGCCGTGCCGGTACTGATCGATCTGCTGCGATCCCCTGAGTGGCGCGTGAGCCTAACGGCCGAGTACGGGTTAGAAGTGCTAACGCATAGGAGCGGATCGAAGACGAATTCGATGAATCCGCCGCCTCCGGATGCTTATACCAAGTGGAACCAATGGTGGAGGGCGTCTGGCAGTACCGCGACTATCTTCAAGTCGGATCAATGCGGCGAAGTGGTGCCGCTGCCATCCCTGTGAAGCAGCCTAGCAAGCTCAAGAACAAGAGGCTTGGATGATCATACGCTTCTGATCGCTTCCGGAATCAGGCAATACCCATTTTCGAGTTGCGGTTGGTTGACCGCCAATCCGGAAGTTAGGCCCAACACGAAGCAAACCCGCCGCAACGGATGTATGAGATAGCTTCTAGCGTGTTTGCTTCGGGCGATGCCCGAGGAGACGGCACATTCATTCTGTATCGCAGGCTGAAATGGCGGGTTCAGCGAAACGGTCGAATCTGTATGGATACATTAAGATGAGTAGTCGAGCATACCGTTTCCCATCCAGGTGAAAACAGGCAAGAGAAACTCGGAGCAGCTATTGTGGAAGGCTGTTCTTCAGAACCGGTGACGGACCACAATATTTGTGACTACAGACAACATGGCGCAAAGAACATCGAGCAACGAATTCACTCATATTGTTCTGACCAGATTTAACGTTGCCATAGGGTATGCCTCCGCCGGGAAAGGCATCGAGTCGTCCTGGCTTGAGGAACGGCTCGCCCTTTTCATGCAGTATTGCTTTCCGACCGTTAGCAGGCAACAGGGAGTTGCCCATCGCTGGGTCGTCTTGTGCAATGCTCTCAGCCCGGAGTGGTTCAAAGAGAAGATGGCAAGCCTTGCCGGTCTCA
The DNA here is from genome assembly GCA_036500805.1 of Acidobacteriaceae bacterium. Lineage (GTDB taxonomy): Bacteria > Acidobacteriota > Terriglobia > Terriglobales > Acidobacteriaceae > KBS-83. The sequence goes on along the minus strand of DASYBK010000027.1, from coordinate 89,218 downwards.
CTCCGGTGTATGTAAGCGGCGTGGCTACAGATGAGATCATCGCCCAGAAGGTGAGAGAGACAGGTCTGGTGACCACCCCGTACCTGATCACGACACGCATCGACAATGACGACTCGCTTTCCCGCAGCCACCTGTATTTCGTGCAGCGCGCATTTCTCAGGCAGCAGCGGGAGTTCCTTGTTTTCCCTATCGGGCTGCAATCCTTCCGAGGCCATCTTTACCAGACCTATTGGCCGGACAATCCTTTTCTCTCGCTGATTGAGAAGGTGCGGGATGATGGAAGTTTCACGACCGTCTTCTGCGTTCCGCATACCGACGTTCACACCGCAGGAAAGGTGAGGCGGCTCTGGCATTCTCCGCAGTGGCTCCAGGTGATCCACGGGAACAATGTGGGCAACACCCTGCAGGCCTGGCCACGGATACGCAGCCGCGCTCATCCAAATTTCGACCTGGCGTGGCCCCAGGACGTGCCCGCTGACACCTTTCCCCAGCGTGCGAACTTCGCCCTGACCCAGGTTCGTAACCGCGCTCTGCGCGTCCTGGGGAGGCTCAAAGCGCGCGCCGTGGGAGGAGCATGAACGCTGCGGCAGCTTGAAACGCCGACTCTCGTACCCGCGTTTTCTTTACGAAATTGAGCGCGATGATTCCGTCAGCCCGCCTGCTGCGGCAGGCTCTCGAAGACAACTCCTTCGTCCTCCCCGATGGAGATGACCAGGTTCTTGCGCATGCCTTCCTGCACCGTGGGCCCGGTCGCGGTGTGGCTCTTGCCGTTGGCGTCGTTGAAGGTCACCTTCACCGGACCGGAGCCAATCAGCTTGGGCGGGTAGTTGAAGCTGGCGCCGGAGGCCAGGGCATCGCGGCCGAAGCTGGCGTTGGGGTAATCCACTTCAAGCTGATGAATATCCGGGCCCTGGTTGCGGACCGTGATGATGAATGCGGCCTCCGGCCGGCCCAGGCTGGGGTGGGCATGGCAGCCCGCCAGCAAAAGCGGCAGCCCAAGCGCGGCGAGGCGGGGAAGTGTAACTCTCATGGTGTTCTTTTTTCCCGGTGTTCTTTTTCCCGGTGTGCTTTTTCCGGGCGTTCTTTTCTGGTCCGTCACCAGGGTCGTCTTGCGCTCACAGGGTCGTCTTGCGCTCCGATGCCTTAAAGCGTGGTTTTTCTTTCCTCCCACGCTTTAGAGCGTGGTTTTCGTTCCCCACGCTTTAAAGCGTGGTCTTTCTCTCCCCACGCTTTAAAGCGTGGTCTTTCTTTCTAGGATGCGCGCGGTCAGCACGACCCCCGTCTGGTTGTTGTGCAGGGTGATCGGGAAGGCCAGCACGTTCCAGACCCAGCCCTCGCCCTTGCGGGGAAGGTTGAGAAGACCGCGATAGGTGCGGTCGATGTACGTCTCGCGCTCGACCGCGACGGTGCGCAGGATCTCGCGCCAGTCCGGGGCAAGCTCGGGCATCTCGACAAACATATTTTTGCCGGGGAACCAGTCGCGCGGCTGCTCGAGCAGGCGGGCGCAGGTGTCGTTCACATACTGCCAGGTGCCGTTAGCATCCAGGATCTCCAGCACCACATCGTCGCCCATCGCCATGTTGATGCGGGAGTAGAAAAAATCGCGCGCATCGACCACCACCGGCCTGCCGCGGCGTTTGGCCTCAAAGGCGCGCAGAGCCGTGACCAGGTCGTCGATGGAGCTGTAGCCCTTGAGCAGGTGCATGTCCTCGACGCCGCCGAAGCGCCGCTCGAGCGTCGCGGAGAGGATGATGATCGGAACCTCCGGGCGCCGCTCGCGCAACTCTGAGGCCACATCGGTGCCGAATTGTCCGGCGCCGAGGTGGTAATCGAGCACGGCAATGTCGATGTGGTCGAGCAGCTTCTCGGCCTCGGCGACCGAGTCGGCGGTCTCCGTAAGGTAGCCGTGCTTGCGCAGGATGGTCGAACGCAGCAGCAGGTTTTCCGGATGATCGTCCAGTAGCAGGACCCGAACCGGCTCTTCCTGCATGACTTCGGCCACTGTGCCAGCGGGCTTGATTTCCTCAATGTCGGACATTTGACGGTTACGATGCGCAGATGCAGGCCAGCGCTGCCGGGCTTTCTGTGGGTATGTGATCTATTTCACTTCATCTTATTCGTTTGCAGCAGCCGACGCATCACGCGATTTTCCTCGCCCGCGGCGAAGCAACTCAGGTAGCCGCTGGAAGACGGCCGAAGCGCGGAGCCATTGCCGGTTGTCGATCGCCGGGTAACCACTGACGATTTTCCCCGCGGCAACATCGTTGGGAATGCCGGATTGCGCCGTGGCGACGACGCCATCGCCGATCTTGCAGTGTCCGGCGACGCCGACCTGCCCCGCGAGCACCACGTTGCGGCCGACCTCGGTCGAGCCGGCGAGGCCAACCTGCGCGCAGAGCAGCGTATTCTCGCCGACACTCGATCCGTGCCCGACCTGGACGAGGTTGTCGATCTTCGCACCATCGGCGATGACCGTCGCGCCGACGCTGGCGCGATCGATGCAGGCGTTGGCCTGAATCTCGACATCCGAGCCGATGTGCACGGGACCCGACTGGGGAATCTTCTGCCAAGTGCCGTCGTCCCGCTTGGCGAAGCCGAAGCCGTCTCCGCCGACCACGACGCCGTTCTGCAGGATGACGCGGTCGCCGAGCACGCAGTTCTCCCGCACCACGGCATGGGCATGCATGAACAGCTCCCGGCCGCAACTTACCCTTGGGTAAATTACGGAGTGCGCCAAAATCACTGCTCCAGGGCCCAGTTTGACCCCCTTTTCGATCACAACGTAGGCGCCGATATGCGCGCCTGAGCCGATCTCCGCCGAGGCATCGATGACCGCGGTGGGGTGAATGCCGGGCGGGTAGACCGGCGGCGGATAAAAAAGCCCAATCGCTTGAGCGAAGGCAAGATAGGGATTGGCGAGCCGAAGGGTGGCAGCAGCGATCTCCGGGAAATCCGGCGCAACCAGCACGGCGCTTGCCTGCGTGGTCTTGGCGGCGGCGGCGTAACGCGGATTGGAAACAAAGGTGATGTGGCCGGCGGCCGCGTCCTCGATGCCTGCAACGCCGGTGATCTCGGCATCGCCATCGCCGTGGAGGGTGGCGCCGAGGTGCGCGGCAAGGTCGCGGAGCTTCATCCTCCGCATGGTAAACGACTGGCCGTCGGGGCTGCGGCGCGTGCCGTAGGCTCGCGCGCTTTGATTGTTCGCGATGGGCTTTGTGGCGACTGACGCTGGTCCGCTTGGTCTAGAGAACGCGTGGCGTCGCGGCGGGGAAGAGATCGGCTTGCCTGCGATCCGAGGCGGGCGGCTTGCGCTTCGGTGCTGCCACTGCGGTGGTCCCGATCACGGCCACGATCGCGAACGCGAGAATGCTGGTCCGCGGCAGGAAGATGCGTTGCGTGTTGGAGCGCGTGTCCGGCGGCGTGATCAGCACTCCGGCGGGATCGAGCAGCGTGAGGTCATTGGCGGCGAGGCCTTCGAGCACAGTCTCGTCCTTGAGCGTCATGCGCAGCCACACTCCGGCGATGCGCGGTCTGCCGGAGAAGGTGGTGCGCAGCAGACGCTCGGGGTTGGCCGGCTCGCCGGAGTTGAAATCGCGGACGAAGCAAGCCCACTTGAGCGAGGAGAGTGGAATGGCCTGCCGGCGGGCGGAGAGGTCGAGCAACTCGAGCGCATCTGGAGATCCGCTCGGCGAACCGCTGCGCCGGATGAAGCCGGCGGGCGGTAGATAGCCTGCCAGCCAGTTTCCATCGTGCATGCGGAGGACGGCTTTTTTCTGTGTGCTGCCCATAACTGCGCGCTCCAGCAAAGACCCGCGGGATTGTCTCACACTCAGATACCGCTTGCAGCGAAAAGTGTGCAGAATGGTAGCCAAGGTAGTCACATTATGATACCGTTAGGCGTTGAGCAGTAGCTCGCGAAGGCGATAAGTCTCCCAGAAAGAGTGACATAGAGCGTCCGGCCAACTAGCGGCGGGCGGCTCAAGGCACGAACATGCCCGACTACGTTTATTTGCTGGAGCGCCGCTTGTCTCCGGCGCAGCGCAGTGCCCTCAGCCTGGTCCGCGATACCGCCCGTTCCGAAGGGATGACCAGCTTTCTTACCGGGGGCGCAGTCCGCGATCTCACCAGCGGCCATCCCGTCCGTGATTTTGATGTAACGGTTCAAGGAAACGCGCTGAACCTGCGGCAAAAGCTCGAAGCTGCTGGTTTTGTCTATTGGGGCTCGCACGCGCCTTCCCAGACGCTTTTCCTGCGCTATCCAGGCGGGGTAAGGCTGGAGGTATCGAGCGCGCGCCGGGAGACCTTCGCCAAACCCGCGCACCCCACCTACGAGTGGACCAATATCCTCGAAGACCTGCGCCGCCGCGACTTCACCGTGAACGCGATGGCGATCTCGTTGAACGAGGGCTCCTACGGCCTGCTGATGGACCCGACCAACGGCGTCGCAGACATTGAGATGCGGACGTTGCGGCTGGTGAGCAACTACGGATTCCTCGAAGACCCGATCCGGCTCCTCCGGGCGGCGCGGCTGAGCACGCGGCTGGGCTGGCAGATGGATGAGCGCACGAAACAGCGCTATGACAATGCAATGGAGGAGGGCGTCTTCTCGGCGATCTCGAACTTCCAGCGCGGCTATGAGCTGGAGGAGATTGGCCACGAAGAGTCGCCGTTCGAGATGTTGAAGACGCTCGAGCAGCAGGGCTGGATGAAGCAGCTCTATCCGGCATGGACTGCGAACAAGGCCGACGCACAGGGGCTGGCGCAGCTGCACGAGCTGCAAACCAGGCTGCAAATTGAGGGGATATATCCGGACATCTCGGCCGCGGCCATGGAGCTGCTGACCGCGCGGATGCAGCCTAAGGACATTGCCGGGCTGAAGAAGCTCTTTGTGCGGCCCGGCTTCGTGAAGGAGTGGGAGCGGCTGGACAAGGACGCAGAGGCATTTGCAGCGAAGCTGACGGCGAAGGAAGCGAGCGCTCCGTCCGCATCCTGGAAGCTGATGACGCGCTCGCCGGCGGAGCCGGTACTGTGGCTGGGGCTTACGGGCAAGGGCGCGGCGATCCAGAACAAGTACAAGAACTTCTTCAGCGTGTGGCCGGAGGCGCGGCAGAAGGTGCCGACCGCGCTGATGCTGGAGATGCGAATCACGCCCGAGCTCGAGCGATATCCGGAGCTGCTGGAGGAAATGTTCTTCCAGACCATGGACAATAAGCTGAACGACGAGGCGGCGCTGCGTGCGTTCCTGGAGCCGTACTCGCCACCCGCGCCGCCGCCGCCGGTGAACCTGCGGAAGCCGCGTGCCTCAAAGAAGAAGGTGGCCAAGAAGGAAGAGTCTGCGGAAGCCGCTGCAGCCGCGCCCCAGGTCGCTGCCGATGCCGGAGCGAAAGGGAAACCGGCCGCTCCGGCGAAGGCTGCGGAGGCGAAGGCATCGCAGAAGGCAGTGCCGGCGAAGGCTGCTCCTGCGAAGGCAGGCCCGGAGAAGCCTGTGCCGGCAAAGGCGGCTGCGAAAGCTCCTGTGAAGGCGGCCAAGCCTGAGGCCAAGAAGGCGGCTGCACCACCGAAGAAGGGAGCTCCCGCGAAGAAAGCTGCGCCTGCCAAGAAGGCCGCGGCGAAGGCTGCGCCGAAAAAGCTTGCGGCAAAGAAGGCAGCTACGAAGCCGAAGGCAACGAAGCCGGCGAAGAAAGCTGCACCAAAGCCTGCTGCGAAGAAGGCGCCTGCGAAGAAGCCAGCGGTTAAGAAAGCTCCTGCGAAGAGATCAGCAGCGAAGAAGAAGCGCTGAATGGGGCGCAAAAGGCGCATAGGGGCAAGAACCGAGCGCGCCTGACACTAAACATTGGTCCGGCGAACATTGGTCCGAGATGATGGCCACGTGGGTGCAGGCCCGAATCAGAAGTTGAAGAACTCTTCCCTAAGGGCGGTCTCATAGTTCTTCTTCGCGGCCTTCGCCTTATTCCTGGCCTCTTCCTCGCGGAAGGAAGCCTTCTCCCATTCATCGACTTCTGCCACATCGTGATTTACCGATGCCAGTGCTTCCTCCTGGCGGATGGCGGAAATCCACTCCTCGACGGCTGCTTTGTAGCTGCTCTGCATCTGGTCAAGTTCCGAGATAGCGATAGACATGTCGCGTAGCCTCCAGCTGCACTTTAGGGAGGGAATATGAACGAATGATGTATACGGACGAGCGTAGCGATAAAGAGAAATCGGCGGCGGTAGTTACCCAAAGCGATACATTTTCCGGCTCGGCCAGCTCGAACTGTATCTCTGGTATTCGGGCCTGCACTCATGAGCTCAGCCCGTGTATCGACCCAAGGTGTGGAGATCCTCTGAAAGGGGATCAGGGCCTTTTCTGACGCGATTTCCTCATCGCGTCGATGGAACTCACAGCGAGTCGATCGCATCCCGCGGAACTAGAATTGAACTCAGGTTATGGCTGAGTTTACCCACCTTCATCTGCACACGGATTATTCACTGCTGGACGGCGCCTGCGACGTGGAGAAGCTGGTGGCGCGCGTGGAATCGATCGGCCAGAAGGCCGTCGCGATCACCGATCACGGCAACATCTATGGCGCGGTGCATTTCTTCGATGCAGCGAAGGCGAAGGGCATCAAGCCGATCCTGGGCTGCGAACTGTACATCTGCAAGAAGGAAGATCATCGCGCCGATCCGCAGGGCGACGACTACAACCATTTGCTGGTGCTGGCCGAAAACGAAGAGGGCTATCGCAACCTGGTGCGTATCACGTCCGAGGCGTCGCTGCATGGTTTCTACCGCAAGCCGCGCGTCTCGAAGCGCTACCTGGCCGAGCATGCGAGCGGGTTGATCGGATTTTCCGGGTGCCTGGCGGGCGAGTTCTGCGAAAACCTGATGGCCGGTAAATACGAAGCCGCGCGCGATGTGGCTGCGGGGTATCAGGACATCTTCGGCAAAGGGAATTTCTTCCTCGAGATTCAGGATCAGGGACTCGAACTGGAGAAGAAGATCCACGCGGATATGTTCCGTATGGAGAAGGAGTTGGGCATTCCGCTGGTGGCCACCAATGACAGCCACTATCTGTGTGAGGACGATCACCACGCGCACGAGGTGCTGCTCTGCGTGCAGACGGCGGGATCGATTCATGATCCGAAACGGTTCAAATTTGACTCCGATCAGTTCTATGTCAAGTCGGCTGAGGAGATGGAGCGGCTCTTTTCGCATGCGCCCGAGGTCGTTTCGCGCACGATGGAGTTTGCCGAGCGCTGCCAGCTCAAGCTGAACAAGGTGGACAATCCGTTTCCCGAGTTCGCGGTTCCGGCGGGGCACACCATTGACAGCTACTTCGAGGAGGTCTGCCGCGCGGGTTTCGAGAAGCGGCTCGGGACGGCGATCCAGCACCTGAAGGACCGCGGATTGCTGCGCAAGAACGAAGCCGATTACCGCGAGCGGCTGGAGCGTGAGATCGACTGCATCAAGCAGATGAAATTCCCCGGCTACTTCCTCATCGTGTGGGACTTTATCCGCTATGCGAAGGAGCACGACATCCCGGTCGGGCCGGGGCGCGGCTCGGCGGCGGGGTCGCTGGTCGCTTATGTGATGGAGATCACCGACATCGATCCGCTGCAGAATGAGCTGCTTTTTGAGCGCTTTCTCAATCCGGAGCGCGTCTCGATGCCGGACATCGATATCGACTTCTGCATGAACCGGCGCGGCGAGGTGATCGAATATGTGACGCGCAAGTATGGCCGCGAGCAGGTGGCGCAGATCATCACCTTCAACACCATGGCGGCGAAGGCGGCGATCAAGGACGTGGGACGCGCGTTGGATATGCCGTATGGCGATGTGGACCGCATTGCGAAGCTGGTCCCCACGACGATCGGAATCACGATCGAGCAGGCGCTCAAGGATTCGCATCAGCTGCAGGCAGCGTATGAAGCGGACACAACCGTCCGCGAGCTGGTGGATACAGCGAAAAAACTCGAGGGACTGGTGCGCGGCGCGGGCGTGCACGCGGCGGGCGTGGTAATTGCGCCGAAACCGCTCACGGAACTCGTCCCGGTAAGCCGTTCGAAGAACGACGAAATCGTGACCGCTTACGATATGAAGGCGGTCGAGAAGATGGGTCTGCTCAAGATGGATTTCCTTGGGCTGACCACGCTGACCGTCATCGACGACTGCCTGAAACTGATCCGCCGCAACCAGAATATTGAAGTGGACATGGCGACGGTGTCGCTGGACGATCAGCGGACGTACGCGCAGGTCTTTCACAAGGCGCTGACCTCTGGTGTCTTCCAGTTCGAGTCGGGCGGCATGCGCGATGTGCTGCGGCGCTATCGGCCGACGACGGTGGAAGACTTGACGGCTCTGAATGCGCTCTATCGGCCGGGTCCGATCCAGGGTGGGATGATTGACGACTTCATCGAGCGCAAGTGGGGCCGGCGCAAGGTCGAGTACGAACTTCCGGAGCTGGAAGTGCTGCTCAAGGAGACGCTTGGTGTGATCGTCTACCAGGAGCAGGTGATGCAGATCGCGAACGTGCTCGCCGGCTACTCGTTGGGCGAGGCCGATCTGCTGCGGCGCGCGATGGGCAAGAAGAATCCGGTCGAGATGGCGAAGCAGCGCGAGCGTTTTATGAAAGGAGCGATGGAGCGCAAGCATCCTAAGGACAAGACGACCCACATCTTCGACCTGATGGAGCAGTTCGCCGGCTATGGCTTCAACAAGTCGCACGCGGCTGCTTACGCGCTGCTGGCGTATCACACGGCGTATCTCAAGACGCACTATCCGGTCGAGTTCATGGCCGCGCTCTTGACCAGTGAAATCTCGAAGCCCGAAAACGTTGTGAAGTACATCAGCGAGTGCCGCGAGATGGAGATCGCGGTCGAGCCGCCGAACGTGCAGGTTTCGGATGCGGACTTCACTCCCGACGGCAAGGTTATTCGGTTTGGGCTTACGGCGATCAAGAACGTGGGCCGCAACGCGATCGATTCGATCCTGGCCGCGCGCGCGAAGCTCGAAGACGAGCAGAAGCGCGGCTTCCAGTCGCTGTGGGAGTTCTGCGAGTTGGTCGATCTGCGATTGCTGAACAAGCGCGTGATCGAGTCACTGATCAAGGCGGGTGCGCTGGACAGCTTTGGGCCACGCGCGCGCCTGATGGCCGCTGTCGATAAGGCGATGGAGCGCGCCCAGAAGTCGCAGCGCGATATAGCAGCAGGGCAGAGCGGGCTTTTTGGCGGACTGGGCGCGATCTTCGACGAGGCGCCCCAAAATGGCGGATACAGTAACGGCGCAGGCGGGACACTGCATGGAGATGATCCGCTGCCCAACGTGCCGGACTGGGATGAGACTCTGCGGCTGCAATCGGAGAAGGAGGTGCTGGGATTTTTTGTCTCCGGGCATCCGATGGATAAGTATGCGGAGAAGCTCAGGAACCTGAAGGCGGTGACAACGGCGGACGCGCTGGAGATGAAGCCGGCGCCGCCCACGCGGCGCGGCCAGCAGCAGCCGGAGAATGACATCGGCATTGCCGGCGTGATCGTCGGGCTGAAGGTGGCGAAGTCAAAGAAGGGCGAGCTATACGCGACGGCCGCGCTTGAGGATACGGTCGGGAAGATCGACCTGATCGCTTTTCCGAAGGACTATCCGCGGCTGGCGGAGTCGCTGAAGATCGATGTGCCGGTGCTGGTACGTGGTCAGTTGCGCGCGGAGGAGGATGCCGCGCCGAAGCTTGCGGTCTCGTCGATCCAGGCGCTGGAAGATGTGCGAGTGAAGCTGCCGCAGAATGTGCGCATCAAGGTGACGCTCGATCGCGCGACCGACCAGACGCTGCTCTCGCTTCACGCAATGATCCAGGAGGCGCCGGGGCCGGGCAAGCTGATGATCAACCTGGAGCAGCGGGGTGAGTTTGTCGTGATGCTGGAGCCCGAGGGGGTGACAGTCGGCGCGGATCGCATCTTCATCGAGCGCGCGGAGGAGCTGCTGGGCCGCGGGGCGGTGCAGGCGATCGACTGAAGGTCGTAGCGTAGACTGTCGCCATGCCGGGGACGATGCCGACCCAGATGACGCGCAGGCTGCCTGCTTCTTCCTCGCTGCTGCTGGACGTAGTGCGCTTCGGCGCTTCGGTCATGGTGGCGGTGGGGCACGTCACGCAAGGGCATTTTTCGACCGGGTGGCCGGACCTGACAACGCACGCTGTCGAATCTGTCGCGATCTTCTTTGTACTTTCAGGATTTGTCATCCGCTACGTCACGCGACTGAAGTACGCGCGCATCGGCGAATACTGGATCGATCGGGCGTCGCGTATTTATTCGGTGGTTCTGCCGGCGGTGCTGTTCACGCTGCTTGCGGACTGGATCGCACAACGTGCCAATCCGGCATACTACCTGGCGCACTGGGGCATGTATATGGATCATCCGGTGGAGCGGCTGGTCCAGAATCTTCTCTTCACGTCGCAGTTCTGGACACGCAGCACGGCTCTGTTTTCGAATGGGCCCTTCTGGTCGCTTTCCTACGAGTGTCTCTATTACGCCATCTATGGCTGCGCCTTCTATCTCCGCGGCGCGCGACGCTGGGGCCTGGTACTTGGGCTGATCGTGCTTGGCGGCGCGCATATCGCGCTGCTGTTTCCGTTGTGGGTTCTCGGCTGCGTCCTGTACGAGGTCTATGAGCGAATCGCGGCACGGCAGCGCGGATGGCGCACGCATCTCTCCTTCGCCGTGATCGGGGCGGCAGGCGTATTGCTGTGGCAGCCGGCGATCGCGGCTCTTTTTGCCGTCAAGCAGCGAATGACCCTCTTTTTCTGGGCGCATCATCATCAGCCCCCGAACCTCCACTGGATGCGGGACTACTACCGGGTCGGCATTCCGGCAGCGTTTCTCATGCTGTGGCTGTTGGTCGTTGTCGACGGATTGCGGTGGAACGCGCGCTCCCGATGGGCGCGTAGTGTGCGGGTTCTGGCGGAGGGAACCTTTCCGCTCTATGTGGTGCACTTTCCGCTGTACGTGCTCATCGCGGCGGTGATTCCTTATGATCACGCGAATCCTGTGGCCAAGATCGCCATGCTGCTGTCGGCGATCGCATTCGGTGTGCTGCTGGCATTTCCGACGAACCGACTTAAGGATGTTATGCGCAATGGTCTGCGCAGGTGGTTTATGCCGGAGGACCGTATGCCGGCTGCGCGATCGGCCGAGACAATGGCGTCCTGAGGTGTCGGCTCTTCGATAGATTTGTCTCCGCATCTTTCGTTCCATACAATCAATAGGTGGCCCAGGGAACCTTGATACCGACGATGACACAGCCGACCAGTGATCAGCCGGAAGGAAAGGCGGAGCCGAAGCATATATCTGTCCAGGAGCCTCAGCTATCCGTCCAGGAGCCTCAGCCGGATGCTTGGCTGAAGACGGAGCTGGCGCGCAATGGACAGCGGCCATATCCTATGGACTTTATCCGGACGATCTTCACCGAGCTGAGTGAGATCCACGGCGATCGCAACTTCGCTGACGACCCGGCGATGCAATGCAGCATGGCCCGCTTTCACGGCGAAGAAGTGCTGGTCGTCTCCAATGTGAAGGGCCGGACAACGAAAGATAACGTCAAGTTCAACTTCGGGCTGCCGAATCCCGAGGGCTACCGCAAGGCGCTGCGGGTGATGAAGATTGCCGAGAAGTTCGGCCGGCCGATCTTCACCTTCATCGATCTGCTAGGCGCGAATCCCGGACTGGGCGCGGAAGAGCGCGGGCAGGGCGAGGCGATTGCCCGCAATCTGCTGGAGATGTCGCGGCTGACGGTGCCGACCATCGCAACCGTAACCGGCGAAGGCGGCTCCGGCGGTGCGCTGGCTCTGGCAGTCGCGGATCGAGTCCTGATGCTGGAGAACGCGGTGTATTCGGTGATCTCACCGGAGGGTTGCGCGTCCATCATGTGGCGCGATCCGTCCAAACGCGCAAAGGCTGCCGAGGCGCTGAAGACCACGTCGGCGGATGTGATGGCGATGGGCTGCGTGGACGACGTAGTGCCGGAGCCGCCGGGTGGCGCGCATCTCGATCCGGACGCGGCAGCGCGTATGCTCGATGAGAAGCTTCAATGGCATCTCAGTGAACTGAAGGCCATGTCCACGGATGCGCGCCTGGAAGCACGGCGCGAGAAGTTCCGCAACATCGCGCAGTTCTACACCATTTAATTTTCGCTGATCTCATTGGTCACCACGCCGCCAACCCTGCCTGCACGCCAGCCACAGCCCTCGCGTGTGCGCTCCTTCTGCATCTTCGTTGTCGCGCTGATGTATGCCTTCGTGGCGGAGGCGATTGCACACCGCGCGGCTAATGGGTTGAGCTCCGGCGACTGGGTTCCGTTCATCGATCGTTTGGTGATGCTGTTCCTGTTGCTGGTCGGCTTCAGGGCCCTGGGCATCGGCTTCCGCCGTCGGACCGGACAACGCCGGTCGATGGGCCAGATCGCCGGCCTGATCTCGCGTCCCGGGATGCTGCATGAATTCGGCACCGGCACGGCTGTTGGCTGGGGATTGCTGCTGCTGACGATTGTGCCGTCGGTGTTCATAGGCGGTCTCAGCGTGAGCGTGTGGACCGGCGCGCACCAGTGGTTCCTGCTCATCCTCGACCTGCTGGTGCTGGCGACCGGCGCGCTGTGCGAGGAGCTGATCTTCCGCGGGTATCCATTTCAGCGCTTGATGGATGCGATCGGAAGCACACTGGGGTCGGTGCTGATCTCGATCTGCTTTGTGGTGGTGCACTATCAGCCCGACATGCCGCATGCGGCGGTCTTCGCGCTCTTCCTGCTCAGCCTGATTTTATGCATCGCCTATCTGCGAACCCGCGCTTTGTGGCTGCCCTGGGGTCTGCACTTTGCCTGGAACGCGGCGATGGGTCCGCTCTTCGGTTTGCCGCTCAGCGGCTACAGCGGATTCGCCAATGGCTTCTCGCCCGTGGTGCAGAGCCTGCCGCTCGGGCCCGACTCGCTGACCGGCGCGGATTATGGGCCGGAGGGCAGCGTCGTCGCGGTGCTGGTGCTGTGCTTCGGGCTCTGGCTGATCATGCGGGTGACGCGCGAGTACGCCTCGCGCTACGGATACCCCGAGATCATTCCCGGCGGTATTCCGGTGGACATCGATGCGGCGGCGCGGCGGCAACATGAGGTGGCCATGGGACCGAGCGAACCGGCGGCGCCGAAGCTGGTCCAGATCGGCGAGCTGCCCCCGGCTGCGGCACCTCCCGAACGCCCGCAGGGCGGGATGCCGCCAGAGGGCGAATAGGCAGCCTGGCTCTCCCCAAGCGGGCTTCGACGGCGTCCATGAGAGTTCATCGGAGTTCGTCACTCTCACTCTTGTCAGCGGTGCCCGGGGAAGCGCATTATTGCCCGCATAGAGCATTTTCGGTATTGGCGTAGAGCGTCCAACGATTGTTCTTGTGGCTTTTCTTGACGGAAAAGCCACATCGAGTGAGTCTTCGCTGGACACGGTATGACCGAAATGCTCTTGAGGCTTTTGCCATGGACGCTCGGCACAGGTTGCGGAAGGCTGGTCAGCCGCTCGCGCTGGCTATGTCCGCCTTAGGACTTGCGTTCTCTGCTCCAGCCGTTTTTGCGCAGACCCAGGTCTTCATCGTGCAAAGCGAGCACCAGCAGAACCTCCCTCCTTTTCAGCCCACTCACATCAAGCTGGACGATCGCAAGCTGACACCGCGCGATCATCGCGAGCTGATTGTGGCCTTCACCGCTGAGCAAGGTTTTGCGCGACGCCCGCTGCCGCTGGACTCTCACGGGCTGCTGCTGCACGCGAATGGCGAACTGAAGCCAGAGGGTCTGGACTACGAAGTAATGCTGCAGAGGAAGGGCGTCAGCTCGAAGGCGGGCGACCGGCTGGTGATCTCCGACATCAAGATCACATCGGACAAGATCGTCTTCGAATTCAACGGCGGCCCGGACCACAAGCACAAATACCTGCGCCACGTTGAAATCGGCGCTGGGATGGGAACATCGCCATTGGTTCAGGATAATGGTCAGGAGCCGGTCGGCTCGCGGTTGACGCTGGTCTTCGACAAATATGTGCCAGACATATCGCCGGATCAGCTTCGCGGATTGATCCAGCCGGTGATGGACTTCAATGTGAAGACGCCGATCGAGGCGTACGTCGACACGCTGCCGCCCAGGCTGAAGGACGCGATTCTGAATCACCATGTCCTGGTGGGGATGGATCGCAAGATGGTGGTGTACGCCTTGGGCGAGCCCCGCGACAAGACACGGGAAGAGGACAACGGCGTTCCCTTTGAAGAATGGATTTATGGCGAAGCGCCGCAGACAACGCAGTTTGTCCGCTTCGTGGGCAATCGAGTGGTGAGAGTGGAGGTTGCTGCGGTTGGCCAGGACTTGGTGGTGCGCAACCAGGACGAGACCGGCGGCTACATGGGCAGCGGTGACACGCATGAAGTGAAGATGGGCGATGCCGCGCCGTCGAAAGATGGAGACAGCGGCCATCAAAAGGCGCCGTCGCTGCGTCTGCCCGGTGAGCAGCCACTGCCCGGCGCGATGCAGCCGGTCAATATGCCCGGCGGCAGCCAGCCGCAGACGAATCCACAGCCTCTGCCGGCACCGCCGTCGTCGACGCCAACATCCACGGGGCACTGGATCACGGCGCAAGGCGGGGCTCCAGAGCTCTGGCCGTACAACTAAACGGCGGCTATTCGTCGTGTACACTTAAGGGAGCGGGACGCTGTCTTCTGCCTCCATTTCAAACCTCAATTCATGGGAAGAGTTGCAGGGTCAATGCCGCATGGTTGCGGCTTGAAGTCGCGTGCCGGAATCAGGTTTTGAGGAGTTACGGAGAGTCATGGCCAAGGTTGCAAAGACCGCAGATCGCAAAAAGGTGATGGATACGTCCAAGAGCACGGACTGTCCCAGGTGCAGCAAGCCCACGCGGATCGTCAAGCGCGTGAAGGACCGCGAGCGCGGCGTCCCCGGCGGAGTGTACATCTCCTGCTCGGCATGCGATTTCTACGAGAAGCTCTAACGCACAAAAGGCACAGATGGTGTGAGCCGTTGCTTGCGAGACTGCGTCCTGCTTGAAGCACGAATGCTTCGCGAACGGCGTGTGGCCCGGCCGATGAGGCCGGGCGTTTTCATCTGGTCGGATTGCCCCGGGACATATCGCTGAGTATCGCCTTGGCCGCTTCCTTCGGATTCGCCGCTGCCGTGATGGGCCGGCCGATGACCAGCATGCTGGCGCCGGCGGCAAGCGCGAATTGTGGGGTGGCGATACGCTTCTGATCGCCTGCCTCTGTGCCCGCGGGCCGGATGCCCGGAGTCACCAGGAGCGCTTCCGGCAAAGCGCTTCGCAAGGCTGCGGCCTCGCCTGGGGAGCAAACCATGCCATTGATGCCGCAGTCGGCGGCGAGACGCGCGAGCCGAAGGACCTGTTCCACCGGCGCAGCCGGCACACCGGTCTCGGCGAGGGCTGCCGCATCTACGCTGGTGAGCACAGTGACCGCGAGCAGGCGTGGCGGATGCGGCAGGGAACTGGCTGCCTCGGCTGCCGCGTTGAGCATAGCCCGGCCACCGGCTGCGTGAATGGTGAGCAGGTCCGGTTCCAGCCGTGCCAGCGAGCGAACGGCCGACGCGGCAGTGTTGGGAATATCGTGCAGTTTAAGGTCGAGGAATACGGAGTGCCCGCGGCGCTTGAGCTCCCGGACGACGCTATCGCCGCTGGCGAGATAGAGCTCAAGCCCGACTTTGAACCATGAAACCGAGCCCGCGAGTTGGTCTGCGCAGGCCAGGGCGGCGGCGGCATCGGGGAAGTCGAGGGCAACGATCAGCCGATCAGCGGCCGTTCGCGCGGGAGAGGTCGGCGGCAGGGTAGTTACCATACCGAAATTTTAACGATGCAATGGCTGTGCAGAACGGGGAGCTTTCTGCTGAACACGGGCGAGGACGGGAGTTGTGGTAGGGCAGAGGCTTACATGCCGGGCTTGGTCAGCATGGCGACTTCGGTGCGCGACGGCCGCATGTCGACCAGGTCGAGCCGTACCCGGACCGTGCCACGATGGCTGAAGCCGAGGCGCCTCGCGGCAGCGTAGGAAAGGTCCACCACGCGAGTCTCCACCATCGGGCCGCGATCGTTCACGCGGAGCACCAGCGAGCGATGGTTGCGCAGGTTGGTGACGCGCACCAGCGAGCCCAGCGGCAGTGTCCGATGAGCGCAGGTCATCGCGTTCATGTCGTAGGCCTCGCCGGTCGCGGTCGGCTGACCCTGCAGGGCGTGACCGTACCAGGAAGCACGGCCGAACTGGAACCAGTGCTGGCGATGGACCGTCGGCGCCGGGGTGGAATGAGCCGCGGACTGCTCCGCATGGACAGAGATCCCCGCGCGGGCGCTCGTCAGAAAGAACGCAGTCGCCACGAGTGCTGCTGCAACGATAGGAAGTCGTAGAGAGCGATTCGTATTGGTGAAGGCAGTCTTCATTATCGACTGTTCATATTTTACGAAGGGGAGCAACTCCAAAGCAAACAATTTAGGCCATTTATTTGCCTCTAAAGAGTTGCAATCCCGAGGCAATTATGTTACTTCGGTCACGAAATTCGCATATATGCGATGCAACCACATAGACGATTCCGCTCATGGTGCCGGTACGGTATCCCGTCGTTGCCGAGGAGCAATGTCGTTTGGCAGGAAGAGTCTTCGGATATCTCTGCAAGCAGCCTGCGGAGGAAACGGACGGCTTTCGCCAGCCTTGATCGCGCAGACCGTCGTCGGCGAGACGCTCAAAGGCATCCGCCGCACCCTGGGAGTGGCGCTGTCGCGAAGGCGCCGCTGCTGACCGCCCACTTGCCTCCAAGTGCTGGCTTACCTCCCGCGCGATCTTAGCGGCGTGCGCGACCGGGCCTTGCTGCTGGCCGGCTATGCGGGAGCATTTCGGCGCTCCGAACTGGCTGGGCTCGGCGTCGAGTAGCTGGAGTGGGTCGAGGAAGGAGCCATTCTCAATTTACAGCGGTCGAAAACCGATCCAGAGGAGCAGGGACGAAGGCAGCGATTCCGCGTAGCGCGCTCACATGCGACGACTACAACGCTCTCCTATTTGCTCAAAATCTCCGGCCTACCTAGTTGAAGATAGCTCCCACCGTGGCATCGGACGTCAACAAGTTGACCGTGCAATGGTTGGGCCCGCTTTCGGTAATAGGTGCGGTGTTATAGCAGTTGGAGGACCATCCGCCGAATTTGGGTCCAGTTGCTCCAGGTTGGATTGCCGGTGCTGTCAAAGTCACCGTGGTTCCAAGGGGATAAGTCGCCGTGCAGACTGACTTGCCAGTCCCAGCGGCGGGGCCGCAATAGATCACGTTCGGCGTGTTCGTAGCAGATGGAGCAGTTACCAGCCAGTTTGTGGTATTCAACCCTTCGTTATACACAGTCAGTGTCGTCAGGAGTTGTGGGACATTCTGATAACAGGAGCCTGGAGTTTGTGGCGGGTTCGGCAGAACCAAGGGGCAGCCGACCCCCGCCGTAGCGGTGGCTATTGAACCATTGCTGTCGGTTGCCTCCGCGGTGATGATGGCGCCCACGTTGCCTGTGCTCGCTTCGTAATCACTGACAACCCCGCCGTTTTGTGTGCCGCCACCCGGCGCCGCAATGCTGTAGTTGGTGACCGGGAATTTGTTCGGTTCGGAAGTAAGCCAGGTGACCGAGTTGGTCAGGTCTCTCACGGTTGGCGCGGTCGAGAACGTTCCGATCGCCAGGAACTGTCCGCTGTCCATCAAACTGCCAAAGACAATTCCGCTCGGAATGATGGTGAGTGAAAGGATGCTTCCCCCGCTCCCCCCAGCTGTGCCTCCGGTTGAGGCTGTAACCGTCAAGTCCGCGGTGGAACTGGCAGGACCATTGAACGCTTCTGAGTTAGCTGTGATGATTGTTGTGCCCGCTTCCACAGCCGTGACCAGACCGGTAGCACTGACCGTTGCCACTGCCGGTGTGCTGGAAGACCAGGTCACTGTGTTCGTTATATTTTGTGTCGTAGGGTGACTCGCATTGCCGTATGTCCCGACCGCGGTCAACTGCGCCGTCTGACCTACCGTCAGAGATTGACTTGCCGGTGTCACCTGGACGGAATCCAGCCCCGAGGGGTTTCCACATCCAATCATTGAGGCACCAAGGCAGAGAAGCAGAACTCCCCGAACACAAGAACGAGCGAACATGTAAGTCTCCCGGCTTTTCCAACACCGGCATGGAGATCGATCTACCTACACCGCAAAGTTCGCCCGGCCACAAATAGGCAGGCGAAAAAGAAATCGCTCTTAACTCAGGTGCGCAGGTCAATCCTTGTGCCGACGTTTGCTGTATCTGCTTCAGCAAATGGACAGCCATTTCTCGATTCTGGGTATTTCTTTGAAATTAAGTTAGTTACATGCGGGGCATCACGCATGGATGTCATCGACCGTATACAGGGGCTGGCCGGAAAGATACTCGGTGTACACAATCACAGGTTTGTCAAACGCCTGGTCAGATAATCGAAGAGTCAGCCGGGCCATCCGGAACTGGATGAGTCCTGCCTGTCTAAGCGGGAGCCCGTGCAAGTAGAGCGTATTGCCCTCCGAGCGGCAAACGCTCAAAGGCGCTCTCTAGTTTGCATGATCGTCGCTCTTCCGCTCCATGAGGAGGACGCCGTCGTGACTCCAGATTGGCCTGTAATGCGATTCCAGATAAGGTTTGAAGATGAATAACTCGGGTCGCCTGCCGGGGAAGAGATCGGCGAGAACTCTGTCTTCAACATTGCTATCCCAGAGCACATACTTGACTCGATGTTGATCGAGGGTCCGTGCCACCTCATCAAATGCAAGCTGCGATCCAACTTTAACGTTGAAATAAAAAGTGCTGTAGCGAGTCGGGTTGTTTGTAGCTGAAAGGAAGTAGTACATGGGAGCATAGGGACAGATGAAGATTTCTTCTCCCGGTGGTACATGCTCTTCGATCGCATCGATAACTGGATCATACGCGGCAGTGTGCACTCGACCTGCCCGGGTTTGCATGGGTCGAGCGACCAAAGCAACGATCAGAGTGGCACCAGCAAGACAGACGGATGCAATGGAGAGAGACTGAAGGGCTAAGCTGAGGCCCTTGTTCCGCCTCTCCTGCAGATAGAAGACGGACAAGATAACCAGCAGGGGGGATCCAAATACAAGGTGGGCGATGTCTTTGCGGTGAATCTCGGAGAGCCAGAAAGCGGATCCTGCCAACCAGTAAAGGAGAACCTCCGGACTCATATTTCTAATTCCACGACCGATGCCGAGGCCAAATACGAGCACTGGGAGCGCGGCCACAAACAGGAACGGGATGAACAGCACCGCAGCCATTCCCACCGTCCAATTGATGCCATGCATTGGTACAACCCAATGCGTGAAATAGTGGGAGATCAGGAAGGCATAAGGGACAGAGAAGGCCGGGCCATAGCTGTGTGACGGCCAGATGACGTTGGCATAGATCAGGTCATGCAGTGCGCCCTGGCTCCAGAAGTAGCCGAGCATCGATGCGACCACGGTTACGCATCCACCCGTTACCCAAACCAGCGCAGTCAGTGAAGTTGACCGCCGCCAGTGCTGGATCCACAGCCAGACCAGGAATGCGAGCAGCAGTAGTATTCCCTTGGGCTGCATGATGAGGGTTGTCGCTCCAGCCAATGCGCCGGCGACGACCAACAACCAATTCCTTTTGGAGTCCTGCCAGAGGACCATGCACACCACGGCGAGCAGCGCAAAGCAATTGCTGTCTACGTGGTGGCTGATCTCCGGCCAAAACGTCGCAAAATATGTGGCGAATACAAGAACACAGGGCAGCAACTGATAACTGCGACATACCCTCCGCGACAGGAAATAGATGGACAGCGCTGTTCCTAGAGACGTGACGAAGAGGCAGATACGGCTTGCGAGAAATGTCACCCCGAATATTTTGAAGAAGAGAGCCAGCCAATAGAAGGTTCCGGGCCCGATGACCTCGAAGAAGTCTCGCCCCAGGAGTTGGCCGTGAACTGTTCTTACTGCCCCAACAACCAAGATCCCCTCGTCAGATCCTCGCAGAAGGAGCTGCATGAAAGGGATGAAATACAAGCTGGCGCAGAGAGCGAATACCAGATAAGGGATATATCTCTGCTCGGGCCGTTTTGCCGCGTGTAGATTGTGAACGTCGCGCGCAGCCTCGCAGGTCTCGCCGTTCACCTCCGGGGCTAGCTCTATGGTGGACATAGGCTCAATAATTCGCACGGAGCCGTTTCATGGTGGCCAGGAACGGATGGGATGGCATCGATCAGCCTGTAGCGCTTGTGAGAATGCCACCGATGGTGGTGAAGACTGTGTTGACGCCAGCGGCCGCTGTCTGCATACCGGCGGTGGTGGCAAAGGCGATCAGGGCAACCACCATCGCGTATTCGATCAGGTCCTGACCCTCTTCCCGCAGCATTAACTTCTGGAATCCGCGGAAGAGATTCCACAATTTCCGCATGTGTGTTATCTCCGTAAGTCCGATGCTAGTTCCTTGCAAGGGAGAGGATGTTGGGCCGGCAATTTTGGCCTGCCCGATGCATCTCTCCCGGCAAGTGAATGGTGCACTGGCCCGGGGAACCGCCATTGATTCAGCCGGTGTAAGTAGTCAAGGTTTTGCCAATGTTCTCAAAGGCCGTGTTGATATCGCCAGCCAGCGTGCTCATACCGGCAGTGGCTGCGAAGGCGATCAGGGCGACCACCAACGCGTATTCGATCAGATCCTGACCTTCGTCCCGCAGCATCAGGCTCTGCAACTTAGCGGACAGCTTTAACATTGTTTCCTTCATCTCGATTTTCTCCAGTTAGAAGCAATTTGCCCGGGAGTGCCAGGCTTTGCATGGCTAGTTAGCACGTAGCCGACCAATTACTCGGACAAGCTAAGTCATACAAATGAATGACTTACATATTCGGGAATAGATGTTGGTGTCCACGCGCGTTTACAGAGTGCCGTGTTGCGGCAAAGCCGGTATACACATGCGCGGTCTTATCTTCGCCAGGAGCCGGAATTCAAGCGATAGCAATATCTGGCGGGATAGATCTGGAGATAGTTACTGCAGATATGAGGATTCAGAAAAGAAAACCCCACCTAGAAGGCCGGCGGAGAATCTACACCGGAAGACGACGGCGGAGAGAAGTGAAGTGTGTCGCCGGGACAGACCGGCGTGCTCTTGAGCGTGCCTGCGGCGAGCTCAAGGACGGAGCGGGCTCGAAAGCAGCCGGACAGGCGCCACGGGGGCACACTGCTTCTGACCTTTCTGACAACATTCCGGCGGTCGAGGAAGACGAGATCGATCGCAAACCGCATTCCGAAGGTGTGTACCGCCTCGCAAGGCACAATCCATAGGCCCTCTCCGTGCCCTAACGACTTCCTGCCCAGCAGGCCACGTCTGCGCACCGGTCCTCGATCGGCAACCGTCACGCAACACGCAACCGTGTTCTCGGTTCGCAGGTTGCGAACCGAGAGCACGCGCGGTGCATTCCTTCGCTGTGTCGCGCGATCGAGTTTCAAGTTTGGTTGCGAGGTATCCATAAGGGCGGTGACTAGCCGTTCCGCAGGGCGGTGGTGAAGACCCGAAGATCTTCACCACTGCTATTGCGGCGCAGCCGTGGTTGCGGCTCCGGATCCGGATGATCCCTGACTCACTCCATAACCACCGGTTGACATGGTATCGACCACCAATGGCTGTTCAGGCTGCATGCTCTCGATCAGCTTTTCTACGGGCATCGTATGCGGCGCCTCAGCCAGAGGTTTCGCACCTGTGACGCTCGCGTCAGGATTGATCATCGCATGCTTGGAGTTCGAAGGCAGGAAGGGGACGGGATAGTTGATCTGAGGCAGTGGCGCGCCCACAGGAATCGGTGCGACGATTTCCGGCGTGACAATGACAATCAGCTCGGTATTCGTCTTCGTCCGCTGAATCGACTGGAAGAGCTTTCCCAGAACCGGTATATCGCCGATGAAGGGAATTTTGTCGAAGGTCTCTGTTTCGCGATTGTCCAGCAGGCCGCCTATGGCGAAGCTCTGTCCCTGGCTCAACTCGACATCGGTTTTTACTCTTCGCACCGTGAGTCCGGGTACGGTAAATCCGGAAATCGTGACGCCATTGGTGAAGTCGAGCGAACTCACTTCTGGCTCTACCTGCAGGTGGATGGTATTACGCGGAGTGATCGTCGGAATGAAGTTGAGACGAACGCCAAATTCCTTGAACTGAATTGTGACCGCTCCGGTGCCACCGCCAGTCACGCCCTGCACCACCGGATACGGATATTCACCTCCGGCGAGGAAACTCGCCTGCTTTCCGTTGATCGTCAGAACATTCGGCTCCGCGAGGACCTCGAGCAGCCCCCGTGTTTCAAGCGCTTGCAACGTCGCACCCAGGTTGAGATCGGGGCGGAAGATGAACAGATTGAGCAGACTCGACACATTTGCTGTTGGGCCGGCGCCGGTTGGAGATGAGATCGCCGGTGGGGAAAACTGCTGGGTGGTGACCGAACCGATCGAATTCGCTGCCCCCAGGCTGAAGATGTTCAGCCCCAATTGCTTCTCAAGCGATCGGTCGACGCTGGCGAATCGTACCTTGAGCAGGATCTGCGGCTCGGACGGAGGGACGTCCACGTAGAGAAGGTTCACCACCTTGCCTGCGGTGGATGCGATCTGGATCGCGCGCGCAGAACTGGTGAGGTCCTTCACCGTTCCACGCAGAAAAACGAGTCCGTTGTCGGACGAGACGCGAATCGGTTGTCCGGGAAGCTCAGTTCGCAACTCGCGGCGGAGTCCTTCCAAACGGTCGCCGGCCATGCCCGGACTGGGGCGAACGACCACGTTGAAGAACTGTCTGCCACCGCCGGCTTCCCACACGATCAAAGTCGTGTCTCCAGCGGATTTTCCATTCACCAAAATCTCGGTCGGACTAACCGCCGTAGCCTCGACCACATCACCGAGCCCAACCGCGATCCGCTGAATCGGCCGGGCAATATCGATCAGCGCTGACTTGCCCACCGCGACGAACAGATCGTTCGTAGAATCTTGTGCCGACGCATGAGGTGTCCCTGGCTGTTCGCGTAGGGTCTGGGACGGTGCGGCAGAATATGTGCAGATCATCAAAGACATCAAAAGGAAACCGGCGGCCGCTTTCACTATTTCCCCTCCGCCGTAACAAATTTCTCTTCACTTCTTTTCGAACCGTTGAAGACTTCAACCAAGTACATCTGCGCTTGCGGGACAGGCCGCGTCACTCGCCGGGGAACAGCAAGCGGCTTAAGCGTAGGCTTCGCGTTTGGATCGGCATAGAGATGCGTCAGGGCGGATCCCGAAACTTGCGCGACCTGTGTATCGAGAGGATTGCGCAGTACAAGCTGGATGTGGGTCTGGGTGCTCGCCAGGCTTAGCAACTCCGCCTGCTCGGGAGTTACCAGAAGGTTGACCACCTGTACCTGTTGCGGCTTGCCTTCACCATCTTTCTGAATATCAGTGCCGGCGGACAACACTTCGATGTTCTGGAAGAGTGTCCTCACCTTCGGACCCTCCGCAGGATTCACGGCGCCGGGCGGATTGCCCGAGATCAGCACATCGACCCGCATGCCTGGCGTTACAAAGCCGGCGACGCCGACAACTTCGTCAACCTTCACCGCGCAGGCCCGCATCCCCTGCCGGATGGTTGCGGCAAGTCCACCGCCCGAACCTACTGCCGCAAGCCGGCTGTCGATGACAGGCTCACCCTGGTAGAGATTGGAGACGACACCACGGCCAATCGCGTCTTGTTTCTTCAGGATCGCTCCCTTCGGCACTGAACCCACGAACTCCGCAGTAGTCAGGTCGACATCACGAAGGATGCTTCCCAATTTGATATCAGTGCCGGCGACGATCAACCGTGTCGTTTTGGGCTGCATCGCTCCCAGGCGATTGCCGACGAGTCGATACACGAAAACGGTGCAGAGCGTGGCTATGGCAAGCGCGCTGAAGAGGACGATTACGAGTCTTCGATTCATTCCGTGACCTATACGCACTGGCTTTGCAGCCGCGCGCTTTCCGTTCTCTCATTGGCAATTGCTGTGCCAAAGCACACCGCTTTGCGACCCTGCCGAATCATGGCTTTAAGTGGCTGAATCTGGATCAGGTGTGAACACCCGTATCCACGGCAATGTTGGGTGTGTAGCCCAGCAGACACTTATCCTTCGAGTCGCCGAGGAACCGGCTTATTCATGGCAATCTGGTTGGCCTGTGGATTGCTACCGCTTTCTGTATGTCTTTCTTAGCGGCAGACGTTTCCTAAAAGGGCACAGGTCGAGAAAGTACTCGAGACTTCATCGATGCCGGTCGCGAACCTTGGTTCCCAGCGGGATAGATGTGCCACAAGCCTTCTCCAGGCAGAGCTTTCGGGGAAGCAGACAGATATCAGGAGTCCGGCTTACATGGATCGAACCATTTCGCTCTTTGCCGAAGTGCCGTCAGCGCGTAGGGGCCCGTCAGCGTTTCTGGTCTCCGCACTCGTGCATCTTGCGCTGATCTGCGTCTGCTATGTCTACATGAAAGAAACCGTCCATGTGGCAGATCGGCTGATGAGCCGTTACACGGTGAGGTTAATCAACATGCGACAGCCCCCGCCAGTGACGCGCGCAGGCGGAAGCTCTGGCGGGAACCCGGATATCTCGGCGCCGATGATGCGTGCTGTAAATACAGGCGGCCAGCCCTCAACCCCCATGGTTCAGGCAGCCAGGCCAGTCCGTGCGGTGCAGACCCTGGTGCAGCCGGACCTGCCTCCGGATCTGCTCGCGAAAGAAGTGCCGCTTCCGCAGATCCTGATCTGGACTGCCGGGCATACCGTCGTCGCGAACATCACGCCGCCGCGTCCGCAGATAGCCAATACCCCGGTCCTGCATGCTTCCCTCGAGACCCCCAACGAGCAGTTGAAGATTGCGGAGGTGAAGATCTCAGCGAGTGCGTTTGACGCCAGTACGCTGACCCTTCCGCCAAGCACCACGGCTCCCGTCGTGGTGCACCGCCTGTCTCTGCCTGCCCAGATGCCGTCTACAACGTCCACCGCCGTCGGGCTGGCAACTCCGGCGCGCGTCATTTCGCTATCTGACATACGCCTCGATCATGGAACGATTGCATTGCCGGCTCTGAATGCGGCGGGCACCCCGGATGGCTCGGAAGATCCAAACGCGGCGCAGGCTCTGGCGGGCCACACCGGCAACAGCACAGGGAGCCAAGGCGCAAGTGGAGCAGGAAGCGACAATGGCGATCACGGCAGTGACCGTATGGCTGGCGGCGGCAACCAGGCCGCCTCGGCTGGAACTGGAGGACAGGACGGCGCCACCCAGGGCTCGGGGCATGGCGTCCAGGGCAACGGAGCCAACGATGGCAGCAGCACTGGTGGCGGTTCGGCAGACGGCCCGGTGGTTACGGAGCTTCGTCAACCAATCGATGGACAGTTCAATGTGGTAGTTGTCGGGTCGTCAATAGCGGAGAAGTATCCGGAGACGATGCAGCTGTGGGCAGGTCGCCTTGCGTATACCGTGTATCTGCATGTGGGGCTTTCAAAGAACTGGATCCTGCAATACGCGGTGACTCGTGATGCTGCTTCTGTAGATGGTGGTTCAGGTCAGCCGAACGCGCCCTGGCCATACCTTATGGAGCTCCCGCATCTCGCTCCTGGGGACGTAAACTCCGACGCTCTTATGGTCCACGGACGCTTAAACGCATCCGGGCATTTCGAAGCGCTGAAGGTCTTGTTCCCCGCCGATTTTTCACAGGCACAGTTTGTGCTGACGGCTCTGGAGAAGTGGCGCTTCCGGCCTGCCCGTATGAATGGACAGCTCATCGCAGTCGAAGTCCTGCTGATCATTCCAGAGGAAGAAGACTAAGAGAATTCGCTCCTGAGCCTGCAGAAGGCAAAGACCGATTCGGCAGCGCCATCGCCGGCCAGTTCATATGGATGAAAATGATGTGCGGCCAGGAACAGACGGGCGCAGACGACTCTCGATGGCTACGAGACCTGCATCAGCCGAAGATCACTGCGAGATGACCATCTGCGATGTGCTGGACATGGTGAGCGTCCGGCTTGGCACAAACGGAATCACCAGTGGAAATGTATAGGTCACGGTCACCTGAACCGGGCTTCCCGGGTTCTTGTTGCCGGCGGGCCAGCTTGGGGTCGCCGTCAGCAGTGGATGCGCCGTTGTACCGGGATTGATGCCAGCGAAGCCGAGATTCTGGGCGTAGGTATTCTGGACGTAGGCCTGGAGCTGCGTTGGGGTCAGATTGCAATCGGAGAAGCTGTTGCACGCGGAACCGCGCACGATAGCGTAGCGGCACGCTTCGCGAGCAGTCTCGGCGACCACGTTGTAGCTGTAGAGCGCAAGGCAGATCGCCATCACGCCAAAGACCAGAGCGAACAGAATGCTCGAGGTCAGCGCAAATTCGACTATGGAGGAACCCGACTCGTTGTGTGAGGTGCGTGTTATCCGCGGATCCGCGAGCGCACGATTGCCCTTGGGCCGCGTGGCGGCGTCTGCGCGCCTGGACGCGCTGTCTGAGCTGAAGGATGGAACGGCGGCACGAATCATTTCGCAATCACCATGGTGGACTGGCCCGTCGCAGTAAATTGATGCCCGAACGCTGTTACCGTGGACGTAGTGTTCACCGTAATGTAGTCGACCAGGGGAATCGCATTCCCGCTGGCGTCTACGCAGACGGTTTGAGGATCCGGGCTCGAACACTGGCCCCCGGTGTCCGGACCGTAGGCGCAATAGCAGGAGACAGTCGACGTAGTGACCAAGCCAGGGAGGTTGCCGCTTTCATTCGCGGCGGCGGCCAGGACGCCCGGCGAGTTCACCGTCCCCGCGTTGGTGGGGCTCGCTGCGCCGTAAGCCGCTCCAGCCCGTGCCGCATTGGCGGTCAGGATAGCGTCCCAGGCGAACCGTCCAAATTCTGCCGATCCGGCCAGAATGACTGCGAACAGCGGCACCAGCAGAGCAAGTTCCACCAGGCTCTGCGCTTCCTCCCGGCGTGTGCTGCGCGCTTTCCAGTAGCCTCGCCTCTGCCGCGGCAGCGAGGCGAATGGGATTTCTGCTGTCAGGTCTGTCATCGTTGTCACTCCACTAACGCGACGGTATTTAGCACGGTAAAGTTAGTCTTCGAGTAATCCGTGATAGTGATGTCGGCATTTCCGAAGTCATAGAGCTTGTTCACGATCAGGTCGGCATTGAGGTCTTGGGTAGTGTCGCCGCCGAGCTCAAGCTCCGCTGTGGGCAGGTAGATGATGCCATTGAAGGTGGTGATTGGTGTGCCCTCCAAGTTGACGGGATTCGTATCAGTGGATTCCTCGTAGATCGCGACATTGGCGAAGGGACCGGTATTTGGAGCGGTTAAGCTCAGACTGGAAGTTCCGCTGCCGCCCATATTCATGTTGCCATTCGGCCCCGCGAGGTAAATCGTGACACCATTCGCGGGATCTGTGCTGGATTGCAAGATGCCGCTACCCTGAAGGCCAAGCGAGCCAGTGAAGATATAGGTGCCGGGGTCCATGGTCACGGTGTTCTTTATCGAGATATTGCCGCTGTAACAAAACAGCGTCGTCGGATTCGCCCCGCTCGGGTTGTACGACGTACCGCCGCTGGTTCCCCATGTATTCCCGCTGGGGGGTGCCGTGCAGGCGGGCCAGGAAGATTGTGGGATTGGCGTGTATTGACCGGCCAGCGGATCGCCGACCGGCGCAACCTGCTGCGGTGCCGGCGAGCTATCGGTGGTGTGACCAGTGGCGCCGCCGACCACGCCGACCGAGCCCGCGGTTAGCCTGCCGGCTCCCCCGGTAAAGTCGAGTGCACTCCCGCTCGTGGACTCGTCGAGCACCTGACAGCCGGGAGCGTCGAGTGTGAAGCTACCCGACAAGTGAATGGTGTCTGCGTCGGACGTGTTCAGCGCGTTCAGGCAGCCTGAGCCGGTGTTGAAGCCGTTGAAGGCCACTGCGCGCGCCGCCACGGGCATGGATGTGAAGCCGAAGAACCGCATGAGGAAGGTAGGTTGGGCCTGGGTGACGATGGCCTCTACATAGATTGGATTTCCGATATGCGGCCCGGAGGTGGGGGGATTATGGATGACGACGCAGCCGCTGCAGGTAATTCCGTTTTGTGCTGCAGCCGCGATGCCAGCGGCTTGCACAGATGGTGCGAGGGTGGGTTGTGCCGCGACTATGTTGAGCTCGTTGGCTCCGGCGAGGGCCGCGGCATCTGCGGCAATCTGCAGATTTCTCTTGGCGTGGAGGAGATAGCCGACGTCCGTCACTAAACCGATAAAGCCCATCATGAAGATCGTCAAACACAACACAGCCAAGATCGCCGCCTGGCCGCTTTCATCTCTTATGCTCTTCATGTTCATGTCTGTAGTCCTCCCTCGCCTTTCCGGCCACTTACGCTTTTTGCTTTGGCCCAATCTCGAATTCGACTTATTCGGGGGAACTCACAAACTCGCAGCTTCTCTATCTAACGGGGCGGCTCAAACGTATAGCCGACTAACAGGGACGCAAGAAAACGAGTCAGGCTGTTCATGTCCTGCACTTCCAGGCCGTCGGTGATATATTGCTGGATCCGACGGCTCTCTTCTGTCTTGGGCGCCGAGAACCGGAAACCAACACCGTCCTCCACAGACCGTACAACCCTGGCCTGCACGGTTATAGACTGCCGCACACCCGCCTCATCCTTCTCGGTCCTTTGCAGTGTCATCGTCACCAATGTTCCTGGATACCAGCGCTGCGTAGTCAGAAGAAACAGGCCGGTGGAACTGATATCGCGTATGCAGTGCGCAGTAGGCATGCCGCCATCCCAAAAATAAGCAACGACCCGCGGCGCCACGTACCGCTGTGGTCTCCGTTGATTGCGCGTCATCAGTTCTTCGAACCAGTTCTTCATGAAGGTTCATCCGCTTCGAGCCGTAAATTCCGGCCCAAATTGGCCATCGTTGGCCGAGCTGTTGGCCAGCGATCGCAAGTGGGTCTCGATCTCTTCCGGTGTGCATATCAGCAATCGGTCGCCCTTTTGGGTCTGCGACGAGTAGATTGTGTGCTGCGGAAGTTCCAGCACGCTTGCGGCCCGAATCCTCAATGGTGCGATACGGAATCTCGGGAAGTACTCAATCAGATCGATAACTTCCCGAGACTCATCCAGGTAGATCAGGTCTAGGGGGAAGAGAACACCCAGCGTATGCACACCGCTCGAAGGCACAACCCAGATACCTTCATCGGACCGCAGATGAATCCTGCCGATTAAGCCCTTGAGGCGCGCGAAGGACGTATCCGCTGCCGCGACGCGAAGGCCCAGAAAGCATTCACGAGTCTGGTTGTACACGCAAAGGGTAGATTTCTTCATCCCGTTCTTGAGTCCTCCTGGGATCGTTGCCATATGCGCAAGGAGGTGCAGCTTCGACCTCGAAGCTTGCTTCCATCCATCCTTGATCATGACGTGACCCACACTTCTCTCGTCTCTCGCCGTCTTGTCTACTCCACGAAGCTGCGAACCCGACCTGTGTCCCCGACGACGCTGGGAATCAGGCCGCAAGCAACCATTGCAACAGCATGCGGTGAAAGCCCCATTCGCCATCCAACCAGCGGAGGGGCCTTCACCTTACTCTCAACGCAATGACACCGGCACCGGCAGGCGCCACTATCAACTGCCGACTCCGTCTTCCTAGTGCACGCGCGACCGGCGGCGCTGGACCAGGATGAACAGCACAACGCAAAAGAGCACCCCGGCAACAACACGAATGAGTGTCACACTATCCATTGCATAGCCTCCCTTCTTTAATGAG
The DNA here is from genome assembly GCA_036500805.1 of Acidobacteriaceae bacterium. Lineage (GTDB taxonomy): Bacteria > Acidobacteriota > Terriglobia > Terriglobales > Acidobacteriaceae > KBS-83. Next base: position 59,412 of record DASYBK010000027.1, on the reverse strand, counting down.
TGAGATACGTCTTGAAAGATTCCTTGATCACAATGAGTGCGGGACCAAGCGTAACGACAAATAGCGAGGGGAAGATAAACAGGACCAGCGGGAACACCAACTTCACAGTAGTTTTGGCCGCCTGCTCCTCTATCTTCTGGCGTCGCTGGGTTCGGAGCGTGTCAGAGTGCACGCGCAGCGTCTTCGCGATACTTGTGCCAAATTTCTCGGACTGCACGAGTACTGAAACCAGATTGCGCACATTCTCGACCGCGGTCCGCTCAGCAAACTGTCGCCAGGCGTCTGCTCTTGCACGCCCGGCCCGTTGCTCTAGCACAACGACACCGAGTTCATCGCTGATTGCCGGCTGCGCGTCCTGCAATTCCTCGGCGGTCCGGACTGTTGCCTGGTCCAGGCTCTGACCGGCTTCGATACAGATGACCATCAGGTCCAGCACATCCGGCAGTCCGCGGCGTATTTTCGCCTGTCGGGACGCGATCTGCCTGCCGAGCCAGAAGTCAGGCGCCAGAAAGCCAAGCCCCACCGCCAGCCCGTACGCGAAGAAACCGCCGAAGTGGGACAGACCGGTTGTGGCTACGATCAGAAACAGGACTATCGGGACCAATACCTTGGAGCCGCGGAAGAACATCACCGCTGATTCATTGCGGTAGCCGGCTCGCACGAGACGCTGCTGTACCACGGAAAGCTCAGACTGAGTCCGGGGCACCAGACGCTCCAGTTGTCCCAGCATATTGTTGCCGAGCGAAGCCCCAGTCTGCTGGAGGGTGCGAAGAATGCCGGCTTTCTTCCGACCCGGTGTGACCAGATCAGACAGACGCTGCACCATGGCTTCTCTGTAGAAGAGAAGCAGGCCGGCGCTGCTGATCAGGACGAAGATCGCGAGAAATGTAAAGGCTGCAATACCCATAGGAATCCTCACACTTCCATGTTGACGATCTTGCGGATGATGAATGCTCCGATGATGGTCATCACCGCGGCAGACCAGAGAAGCTCTCTTCCGAAATCACGACGCCATAGCAAACTCATGGTGTCGGGATTGACAAGATAGAGTGCGATACCAAGCACTACCGGCAGAAAAGTAAGAATCCAGCCGGTGAGGCGCCCCTGTGCGGTATGCGTCCGCACCTGCCGTCTGAGCCGGAAGCGCTCACGGACGAGATACGCCGCTTTGTCCAGTACTTCTGCCAGATTGCCGCCGCTCGACCGCTGAATAAGGATCGCGGTGACGATGATCCTTAGATCCTGGAGCGGGACTCGGGCGACAAGATTGTCCATTGCTGTCCGCAGATCCAACCCATAATTCTGCTCTTCGAAGCAAATCTTGAATTCTGGGCCGATCGGATCGGGAGACTCGTTCGCCACCAGGCCAAGGGCTGCAACGAGACTATGGCCAGCGCGGAGGGCGCTTACCATCAGATCGATGGCCTCGGGCAGCCCCTGCTCGAATCGGCCAAAGCGCTGCTTTCTTTTGGCGAGTACATAGAAGATTGGAGATCCACCCAAGAGGAGGCCAATCAGCAACCCAAGGACGATCGTTCCCGTTCGCAGATACACAAGGTATGCCGGGATCAGGAAGCAGATCAGCGACATGAGGAGCAACACTCCCACCGTCCATTTCAAATTCGCCTGATAGAGCAAGATGCGGAGGCGGGGCGCTATCTCAAGGCGTAGCAGCCAACGGTTCAGCCAAGGCACAGCGCTGAAGAGTTCCTGCTTACGCAGGTCAACGATTTCATCAGACGAGTCCGCTTTTCTGCCGGCGGCCAGGGTGGATTCGAGGCGTGCCAGCGTCTCTTTCGTTCGCTGCGAGGCTCCTGCGCCGCTGGCGACCAGAACCAGAGCGAACACAGCGAAGACGCCAACGAAGACGATGATGAGCAGCAGCGGCATTTCCTATAGCCTTTCTCAGTTAACTTCTAGGACCTGCTCGAACATGGCCGGCGGTAAAAAGATGCCGGAGACGCGAAGCCTCTCGAGGAACTTGGGACGGATGCGGGTCGGCTGGAATGTGCCGACCACTTTCCCATCGGGACCGATCCCTTTTTTGTTGAAGCTGAAGATTTCATGCATGCTGATCACGTTCTCTTCCATACCGGTGATCTCGGAGATATTGACGACCTTTCGCGTGCCATCGCTGAGACGGGACACCTGAACCACGATCGCGATAGCCGAGGCAATCTGCTGGCGAACGGTGCGCTCGGGAAGATTGAGGTTAGTCATGGCGACCATCGACTCTAAGCGGGATAGCGCGTCGCGGGGAGAATTGGCGTGGATCGTCGTCATGGAACCTTCATGACCGGTGTTCATCGCCTGTAGCATGTCAAATGCTTCTTCGCCGCGGACTTCGCCAATGATGATGCGGTCCGGGCGCATGCGGAGACTGTTGACAAGGAGTTGACGCTGGCGGATCGCTCCCACGCCCTCGATGTTGGGGGGGCGGGTTTCTAAACGGACGATATTCTCCTGCGCAAGCTGCAATTCCGCGGCGTCCTCAATGGTCACAAGCCGCTCGTTCTTCGGTATGTATTGGGAGAGGATATTCAGGAAAGTCGTCTTACCGGCGCCCGTGCCGCCGGACACGAGGATGCTGATCCGAGAGCGAACGGCTGCGGCAAGCATTTCAATCATTTCCACGGAGATGCTCTTGAGTTCGACGAGCTGATTTGCCGCGACCGGGCCGGTGCCGAATCGGCGAATGGAGAGAGTCGGACCATCGAGGGCCAGTGGAGGGATGATCGCGTTGACGCGAGAGCCGTCCGGCAGACGGGCATCGACCATCGGAGAGGATTCGTCTACCCGTCGACCTACACGAGAGACAATGCGATCGATGATCTGCATCAAGTGACGGTCGTCCCGAAACGTTGTATCGGTCTTCTGTAAGATGCCGCCGCGCTCGATGAACACACGGTCTTTGCCATTCACCAGTACGTCAGAGATCTTCGCGTCTCGGAGCAGAGGTTCGAGTGGACCAAGACCAAAAACCTCATCCAAAAGATCCGCCTGGATCTTCTGCTGCTCATTCATGCTGAGGGGAACCTTCTGCTCTCCGATGATCTCCTTCACCACACCAGCGACTGCCTGCCGTGCCTGGGTTGAGTCCACGCGAGACAGCTTCTCCAGATCCAGCCTGGAGATCAGGATCCGGTGGATGGTGGCTTCGAAGTTCTCAAGATTCAGTTGTTCCACGCTATTACCTTCCCTGCTCGTCTCGTGTGAAAGTGCTCTTAAGTTCGACCAAAGATGTTGAACTTCTTTTTCTTCGTCTCTAATGCGGGGGAAGAACCAGGCACCGACTTGGCCATCTGCCGTATGGCCTGAGAGATCGGAGAGCCTTCAAGCACTATCGGCGATGCTGTGTTCTGTGCCCTGCGAACTGCGACGTAGTCACTCGGCACTTTCCACTTCGCCTGCATCGTGAGGGCCTTGTGGATAGCTTCTTCGTCGATCTCGACCGAGCGCAGACTGAACCGATTGAGCACGATTTCCAACTGGGGAGTCTCCGATTGGAAAAATTCGCTGACGATCCGGTTCGCATTACGCAACTCCGGAAGACTCACCTGCAGAACGAGGTAGACCGTCGTGGCGGAGCTGAGTAGCGCCCTGCCGGCCAGACCCATGCCTGCTCCTGCATCGACGACTACATAATCAAAGTCCTGGCGCACAACATTCACCAGCTTCTCGATCGAATCTTCACGGATATCCAGCGGCGAGTAGTGATCAGGAGCGGCCAGTACCGACAGCCCGGAACTGTGAGTGATCATTACGGTGGAAAGGAAGTGTAGGTCCAGCCGATCCAAATTCCTCAAAGCATCGACGGCGGAGAGCGATGCAGTCAGTCCGAGATCAATTGCTGTGTTTCCCAGAGGGAAATTGAGATCGAGCAGGGCAGTGCGCCGGCGCGAGTCTTGCGCAAGAGCAACGGCAAAGTTGGCTGCCAGGGTGCTCACGCCGGAGCCCCCTTTGGCGCCGAGAAAGACAAGAAGCGCGCCTTCAGCCTTCTTAGCAGGGCGATGGGATGGGCGGCGGACTGAGGCCCGCACCATAGCCTCGGCGATCGTGGTCGGTGCAATCGGCCGGGTCAGAAACTCGCGAGCGCCGGCGCGCATACACCGTACGAGCAACTCGGGATCGGTATGAGCCGAGTAGACCATGACGGTCGCGGATGTGTGTCCGCAGATATGTTCAACCAGATCCAGGGCATGCTCAGGATTTGTATCCAATTCGACGATGATGACGTCGAACCCGGATTTGAGTATCTTAGGCAGGTCGTCAAGCTCGGGATATGAGGAGAACTCGCGCATCCCGCCTGCACGGAAACCCAATACCGCCTTCGCGACCGCATTGCGGCCCACTTGCTCCGGGCCAATCAAGGCGACAGACAGAACGTCGGCACCGAGCGCGTCGGCATCATGGGCGAAGATCGACATTAAGGGGTCGGTTCTCCCTTCCGTTCGTTGATTGGCCGGCGATTCAATTGACATTCGCATATCGCTCCGAAAATCGTCATGCGTTTTCTCCCTCTTCACCGGGAGAAGAAAGAGACAAGGGTTCCTATGGCGATGGCGGGCGCATAGGGCATCTTGCGGGTCAGGGGGTTCTCCAGAACAAGTTCCGGATGAGGACGCAGGCCACGTTTCCGGATACTGAAGAGCAACTCACCCGTACCGCTGAGCAACTCGCCAAGAAATCCTCCACCGATCGCCCAGCAGAGGGCCATCACGCCTCCGACAATGCCGATCAACACGAGAGCTGTGACTAACTGACCTGGTCCAATCCACGCCCCTATGGCGGCGAGCAGCTTTACATCCCCCATCCCCATCCCACCCATCCAGCAGAGAAGTCCAAAGAGCAGACCCCCCAAGGCAAGCCCCATCAAGCTCTGACCAATCCCATGCCAACCATGGCTTACGCCGGAGACGACTATGCCTGCCACCAGGAAGGGCAGTACGAGCCAGTTAGGAATGCGGCGACTGCGCAGATCCGTTATGGTCGCTACTGCGAGAACGATGACACTGGGCCACCAGGCGATCGAATGCATAGAGAAGCTCCGCAGCCAGAAGGGAGCAATTCATTATCCAAACTCCGCTGGTGCACGCGAATGTCTGAATTCAGGCCCTTATGGTCCCTGACTCCCACCCAGGTGTGCACGGTTGTATACAGGGCTGGCTTCAACTGGAACACGGGATACACACTGCTTGCCGGAGCCTTCCGAGGCCGTTTTCGGGAAGATCCGATCCAGGCAGGAAATGGAGCCGGTAACGAAGTCGACCCCGTCGGCATGGATGACTCTGATATCTCCTGGAGGCAGCTTCGACACGACGCCCTCCAGATACTTTTGATAATCGGGATCACCTTGAGGAAGTGGAAAGAAGACGAAGCGATCTGACGCGACCACTGGCAAGCTCGCAAGCAGCGATGTGTGCCGGCCATGCATCGCGAAGACCCGGGTTCCGTCCGGGAGCTGAACTTCTGGATACTCCACGGTCAGGTATTGCGGCAGCGAATATCCAGCATGCCTAAACCCCAGGAAGTGGGAGTCAAAGGCCACGATTAGCGTGGTACCGGGATCCGCGATCTTTGACAGTGTCCCATCGACTTTGCGCAATTGGGCCTCGAATTTTCGCACCGACCGGTAGGAGCAGTAGAAGGGGGAAAACAGAAAAACGGCGATGTTGACCATCGCTCCGGCCGCGATAATGGACCGCTTCACGCCGAGTGGCAGACGGCTTTCCGCGTACCATTCCGACAGCCACAATCCCAGCCATATGCAACCCGGAGCGACAAGCAGCAGCAGATACCCGCTATTCACAAACCTGAGATAGATAAAGGTGAAAAAGCAGAGTGCGGGAGCTGCCCAGACTGCACTGAAAAGGAATTCGGCGGACCTGGCTGTGATACGCCGCAAACCAGCAATGGGAGCCAGAGAAGCTGCTCCAAAGGTCAGCAAGAAGATGAAGACAATCGTGATCGCCCGCGCTATCGAATTGACCGGGGACGAATTGAAGACCGTGGTTTTAGACGGTACTAGGCGCCACAGGGAGTCTAATGCATAGAAATAGGCATGAGGCCCCCCGCTAGCAAAAAGCATGGGGACGAACCATATTGCGATAGTAAGCACCAAAACGAGGAGACCACTTACCTTGCTTCTGAGGGGCACCCGGTACAGCGCGAGTAGAAAAAGCGGTCCAAGCAGAAGCAGGGAAGAAGGCCTTACCCCGGCGGATATCCCGAGCATCAAACTCGTCGCCGGAATCCATCGATGGCCGCCGCGAAACACCAGCCAGCAAAGATAGCCGGCGAGCGCCGAGAAGAAGGCCTCGACACTGTATGTCAGCGCGACGATACCGTGAAACCAGGCGAGCGGAGAAAGCAGAAAGAGAAGCGCCGCAAACCGTGCAGCAAGTCGACCAAACCACCTCAGAGCCAGCAAGTAAATGAAAATAATTGTCCCGCAGCTTGCGGCAATGCTGAGCAGGACGAGCGCCAGGTTGGGATCATGTGTGAAGCGGGCAAGCAACCGACCGCAGCAGACGTAAAGAAAGTACCCCGGAGGATGCGGCTGGTGAGTGCGTGGATCAAAGTGCGCCATGCCGAGAGCGAAGTTCACCGAGTCAAGATCGTAGAGCTCGCGGCTCCGAAAAATGAAGCGCGACAAAGCTACAGTCAACGCGAAAGCTGCTGCGTCTACAGTGCGTTGATTAGGCATGTGCAGGTTGCAGCAACTCAAGCGCCATTTGCGCCTTGTGGGATGGAACGTCGAGGTCGGTGTACGACTTATATGAATATTGAGCTTCTGCTCCCAGTGCGGAAGTACTCATTGACAGTTACTACAGTTTTATCGACGTTGAGGTTTACTTTCTGTATCACTGAGGCACATCCAACGTAATTGAAAAGGACTTTCTGATGGCCTAGCACGGACCCTTGCTTCGTGCTTTGAAGTGGATTCCTGGCTTCTCGGGAGAACTCATGCGCCCTCCCTCGGCGCAACGGTCTCGGGCCCTTTTATACCTGGCTTCTGAATGCGATGTAGAGGCGTTTTCAAATGATTCGTGTCTGCCTGTTCTCTGAAGATCGTACCTTGGAACCTATTCTTTCCTCGGCCTTAGGCAAGGATTTCCAGGTTCAGATAAAACCGGATGAGGCTGGCGTCAGCAGCATATTGGCGTCCGGGGAATGCGATGTCGTCCTTCTCGATCTTGATTCGGACCAAAATGAGCCTGAAGCGCGGTTGAAATCCTGCCAGCGTATCGTAGCGTCTCATGCCCCTTCGGTCGTCATGGTGGACGATCGCCTGCGCTCCGAAGCTACTGATCTGGTGAGGCTGGGCGCCCACAGCTACTGTCGTAAGCCGCCCTCCGTTCGAGACCTCAAGACATCTCTGCGCCGCGCTCACGAGACGAGCCTCCTCAAGCGCAAACTGGACAACGTACAGCAGAGGTTTGAAGAAGTGAGCTACAGCTGTGACCGCATGATCGGTCGCAGTTCTTCGATGCAGCAAGTCTATGATCTTGTTCGCCGTGTGGCGAACATTAACGCATCGGTGCTGGTGACAGGGGAAAGCGGCACGGGAAAGGAGCTCATTGCTCAAGCAATTCACAATTTAGGTTCACGCTCTCAGCATCCCTTTGTCGCTGTGTGCTGTGGCGCTATACCCGAGACGCTGATCGAAGCGGAGCTGTTCGGGCATGAAAAGGGCGCATTTACGGGCACCGTGGGATCCCGGGAAGGCTATCTGGAGCAGGCCGGTAATGGCACACTGTTCCTTGATGAGATCGGCGAACTTAGCCTCAGCACTCAGGTAAAGCTACTCCGTGTTCTGCAGCAGCGCGAATTCAGCCGGCTTGGTAGCAATCGATTGATCCCGTTGCGCGCTCGCTTGATCTTTGCAACGCATCAGGATCTGGCGAACATGGTGGCAGAGGGCCGCTTCAGGCAGGATCTCTACTATCGCATCAACGTGATGAGGATCGATGCTCCGTCACTGCACGAACATGCAGAGGACATCCCTACAATCGCCAGGCACTTCCTTCACCAGTACTCCGAGCAGTACGGCAAGCTCGTCGATAACATCGATCCAGACGCGATGGCTCTTCTGCAAGGCTATTCGTGGCCTGGGAACGTTCGCGAGTTGGAGAACACGATTCAGCGAGCCATCATCGTTGCGAAAGAGACCAGCATCTTCATGCAAGACCTGCCAGGCAGCATCCTGGAAGAGGGTGCCATGGACGCTGAAGACTGTCCGTCTACGAGCTCTTTCGAGCGCCAGATCCGCGACTTCAAGCTGAAGCTCGCCGTTGACGCGGTGCGTGAGCACAACGGCAACAAAACACTGGCCGCACGCAGCCTGCAGATTTCTCGCGCATATCTGCATCGTCTCATCCGTCCGTCCGGCCCAGCCTTGGTTGAGGAGTCGACGCTCTTCGGGGGGCAAGTCGAGCAGCTGGGTACGGTGTGAGCAGTACCATCGCGGGCCTTCAACCGAAGCGTGCCTTCCACCGGACGCTCATTCTGCGGCGCGTTGCTTCGTTTCCGGTTCTATTAGCGTCTATGCTTCTGCCGCTTACGGTCCTTACCCTGCGGTCCCGTTTCAGCGATCCGGATATGTGGTGGCACCTCCGCACCGGCCAGGTCATCTGGACCACCCACACCATCCCCAGAACCGATCTGTTTTCGTGGACGGCCTATCATCTTCCCCTGATCCCGCACGAGTGGCTCTCGCAACTCATCATCTATGGCGCATATCACTGGGGCGGTTACCGCGGACTTATGTTTTTCCTGTGCGCGGCCAGCGCCGCTGTCTTTATCAGCGGTTACTTTCTCTGCTGCCTCTATTCAGCAAACGCCAAGGTGAGCCTGCTCGGCGCTCTCACCATCTGGTTCTTTGCGACCACCGGGTTGGCCATCCGCCCACAATTGATTGGCTATCTCCTGCTCATTGCGGAGCTGCTCATCCTGCACCTCGGCAGCACTCGCAATCCGCGCTGGTTCTTCTGCCAGCCTCCACTGTTTGCCCTCTGGATAAACTGCCACGGCTCTTTCTTGCTGGGCTTGGCCGTCGCCTGTCTGGTATACGGATCTTCTTTTGTCACGTTCCAGACCACTGGTTTCCTCGCCGCTCCATGGAGCGCGAAGGCGCACAGGAGCTGCGGATTTGCGCTCCTTCTTTCAGCTGCAGCGTTGTTTCTCAATCCCCTTGGACTACATCAGGTGCTCTATCCACTGGAAACGATGCTGGGCTCGAATCTGAATGTGATCCAGGAATTCCAGCCACTCCTCCTGACCAGCGCACGCGGAGTCGGCCTCCTCATTGTGCTGGCCTTGATCGCCTTCCTCATGATCTCGCACTACGCCACTTTGTATTGGCACGAGCTCGTTTTGCTTGCTGCCGGTACGTGGCTGGCTCTTTCGCACCAGCGGATGGTCTTCGTCTTCGGAGTCCTCGCCGCGCCAATCCTGTGTCGTCTCCTCTCCTCATACTGGGATGGATATGACCCCGAACACGATCTCCCCATTGCAAACGCGATCTTGATCGTGGTGGCACTGCTCATTGCTGTCGCGGCATTCCCCAGCCGGGCCTTTCTCCGCGAGCAGGTCCGCAACGACAATCCCGCGGGAGCAGTCGACTACGTCAAGACGCATCACCTTACCGGCCACATGCTGAATGATTGGACCTCTGGCGGATACCTGATGTGGGCGATGCCGGAGCATCCTGACTTCATCGACGGACGAGGCGACATCTTCGACAGGGCAGGAGTGATCAAGGATTTTGCCGCCTGGGCGATGCTGGAAAGCGATCCGCGGCGGTTGCTCGACAAATATCAAATCGATTTCTGTCTGCTCCGACCCAGCGCGCCCATGAGCCACGTCCTCCCGCTGCTGCCCGGCTGGAAGGCCGTGTACTCCGACACACAGGCGATCATCTTCGTCCACACTCGATAGCCGAACCTTGACTGAGCGAACCCGAAACCGCCAGTGAGGAGAACTCGTAAGTGGCATGAATGAAAGTCAAGAGGCCACAATTCGAGAGCGCCGTCTGAAAGCAGTCGCGTTCCGGCTTCGTCTATCTCGCCGCCGCGAGAGTCTTTATCAATCTTTCCAAACAGCGCTTGTAAGCAGCCGGACCTTCCCGATTTTTTGTGTTGGTACAAGCCGACTCGATCGAATGTCGATCTGCATCACTGAGTGTCGATAAGTCCGGCCTCGCAGGTTCAGCTGCCAATCTCGCTACTTGTTCGGTCTCGCAGCGGTTGTAACTGTCCGGCCCGCGAAGCCGTCTTGCTACGGAACACGCGCTCTCGATCGACTCGCGTTCTGCTTCGCCCAGAGCACTCAAGTCAGGCTTGGCCGCCGGATTCGTAATCATATCCAACTGCGCCTTGAGGCACGATTGGTACGCGACCTGTCCCCACAATTCCTTCTGCTTGGAGCACAGCGTCTCCAGCCTGTCAGTCTCAGCCGCGGATAACGACCGCACCTGAAAGCGCCCCGCGCCCGGATCTTTCGGACGGCCGACACCCCCCTGCCGGACTTCGCCACGGGTCAAGTCTGGAGAATGGACAATCCGCCCACCTTGTGGAGCTTCCGCTGTTTGCTGAGTAGGAGTTCCCGCAGTCTGCTGCGCTGCAAAGGTCTGTGACGATCCCGCACCCTGCACCGGTTCATGTTCAATGACGAAATAGCTCGCCAGAAAAACCGCCAATATTCCCAGGCCGCCGTAGATCCAACCAACGCCTACCCCACTACCGTTTGGTCTGCCACGACCGTTCCGGGGAAATGGCGACGCGGGATAACGCCGTCCGTAGGTGCCACCGGACCATGAGCTACCACGACGGGATGAACTGGCGGCATTCTCTGATCCGGCCGCGTACGTTCCATTTACACCTGGATCCCACTGCAACACGCCGTATGCTTCGTTGATCTCCTTGAGCTTAAGCTCTGCCTTCTGGCGAAGTCGCAGGTCGTTTCCAAAGCGGTCGGGATGCCACACCTTCACCAAATCCCGATATGCTTCTTTGATCTCGGAAGGAGTTGCGCCCGGTCTTAACGCCAGAACATCGAGTGCTTCGTTGGTTAACAAGGGGGGCCCTCGGAACTCTTCGATCTCGGCATTTTCGCGGGCTAGGGTCACAGCCAGCGACCCTGTTCAGCGGCATCATATACCTACCTGCCATTACTTGCGCCGCACACTTGCCGCTATTTGCAATGGCGAGCACCAGGCCGGAATGGAAGAGCTTCAGCGGTCCACCGACAGCTCGATGCGCAATGCCAACAACAGCATGAACGCGCGCTCGACGGCGGCCTCCGACATGGAAGATTACTCGTTGAACCAGCAGACCGTCAGCGGAGCCAACAGCACCTACAAGACCTCCAGCCAATACTCCAACGTCTGGTCCAGTCCGGTCGGGCCTGCGCTCTCTGACGGACGTACTTACGGCTCTACGGACAACACGACTGACCCCAACACCGCCACAGACAACACCTGGACGAAGGACACCAAGGTCCACGGCAGCGGCCAGCCCTACTAGCCGCAGTGATCATGCGGGGCGCCCGATCCGTTGGGAGTAACGACGAACGGGCGTCCCGGCATGAGCACATCCAACGATCACCACCATGAATATCAAGCCACCGCGGTTAACGGAATTCTTTGCCGGCGTCCTGGCGCTCGGGCTTCACTGTACCGGCAACGCCCAATCTGCGCCTCATTGACCGGGAAATGCGTTTGCCGGAGGACACCTCGGCCTTTCCTAGATATCTATTTGGGTTGCCACTGAGGGTGCTAAGTCGCTGATTCGAGGTAGAACAGTCGAACGAAGTATGCAAAGCCAAGCCCGCGGTGATCGTTTGTGCGTCGATCAGCGGATTGAGCGTTCGACGGCAGAGACGGATGCGAGTACGAGAGTGATGATCGAGCAGATGCGGTAGTTGCACATGGCAGGGACTTCCAGGTTGGTAATCACGATCAGCAGCCGCAGAAAATAAGAGCTGCCTGCGAGCGTTCGCAGAATGGAAATTCTGAGTGGAGCTGCTTTGCCCGAGGGCCGTATGTGGATGCTCTTCACATCCCCTTTGCAGGATAGTACTAGAGATTCGGATCCTGTCCCGCACGCGACGCGAGATGAGTTTGATTGCATCTTGATAGACCGTTGTCGTGTTGGGACCGGGCGTCAGGATTTCGGTTCGGATTCCCTGAGCAACGCGACGAGATCGTCCTTCCACATAGCAGCCTGCGTGTGTGTGCCGTGGCCTCGGGTCGCATCGGAGATGGGAATCAGGACGAACTTCGCATGGGGCATGCGCTTTGCGAGCTTCTCCGCAATGCCGAGTTCCGGGGGATTGATGAAGTCGTCGGCGGAGTTGATGTACATGACTGGCACTGTGATGCGGCCAAGCTGCGCGCTGGGATCATAGTTGCGAGAGGCGTCTACATAGTAGATGAGGTTATTCGCATCAGTGCGGGCGTCTGCTCGAGCCAGGTATTTGTCGACATACTCTTCCGCGGCCTGGCGTGTGGGTGCAGCCTTCTGCATGACCAGCGGGGCAGAGCCCATGATGAGCAGCATCTCATTCGCGGTCCGCAGGCCGACTTCGGGTTCCGCGGTGTAGTTCCCGTTCTGCCAGGCGGGGTCGTTCTTGGTGTTCTCGATCGCCATATAGCGCATCATGCGATTGCGACCGGCAATTGCAGTGGGCAAGCAGGCGAGCGGCATGAGCGCATCGGCAAAGCCCGGATAGCTTTCACCCCAGACGAAGCTTTGCATGCAGCCCATCGAAGTGCCAAGGATGAGGCGAAGGTGATCCACTCCGAGGCCTTCGAGCAACATCTGGTGCTGCGAGCGGACCATATCGTCGTAGTCATAGCGTGGAAACTTCATGCGCAGGCCGTCCGAAGGCTTGGATGAATCTCCGTGACCGATATCGTCAGGAAAGATCAGGAAGTAGCGCGTGATGTCCAGGGGCTGACCGGGTCCGAACAGAACATCCGAAAACTGCGGAACAAGCAGCGTCCGCCGATTCCCGCCGGTGCCATGCAGAAGGAGGACTGCATTATCGATGTGACCGGCGACGTTGCGATGTGGACTGCCCAGCGTGAGATAGTGCAGCTTCAGTTCCGGTAGAGTCTCGCCGCTGCCGAAACGAAAATCGTGCGCGACATAGAGACTATCTTTGACCGGCCACTTCGTTGCAGGTGCTGCAGACGTAGCAGGCGCGGAGGACATGGTTTGCGCCGCAGCACTTGCAGCAGCGATGAAGACTGAAAAAAGCAGAGTGGGGAAGCGCATAAGGGGCCCTCGAAGGGGCAGGTCACACCAGGATAAATCCGAGCCAGTGAACTCAGCATGCTCCTACCCGGGCTGATGCAAGTTCAATCCGAGATGCGAGATGGAGGAGGTTTTTTGTTGCAAGGCACCGATCGGCTGCCGAGCAACGCACTTTTACCTACAGATGATTGCGAGAGCGCATGGGGCATCACATTGTTGAGACTGTATGAGGGGCTCCCGCGCTTATTGTCAGTTCGAGGGCATCCATCATGTCTGAACTTCGTATCTCTTACCTGAATGACCACTTCGGTGGTGCGCTGGATTGGCAGGGCAGCCGCTGCCCGCCGGCTAGCGCGGCATCATTTGTCCAAGCCGTGGAGACCTACTCGCGTCAGGGCTGATGGATTAGTGTTACACCTATGGTGATCTCGTCCGTGCCGGTACGCGTCATCTCTTCCATCCGTGGATGGCCTGAAGCACCACCATCACAACGATCCATATCAGCAACGCATTGATCAGTCCGAAACCGAGCCAGAAAACGATGCGCGCAAACTGATTGTGCGATCGTTGTCGTTTTGGAGAATAGCGTATTCCTGCCATCTGTCACACTCGGGTCTCAGGGAACGTCGCGGTCAGCTAGTTCTGGAACTCTGTCTCCACGGGAGGAAGAACGTCGTTTTCGCCGGCAAGCCAGACATACAACGTGGGCAGGATGAACACGCTCATCACCAGGCTCGCGATCAGACCGCCGACAATCACAATGGCGAACGGTCGCTGCGAGTCGGAGCCGATTCCATGCGACAGGGCAGCCGGCAGCAGGCCTAATGTTGCCACCAGCATGGTGATCATGATCGGACGCAGGCGCAGGACTGCACCCTCAACTGCGGACTCCTCAATTTCCATCCCCCGTGCGCGCAGTTGGTTGATGTATTCGAGCATGATGACGCCGGTTTGCACGGACACACCAAAGAGAGCCAGGAGTCCCACATCCGAAGAAACACTGAAGTTCGTGCGCGTCACCAGCAATGCCATCAGGCCGCCGATGCTGGCTAGGAGGACGTTGGCCATGATGAGCATTGCCCACTTGAACGACTTGAACATCGTGTAGAGGATGAGAAAGATAATGAGCACGGTGACGGGGAGCACCACCGCAAAGCGCCGGTCGGCGCGCTTCTGGCTTTCATATTCTCCTGCCCAGTCGAAGTGATATCCCGCCGGAAGCGTGACTTCTTTGTTGACCCGGGCAATTGCCTCTTCCACCGTACTGCCGAGATCACGGCCACGCACGCTGTACTTGATCGCCACGTAGCGTTGGCCACCCTCGCGATAAATTTCTTCCGCGCCGTCGTCGGTATTTACATTTGTGAGCTGCGAGAGAGCCACACGCTCTCCCGTGGGAGCGAGCAGGCGAATATTTTCTATGGCCTGGCGGGTGTCACGGAATTGTTTCTGGTAGCGCAGGGTAACGTCGTAGCGTGCGTCACCCTGCAGTACCTGGGTGATTGCGCCGCCACCGATTGCCGTCTGCGTCGCATCCTGAACATCTGCAACGTTGATGCCCCAACGCGCGGCTGCGTCGCGGTTTACTGTGAGATTGAGATTTGGCTGTCCGATGATGCGGAACAATCCGAGATCCTCAACGCCGCGCACGTGACTCATGACATTGACGACCTGACGCCCTTTCGCTTCGAGCGTTTTCAGATCGTCCCCGTAGATTTTTACCGCCAATTCTCCCTTCACGCCGCTGACGGCTTCTTCCATGTTGTCTGAGATCGGCTGCGAGAAATTCCAGATCACTCCCGGCATCTTCTCCAATTGATCGTTCATAGCAGCGATTAGTTCATCTTTGTTTTGATGGAAGATTGGCCGCCACTGCTCCTTCGGCTTCAGATCGACGAAATATTCCGTGTTGAAAAAGCCGGTAGTATCGGTGCCGTCATCCGGCCGGCCAACCTGGGACACAACCTTTATCGTTTCCGGGAAAGAAGATAAAAGGATGCGGGCTCTATTCATCAGGTCCACGCCTTCGGTGGGGCCGGTGCTTGGGGCGAGTGTTCCGCGAACCCACAGTGCTCCTTCATCCAGGTGGGGCAGGAACTCCGAACCGATGGCCCCGCCGAATGCAAGGAGTGCGGCAATCAGAAGCGCAGTGACAGCCACGCCTACCGTAAATACGCGGCGTCGAATCGCCCACTTCACGGCCGGGCGGTATCGAACAATCAGCCATGTCATCACCGGGTTAACCCATTCGACGGCGCCACGCTGGAAGAAGAACTCAGCCAGAACGGGAGCTATCAACATGGAGAAGGTAAGGGCTCCGAGCAGGGCAAATGCCACCGTCCAGGCCATTGGTTTGAACAGGCGTCCTTCTACGGCCTGCAATGTGAAGATCGGCAGATATGCGGTGATGATGATGGCGATCGCATAGAAGACCGGACGCTGTACCTCGTGTGCGGCATCGCGAATCTTCTCTCTTGGGCTGCGAGCGTCATTTGCGTTGTGACCCAGATGGCGAAGGATGTTTTCGATCATGACCACCGCGCCATCCACGACCATTCCAAAATCGAGCGCCCCCAGGGAGAGCAGGTTGGCGGGAATGTGCCGCAGGTCGAGACAGATTGAGGCGAACAGCAGGGAGAAGGGAATCGTCAAAGCGACGATGAACGCACCGCGAATGTTCCCGAGAAAGAGGAACAGAATGATCGCAACAAGGATGATGCCGTGCGCCATATTGTGGAGCACGGTATGTGTGGTGTAGTGCACCAGGTCGGAGCGGTCGAGAAAGGGAACAACCTTCACACCCTTCGGCAGGATGTGATCGTTCAGCTCCTCGGTCATCTTGTGAATGCCCTGTAGCACAGGGTCGGAATCGTCGCCCTTTTGCAGGAGGACGATGCCTTCCACAACGTCGCCGTTGTCGACGACTTTGCCGTCGAGCCGGTGGATTGCTTTGCCGATCTGGCCCAGGCGAATCTTCGGCCCCTGTGTCACCGTTGCAATGTCTTTGATACGGAGCGGCGTTCCGTTCTGCGTCTTGATGACTGTGTCGGCGATGTCCTGAATACTTCTATAGAGGCCAACGGACCGTACGTTGATCTGTTGGCCGCCTTCCTCGATGAAGCTGCCGCCGGCGTTCACATTGTTGCTGGCAAGTTGCTGTTCCACTTGTCCGATGCTCAGGCCATAAGAGATGAGCTTGTCGGGGTCCAGCCGTACCTGGAATTCCTTGGTTGTTCCGCCGAAGCTTGAAACATCTACCACGCCGGGAACATTCTTGTATGCCTTCTCGAGTGTCCAGTCCTCAAGCGACTTCAATTCCATCAGATCGTAGGACGGATTCCGGCTTTCCAGCGTGTACCAGTAAATCTGGCCGACAGGGCTCCAATCGGTGCCCATCTGGGGCTGCAGACCAGCCGGCAGGGTGACCTGCGAAAGCCTCTCCAGCACATGCTCGCGGTTCCAGTCATTTGTGGAGTCGTCGTCGAAGACCATGGTGACGCTGGAAAGACCGGCCAGCGATACAGACCGCAGATGCTGCATGTGCGGAATGCCAGCCATCGCGATTTCAATCGGAATAGTGACCTGCTGCTCCACTTCCTCGGCGGCGCGGCCAGGCCACTGCGTAATCACCTGTACATAGTTGTTGGCGACGTCTGGATAGGCTTCAATCGGCAGGTTGCGAAAGGAGAGAATCCCCCAGGCAAACAGCAGCACTCCGCCCCCCAGCACGAGCCAGCGGTTCCTCAGTGCAAAATCTACCAGCGCACGGATCATCTATTGCTCCACCGTGCTGTTCAGCGCAAGCGCATGGGCGACGACGCGCTGACCGACTGCGAGACCTGAGATAATCTCCTGCTGATTTCCCGGAAGCATTTTGCCCGGACCTACTTCCACTCGCCGGAAATTCTTGTCACCGGCAGGCACGAATACCCAGTCCCGGTCATGCAGATGCAAGATTGCATCTGCCGGAACCGCAGCATGCTGTTCAAGATGCTTGCCATGGAAAGTAGCCGTTACAAACATCCCGATGTTCATGAATCCCGGGTTGTGTACCTGCAGGCGCACCTGCGCAGTGCGGAGATTCGGATCGAGAATCGGGCTGATATTGCCGATGGTCCCGGTGAGCACCCTATCCGGCCACGCATTCAGCCGGATATCTGCCGTCTGGCCTAGATGAATCGACGGAATGTCGTTCTCATATACATTGCAGATCACCCAGACATCGGAAAGATTGGCGATGGTGAAAGCTGTAGAGGAGCCGGAATAGGTGACGCCAGCAGCGGCAGCATTGGTTACATTTTGCGCGACGACTACGCCGGATGTGGGCGCGTAGACGTTGACGATGCTGCTGGGATGGTTTTTATCGACGCCAAGTGTTTGCAGTTGTTGATCCGCGGCACGGAGATCCGCCGCGGCATCCTGTTCGGCAGTTTGGGCTTGTTCCAACTGACTCTGCGCGATGGCCCCGTGCTGATAGAGGAGGTTGGTGCGCTTCAGTTGTGTATTCGCCAAATGCTCATCATTTGCCGCCTTGAGATACGTGTCGAATGCGCCGGCGATATCGTTGCTCTGCACGCGCATGAGCAACTGTCCTTTCGTGACCGTGTCGCCCAGCCGTACGCGAATGTCCACGACCCGTCCCGAGGCGAGCGAGATCACAGGAATCATCCGGGCAATATCGGGGTTCACGGTTCCGGTCACGTTCAGATCGGAAGCCGCCTGGTAGGGAGCCGCGGCGACGAGCGGAAACTGGTCAGGATGGTCGACCATCACTACATTCAGATCGGCAACATGGATCACTTGTGTCTGCGGCGGCGCGCCCGCAGCGGGGTCGACTTTCTTTTCGCAGCCGGCCAGCAAAAAGCAAATGAACAAGAATACAGCAGTCTTCAGGATTCGATCGTGCATCATTGGATCACCTCGCGCCCCACGGCAAGATTCAACTGACCCGCGGCGGTGAGATAGGAGCCGATTAACTGCTTGTAAGCCAATTGCACATTCCGGTAGTCGCTCTGCGCGTTCAGGAAATCCATCAGAGAGGCGCCTCCGTGCTGCCAGGAAAACGTAACTGTGTCGCGCACACGAACTGCCTGCGCCAGATATTTATCTCGGTAAGGGCGCAGCAGGATCAGATTGCTGTTCACCTGTGCGTAGGCCGAATCGACATCTGCGAAGACCTGAGCCTGTGTCGCGTCGGCTGTCTGCTGGTTTTTGCCGACGTCCAGTTGTGTACGTTGCTTTTCACCCTGGTTGCGATCAAAGATGCGGAGCGGGATGCTCACGCTCAGGCCGAGCGTTTGATTGTCGAATGGGTTGTTAAATGATGGATTGTACGTATACCAGGCGCCGAGAGTCGGATCTGTAGAGCCGTTCGCAACGGCAAGCTTGTGGTTTGTGTTCGCTTGTTGTACGGATTCGAGCGCGGCCCTCAGGTCTGGCCGTTCGGCCAGCGCAATTTGGCGGAAATCACTTAGCGGCTGCAACTGGTCAGAGAAATCGAAGGGAGCCTGCACATCGAACTGATCGACCGGCGTTCTGGCGTTGAGCAACTGCAGCAGTTGGATCTTTGCTGTACGCAGGTTGACTTCCGCGGTCTGCACATCGGACTCATACTGCACGCGCTGCAGTTCGATGCGGTCCAGGTCTACCTGCGCCAGGTCTCCGGCTTTGAAGCGCGCCCGGCTGATATCGATAATGTGATCGTAATAATCCAGTTCCTGGCGCGAGAGTTGGAGCACCGCCTTTGCCTGAAGGGTCTGGACGAAGACGGAACGCAGATTGAACAGAAGAGTGCGTTCCAGATCGGAATGCTGCGAGCCTGCGATTTGCGTGCCTTGTTGCGCGCTCTCCAGACGCAATTCCCGCTTATGATCTCGTTCATGGAGGTAGCTGAAATTGGCTTGATATTGTGTGCCGCGTAGTGGCTGCCAGGTTCCTTGGTAGGGTGCAATCTGCGTTCCGTCCGTTGACAGAGTCAGTCCCGGATTCGGGCGCAGATACGCCGTGATCTCCTCGGCCTTCATTTCCTGCACATTGAGAGCATCCGCCTTCAAGGTGGGATTCGCTGCCTCGAATTTGTCCTTCACCTGCTGCCATGTCAGGCCGGTCTGCGCGCTCAGTGGCAAGCTAGTGAGCGTCAGAGCGGCTAGAACTGCGGCACAGGAGGAAAGCAGGCCGAGGACGGGCTTTCTGAGATGCATGCAATGAATTCTGATTTGAACCAAAGAGCGGAGCTTCCGCGTTCCGTCCCCTCGTGGGGTCACCGCCTGATGCGAGTGCAAGGGATCAGGGAATGTCCTTTGCAAAGCCTAGCGGTCAACGATCAAGCCTGAAAATCCTATCAATCGGACAGGGAAGACTATCTTTCGGCCAATTTTGCGGTAGATCTTGCGAGAAGGGATCGCTCGCAATGTTGCTCCGACACGTACTCGCTAGAATGAAAAGATCACGACGGCTCCGTGACGCGTCGAGCAACCCATGTTTTCATCCCTCTTTCAGAGCAGCAAGCGATCCGTTCTTCTCGGCGCGGGCGGGTTGACCTGCTTAGTTGCGCTGATCGACTGGCGCGCGACCAACGAACTCCCCTTGGGATTTCTCTATCTGCTCCCGATGCTCATGATCGGGAGGGTTCTGAATCCATGGCAGATTGCTCTGGCTGCCGGCCTCTGCACGTTCCTTACTGAGATCTTCGATGAATACGTCTGGAGCCTCAGAACAGGTATACCTCGGGACGTCCTGTATTTTTCAGCGTTTCTTTGCACAGGTCTGTTCGTCTGTGAGATCACGCGAAGCCGGCGCGTTGTCATTGAACATCTACATGAAATTGAGAAACAAAGAGATGCGCGTCGCGATGCGGAGGAGCAGCTCAAAGTACTGATAGAAAGCAGCCCTGCCGCCATCATCACTGCTGACCCGACCGGCTGCATCCTTATGGCCAACGAGGCGGCGCATCGCATGCTCGCCCTGCCGCTGGACACACTGCCGGGGCAAGCGATTCACGAATATTTCCCCTCACTCGCGAACGTCTCGAGGCAGGAAACAACCCCCCGACTCTTTCGCACCGTGATGCAATCTCGAGGACAACGAGCTGACGGAGACGTATTTCTCGCGGAGATCTGTTTTTCAACCTATAGAGCTGACGGTGGAACGCGGCTCGCGGCGATGATCCTGGACGTGTCTGAGGAACTCCGCACCAGGGAAGAAACGAGCCTGCACCAGATGCTGGCCGGATCGCGAATCGCAGCGGCGGCTGTTTCTCACGAGGTTCGCAACATCTCCGGGGCGATTGCTGTCGTCCATCAAAATCTCGCGCGCAACGGATCACTCTCGCGCAACAAAGATTTTGAAGCGCTGGGTAGTCTTCTGCATGCGCTTGGACGCGTAGCCGATGTCGATCTGCGACAATATACCGACCAGACGGCAGAGACAGATCTGGCTGCAGTATTGGACGATGTGCGGATTGTAGTGGCGCCCGCACTCAGAGAAGCGGGAATCGAAGGCCGATGGGATATTCCCTCTGAGCTTCCAACCGTGTGGGCGGATCGGCAGAACCTGATGCAGGTCTTTCTCAATCTGACAGCCAACAGTATTCGCGCGCTCGGTGACCGGGAGAGCAAGATATTTTCTATCGCTGTCAGAGCCTGCGATCGATGCGTCTTAGTCGAGTTCAGTGATAATGCAGGCGGCGTCGCTCATCCCGATCGGCTCTTTCGACCGTTTCAACAGGAAGCGCAGACAACGGGCCTGGGCCTGTTTCTATCGCGGGCATTCATGCGTGCCTGCAGGGGTGAACTGCGATACAGCCCTCGGCCAGACGGCGCTTGTTTCACGGTGGAGATGCCTACCGTGGAACCGTCGAAGAGTTTGGCATGAGTTCTTCGACGCGCATCCTGCTGATCGACGATCACAGTCTATTCCGCGAAAGCCTTGTCCGGCTGCTCGCGTCAGAGCCGGATATCCGCGTGGTAGCGCACTGCGCGTCTACTTCCGAGGCGATGGAGATTATTGAACGCGGCTCTGTCGATGTTGTCCTGCTTGACTATGATCTACGTGATGAGCGGGGAACCGACCTGCTTCAGCAAGTAAGCGTAATTCAAAGGCCGCCGCGAATTTTGATGGTTACAGCGGGCATGAGTGACCGTATTACCCGCGACGTACTGAGCGCAGGCGTCGCGGGTGTTCTCTATAAACATAGCAGTCCGATGCAGCTAGTGGCCGCAATTCGAAGCGTCGCACAGGGAGAGATGTGGCTGGAAGGCAGCATTATCCGTTCTTTAGCAACAGGAGAAGGCGCGAATCCGGAAACCCAGAACACTCGACCTCTCACGCAGCGGCAACGAGAGGTCCTTTCAGCAATTCTCGATGGTCTGACGAATAAAGAGATTGCATGGAAGCTGAAAGTATCGGAAAGCTCCATCAAGGCGGTGATTCAGGAGTTGTTCCACAAAGCGGGCGTTAGAACGCGCAGTCAATTGGTGAGGATTGCCATTGAGAAGCACGCGACTGAGTGGCTCTCCAATGACAAGTCATCAGGCTAGGAAACAGCCAGGCTCGCTTGACCTGCCACACTGTGCGCGATACGGTGAAAGGACACGGGAAAGGAGGATGATCCAGCGAATGAAAACTTCTGACGGCAGTTGTTCGACAACACGTGAGGTGACTGAGGCTTAGGGCGTTCATGCTCTAGACCTGGCGAACCAGAACTTTTTCGCTGAGGCCCACTTCATAGCCCGCGCTGCCAGATTGGGAGGCAGGAGGGTGAAATCGAGAAGCGTGCACGCCTCAGGTCAACTCCAACAGATCACCGGGAGAGGCCCGCAGCCAGTATGGTGCGGGCTTTTCTCTTTCTAGCGATAAACTACAGCCATGGAACCACTGGTGATTGCGGGGCGTGCCTTTCAGTCGCGGCTGATTGTGGGCACGGGCAAGTACAAGGATGGCGCGGAGACGCAGCGGGCGATCGAGGCTTCTGGCGCGGAGATGGTGACGGTGGCGGTGCGGCGCGTGAATCTGGACCGCACGAAAGAATCGCTGCTCGACTTCATTGATCCCCAGCGCTACTTCCTGCTGCCGAACACGGCGGGCTGCTATACGGCGGAGGAGGCGATCCGCGCGGCGCGGCTGGGGCGCGAGGTGGGGCTGTCGGACTGGGTGAAGATTGAGGTGATCGGGGACCAGGCGACGCTCTATCCGGATGTGCAGGCGACGCTCGAAGCGACGCGGGTGCTGGTGAAGGAAGGCTTCACCGTGCTGCCGTATACCTCGGACGACATCGTGTATGCCAAGCGGCTGGTGGATGCCGGCGCGGCGGCAGTGATGCCGCTGGCAGCGCCGATCGGCAGCGGCATGGGTTTGCAGAACACGGCGACCTTGCGCATTCTGCGCGAGATGATCACCGAGGTGCCGCTGATCGTGGACGCGGGGATCGGCTCGGCCGCCGAGGCGGCGATGGCGATGGAGATGGGCGCGGATGCAGTGCTGATCAACTCGGCGATTGCGACCGCGAAGAACCCGGTGCTGATGGCGGAGGCGATGCAGCATGCGGTGTTGGCGGGGCGCGAGAGCTTCGTTGCCGGGCGCATGCCGCGCAAGCTCTATGCGACAGCGAGCTCGCCGGTGGAGGGTGTTTCGCGGGTCAGTTGAGCGCAGCGAGAACCGTCACACGCACTGCCATCCACTTGCTCGGACGGGTTAGACTCCACACATGCGCGTCTTCGGCATTGATTGCGGAACGGAGTGCACCGGCTACGGCGTGGTCGAAGTGGACGAGACGCCGCGCGAGGCGCGTCTGCGCGCCGTGGCTGCCGGCGGCATTGTGCTCTCAAAAAAAGAGGCGCTTCCGGCGCGTCTGGCGCGCGTCTATGCCGAGTTGACCGCGCTGATCACGCTGCATGAGCCGGCGGTTGTAGCCATCGAAGAGGTCTTCTTTTCCGCGAATGCGAAGTCGGCGCTGAAGCTGGGGCAGGTGCGCGGTGTGGCGCTGCTGGCAGCGGCGAACCTGGGACTGCCGGTTGCGGAGTATGCGCCGTTGAGCGTCAAATCCGCCGTCGTCGGCTATGGCCTCGCGAAGAAGGAGCAGGTGCAGTTCATGGTGGCGCGGCTGCTGGAGCTCGACCGCGAGCCTGAGCCTGCCGATGCCGCCGATGCGCTGGCGATTGCGATCTGCCACATCCACACCGCGCAGACACTGGCGGCGCAGAACATCGTGTCATCCCTGAGGTCACAGTAGATGCGGGCCGCGGGCTTCGCCGTTCTTACCGGCCTCGGAGGCTTGCTGTGTGCAGGCGTTCTTGCGCAGCCGCCGGCGACGGTGACCTTCCACTTCGAAGACGCGCGCATGCAACTGGCGAAGTACACGATCACGGTGCATGAGGATGGGACGGGGCACTTCCATGCAGAGGCGGGTGCCAGCAGTCCCGATGACACAGCAGCGCTCCCGAGTGAAGGGCAGGACCGGCCCATCCAGGTGACGGCAGCGACCACTCAGCGCATCTTTGCGACGGCGCGGGCCAAGAAGCTCTTCAACATAGCGTGCGAGAACGGCGATGCGCATGTCGCCTTCACTGGCCGGAAGGAGCTGGGCTACCAGGGCACGGACGGCCACGGCGGCTGCTTTTTCAATTACAGCAAGGACCCTAAGATTCAGTGGGTTACTACGGAAATGCAAGGTATCGCTACAACCCTGGAAGAGGGCCGCCGGCTGGAGATCGAGCACGAGCATGGGCGGCTGAGCCTGGATGCCGAGCTGGAGACGCTGGAGACGATGGCGCAGAATGGGCAGGCGCTGGAGCTGGGCAACATTGCGCCGACGCTGCTCGCCATCGTGAAGGACGATGCCGTGATGCAGCGGGCCCAGAACCGCGCGCGACACCTGCTGGCGATCGTGGACGCGGGCGGGATCGTGACGAAGTAGCGGCTCGCTAAAGCGAGTCGAGCCCAGAGTCGAGCCCAGAGATGTTGGGCCTCATCCTCAGCTTATCTTCAGCTTCGCTTGAGCTTTTGCGCTGTGCCATGCGTCATGTGACCGGCGCGGGTAAAAGGGAGCGCGGCGACTGCGACCTTCTGTAGGATTGCGGGTTCTAACTAACAGGAGCCAGCGACCCGATTCCGTGCAAGCAGCGGCAGCGGGCCTGAGCTTCAGGGAGGTGGGCCCATGCGTGGACGCCGATTCTTGATTGCATTCTTTGCCTTTGTAGCTGGCGCGGGAACGCTTCTGGCGCAGGCGCCCGACGCGACCGCCGTGGTACGGCTGAGCTACGTGCAGGGGCAGGTGAAGATTCTTCAGGGTGAGACCACTCAGTTTGATCAGGCGCAGGCCAACATGCCGCTGCTGGCGGGCTACGCGCTTTCGACCGGCGAGGATGGGCAGGCGGAGGTGGAGTTCACCGACGGCAGCGTGGCGCGCGTGACGCCGAACAGCCAGCTTCGCCTCGATCGTTTGCCGGGCGCCGATGCGCGCACTGAGACTACAGAGCTGACGATGCTCTCCGGTCTGGGCTACTTCGAGCTGAATACCGCGAACGGCCAGCAATTTGTCGTGCACTTCAATGCTGCCGAGGCGCGACCGGTCACCAACTCAATCTTCCGCATCAACCTGGACAATGCGCCGGACCTCGCCGTTTTCGTGGGGACCGTGCGCGCGTCGGCAAATGGCGCCTTCGACCAGACGGTGGAAGAGGGAGGCAGTCTGCATTTCGACGCGGACAACGCTTCGAATATGACGACCGCGTCCATTCAGGGCGACACCTGGGACCAGTGGAACCAGGACCGCGACAACCAGATTGCGCAGCAGGCTCAGCAGCAGACCAGCGCGCGAGAGACCACGGGCGCTACCAACGAGCCGGGCTGGGATGACTTGGACGCGTATGGTGACTGGTATCCCGTGGAAGGCTACGGCAACGTCTGGGTGCCGAACAGTGAGCCCGCAGGCTGGGATCCGTACGGCAGCGGCTACTGGGCGAACTATCCTGGATGGGGTGATACGTGGATCTCGGGCTATCCGTGGGGCTGGCTCCCATATCACTGCGGCGCGTGGAACTACTGGGACAGCATGGGCTGGGGCTGGGTGCCAGGACAGTGCGGCCTCGGCTGGCAGCCGACCGTGGCTTTCTGGAATGTGCCGCGCGGCTGGCGTCCGCCGCCGCGTCGGATTCCGGGCGGACATATCGGGCCGCCAAGCCGGGACAACCGTCTGATCGCGGTGAATCGTGGACCAGCGCTGCCGAACCGCAGCTTCCATAACACTCACACGCAGCCGCTCCGGATCGACGGCCAGCGGGTGGATCCGCTGCCGGTGCTCGAAAATCCGAATCGCGGCGGAGTGCTTTCCTACCGGGGAAGCGACACGCATACGGCGCCGGTGGGACGCGCGTATGGCTTCACAGGCGAGGGCAGTGTGCCTGCGGTAGGGATGCCGCGGCCAGCTTTCCGGCCAGCGGCTCCGCTAGAGACAGAGCGTCCGGCCATGACTGCGCCGCTGCGCATCACGCCCTCAGCGCCTCGCCCGATGGCGCCGGCGCCTCGGATGGCGGCACCGGCTCCGCGAATGTCGGCGCCAGCACCGCGAATGTCGGCGCCCGCGCCGCACGTGAGCGCTCCGGCGGGACACCGCTGAGATAGGGAGCGGCATAGGAGTTGAAGCGGCGGGGACGACTCCTCGCCGCTTTGCTTTTCAGGATCTGAGCACGCGGAAGACCGCGGCCATACTGGGCAGATCGATGGCCTCGGCGCGCACCGTTCGATCGAGACCTGCCGCGGTGAGAGCGGCGGCGATCGCATGTGCGTCGTAGCCGGCGTTGCGCAGATTGTTGGCCCAGGTCTTGCGCTTCTGCGCAAAGCTGGCGCGCACGAACTGGATGAATTCATCCGGGTGGATGCCGAGCTCCTCGAAGCGGGGCGCGACGCGAAAGCGGAAGACGCTGGAATAAACCTCCGGCGGCGGCGCGAACGCGCTGGGCGGAAGCGTGAAGAGCAGCACAACCGTGCCGTAGAGCTGCATGGTCGCGCTCAGGACCCCGTAGTCGCGGCTACCGGGTGACGCGGTGACGCGCTCCGCGACTTCGCGCTGCACCATCACGATGGCGCGGTCGATGGCGGCATGATGCGCGACCAGGTGGAGCAGGATATCCGACGTGATGTAGTAGGGCAGGTTGCCGATGATGGTGAGCTTGCGGCCGCGTTCCTGTGCCATCGCGGTGATGTCGAAGCTGAGAATGTCGGCGTGGCGGACTTCGACGTTCGGCGCCGCAGAGAACTCTTCCCGGAGTGCGGCGGCCAAGGCAGGATCGAATTCGATGAGCGTAAGATTCCCGGCCGTGCGGGCGAGCAGACGAGTGATGGCGCCGTGGCCGGGACCGATCTCGATGACAGAATCTTCGGCAATGTTGCCGAGCGCGGCGACGACGCGATGGCAGGCATCCGCATCTACTAGGAAGTTCTGACCGAGCCGGGGTTTCTTCTGCATGTGCTGTTGACCCTGATTTCGCTCTAGAATCGGGTTCAGGATATCGGCTGCTTTCATCGGAACAAGTCAGCGTAAACGAGGCAGCGGCATTTGCAGTGTAGAGGGGCGGAGCGGGAATGCATATTGCGTATGCGGCCTCCGAGTGCGTGCCGTTCGCAAAGACGGGCGGGCTGGCCGACGTTGTGGGAGCGCTGCCGCGCGAGATGGCGCGCCAGGGGCACCAGGTAACGGTGTACCTGCCGTACTACCGCCAGGTGCAGAAGCACATGACGGAGCGGCGGGTGGCTATTCCGAGCATCACCATCCCGTTCCATAGCTACAACCGCTTTGTGACCGTGCTCGACGGCGGGGTCCGCAATGGCGTGCAGTTTTATTTCTTCGATTGTCCGGAGCTCTTCGATCGCGAGGGATTGTATGGGGTGCAGGGCGGCGCGTACAGCGACAACGCGGAGCGCTTCGGCCTCTACTGCCGGTCGGTGATCGAAGCAGCGAAACAGCTTGGCGTCCCGGATCTGTTTCATGTCCATGACTGGCATGCGTCGCTGGTGCCGGTGATGCTGCGCTCGCTCTACTACTTCGACCCGGTGCTGCGGAAGGTGCCCTGCCTGCTCACCATCCACAACGCGGGACACCAGGGGGTGTTTCCTGCGCAGATCATCGAGCGGCTCGATCTGCCGTGGGAGGTCTTCACCATCGATGGCCTGGAGTTTTATGGGCAGGCGAACTTCCTGAAGGGCGGCATCATCTACGCGGACACGCTGAGCACGGTAAGCCCGCGCTATGCGCAGGAGATCCAGACGCCGGAATTTGGCGCGGGACTGGAAGGTGTGCTGCGGAAGCGTTCGGCCGATCTGAAGGGCATCCTGAACGGCGTGGACTACGACGAGTGGAACCCGGCGACAGACCGCAAGATTGCCGCGCACTACACGCCGGAGCGGTTGCAGGGCAAGCGCGATTGCCGACGCGATCTGATGCATGCCTTCGGGCTGAAGAGCGGTAGCGAGAACACGCCGGTGCTGGGGATCGTGTCATGGCTGTCGACACAGAAGGGCTTCGACCTGTTGGCCGAAATTATGCCGGAGCTGATGACGCGGGATCTGATGATGGTCGTGCTGGGCACGGGCGAGGCGTATTACGAGGGGCTCTTCCGTTCCTTCGCGGAGCGGTATCCGGGACGCATCGCAGTGAAGGTGGCCTACGACGACACCATGGCGCACAAGATCGAGGCGGGCGCGGATATGTTCCTGATGCCGTCGCGCTATGAGCCGTGCGGGCTGAGCCAGATCTACAGCCTGAAGTATGGGACGGTGCCGGTGGTGCATGCGACGGGCGGGCTGGACGACACGATCGAGGAGTGGAACCCGATGGCGCAGACGGGGACGGGATTCAAGTTTTATCCCTATGAGCCGGCGGCGTTCATGGCCGCGCTGGACCGGGCCTTCGCCGCCTTCGCCGACAAAGCGACATGGCAGATCTTGCAGCGCAATGGCATGGCGAAGGACTTTTCCTGGCGGGAGCCTGCGGGGGAGTATCTGCGGTTGTATGAGGAATGCGTGCGGCGCCGGTCGTGAGACTCGGGGGTGGCCAGTTATTTCCCGAATTGGGAATATGCCGGCTTATCTCTGGCTTGTCTGGGAGACGGCTCCGGTGACCAGGGATAGATGCCGGTCTGTCTGCTGGCGGCGGCGAGAGCCGATGCGGAAGCCTCCCTGGGTGTAGCAGCGACAAGCGTCCAGGCAATCCGGGCAGAAATCGTGGCGGCATTCATTGCAGCGAAGCAGCGTGTTGCGGCTAATGCTGCGTTTGCAGAAGTGACAGAGCGAGACTTTGCGTCCCTTCACCAGGTGCAGCTTGCTCCGATCGAGCGGTGTTTCGCGGGTAAGATCCAGAGAAATCATGGCAAGTCCATTAAAACGTGGAAGTTGCTGTGTGTCCCTTCCACCTAGGTTGCTCCCCGTCATCCCACAAATGCAGCATTACCGAGGTAGCTTTTTGGCTCGGTCGTGCTCTTGTCAGCGAGACACGAGAGGCGATAGGGGGAATTTCCGGCCTCGGCGGCTTCTCGCTGCAGGCTCCGGCTCCATGGAAGGCCTGCCATTGGAACGCATACCGGAAGAAACGAGGCATCCAATGGGTAGCTGGAGGTGATCGGAATGCAAGTGAAATGTGCGCATCCCAAGTGCATGTGCGCGGTTCCGGAGGGGAAGAAATACTGCAACGAGTGGTGCGAGGACAACGCACGGGACGAGATGCCGCCCTGCTCGTGTGGACACGCGATCTGCGAGCAGATCTACAGGCGCGAAATGCCTAAGGCAGTGGAGCGGACGTCCGCTTGAAGAAATAGAACAGTGGGACACCGCCGAGGATGATGGCTGAGCCGAGCAGGGAATTGCGCAGATTGCTCTGGTAGCTGTAGATGAGCAGCACCGCTGCCGCAAGGATGAAGAGTGCCGGCAGGACCGGGTAGCCCCACATGCGGAAGGTGGACGCACTCTCCCGGGCCGCGCGACGGCGATGCACGAAGATGGTGCTGGACGCGATCATGTAGAAGAGCCACTCGGCGAAGATGGCGAGCTCGAAAAGTTGCTGAAAGCGGCCCACGGCCAACAGCAGCAGCGTGCTGAGCGAAGCCTGCAGCAGGAGGGATGGCGCGGGCGTTCCGAAGTGCGGGCTTAGCTCCGCGACCTTCTTGAAGAAGAGGCCATCACGCGCCGCGGCGAAGGGCACGCGGGCGCCGGACATGATGGTGCCGTTGAGCGTGACGAAGATGCTGAGTGCCATGCCTGCGGTGACCAGCGTGGCGCCGGTGGCGCCGAGCACCACGCTGACGGCCGCGACCGCCGGGCGCGGCGAGGCTGCAACCACGACTGCAGGCAGCATGTACTGGATCGCCGCGTTGACCGCGATGTAGAGGAAGCCGACGATGCCGACGCCGAAGAGTAGTGCCAGCGGGACGTTGCGCTCCGGGTTGCGGACTTCGCCGGCGACCATGTTGAGGTCGTTCCAGCCGTCATAGGCCCAGAGCGCCGCGATGAGCGCGACCATGAAGCCGGCGAAGCCGCCCTCTGCGCCGGTGAAGACAGTGCCGAAGTTTGTTGCGAGCCCGTGCGCGCTGGCGAAGCAGGTGATGGCGATGACCACCACCAGCAGCACCTTCAGCCAGGTGAAGACCAACTGAAAGTTGGCGGCGCGACGGATGCCGATGTAGTTCAGGCCGGTCATCAGCCAGGTCATGACGATGGCGAAGAGCTGCGACCAGGCGAGCGGAATGGGCGCGGCGATCGCAGTGTGGTCGAGCCATTGGAAGACATGGAAAAGCGCGAGGGTGCGGGCGAGCCCGATGGTGACGGTGGCAATGGACGCCGGCTTCGCGACGGCGAACCACGTCCACATATAAAGGAAGGCAGGCAGGTCGCCATAGGCGCGGCGGATATAGACATACTCGCCGCCCGCCTCGGGCATGCGCGCCGCGAGCTCGGCGTAGGTCATGGCGCCGAAGAGCGAGAGCAGTCCGCCGGCGATCCATGCGAGGTAGACCAGCGAGGAGTGGCCGACGGCGCGCATCATCTCCTGGGGGACGAGAAAGATGCCGCTGCCGATGATGGTGCCGACAACGATGGCGGTGGACTGCGAGAGGCCAAGCACGCGCTCCAGCGGCTGATGTTCGCGGTCGTAGTGCGTTCGATTGGCGGTGTTCGTCGCGGGTGTGGCGATGGCGAATGCTCCGGCGGATGAGTGTTCCGCTAGAGTAGCGCGAGTTCGCCGGCAGTGTGCCGCGAAATCTTCCTGCCGCTGGAGCCGGTTAGATGTAGTGCTTGAACTCCGGCCAGTCCTTCACGATGCTGCCTTTGCGTCCACGGCAGAGATAGATGTTGCGGTGCTCGAAGGGCATGGCGTAAGGATTGTCCATGACGCCGGCGATCTCGACTGAGTCGTAGTATTTGTGCATCTCGTTGAGCGAGGCTCCGTTGATGACGATCATCAGGTCGCCGGAGTAGCCGTGCGGTCCCCAGATCCAATAGTTGTTGTGGCCGCTGATGGCGAAGGGCAGGCCGCGGCCGAGGAAGTTGATGGCGCTGGCCTCGCCGTAGTTGGAGCAGAGGATACCGACGCGCGCGCGGTCCGCGGGCGAGAGTCCGTTGTAGATACGGGTGACCTGATCGACCATCTCCTGCCAGCCGAAGCGGTCCGCGTAGAACTGCGGGAAGGCGCTGGTGGCTTCGTTTTCCATGTTGGCGGCGGTATGGCGCAGGTGCATGCGCGCGGTGTAGTCGAGCCACTGCTGCGGAGTAAGAACCGGTATCGATATGGGCATGATGAGAATGCCGGTGATGATGAGCAGCGCCGCGTATGTGGGGACGATCCATGCGGTGCTGCGCCGCTTCAGCAGCGCCTCCCAGCAGAGGCCGCCAGCGGCGAAGATTGCGGGGTAGATAGGCGCGAGATAGTAGTCCTTCGCGTCGCGCGTGGCGAACATGAGCGCGAGAAAGACGAGGTAAGTCCAGCCGAGAAAGCGCCACTCGCGGCTGCGGCGGCTGACCAGCAGCCACACCACTCCGGCGAGCCATAGAAACACGCTGAACGGGCTCAGCATCATCACTTGCGCGCCGAGGAATTGCAGCATTGAGAGGTCGACGTTTTTGTGTTCCACCTTACCGTTATGGATGAACTCGAGCGTGGGGTAGTGATGGTGGATCTGCCAGAGCAGGTTCGGTAAGGCCAGCAAAACGACGAGCGCAACACCAACGAGCGCGCCGCGCGAGAAGACGATGCGGCGCTCGGGCGTGAGCAGCAGACCGATCAGCAGTGCGACCAGGAAGACGACCATCGAGGGTTTGTTCTCGATACCGAGCCCTCCAGCGAGGCCGAAGACGATCCACCAGCCCGTCACAAATTGCCGACCTGACGCGGCGCGCAGCAGCATGAGGATGGCGAAGACGGCGGCCATCCAGAAGACTGCCTCGAAAGAGTTCATGGAGAGAAAGCTGTCGAGCCCAAGAAATTCCGGCGCCAGCAGCATGCCAAGCATGGCCAGCGCCTGCGCGATGAGCCGGCCGCCGATCGCCCAGCCGATCATGCCGGTGAGGAAGACGGTGGCGGCGCCGGCGAGCGTCGAGAAGATACGGATGCCGGCGAGCGAGTTGCCAAAGAGCGCGACGGCCGCGCGCGCCTGCAGCGCGACGATCGGACCGTGGTCGACGTAGCCCCAGTCCAGATGCTGCCCGCAAAGGATGTAGTACATCTCGTCGCGGAAGTAGCCCCACCCGATATGTGTCTCCCAGAGATTGGTGCCGAGGTGAAGGGCAAACTTGAGCAGCGCAAAGAGACCGGCGAGCAAAAGCGCCTGCCGCAGTGTCGAACCAACCGCGGGTGGAACCGCAATCGAGGAGTCTTCAGCGGGAAGGGAGGTGACTGTGTTCATAACTCCGGGCTGTGGTTCATGATGAGCAACGCGATATCGGGGAGTACGGATGGAATAGTATCGCGGTTCCGCTCGGCGCCGAGTTACGATTCCGCAGGTTGCAGGGTGATGAGCGTGAGCTCCGGCGGGCAGCGAAAGCGAATCGGCAGTTTGACGGTACCGATGCCGCGATTTACGTAGATCTGCAGCGGCCCCACTTTAAAGTAGCCCTCGATGAAGTGCCGGCCGCCGCGAGGGAGCATCTGCCGCGGCGTTCCGATGAAGGGCAGGCGCACCTGGCCGCCATGGGTGTGGCCGGAGAGCATGAGGTCCACGCCGCCATGCTTCGCGACGTGGCGGACGTAATCCGGCTCATGTGCCAGCAGGATGACGGGCTCGCCTGGGGCCGTCTGGTGTGGGACGGCATCGTTCAGGTTGGGAGAATCCTCAAGTGAACTGCGCGTGCCGGCGAACCAGAGACGGCTGCCATCGCGCTCGAAGGGAACAAAGCTGTCCACAAGTGTTGGGATGCCGTGGACCTTGAGCGCGTCCACGACCACGGGCCAGCCGACCAGTGCGTCGTGATTGCCGAGAGAGGCGAAGCGATGCGGGCATTGGATGCCGGCGAGGATCTCCGCGCAGGGATAGCTGAGGCGCGCGGCGATGTGGCGCGGCAATGGCCCGTCTGTGACGAAGTCGCCGGTGAGCATGACGACGTCGGGATGGAGCGAGTTGATGCGGCGGACGACCTCGCGCACGAAGTAGGGCTCGGTGTACTCGTCATAATGGATGTCGCTGACCTGTGCGATGCGCAGGCCGTGGAACGATTCCGGCAGGCGACGCAGCCGGATGGTCTGCTCGACGACTTCGAGGTGATGCCGGTCCCAGAGCCCGGAGTAGGCCACGAGACCGCCACCCGCAGCCAGGCCAGAAAGGTAAAGAAATTGCCTGCGAGATATGGCGCGGCTGGCGACGGCGGTTGTGGCGGTGGTCACTCTACTTCAGGATAGGGCATCGGCGCGACGAGTGCCTATCGAACAAACGTGGACGCCTCTCAGGCCGATCAGTACGCGCAGGGCAGGATTCCGTCATCCGCCCTTACTCTGCTCTCAAGGCGTGGACCGGATCCACGGTGGCGGCGCGGCGCGAGGGCAGATAGCAGGCCAGGTATGCCGTCGCCACCACACCGAAGGTGATGACGATGTAGGTGACGGGATCAACCGGGCTGACGTTGAAGAGGATCGACGACATAAGCCGCATCGAGAGGAAAGCGACGACCAGGCCGCAGAGAATGCCGATGCCGGTAAGTTGCAATCCCTGGCGCACAAACATCGCGGTCAGCGTGGGACGCTGCGCGCCGAGCGCCATGCGGATGCCGATCTCGCGCGTCCGCTGCGAGACGGAGTACGAGATGACGCCGTAGATGCCGACGATGCCGAGCAGCAAAGCCATGGCTCCGGCAATGCATAGCATCACCAGGGTGAATGAGGTGCGCGCCATCGATTTGGTATAGAGCTCGCCGAGCGTCGAGACGTTGGCGAGGGGCACATCAGGATCGATCGACCAGACGGCACGCTGCACCTCGTTGATGAAGGCCTGCGAGCCGGCGCGCGGGCTGCGGATATAAAAAGCAACGCCGCGTCGTAGCATTTCTTTCTGGCCTTCAAAGCGGTCTTGCATCAGCGGCCAATAGACAGTGGTTGGCGCGGGCAGACTGACGCCGTCATCGTGCACATCGCCGGCCACACCGACAATTTCGCGCCAGTCGTCCGTGTTGCCGACGCGGATGCGCTTGCCCAACGCTTTCTGCGCGCTGTGCCAATATTCCTTCGCGAAGTTCTCCGAGATGATGGCGACGGGCAGCTTCTGGTAGGTGTCGGTCCAGGTGAGATCGCGACCCGCAATCAGCGGCGTGCCGAGGGTGGCGAATGATCCTGGAGCCACGTTCTTGAAGCGGCGGATCGGCGGCAGCTCGCCCTCACCGTATACGTGGTCCTGCGCAAAAACCAGATCGTTGTTGCTATCGCCGTTCATGGGAACGGCGGTCGAGAAGCTGACCGACGAGACGCCGGCGATAGCGGCGAGCTTGTCCTGAATCTCCTGATCCATGCGGATGACGCGGTCGCGCTGCGCATCGGGAATCTGGGTATCCGGAATATAGAAGCGGAAGGTCTGGAGCGTGTTCGGCGAGGTGAAGCCGGGCGAGACCTGCATCATCGCGCGGAAGGTGCGGATCATCAGTCCGGAACAGATAAGCAGAACCAGCGCCAGCGCAACCTGCACCACGACCAGAGTTTTGCGCGCGCGATGACGTTCGCGGCTCTGGCTCAGCGCGCGGCCGCCTTCCCGCAGACCGGTCGCCGAGCTTCCGCCGGCATATTTGAAGACCGGAATGAGGCCGATAAGAATGCTGGTGAGAAGGGCAAGGGCGAGCGTGAAGAGCAGCACCGGAAGATTGATGCCGATCTCATGAATGCGCGGCAGGCCGGTAGGCGCGATCGCGACCAGAATGCGCAGCGCTCCATAGGCGAGCGCGAGGCCAAGGAGACTT
Organism: Acidobacteriaceae bacterium; assembly: GCA_036500805.1. GTDB lineage: Bacteria > Acidobacteriota > Terriglobia > Terriglobales > Acidobacteriaceae > KBS-83. Next base: position 24,739 of record DASYBK010000027.1, on the reverse strand, counting down.
CCCAGGAATCCGAGCACCGCGCTTTCGAAGAGCAGGTCGGCGGTAATGCGCTTCCGTCCCGCACCCAGCGCGGAGCGGATCGCCAGCTCCTGGCGGCGGCCTTCGACGCGCACCAGCAGCAGATTGGCGACATTGGCGCAGGCCACCAGCAGCACCATGGCGATGGAGCCCATGAGCACCCACAACACAGTGCCCACATCGCCGACCACGTCTTGTTTGAGCGGACGGAGGTTGGGCCGTAGTTGTGCTTTTTCAAACAGCTTGACGCTGAACCCTTCGGGTGCGGGGAAGCTGCGGAAGGAGACGGGAAGCAGCCGCGCCAGGTCGGTGCTGGCCTGCTGCATGGTGACGCCGGGCTTCAGCCGGGCGAGTGCGTCGTAGCTGAAGTTGCCGAGATGCAGTTTGCTGCGATCCCACTGCATGGGCAGGATGAGCGCAGCGTCGGGGCGATCGAGGAAGTGAAATCCCCGAGGCAGGACGCCGATGACCTCGCGAGGTTTCCCATCGACGGTCAGGTTGCGGCCAATGGCGGAGGCGCTGCCGCCGAATTTGTGCTGCCAGTAGGCATACGAGAGCAGCACGGTGTCGGGCGGACGGGGCTCGTCATCCTGCCGGGTGAAGAGCCGCCCCAGCTCTGGCTTTACGCCAAGCAACGGCAGAGTGCCGTCGGTGACGTCGAGCCCATCGACATGTTCCGGCTGCCCCGAGCCGGTTACATTCAGGGAATCGCCGGTATAGGCGCCGATGTCTTGAAGTGTCTTGTTCTGCTCGCGGTCGATGAAGTAGATCGACGGCGACATATTCAGCTCCTTGATATTGACGCCGGGAGCGGTATGCCACACGCCAATCAACTGCTCGGGATGGGGATAGGGAAGCGGCTTCAGCAATATGCCATCGACCACGCTGAAGACGACAGTGTTGGCGCCGATGGCGATGGCGAGCGTGAACAGAGTGATGGCGGTGAAGAGCGGTGCGCGGCCGAGCCGGCGGAAGACCTGTTTGATCTGATCGCCGAAGATTGCCATTGGCTGCGCCTCCGAAGTGGGACTGTGTCACGTGATGTACGTTGGGAAGCGCTGGATAGTTCCTGGTATCCTCCGCAGTCGCTGTACTCTCGTCGGCACCAGGAGGAGCTATTGGAGCACTCTTAGCCCCGCGGCATCGGATGTCACCGCTGTTTGCGCATGAAAGTGCGCGTAGATAGCTTCCGCCACTTTCTTTGCCACGACCGACGTAAGCGCCTCAAGCGAAGCCTGCTTCACCGCCCGCTGCGAGCCGAAATGCTGCACTAGCCGCGTGCGGGTGCGGGCGCCGACTCCGGGGATGTCGAGCAGTTCGGACTGGCGATCGCGAATTTCGCGGCGCTTGCGATGGTAAGTGATGGCGAAGCGATGCGACTCGTCGCGGATGCGCTGGATGAGGTGCAGCACGGGCGAGCGGCGGTCGAGGACGATGGGGTCGTCCTCCTGTCCATAGAGGTAGATCACCTCTTCTCGCTTGGCAATCGAGGCGAGCGGCTGGGTTGTGAGCCCGAGCTCTTCGAGCGCCGCCGCCGCGGCGTGAAGCTGACCGAGGCCGCCATCGATGAGGACGAGCGATGGCATTTTGCCTCGTCCGGCGCCGTCTCGTACGCGCGCGTCGCTGTCCGATGTTTCGACCAGCTCCGCTGCCGTGGTCTCCTGCAAGACACGCTTGTAGCGCCGGCCGACGATCTCGCGCATGGCGGCGAAGTCGTCGACACCCGTGACCGTCTTCACCTGGAACTTGCGATAGTCGGACTTCTTCATCGCGCCGTTTTCCCAGACGACCATCGACGCGACGGTCTCCGCTCCCTGGATGTGCGAGATGTCGAAGCACTCGATGCGGCGCGGCAGCTCGGAAAGCATGAGCAGGTCCTGTAGTGACTCCTGAATCACCTTTTGCGAGGGCTGCAGCACACGAAAGCGCTGGTCGTAGCTCTGCTTTGCGTTCTGGCCGACGAGGTCGACCAGCGAGCGCTTCTCTCCACGCTGCGGTGCGGCGATCTCCACGCGGTGGCCGGTGCGCTCCGCAAGCAGGTGGCAAAGCGCCTCGCGGTCCGCGAAGTCGACCGGCACCAGGATGGATCGTGGCACGTATTGCTGATCGATATAGAGCTGCTTGAGCAGCGCGGAGAAGAAGGCCGGCGGGTTGAATCCGCCTGTCGCGTGAGCGGCCTCCGGCGCATTCTCCGCATGATCGTCTTCGACCTGCAGCAACTCGGGCAGGTCCTCCCAGAAGAGGTCGCGGCGGTCGACGATCTTGCCGCCGCGCATGTGGAAGAGGTTCACCGCGAGCATGTCGTTCTCGTAGTGATAGCCGAAGACATCCGCGTCGTCGCTGTCTGCGCTGGCGATGCGCTGCTTCTCCTGCACCTGGCTGACGGTGATGAGCAGGTCGCGATATTTCGCGGCGAGCTCGAACTGTTCCGATGCAGCCGCGGCTTCCATGCGCCCTTCGAGCGAATGCCGGAGCTCCTGCTGGCGGCCTTCGAGGAAGAGCTGCGCGTCGCGCACCGCCTCGCGGTACTGCTCCGGCGTGGTCAAGTTTTCGACGCAGGGACCGAGGCAGCGCTTGATGTAGTACTGCAAACACGGGCGCGGATAGTAGCGCGTGAGGTCGAGCTTGCAGCTAGGCAGCAGGAACGAGCGGTGCAAGAGATCCGCGACGCGGTAGGCGAGATTGCCCGGGAAGTACGGACCGTAGTAAGCGCTGCCATCCTTGCGCAGGCGGCGGGTGACGAAGACCTTCGGGTAGCGGTCGGCCAGTGTGAGCTTGACGTAGGGATAGGTCTTGTCATCGCGCAGCAGGATGTTGAAGCGCGGTTTGCGCTGCTTGATGAAGTTGTTTTCCAGAGCGAGCGCCTCGCCTTCGTTGTCGACCAGGATGTATTCGACATCGACAGCTTCGCGCATCAGCGAGCCGGTTTTCGCGTTCGACTGCGCGGATTCGAGCAGATACGAACGCACCCGCGCGCGCAGGTTTTTCGCCTTGCCGACATAGATCACCTCGTCCTCGGCGTTCTTATAGAGGTACACGCCGGGTTGGGTGGGCAAGGTGCGGATTTTCTGCTGCAGGTCCATTTTCGGTTGCAAGCCCAGGCGGGCCGGAGTGCTGGCGCAGCAGCGGCCATTCTCCAGTCTATCGCTCGCGGGCTGCCGCTCTCGGCACTGACATGGGAGCGTGCATTCGCCACGTAATAACTACACCAAGCCGCTCCTCTGGTTCAGAGAGAGGCTGCTAAGTAGTTGATGTTACATTGGATATGTCCGAAGAATCGCTTTGGCATGAATCGTGCATCAGAGCATGCAGGAGTCTTGTGTCCGGTGCCCCCGCTACGCCATCACACGACCCGTTCGACGGACTTCGCGGCATGTGCCGCGAGGAGGGAGAGATTCACTTGACCATACAGATGAAGCGTCTAACCCAGATCTCAGGCTGCGCGGCGGGAGCCTTGGCGCTGCTTCTTACCAGCGGCTGCTCAACCAAGAAGTATGTGCGGAGCCAGACCGCGCCGCTGGTTCAGCACACCAATGAGCTGGACGACCAGACGGCTACGAACAATCGCAATCTCAAGAATTTGGATGAGCGGACGACCGCCGGCATCAGCAAGGCGCAGTCATCGGCCGATACTGCGCAACAGAGCGCGCAGCAGGCGAGCACCGCCGCGGGCACTGCGCAGCAGAGCGCACAGGAAGCCGTGAACCGCGCGGATACACTCGCGAGCGTAGTGAGCAACCTTGACAGTTATAAGCAGGTGGGAGCGGCTTCCGTGACCTTCGGCTTCGACAAGAGCGTGCTCACGCGCAAGGACAAGGCGCAGCTCGATCAGCTTGCCGGCCCGCTCAACTCCACGAAAGGTTATATTCTGGAAGTGACAGGTGGAACCGACTCGACCGGGAGCGCGGAGTACAACTACGCGCTGAGCCAGCGCCGCGCGGAAGCGGTGGTGCAATACCTGGCGTCGAAGTACAACGTGCCGGCGCATAAGTTCTACCTGATCGGCATCGGCAAGGATAAGGAAGTGGCGCCCAACAGCACAGCAGCGGGCCGCGCGAAGAATCGCCGGGTCGATATTCAGGTGCTCTCGAACATGCAGCCGGGCGGAAACGGAAGTACGGTATCGCAACTTCAGTCGCACTGACAGGGAGTCGGTAGTCGACTGTAAATGAAAGGGCCGGAGCCTAGCGCTTCGGCCTTTTCATGTATGGATTCTAAGTTGCCTAGGTACAGCAACCCTCGAATGCTGGCCTGCACTGAGGGGGTGTGCCTGCATCGCTCTTTGTATTCGGCCCGGTCTGCGCATGCGCGCAGGTTTTGTCCGCCTGCTTGTTTGCGCCATCAAGGCTCGTTATCCGGCGCTACGATCTGCAGGACTCAATCGCGCATTCTCCGCCCCGGCTTCGCCGTTGACATCCGCGTGACCAGTTGCGGCGGCGCGAGATGCAACCGAGGCGCATGCGCCTTTTTCTGATAGCGTGCTTCGATTTCCTTTACTACCCATTCGGCCGCGAGCAGTCCCATCTCGCCGAGCGGCTGACGAATTGTAGTAATTCCCGGAGTCGCCACAGTCGCCGGCAACAGATCGTCGAATCCTACGACGGAGCAATCTTCAGGCACGCGGACTCCCGCCTCGCTGAGCCCGCGCACGACGCCGAGTGCCGTCAAATCGTCGACGGCTATTACCGCGGTAAAGTCCAGACCTGAAGCCTCTAATCGCCGTGTGCACTCCAGGCCGCCCTCGAAGCCCGACATCGGATCCACAACGTTCGGCAACTTGAGAACCAGCCGCGGATCGAGTCGAATGCCCGACTGGGCTGCCGCGCTCTGCACGCCTGCCCAGCGCGGCGCGCTGTCAAACATCTCGTCCGGACCTCGAATGACCGCGATCCTGCGATGCCCCAGCTCATACAGATGGCGTACCGCCAATGCTCCGCCCGCCTGGTTGTCGACCAGCACTGAACTTACCCCGTTTGTTGTTAGATCGCGACTCACGATCACGATCGGAACATTATTCTTCTCCACATCGCTCAGCAGGTTGGTCTCGTCGAAGACCCAGTTACCGATGACGATCACCCCCTCGGCGCGCCGCTCCAGCGCCATCTGCAGATAGCTGTCAAAGAGCGCGCGCCGCGTCGATGCATCCATCAAAAGCGGCAAGTAGCCGGCCGGCTGCAGGCCCTCCTGGATGCCGCGCACGATGGGTATGCAATACAGATCGGAGAGATCGTAGGCGAGAATGCCGACCGTTTGACTGCGCCGCAGCCGCAGAGAACGCGCATATGCGTCCGGGTAATAGCCAAGCTGTTGCGCTGTGGCCTTAATCCGATGCCGGGTTTTTTCGGCCACGTTCCGAGAAAGTGGCGCTTCGCTCAGCACGATTGACACGGTGGAGACGGAGAACCCGCACGCCCGCGCGATGTCCATCAGGGTTACATGTCCAGATTTGCGCTGGGCCACTTTGGTCTACTCCTTCGTCGGACACGGCTCTTATCGCGATGACTTTCTCGTTGGAGCCATCTGCGGCAGCCTTTTCTCTTGACAGCATGAGCAGATGCTCCTACAGTCGCTTCTACTATTCAAACGTTTGAAGGTCAACAAATTCCGGAGAGGCGATGATGAGACATTTCAACCGGGATGTTCAGAGCGCGCGTGCAGTTCGTATTTTCCTTTGTCTCGTCATCGCTTCGTTCACCGCTCTGGCCGGATGGGCTCAGGCTGGACGCGGCGGCATAAGTGGTTCGGTCACCGATCCCAGCGGGGCCTTGATTTCGGGAGCCAAGGTGACCCTGCACAATCGTGCCACCGGATTGACGCAGCAAACCCGCACCACCGCCGCGGGTCTCTACACCTTTGTATCTCTCAATCCCGGCCAGTACGAGGTGACTGCCAGCCAGCAGGGCTTTGAGTCTGTCGCTCAGGACAGGGTCACGGTCACCGTCGATCAAGTCACAAATGTCAACATCGCCTTGCGCATGGGAGCGGCCACTCAGGTAATCACCATCTCCGAAGCTAACGATCTGGTCGATACCAGTAACTCGACCGTGGGGCAACTGATCACTTCGGAGACCATGGATCGCGTTCCGCTCCTGACCCGCAATGTCTTTGATCTGATCCAGTTAAGCGCCGGCGTGACTCCAGCCAACGGAGCGCCGAACTCCTCCAGTTCCTTCGCCATCGAGAACATCTCCAGCGGACGCCCCGGAGTCGACGTTTCCTCCTACACCATCAACGGAGCGATCGTCGGATCGGTCTATTACATGGTGGACGGCAGTCCGTTGGGCATCGCCGAAAACAACAACGCGGCTATCATCCCGGCTCTCGATATTCCCGAAGATGCCGTAGAGGAGACTCGCGTCGAAACGCAGAATACCCCGGCTTCCTACCAGAGCGGGGGAGCCGGGGTTATCAGTCTGGTCACGAAATCCGGTACGAACAAGTTCCACGGTGACGTCTTCGGTGTCTTCCGGCCAGATGTTCTCGCCGCCAACGAATACTTCAACAAGCAAAGCCAGATAGGCAACGGTACAGCCAATACGCCGCCCGCTTTCCATCGCTATCAAGAAGGTGGCGCCATCGGCGGTCCTATCCTTCACAACAAGCTGTTTATCTTCGGCGATTACGAGGCAACGCAACAGCAGCAGTTCGACGGTTCGAACACATTCACTGTTCCCACCAGCGCGGAGCGCACCGGAGACTTTTCGGCGGACAGCTTCACGATCTATGACCCCAGCCAGCCAGATGTGGCCTCCGGCCCTCTGGCCGGAACGCGCCAGCCCTTCCCTGGAAACAAGATTCCGAATCCGAATCCCATCGCCCTGAAGTTTCTCTCCGAGATGCCGAAATGCAATGTGAACCCCAGCACCTGTGATTCGGCGACCAACGGCGCCCTGAACAATTTCTATCTACCGGGCCTGGATCCCACCACGGCGCAGCGGTTCGATATTCGCGTTGACTGGAATAAGAGCGAAAAGCAGCGGATCTTTGGCCGCTTTTCCTTCGACCGCCTGTTCACCTCCACCTTCAACGCCTTCAACAATATCTGGGACCTGAACTATGCACAGAACGTCACCAACGGGCGCAACATCCTGCTGGCTGATGACCTGACGCTCAACCCTACAACCGTGCTGCAGTTGCGCTACTCATTTACGCGGCATTACGAAAACCAGGGTGGAGATCCGGGTCAGGTTGGCTACGACATTACAACGCTCGGATTCCCGGCTTCGCTGGCTGCAGAAGAGGTTTACAAGCTGCTCCCGTTCGCGATCTTTAATGATCTGAACTCGGGGGACGGCGTCGGCGGCACCGCGAACTACAACACCTTCCAGTACGCCAGCGAAAACAACGACGTCAGCGCCAGCCTCAGCAAGAGCCTGGGGAAGCACCAGATATCGACCGGCTTCGAATACATGAAACGTTTCCTGAATGTCGGTCAGCCCGTTGCGCCGTCCGGCTCCTACGCCTTCGACATCTCGGCGACGGACCAAACCGTAAATTCCGCAGTGGGCGGCAGCGACTTTGCCTCCTTCCTTGCGGGCATGGGCACGCCCCCCGGTACCGAGTCCAACTCGTATCCGAATTTCACCAAAGATCTCTTCGCCGCCGAGGCGAGCCCATATTACGCGGCCTTCGTCGAGGACACTTACCGCCCAACCAGAAACTTTACAGTTACCGCCGGTCTGCGCTGGGACATCTTTGGCGGACGTACGGAGCGGCATAATCGGCTGGAATATTTCGATCCGACGGCTGCCAGCACTGTCGGCGGAGTGAGCTATTCCGGCGCTGAAATTTACGCGAGCAGCGGGAACAGATCACCTTTTACCACGAATTTTAAGGACTTCGGCCCCAGGTTGGGCTTCTCGTGGCAGCCAACGACCCATGCAGTCGTGCGCGCCGGCGCCGGCTTCTATTACGGTCCCAGCGCCCAGATGGTTGCCGGAGCGAGCGTCAACAGCGACGGATTCAACACCGTGACGCAATGGAATGCCACGGCTTGGAACCAGGACCCGAATACCATCGCCTTCGACGCCGCCAATGGCTACAGCAGCAGCAGCCAGGGAAATACCGTCATGGTGAATTCCCTCAGCAATCCGTTTCCGAATGGCGTGAATCCTCAGTTGACTTCACCTCCATCCGGTCTGGCCAACAATCTGGGAACTGCGCTCAATACCATGCTCCACTCCCAGCGCACGCCCACAACTTACAATTTCAACTTCGGCGTGGAATACGAACTCCCGCACCAGGTTGTCGCCAGCCTTGCCTATGTAGGAAGCCGCGGATTATTTGTGCCGCTCGGCGCACTTGATCTGAACGAGCTCGATCTGGGCACTATCGGTAAGTACCAATCGTCCCTGCTCAACGCGAGCGTGCCAAACCAATGGGCGGCGATTCAGCCTTCCACCAATGCCAACTATGGCTCGGCTACCGTGCCGCTCTGGGTGGCCGTGCAACAGTACCCCCAGTTCGGCAACGGCAGCTACGGCAGCGGCAACGGTGTTGTTGTGCACGCCTATCCCGGCGGCGACTCTAATTACAGTTCCTTGCAGACCAAGCTACAGAAGCGGCTCACGCACCACTTCACTGCCTTGGCCAGCTTCACCTGGGCCAAACTCATCAGCGATGACGGGAATCCTCCACTGGGTTTTGTCGGCTCGCATGCCGGAGCTCCTCAAGATGCGAAGAATCTTAGTCTGGAGCGCTCCATCAGCCCTCAGGATGTGAAGTATCAGTTCACCGGACAGGCCTCTTACGATCTGCCGATTGGCCGCGGACAGGCGCTTGATCTAAACGGTGTCGGCAATGCAATTCTAGGCGGGTGGACAGCCAATCTCATCGCCTACTGGAGCACCGGCATTCCGATCGCTTCGCCGACGGTGGGAGCTGGAACCTCATATTTCAATCAACGTCCTGACCTCACCTGCAATCCGGCAAGCGGGGCACCACATACCGCGGCCACATGGTTCAATTTCAGTTGCTTCGCCATTCCCGCGAGCCCATTTGTGGCAGGAAATGCGCCGGCATATCTTGATCACGTACGCACCATGGGGGCGCAGGACTTCGATGTCTCGCTCTACAAGAGCTTTTCAATCGGCGAGAAAGCATTACGCTTCGAGGTCGCCTCCTACAACGTGGCCAACAGGGCGCAGCTTGGAATCCCGGGGACACCGAATATCACCTCGGTCCAGTCAAATCCAGCTCAGGCTGCCGTATTCGGTCAAATCACTTCAACCATCAATACTCCCCGGCAATTCCAATTCGGGTCACGTTTCACGTTCTGACTCCTGCAGCAAGACCGACATGCCTCCAGCAGAAGTCAGAACGAAATCACTTTGGCGCGGTGCGCTCATCTCACCCTTACTCGAAATGTGAGCCGTGTAGATCATTCGCGCTGGCAACGATCCCTGGTCTGACGGCCGCCGTTGCAGCGGTGAATTTTCTCGGCAGCATCGATCGGTACTTGAATCCTCTTTTGAGGATCACGTCCCGAGAATCGCCCAGCACTTCCGATACCGGACCGGTCAGATTCTCCAGCCATCGATCGCGCCCCGCAATGCAACACGGAAAATCCGGCTGCATCTAAAGGCGTGGGCTTCGTCACAATTATGGGCCGGTTAGCGCGATGGCTGCCAAGTTGTCGGGCGCCGGCGGACCGGCAAAGTGGATTGAGAAACATAATTTTAGTTATGGGTGACGCCGCGGGCGACGCCTAGCGCCGGGGTGTGAGATGAAACACGAGATATACGGGAGAGATCCTGCGCTTCTTAGCTGCTGGAAAGACATCGCGAAATATCTGGGGAAGGGAGTGCGCACCGTCCAGCGCTGGGAGCGGGATTTCGATCTGCCGGTGCGGCGGCCGAAGGGCACAGATCACAAAAGCGCTGTAGCTGCTCATCCTCGCGACCTCGAGGCGTGGCTGGCCTCGCGCTGGGCTTTGCGTGCGACTCCTAAGGAAACAGCGGAACCCCACGAAGTTCGCGCGGCATTCTCCGAGTTACAACAGCAGATACAAGATCAGATAGAAGCAGCGCGTGCCCTGCGGGCACAGCATGGCACTCTGATACAAGAGCTTTCGACAGCGATGCAAACGCTGACTGTGAATTGCCGCCGGCTTTCGGCAACCGATACGCCAGTTAGGCTGCATCCTCGAACGATTACTGACGCCCACTTCTCTGGAGCGAGTTCTCTTCCGCCATGGCTCGATGGCCAACGCCGCTCCAACGGAGAAAAGCGCTCGGCGGCGACAGCTCCCCACTCCGGCATGGACTCCTGATTCTGGTCATGTGTCACGCGGATGCTTCTCAGCTCTGAGGCCATCATCAAGGCCTTCCACGATCTCGACACGCCAGTTACGTTGAACGCGCTTCGCTCCCGGCAGCCGAAACCCGGAGCCTACAGAAGTGTGACCAAACGCATACCACGAAGCCGGATTCCGCATCTGATTCCTTCAGTGATTTCTGGAGGCATTGTGATTATTCTTCTCATCGTTCTCATCGTTCTGTTCGGCTTCGGGGGATACCGTTTGGGGCCGGGGATCGGCTACTACGGCGGAGGCAGCATCAGCCTCATTCTGCTCATCATTCTCGTCCTTCTGCTGCTGAAGGTGATCTGACAAAGCGACTGGCGGTTCGTCGCGCGCTGCGTGACGGACACGTATCCGTGGCTGTCCGAATGAGTGTTCTAGCGGGGAGGCATGCCCCGTATTGCCGCGCGGCGTGCCTCTACTCGTACACGGAGAAGCCACGCGGCTGCGGCACAAAGCCGGTCGCGGATTGCGGGTCCTCAAACGCCGCCAGCCTCTCCACTGTGCTCTCGATCAGCCGGTTGATCGCCTCGCGCAGAAAAGCCTCCGGCGAGCGGCCGGAGGACACGGCAACGCTCGATAGCCGGGACGCGAGATCGGGTGGCACCTGCATCCTCTAAGCTTTCAACAGCCTTCGTGTTCGAGCCATACCACCTTGTGGTGGTTGTCATGTTGGACCGATTACCCAAGATCCCCTGATCGGAAGAACATTCCCGGACCGGCTCGCAAATCCTTGAAACAAACCACTTACTCTCAGGCCGATTCCATTTTGGGCAGCCCGGACCACTTCGGTTACTTATGGGCACTGAAGTACTCGTCAAGTAGATGACCGAGGGGATATGATCACCGGGCGAGGCAGCTTATGACCTTACTCGTCTTTCTCGGAATCGTAGTTAGTCTGCTGATTTTGCGGCTGGTCCCCGGCCTGCTGTTGCGGCTGGTGCTGGCCATTCCGCGTCATCACCTGATCGCCATCACGCGCTGGGTCCGCGACCGGCGGATCGGCATCGTTCTGCCACGAAAGACCGCTTCCGCATTCGCGGGCGAGGCGATTGCCGTTGCCCCAAGGCGTTCCGGTAGCCGTCTCAAACTCGTGCTTGTCTCTTCGTCGCTGCTGTTCCTTGCCATCCTGGCCACCACAGCGTTCTGGAGCTGGCACTCAACCGCGTTGATGATGTTGTTGCGTTAGTCTCTTTCCGGGGTACAAGAGGCGCTCCCGTAGCCGCGGGAGCGCCTTTTCTTGCGCTTGTCTGCCATTTTTCTTGACTCGTTTCTGGTGCAGTGCCACCATCGACCACGCCGGGTCTATTCCGTTTTCATTCCAAGTTTCCATGACGCGCTCGATGCGGTCATGAAACCAGCAACGCCGGAGGCGCGATGTACCGATCGATCGTCGCGGGACTCGCGCTGCTGCCGGCGATCGCAGCCTTCCCCGCCCAGAAATCCTCCAGCAAACCCGATGCCCCCACGCGCAACGCCTCGGTCAAGCTGTGGATGGATACCACGTCCGGCAATCCCTGCGAACAATCCACGCCGGCCAGCGGCAACTGGATGATTCGTAACAACGAAGGTCGCAATGTTCTCGTAACCGTGCATCGCACGTTGACCAAGGATGGCGTTGCGAAAGAAGACGAGATGCGCGACACGCTTGGCCCGCGCGAGTCGCGCGACCTGGGCTGCGAACTCTCCGACGACGGACACCAGACGCTTACGCTGGTGCGCGCCGTCTACTAGCGGCATCAATTCCGCGCGCACACCACCAGCACGCCAATCCCCAGCAGCAGCACGGCAAACGGCACCCAGAAGTGAAGATCGGTCAGGATCGCGAGCGCCAGCGGCTTCGCTGGCGCCGGCTCGTTTTCGGCCGACATCACCAGGCCAGCTTCCCGGGGAAAAACTCCGCGAAGAGATCGTCGTAAAAAAGCTTCAGCTCCTTCAGATCCGGCTTGGTGTGCCCCTTGGAGTAGAGGTCATACGGATTGAACTTCTGCACCCACGGCAGCATGGCGCAGTCCTTCTCGTTCATCAGGTGCTGGTAGGCGCCATGCCGGTGCCACGCGTAGAACGAGTGGAAGCGCAGCATCGCGAGCGCTTCATCCGGCAGAGAATTCTTCAGTACCTCGGCGATATAGCCATCGTGCCCGAAGGACATGTGCACGTTCTCGAGCCCGCAGTTCGGCTCATAGATGCCGTACTTGGTCTGGTACTCGGGCACATTCCGGTCCGGATTCGCAGCGAAATATTCGGGGAAGACAATCTGCTCCGACCAAGCGCAGCCCACCGGGAAGGTATCGCCGACCACGCCCCACTGCGGCTCTCCATATAGGCAGAGGCACTTGCCCAGGTCGTGCACAAATCCGGTCGCAATCATCCAGCGCGGATGGCCATCGCGCCGGATCGCCTCCGAGGTCTGGAGCAGGTGCTCCATCTGCGTCAGGTCGGTGTCCGGATCGCTATCGTCCACCAGCGTGTTCAGATACTCGCCCGCCTCCCAGATGGTTTTTGTGCCGCGTGTCAAGCCGAAGTACTCCTTCTCCTTGCCCAGCACGTACTCGACCGTCTGCTGCTCGTGGTTCAGGCGGTAGAACTCAGCGACACCGGGATTGGCCTGCTTGTCGTACTGGCGGAACTCATCCTCGGACTTGCCTTCCTTGTAGCGCCCTTCGAGAAACTCATCCCAGTTTTCCAAGCTTTCCATCGGAGTTGCGGACTCGTGTGTCATCGCCATGCGGTCACCTCGGGGAAGCATCTGATCCTTTCAGTAAACCTGGATCGTTTCAGTAAACGCTTCCGTTGACATCTCCACGATAGATTCAACCGCTGGCCGCTCGCAAGCCTTCCGTCGCTCTTTGACCCCTTCCAATTCGGGAAGCGATGCATCCCCAGTCGCATTTTCCTGGCATTCGAACCGCTCGAATCTGCCACGCCGGGGGGAGAGGTCCTCCTGCGAAGAACGTAAACTGACCGCATGTTCAGGATGTGGCGTCAATCCGGCGGAGCGTTGGTGCTGGCGGCTTTTCTGTCGCAGGCCTGTCTGGCGGCGCACGCGCAGGTGCTGATGAAGCGTCACCCCGACTACACCGAGTGCCCCGACACGCATCTGCGGCTGATGGCGCGCCGTCCCGATGGCTCGCCCGCGGCTGGGCTACGTGCCGAGGACTTATATCTGTGGTTCAGCATGGGGACGGCCGACATCCGCTCCATGCAGAGCGCCGCGCCCGCGAAGGCCGCTTCGCCCGACACAAACGTGTTGATCGTCGTACCGCCGCAGGCCGCACTGCCGCCCGGGACCGGGGTGGCCCCGGACGCCACGGCAGCGGTGCTACGCAGCGTGCGAGCTACGCCAGGCGTTCACTGGAAGGTCGCGGTGCTGGCGCCGGATGAATCGCTCTCGCCCTTCCTGGCCGGCGCAAATGAAGCGGCGCTGCGCGCATCACTGGCGCAAGCCGTTCTGCCTCGCGGTCAGGCGGGCAGCATCGCGGAGTGGGCTGGCGCCGAGCGCAATGCCTTCCGGCAACTACAGGCGCGCGCCGGACGCCACGTCATTGTCGATCTGGCGCAGCCGTCTGATGCTTTGCCGAGAGAGGCATTGCCCACAGAGGCATCGTTACAACAGAACAGCGTCGCCGAAGATCGCACCCTAGACCTGCTGGCACGGGATGATATGGCGCAGATCTATCGCCTGACGGCAGGCGAGCAGGAGCAGTCAGGAGAGAAGGCGCAGCCTGGCGCGAAAAATCGTCTCGGAAGCACCGGAGGCCGCAGCGCGCCCACCATCGACGCGCTTTTCCGCGATATCGTCACCGATGCGCCGGGAAGCTACGACCTTGTGATCCATCCAGTCTTCTCCTGCGAACCAGGCACGTCGTACTCGCTGCGCATCACATCGTTTCAGCCGCAGGTGCAGCTCTACTATCCAAGCGCCATCCGGATGGCGGGAACAACGTCGCACTGAGCGATTTTCATTCCGTCCGCAGCGCTCGCATCGGATCGATCGACGCAGCCCGCCGCGCCGGTAGATAGCACGCGAGGATGGCCACCACGGTCAATGCTGCCGCGACGCTGACAAAGGTGAGCGGATCGCTCGCGCGTACTCCGTAGAGGAGTCGCGAGAAGGCCGATACCAGCCGGGCCAGGAGCAACGCGACCACCACACCGACGACAACTCCGGCGCCGGCGAGTCGGAGCCCTTCTCCAACGACCATGCGTAAGATCGTCTTCTTCTCTGCGCCCAGGGCCAATCGAATTCCGATTTCGCGTGTGCGTTGCGATACGGCGTAGGAAATCACACCGTAAATGCCGATGATCCCGAGCACCAGCGCCATCACGCCTGCGATTGCCAGCATTACCAGCGTGAACGAGGTGCGCGCCATCGATTGACCGTAAATCTCCTGCATGGTGCGCACCGATGCCAGCGGCAGGCTCGAATTCACTGACCAGACAGCTTGCTGCATCTCCCTGATGAAGCTTTCTGTCCCGGCTCGATCGCTTCGCACAACGAAGGTGACGGCGCGGACCGCCTCCAGCATGCCAGGTCCATACAGATTGTGCGTCATGGAGGGCCAGTACACGATGCCGGGCGCATTCTCCTGCACACCGTTATCCCGAACGTCCTCGACAACCCCGATCACCTCATCCCATGGCATGCTGGGAAACTCGCGGAAGCGCTTGCCGAGGGCCGCGGCGGGTGTACCCCAGAGTTCGCGCGCCAGATTCTCGGAGACAATCGCCACCGGCCTCTGGTCGTAAATTTCGGACCACGTGAACTCGCGTCCGGTGATAAGCGTTGTCCCGGCCGCATGGAAAAAGTTGGGCGAGGCATATTTAAAGAGCCGAAGAGGCGACGTCTCGCCGGCATAGTTCTTTCCCTCGATAAAAATCTCGTCCCAGTCGGACTGGATTCCTTCCATCGGCATCGCGTTGGCGAACCCCGCCGAAGTCACGCCCGGAATCGCCGCCAGCTTGTCGACGATGTTGTTCTGGATTCGGGTCACCATTTGTGGGCTGGCGACGAGAGAAGCGGGAATCGCAATGCGCATGGTCTGAAGATGTTCTGCATCCGCGAATCCCGGATCGACCGTTCGCAATTCCTGGAAGGTGCGAATCATCAATCCGGCGCTCACCAGCAGGACCAGGGCCATCGCCACTTGAGCCACAACCAGAAGGTTGCGTGAACGGTGACGGTCCCGGCTGACGCTTGCGGTTCGTCCAGCGCTGGCCAGAGCAAGCGGCGTCCGTGGCCCCGCATATTTTAGAACCGGGATGAGCCCGAAGAGCAGGCCCGACGCCAAGGAGAGGACGAGAGTGAAGATGAGTGCCCGGGCGTCGAGGGAAATTTCGCTCAGGCGCGGCAGATTTGCCGGACCTACGGCTACCAGCAGTCGAAGACCCTCATAGGCGACCGCCACTCCACACACGCCACCCATAAGTCCTAACAGCACGCTTTCCGTCAGCAGATCCCGTGCGATGCGCGCCCGTCCTGCACCGAGCGCAGCGCGAATGGCGAGCTCCTGTTGCCGGGCCTCGGTTCTTACCAGCACCAGGTTGGCTACGTTGGCGCAGGCAATCAGCACGACGACGCCGAGCGTCCCCATCACGATCCAGAGCACGCCGCCGACATTGCCGATGACTTCCTGCTTCAGAGGACGAATCGCGGGCGTAATTCTCCAGGTCTCGTAAAAGTGCGGGTTGGTGCCAGGGCCGTTTGACCAGGAGTCCATCCAGATGGGCAACATGCGTGTTATATCCGCATCGGCTTGCGCGATCGTGACTCTCGGTTTCAGCCGGGCGATCCCGTGATAGCCGAACCCAGCCAGGATCTGCTTGTTGCGATCGAAAGCCAGCGGAACAATCACATCGAAATCCGCATTCACCATGCGGAACCCTCTGGGCATCACGCCCACAATCTCCCAAGGCTGCGCATCGATCGTGATATTGCGTCCAATCACGGAGTGGTCTCCTCCGAAACGCCGCTGCCAATAACCGAAGCTGAGCATCACCGCCCTCGAACCGTGCGGATTCTGGTCGGCTTGCGAGAGCCATCGGCCGATCGCAGGCGGAACTTTGAGTGTCTGCAGCACACCGTCGCTGATCAACGCGGTGTGCACTTGTTCCGGTTGGGCAACGCCGGTGACATTTGCCGTGCCTGCTATCCACACGCCTAACGATTGAAACGTCCGGTTCTGCTCGGCGTAGGTGAAATACATCGAGGGCGAGAGGCGGAGGCCTTCCGCAAAGTTTGCCAATCCGGCCGCACCGGGGGCGGTCAGCCATACTCCTACGAGCTCCTCTGATTTCGGATAGGGCAGGGGTTTGAGCAGCACGCTGTTGAGCACGCTGAAGACCGCCGTATTGGCGCCGATGCCGATTGCGAGCGTGAGCAGGACAGTTGCAGCGAATCCCGGTGACCTTCCCAGCCGCAGGAATGCATATCTCATATCCGCCCAGATGCTTTCGAGCGTGGGCCATTGCCACGCCTCGCGGCTGCGTTCGGCGATTACGGTCACGTTGCCGAACTCGCGGCGTGCTTTCTGTGCGGCTTCTTCGCGCGTGAGTCCGTCTTCCATGAGCTCGTCTGTGCGCTCGTCGAGATGCTCCTGGATCGAGATGGCGAGATCGTCATAGCGGCGGTGACGAGAGAAGAGACGCTTGAGCCATTGCACGGAGCACCTAAGCCTTTTGCACTGCCAGCACACGGGTGATGCCGGCGAGCATGGTTTCGAAGGTCGAGACTTCCTGCTCCAGGCGCCTGCGGCCGGCCGGCGTCAGGCGGTAGATGCGGGTAGGGCGGCCTTTCGCGGAGATGCCCTCCTCTGACTTCAGCCAGCCTTCGCGCAGCATGCGCTGCAGCGCCGGATAGAGGGAGCCTTCTTCAATCTGCAGCAGGTCGTCGGAGATTTGCTGGATGTGTTTGACCAGGGCATAGCCGTGCATTGGCTTGAGCCGGAGGGAGTGCAGGATCATCATTTCGAGCGCGCCGGGAAAGAGGTCCCGACGATCGGAGTTCTTTGCCATGCCCAGCATTATAGACCAGTAATACCTATTTTGGAAATAGGTATGTTGAAAAAGCAGCAATGCCACGACTCCGCTGAATCCAGAGATCGCTGTATTTCATTTTCAGGAGAAGCCGGTCTGGCGGCGGAGCCGCAGCCCGCAGTAGAGCAGGCTGGCGATGAGGATGAGAACCAGAAGCAGCAGCCATCCGTGGTTCATGGCGATCTCCGGCACCCGCGCCTGGACACCCAGCCAGAGGAAGATTGCCGCCGCCGCGGCGACGATGGCCCAGTCCCACCAACGGCGGCGCTCGCTTGCGTCGAACTCGCTGCCCGTCTGTGCGGCGATGACGGAGCGATAGTCTAGGCGATATCGGTCGCATTCCCGCTCGATGGCGAGATTGCGCGAATGGTGCTCGCGCTCGCCCGCGACGGCGGTCGAGATGGCGAGCGCGCCCAGGATCATGATGATGGAGCCACCGAGGACCATCAGCTTGTGGCTGAGATCGGTGCCGGCCAGCTCACCGAAGACCAGCGCGCCCCACGCGAGGCCCCAGAGCTGGTTGGTGTTCGAGAGTGGGATGCCGCGTCCGATGCCGATATATTTCGCGGTGAATTGCTGGAAGAGATCGCCGATGACCCAGACGAAGCCGCCGAGGAAGAGCCAGAAGAGTACGCCGCGGAATGCGGTGAAGTGAAAAGCAGTCGAGTGCGTGCCGCCATCCAGCCACCACACCAGCGCGAGGACGGAGCCAAGCTCGCCGAAGGTGAAGGCAGTAACGAAGGAGAGCGGGTTCATGCCGCTGATGTAGGCCTTGCGATAGGGGACATACATGGTGCCCCACAAGGCGCTCGCGCCGATCGCCGCGGCGATGCCGCGCGCGGCGTGGGACGCTGTGTGTCCGCCGCCGTGGACTGTGCTGAAGCCGAGCAGGATGGCCGCGGCAACGATGGCGATTGCGCCGACCACTACCTTGATAATGCCGCCGCGGCTGGCGCCCTGAAGCTCGCGGAAGAGCACGCGCCCCCACAGCAGGCCGAAGAGAGAATTGGCATTCCATAGCGGAAAGGCGATGGCGAGCCCAACATCCCGGATGGCGAAGACGGTGAGCGTGTTGGCCACGGCCCACAGCGCGCCGGCTAGCAGCGCCCAGACGATGAGGTGCTTCTTTTCGCCCAGATCGCGGACGACGTAGCTGGTGCCCTTCAAAAGCGTGGGGAAGGTCCAGCGCGCGGTGAAGACGCCGGCCACCATCCAGAGCGAGACAGCGAAGGGAGAAAGGCCAACGTTGACCAGCTTGGTAGGGGCTTCGGCCGCCCCCAGCCACACGCCAGCCGCCAGTCCGCAGGCTACGCCGAGGCGGTGGAGGGCGTGGGTATCCATATAGCTTGCGGTTCTGCTCGTATTGGATGGAGTGGTCGGCAAAGTTAGAGCCGACTCTAGTGGCCGCTGCGGGAGGCGTCAAGGAAGAGGGCTTAACCGACCCGTGCAGCCGCGCGATTTGTAAACCATCCAACGTTATACTGAGCAGTGGCGCATGCTGCGACGCGCGTCCCACGGCAAGACCCAATTCCGACAGGTGAGTGATCCCGCATCGATGAGCACAAAAGAGGCAGTGCCAGTCCAGACAAGCTTTTCCGAGGAAGTGGCCGAGTGGATCGAGGCCTTTGACGAGGTCGTGGTCGCCGAGGGCGCCGAGCATAGCGCTGAGCTGCTGACGGCGCTGCGCCGCAGGGCCCGCGAAGCCGGCATCAACACCACCGGCGAGTTGATTACCCCGTACCTGAACACCATCCCCCAGCACGAGGAAGTGCCCTATCCCGGCAACCGCGATCTGGAACATCAAGTCGAGAACCTGATCCGCTGGAATGCGATGGCCATGGTGCACCGGCAGAACAAGAAGGATGCCGGCATCGGCGGCCATATCTCCACCTACTCGTCGCTGGCGACCCTGCTCGAAGTCGGCTTCAACCACTTCTTTCATGCCAGCTACGGCGATCAGCCGGGGGACTTTGTCTACTTCCAGGGCCACGCATCGCCGGGCGTCTATGCGCGCGCCTACCTCGAAGGGCGCCTGGAAGAAGAGCGGGTGCTGAACTTTCGTCATGAGCTGCGCGACAAGCCGGGATTGTCGTCGTACCCGCATCCGTGGCTGATGCCGAACTTCTGGCGCTTCCCGACGGTCTCGATGGGCATTGGGCCTTTGAATGCGCTCTACCAGGCGCGCTTCATGCGTTACCTCGAACACCGCAGCCTGATTCCCAAGACCGAACGCAAGGTGTGGGCCTTCGTCGGCGATGGCGAGACGGATGAGGTGGACACGCTGGGCGCGATCTCGATGGCCACGCGCGAGAAGCTGGACAACCTGATCTTTGTCATCAACTGCAACCTGCAGCGGCTGGACGGGCCGGTGCGCGGCAACAAGCGCATCATCGACGAGCTCGAAGGCATGTTCCGCGGCGCGGGCTGGAATGTCATCAAGGTGGTGTGGGGCTCGGACTGGGACAAGCTCTTCGAGCGCGACCACACCGGCCTCTTGTTGAAGCGCATGGAAGAGTGCGTCGATGGCGATTATCAGGCATACAAGGCAAAGGGCGGTGCCTATCTGCGTAAGGAGTTCTTCGGGAAGTATCCGGAGCTGCTGGAGCTGGTCCGCGATATGACGGACGATCAGCTTGCCTCACTGCACCGAGGCGGGCACGATCCGCTGAAGATCTACAACGCCTATAAGCGTGCGACCGAACACAAGGGCGGCCCGACGGTCATCCTGGCCAAGACGGTGAAGGGTTACGGCCTCGGCAGCACGCAGGCACGCAACGCGAGCCATCAGGAGAAGAAGCTGACCGATGACGCGTTGGCGGCCTTCGTGAAGCTGCTGGGCCTTCCCTTGTCTGAAGAGACGGCCAAGGGCGGGCTTCCATACCGGCCGGCGAAGGACGCGCCGGAGATCGCCTACATGCTCGAGCGGCGCGAGACGCTGGGTGGCTTCATGCCGCATCGCGAGGCGCCGAAGATCGAGTTCAAGGCGCCGGAGCTCGACTATTTTGCCGAATGGACTGGCGGGTCGAAGGGCCGGGCCGTCTCGACCACGATGGGCTTCGTGAGCATCCTGCGCCATCTGATGAAGGACGAGGCTTTCGGCAAGCTGATTGTGCCGATCGTGCCCGATGAGGGCCGCACCTTCGGCCTGGAATCGGCAATCCGGCAGGTGGGCATCTACGCGAGCGAAGGCCAGAAGTACAAGCCGCACGATGTGGACATGCTGCTCTACTATCGCGAGGAGAAGGACGGCCAGATTCTCGAAGAGGGGATTACCGAGGCGGGCTCGATGGCTTCGTTCACTGCCGCGGGCACAGCATATTCGAATTACCGGCTGCCCACCATCCCGTTCTACATGTACTACTCGATGTTCGGCTTCCAGCGCATCGGCGACATGGCCTGGGCCTTCGCCGACTCGCGCGGCAAGGGCTTCTTGATGGGCGGCACGGCAGGCCGCACCACCATGCTGGGCGAGGGCTTGCAGCACCAGGATGGTCACTCGATCGTGCTGGCCTCGACCGTGCCCACCTGCGCGACCTACGATCCGGCATTCGTCTACGAGCTCGCGACGATCATCCAGGATGGGCTGCGCCGCATGTACGAGAAGGGCGAAGACCTCTTTTACTACATCACTATGTACAACGAGGACTATGCCATGCCGGAGATGCCGGAAGGCGCGCGCGAAGGGATTGTGCGCGGCATCTACCGACTTCCCTCGGCAACGCAGGGCAAAGCTGTGGCACAGCTTTGGGGCAGCGGTCCGATCCTCAATGAAGCGTTGCGCGCGCAGCAGATCCTGGCCGAGAAATACAATGTCGCCACCGATGTCTGGAGTGTGACCAGCTACAACGAGCTGCGCCGCGATGCCCTGGCCGTGGAGCGCTGGAACCGCCTGCATCCTTCGCAGCAGCCGAAACAGCCGTATATTTTGAGCGCGCTGGGCAATGCCGCGGGTCCGATCATCGCGGCTACCGACTTCATGAAGGCGGTTCCGGACCAACTGGCCCCGTGGCTGCTGGATCGGCTGGTCTCGCTCGGCACCGACGGCTTCGGCCGCAGCGACAACCGTGAATATCTGCGGAGGCACTTCGAGGTGAGCGCGGAATCAATCGCGGCGGCGACGCTCTCCCGGCTCGCGCGCGACGGCAGCTTTGACGCAAAGAAGGCCGAAGCGGCTTTTCGGGAGCTCGGCGTCGATACAGAGCGCGGCGACCCGGCGCGAGCCTGACTGCAACAACGCAACATGATCAAGGCCGGAGCAGCATGCTCCGGCCTTTCTGTTCTTGCAGAAAGTATCTAGTCGCAGGCGTCGAGCAGTGCGACGAGCTTCGGATCGATCTGTGCGATGCGCGCCGAAGCGCTGGGCCGTTTGTTGAGCCGTTGATACTCGGTAACCGAAAGCATGACGGCAACATCGCGCTGGTTATGTCGGATGATGACTGGCTCGCGTTGGGCTTTGCTGAGCAAGCTTGTCAGCTTCAGGCTGGCGTCTGTGGCAGAAATGGCGTGCATATTCGCTCCAATTCCGCCCATTGTCTACAAATTGGTGCATTTGCGAAATGAATCCTTAGTCGTAGAATCCTACCCGGCAACATGTCCGGAAATGGACAGCCGAGCCACACGACCGGACAGCTCGCGGTCTGTCAGGTGACGAGCGGCTGACGGTGAAGCTATTTATTTTCAGCGATTTAGAGGGCGAGTACGGGGTGGCTTCGGAAGTGCAGTAGAGTCCATTGATGGACATCGCTCGCCCAGATATCAAAGCCAAGAAAAACCGCCGCCGCGCTGTCACTATCGCGGTAGCCATCGTGGTCCTCGCCGGCGTGACCTTTGCCGTCATGCGGCTGAAACCTGCTGCCCCTACGGTCGAGCGGAGCGTGGTCTGGACCGATACGGTGAAGCGCGGGAACCTGATCCGGCAGGTTCGTGGCAACGGAACGCTGGTGCCGCGGGAAGATTCGATCCGGCAGATTGCCGCGCAGACGAATGCAACGGTGACCCGCATCCTGGTGCTGCCGGGATCGAACGTGAGGGCGGACACCGTCGTCATGGAATTGAGCGACCCCACCGTGACACAGCAGGCGATGGACGCGAAGCTCGCGCTGGCATCGGCGGAAGCCGATCTGAAGAACACCCAGGTGCAGTTGCAGAGCACGCTCTCCACCCAAAAGGCGACAGCGGCGACCACCAATGCCCAGTATGAAACCGCCAAGCGGCAGGCGACTACCGATGAGGCGCTCTTTAAGCTGGGCGTCATCTCCGGGATTCAGGCCCAGGCCTCAAAAAGTACTGCGGAAGGATTAACTACTCAGAACCAAATGCAGGAGAACGTCGTATCCATCAACGAGAAGGCCCTGGAGACACAGCTTGCTGTCGCTCAGGCAAAGGTGGATCAGGCGCGCGGGATGTACCAACTCAAAGAGCAGCAGCTGGATGCGTTGAAAGTGAGAGCAGGCATCAACGGCGTGCTGACGGACCTCGGCACAACCGCGCTGCCGGTCGCCGTGGGACAAGAGGTGACTCCAGGGACCATGCTCGCGAAGGTGGTTCAGCCGAATCAATTGAAGGCAGCATTGAACATTCCGGAGACACAGGCGCGGGACATCCGGCTCAACCAGCCTGCCGCGATCGATACTCATAACGGCATCGTCAATGGCCACGTGACGCGTATCGATCCCGGCGTGCATAACGGCACGGTCACGGTAGACGTGGCGATGGACAGCTTTATCGAAGGTGAGCGGCCAGACCTGAGCGTGGATGGGCAGATCGACCTGGAGCGGATGAATAACGTGCTCTATGTTGGGCGGCCTGCTTTTGGCAATGAAGACTCAACCATCAGTTTGTTCAAGCTGACTCCCGACGGCAAATACGCGAACGTGGTCCATGTAAAGGTGGGCCACGCCTCGGTAAATGCGATCCAGGTGATCGGAGGGCTCAATGAAGGCGATACCGTCATTCTGTCTGACATGTCCCGCTGGGACCAGGTGGACCGCATCCGTTTGGAGTAGAGCATGTTTCCTGATGCAGTGAGGCGCGAAGTGCAACTCGGCGTGGCCTTTCTTAACGGAAAGGCCACAAGGACAATCGCTCGGTCCTCGATGTTTACAGGAAAGATGCTCCAACAACCGATCTTAGGAAGGGAAGGAACACGAGGCCGACTATGGACGAAACAGCACAGGCACTGATACAGATCGAAGCGCTGACCAAGGTTTTCTACACGGATGAGATCGAGACACACGCGCTCTCCGGCGTGCATCTGGCGATCATGCGCGGGGATTACGTCGCCATGTCCGGCCCGTCGGGCTGCGGCAAGTCGACGCTGCTCTCGATCATCGGGCTGCTCGACACCCCGACCAACGGCCGCTATCAGTTGAACGGCAAGCCGGTAGAGAACCTGAGCTTCGCGGAACGCTCGCGCATCCGCAACCAGGAGATCGGGTTCATCTTCCAGAGCTTCAACCTGATCGGCGACCTCACGGTGGCCGAGAATGTGGAGCTGCCCTTGACCTACCGCTCCGGCATGCCGGCAGCGGATCGCAAGCGCCGCGTGCAGGAATCGCTGGAGCGCGTCGGGATGGCGCACCGCATGCGTCACTATCCCTCACAGCTCTCCGGCGGTCAGCAGCAGCGTGTCGCCGTGGCCCGCGCCCTGGCCGGTTCGCCGTCCATCCTGCTGGCTGACGAGCCCACCGGAAACCTGGACTCCAAAAACGGCGAAGCGGTGATGGAGCTGCTCTCCGAGTTGCACAAGGAGGGCGCGACCATCTGCATGGTGACGCACGATCCGCGCTTCGCCCGCCATGCCGACCGCCAAGTGCACCTCTTCGACGGCAAGGTGATTGCCGAAGGAGAGTTGTCGCCGGAGCAATTGCTGCAGGTTCAGTAGCTCGGCGCGCGCCAGCCGGATGTGTGAGAACGAGGCCAAAGTGTGTCTGGAAGGCGGATCTGGAAGGCGATACCAGGGACCCGCACTTGAATGGGAGTTGCGATGGGGAAGTTGCTCAAGGATGTGCAATACGCACTGCGCCAGTTCCGTCGCAGCCCCGGCTTCGCCATCACGGCGGCGCTGACGCTCGCGCTCGGGCTGGGCGCGACCACGGCGATCTTCACCCTGATCTACAACACCATGCTGAAGGCGCTCCCCGTGAAGAACGCGGCACGCCTTTACATGGTGGGCAAAGAGCCCCTTTGCTGCAACTACGGCGGACTGCAGGGCGACGAGTGGGGCATCTTCTCAAATGACCTTTATCTCTACTTCCGCGATCACACCAAAGGTTTCGAAAGCCTGACTGCGTTTCAGTCTTACAGCACACCGCTGCTGACCCGGCGTGTGGGAGATCCGCATCCGCCGGACACGGTGACCGGCCGATTCGTTGCCGGCAATGAGTT
>DASYBK010000026.1:0-20343 GCA_036500805.1 Acidobacteriaceae bacterium | reverse complement strand
TTCACGATCGAGGCCTTTGAGTTGGCGGAGAACGGGAACTTGCCGACCTTGACCGAGAGACCCTTCTCCTTGGCCTGCGCTTCGGTCAGGCCCACGCTGCCGATCTGCGGCTCGCAGTAGGTGCACGCCGGAATGCGCTCGCGCTTCACTGGCCGCGCCGTCTTTCCGGCGATCTTGGTCACCGCTACGATGCCGCACATCGCGCCCACGTGCGCCAGTTGCGGCAGCCCGGCGACAATATCGCCGATGGCATAGATCCCCGGCTCCCCTGTTTCCATCCACTCGTTCACATGCACAAACCCGCGCTCGAGCTTCACCTTTGTCTTATCGAGGCCAAGGTTTTCAGTGCGCGGCGCGCGTCCCACAGCCACCAGCACCTTCTCCGCTTCCTTCGCCTGTGCCTTGCCGTCCGCGCTGGTGAAGTCCACCTTGACGCCATCCTTGGTGCGCTCCACCTTTTCGACCTTGGCGCCTACATGCGACTCGATGCCGCGCTTGCGGAACACACGCGCCAGCTCCTTGCTCACGTCTTCGTCTTCGTTGGGCACCATCCGCGGCAGGTACTCGACGATCGTCACGTCCGACCCGAAGCTCTTGAAGATGGACCCGAACTCCACGCCCACCGCGCCCGCGCCGATCACCACCAGCGACTTCGGGATGCGGTCCAGGCTCAGGATCTCGATGTTGGTCAGGATGCGATCGTCTGGCTTCAGCCCCGGCAGCATCTTCGCATCGGAGCCGGTGGCGACCAGAACATTCTTCGCCTGCACCGGCGTCGCCTTGCCGTCCGCGCCCAACACCGACACGGTGTGGACGCCGCCCTTGGCCGGCCCGATCAGGCTCCCCGTGCCGGGGATCACGGTGACCTTGTTCTTCCGCATCAGGAAGTCCAGGCCCTTCACGTGCTTGGTGACGATCTGGTTCTTGCGGTCGAGGATCGCCTTCCAGTTCAGCGTCACCTCACCCACGCCCTCGATGCCGTACTCCTTGGCGTGTTTCAGGTGGTCGTACACCTCGGCGTTGAACAGGATGGATTTGGTAGGAATGCAGCCCACGTGCAGACAGGTGCCGCCCAGCTTCGGCTCGCGCTCGATCAGCGCCACCTTCAGTCCCAACTGCCCGCCGCGGATCGCCGCCGTATACCCCGCCGGCCCCGCGCCAATCACCGCAACATCGTATATAGTCTCTGGCAAAATCTCGCTCCTCTTCTGTCCAATCAACAAGCCAAACTCATCATTCTACGCGCATATGCCACACTAACCCTGTGCGTCCGCATCTGGCCTGTCCGCATCTGGCCCGTCCGCATTTGGCCACGCTGCTCGATGACTTCCGCCGCTATGGCCGGGATCGCGCGGTCGTCAGCCACACCGGCAATCGCAGCCTGCCCTCGACGTACGCTGAATTAGCCGAGCAGAGCGCCCGTTTCGCCGCCGAGTACACACGCCGCGGCGTCGCTTCCGGCGACCGCATCCTGCTGTGGGGCCAGAATGCATCAGCCTGGATCGCCGCCTTCTACGGTTGCGTCCTACGCGGCATCCTCGTTGTGCCGCTCGACGCCGCCGGCGACCCGCGCTTTGCCCAGCGTGTGATCGCCGAAACCTCGCCGCGGCTGCTGGTCGGCGACCCTGCATTGCTTCAGAAGCTGCAGCCATCTGATGTCCCAACCCTCGCGCTGGATGCAACCGAGCTCCCCGCCCCCGACTACAGGCCGGTTCCTGATCTCAACCGCACCACGCCGCTCCAGATCCTCTTTACCTCGGGCACCACATCCGAGCCCAAAGGCATCGTCCATACTCACGGCAACGTACTCGCCTCGCTCGATGCCATCGAGCGCGAGATCGCCAAATACCGACGCTACGAGCGCCCGTTTCATCCGTTGCGCTTTCTGCACACCCTGCCGCTCTCGCATGTCTTTGGACAGTTCATGGGTCTCTGGGTGCCACCGCTGCTCGCAGCCGAGATCCACTTCGAATCCCGCCTGGACGCGCCGCGGCTCATCCAGCTCATCCATAACCAGCGCATCTCGGTGCTGGCCGCCGTGCCGCGTGTGCTCGAGCTCTTGCGCAGCCATCTCATTCGTCTCGACCCGACACTCGCAGCCCGGCTCGATGCGGCGGATCAGGTCTCCGCACTTGGGCGCTGGTGGCGATTCCGTGCCCAGCATCGCCTCTTCGGCTGGAAGTTCTGGGCCCTTGTCTGCGGCGGCGCCACCCTGCCCGAAGATCTGGAGCAGTTCTGGACGCGGCTCGGTTTCGCCCTCGTCCAGGGCTACGGCATGACCGAGACTACGGCGCTTGTCACCCTGAACCATCCCTTTCATACCGCCCGCGGCAGCATCGGCAAGCCGCTCGCCGGACGCGAGGTTAAGGTCGCAGAGGATGGCGAGATCCTCGTCCGCGGCGACTCCATCGCCGAGACGGAATGGCGAGCCGGACACGCGCAGGCGCGCACCGCCGAGGAAGGCTGGCTGCGCACCGGCGATCTTGCCGCGCGCAATGCGGAAGGCGAGCTCGTCTTCGCCGGCCGGAAGAGCGACATTATCGTCACCGCTGCAGGTCTGAATGTGCATCCTGAGGACCTGGAAGCTGCACTGGCGCGCCAGCCCGGCGTGCGCGATGCCTGCGCTTTCGCCTTTGATAGCGGCGCCGGACCACAGCCTGCAGCGGCGCTGCTGATGGAAGATGTATCGCAGGCGGAGGCGGCGGTGACTTTGGCAAATGCGGGGCTTGCCGAGTATCAGCAGGTTCGCAGATGGGTCGTCTGGCCCAATTCGGATTTCCCACGCACCTCTACCGGTAAGGTGAAGCGCCGCGATGTCGCGGCTCGCGCGGCACTCGCCTTCCACTCGACGGGTGACGTCACCGCAGGCGATGATCCGTTGATGCAAGCGCTGCGCGCGATGCCCGGCGCGCGTGTCGACAACGTCACCGATCAAAGCCGTCTCAGCGAAGACATCGGTCTCGACAGCCTTGGCCTGGTCGAGTTGCAGAGCGCGCTCGAGCAGCAGTTCGCCGTCGAAATTCCCGAAGATGCGTGGCAGCGTGTCCGCACTGTCGGCGACCTGCGCGGATTCATCCACTCGCCGCCGAGAGCCGCCGCGCCCGTGACCAGCGGCATCGCAAACGCATCGCCCGCGCCGGCTTCCGTAAGCAGGCAGACCGTCACCGACGACACGATCTACCCGCGCTGGCCGTGGAGCGCGCCCATTCGCTGGTTGCGCATCGCCTTCCTCGAATGCGTCTCGATTCCGCTCACGCATCTACTGCTCGGTCCGCGCATCGAGCGGCCGCACACCGTTAGAAGCCGCAAGCCGATGCTGATTGTGGCCAACCACGTCACCGCCTTCGATGTGCCGCTGGTGCTTGCCGCGCTGCCCGCGCGCATTCGGAACCACACGGCGGTGGCGATGGCGGGCGGCTTGCTGACCGGTTGGCGTCATGCTCGCACAGAACGCCACGGATGGCTCCGTCCATTGACGCCGCTCGCCTATTGGCTCGTCACCGCGCTCTTCAATGTCTTCCCGCTGCCGCAGGGCCCAGGCTTCCGCCGCAGCTTTGCGCATGCAGGGGCCGCGATGGACCACGGCATGCACGTGATTCTCTTCCCCGAGGGCCGCCGCTCTGCCGACGGAACACTCGCGTCTTTCCAATCGGGCATCGGTCTGCTGGCGCGCGAGTCTGCCGCGCAGGTGCTGCCGGTTGCCTTGGTTGGACTCGGCGAAATCAAGCAGCGCAAGCGGCGCTGGTTCCGCCCGGGCACGGTGACGATTCGCGTCGGCGATCCACTGGCCATGCAATCCGGTGAGACGCCGCAGGAGTTCACCGCGCGCCTCGAAGCGCAAATGCGCGATATGCTCGCGCGATAATGTGCTGCTACAACAGCTTCGCGGCCTCTTTAGCGAAGTAGGTTACGATGAAGTCCGCGCCGGCGCGGCGGATGGAGATCAGCGATTCGAGAATCGCGCGCTCGCGCTCCAGCCAGCCGCGCTCGAAAGCTGCCTGCATCATCGAATACTCGCCCGAGACCTGGTAGGCGCCCATCGGTACGTCGAAACGGCCGCGCGCCGCGTGGATCACATCCAGATACGGCATCGCCGGCTTCATCAGAATCATGTCCGCGCCTTCGCCGAGGTCCTGCTCGATCTCGCGCATCGCCTCGCGCAGGTTCGCGCCATCCATCTGATAGGTGCGGCGGTCGCCAAACTGCGGCGCAGAATCCGCCGCCTCGCGAAACGGCCCATAGAACGCCGATGCGAACTTCGAGGCATAGGAAAGGATCGGCACCTGTTCGAAGCCATCCTCATCCAGCTCATCGCGAATAGCCGCGACGCGGCCATCCATCATGTCCGAGGGAGCGACAATGTCCGCGCCCGCTTCGGCCAGCGACGCGGCGGTCTTCGCCAGCAGATCGAGCGTGGCGTCGTTGTCAACGTGGAACTCGTCGCCCCTGCGCTCGACCACGCCACAGTGGCCATGGGAGGTGTACTCGCACAGGCAGACATCCGCGATCAGCACCAGCTTCTTCGACGCGGCGGTCTGCTTCAGCGCGCGCAATCCCAGCTGCGTGATGCCGTTCGTGTCGTATGCACCGCTCGCCTCTTCGTCCTTGCTCTCAGGCAGGCCGAAGAGTAGCAGCCCGCCCAGCCCGATCGACGCGGCCTGCTCCGCCTCCTTCACCGCCTCATCGACCGAGACGTTGTAGACACCGGGCATGGACTTCACCTCGCGGCGCACGCCCTCGCCGGGGCACAGGAAGAGTGGATAGACCAGCGCTCCGGGATGCAGATGGGTCTCGCGCACCAGGGAGCGCATGGGCGCGGTTGTACGCAGGCGGCGAAGGCGGGTCTCGGGGAACTCCATGAAGCAATTCTATCTATCCGGGCGCGATAGACCGGGCAGGATAGAGTTGAGAGCGTGGGCCTGCTGCCATCCATTCCGGAGCCTGTCGCCGACTTTAGCCCTGTCACGCTGGAGTGGGAGCCGCTTCTTACGCTCATCTCGCAATACGCCACCGCCGCGGTGACGCGGGAGTGGCTGATGGCGCTTGCGCCATCCACTTCCGGCGAGTGGGCGGCTGAGCAGCATGCACTGGTCGCGGAGATGCGCATCTCGCTCGCCGCCGGAGCACGGCCCGCGCTGGCATCACTCTTCGACCCGGCCACGCTGCTTGCGAAGGCGCGGATTGCCGGAACCGCGCTCGATGCGGGAGAGCTTCTGCCGCTGCTCGCGCTGGCTGATGACGTGGTTGCGTGGTATTCCGCGATGCAGGAGCCGCCGGAGGAACTGGCATCACGCATCCCCTCGCTGCGTGCGATGACCGAGCCCCTGCGCGGCAATCAGCTTGCACCGCTGCTGCGCTCGCTGCGGTCACGCATCAGCCCGGATGGCACGCTCAGCGATGATGCCTCACCTGATCTGCGGCGCATTCGCCGCGAGATCGAGCGGCAGCAGCGCGCCATCGAGAGCAGCCTGCGGCAGGCGTTGCGGCGCTTCTCCGGCGAGGGATCGACACAGGAAGACCTGATCACCATCCGCGGAGAGCGCTTCGTCATCCCGGTAAAGGCGGAGTGGAAGCGCCGCATTCCCGGCGTGGTGCATGGCGCGAGCAGCAGCGGCCAATCGGTATACATCGAGCCACTCGAAACCATCGAGCAGAACAACGAACTGATTCGCCTGCTTGATGAAGAGCAGGCGGAGATCCATCGCATCTTCGTGCAGATGACGAGCGAGATCGGCCGCGAGGCCGTGTCGCTCAACTCAGGCGCATCGATCCTGGCAGAGGTCGATGCGCTCGCG
Source organism: Acidobacteriaceae bacterium (assembly GCA_036500805.1). Lineage (GTDB taxonomy): Bacteria > Acidobacteriota > Terriglobia > Terriglobales > Acidobacteriaceae > KBS-83. Next base: position 14,548 of record DASYBK010000026.1, on the reverse strand, counting down.
GCGCGCGCCCGCTTTGCGGATGAGTACGAGTGCACCGCTCCTACATTCGCCAGCGGTGAATCGCCAGAGTTTCTGGTCGAGAAGGGACGGCATCCGCTGCTGGAACGACGGCTGCGGCGCAGCGGCGGCAGCATCGTGCCGCTCACGCTCGGCTTGGAGTCGGATGCACGGCAGCTCATCATCAGCGGCCCGAACACCGGCGGCAAGACGGTCGCGCTGAAGACCGCGGGCCTCTTGGCGATGATGGCGCAGGCGGGCATTCCAGTTCCAGCCGAGCGGCTGGTGATGCCGGTCTTCCGCAACTTCCTCGCTGACATCGGCGATGCGCAGTCGATCGAGCAGAATCTGTCGACGTTCTCGGCGCATATTGTGAACCTGAACCGGATCGCTGCTGAAGCAAATGAGCATTCGCTGGTGCTGCTGGACGAGTTGGGTTCGGCGACCGATCCGGAGGAGGGGGCTGCGCTCGCCGTTGCGATTGCTGAGCACTTTCTCGCGGCGCGTGCGTGGTCGATCATCTCCACCCATCACACGTCACTGAAGGTCTATGCGGCGCAAGTCTACGAAGGAAAACATGCGGGCGTGCTGAATGCGGCCGTCGGCTTTGACGAGAAGACTCTGGCGCCGACCTATGTGCTGCGGCTCGGCGTGCCGGGCGCTTCGGCGGGCATCAACATCGCGCAGCGCATCGGACTCGATCCGGCAATCGTCGCTGCGGCGCGCCGTCAGCTCTCGAGCCAGACGGAAGACATTGCGCACTTCCTCGACCGTCTGCATGCAGACCTCGCCGCAGTAGACCGCGAGCGCGCGGCGTTGCGGCAGCGCGAGAGCGAGGTAGAGCGCGAACGGCAGCGGCTCGAGACTGAGGGCCTCAAGGAGTGGAAGGCGAAGGTCCGCGAGCTGGAGCATCAGCTTGCCGCGCTGATGAAGGACTTCGAGTTCCGCATGCGCGAGGCGGTGAAGGCGATCGACGATCGGATGCAGCAGCAGAAGCTCTCGAAGGAGGCGGAGCGCCGCATCGCGCGACTGCGGCGCGAGTTCGCGGAGCAGTTCAACGCTACCGCGGTTGCGCAGCACACGGGCGCCGACAAAGGTGATCCGCAGGCGCAGCCGCATGTGGTGCGCCACGTTGCCGCCGGCGACACGGTGCGGCTCAAGTCGCTGGGCCGCTTTGCCGTGGTGGAGCGACAGATCGACGATGGAAATTTTGAGGTGGCGATGGGGCCTTTGAAGATGAGGGTGCCCCGGGCTGACATTGCCGAGGTCGTCTCCAGCCGGCGGGAGCTCACTCCGGTGGAGGCGGCACGGCGGCGGGGGGTCTCGGTGACGATGGCCTCCTCCGGCGACGAGATGCGGTCAGAGATCAACGTGATTGGCCAGACGGTGGCCGAGGCCACGGCGGAGGTGGAGAGCTTCCTGGACCGGGCCTTTCTGGCCGGCCTTGAGCGGGTGCGGATCATCCATGGCACAGGCATGGGCGTGCTGCGGCGGGCGCTCCGGACCATGCTCCAGAACCACCCGCATGTCGTCACGGTAACCGAGGCGACACAGGCAGAGGGCGGCGCGGGCGCGACCATTGTCGACCTCCGGCAATAGGCGATTTGGGCCAAGTAACCAATTTCCGCCCATCGCGTCTCAGTAGTCAGCATCGCAGGCGGGTGGTAAGCTCCACTCGCGCAGGTCGGCGGCGACTGCCGAAGTGCAGACGGGGCGCAGCATGGTACGCATCATCACAGTCGAGCGCGAGTACGGCAGCCGCGGCGGCGAGTTCGCGCACTTGCTGGCGGATTACCTGGGCTGGCGGCTGATCGACAAGTGCATTGTGGATGAGATCGCCAGCAAGATCGGGCTGGACAAGCGCACGGTCGCGAACTGCGACGAGCGGCTCGACCCGTGGTATTACCGGCTGGGCAAGACCTTCTGGCATGCGAGCGTGGAGCGCATGCCGGCGATCATGGCCTCCTCCGAGGTCTTCGACAGCGAGCGGCTGACCAGCCTGATTCGCGACTATCTGAAGGATCGCGTGGCCGAAGGGCGCTGCGTCGTGGTAGGACGCGGTGCGGCATCAGCGCTCATCAATGTGCCGGGGACGTTTCATGTCTTCGTCTATGCCTCGACCGGCCGCAAGCTGGCGTGGTTCCGCGACCAGTTTCCCGATCGCGCCGAAGAGGCGCAGCAGGAGCTGGAGGCGACAGACCGCCGCCGCGCGAACTACATCCGGCGCTTCTACAACCAGGACTGGAACGATTACCGGCTTTACCAGCTCATGCTGAACTCCTGCATGGGGATTCCGGCGATGATCGGCGCGACGATGGAAGCGGCCGGCCTGGCGCACAGCGTAACTGAGGTTCCCGCCGCGCATTCCTAGTGTGGCGGGTCATAAATTCGCAGAATTCGGATTGGTCGAGCGGCGGCTTCGCGCCGATATTGAAGGATAGATACAGCAGATCCTTCACTCCGCCTTCGGTTACGTTCAGGATGACAATTTGTGGAAGGCATCACGATTCGCCCACTAGATAAAATACATAAAGGGCGGACCTGGTATGGTCCGCCTTTTTTGTCGGTTCACTTACCGGCCGTGGCCGCCGTGGCTATCCTCGTGTCCGCCGCCACCGGAGTGCGATGGCTGTGGATGAGACTCCTGCGGATGGGCCTGGTTGGAGCTCGGCCGAGCCTGGTTGCTGGGCTGCGCATGATAGGTCTGTTGCGGGCCACGGTTGAAGTTCTGGTTGCTGCTCATCGGCCGCGCGTTGTTGGTCGCGGCGGGACGATTGAAGTTATTGTTTGCCGGGCGATTGAAATTGTTCGCCGGCATGTTGCGGTTGTACGAGGCCGGGGCGGTGCGGGCCAGGTTCTCCGGACGGCCGTGGTTCACGTTCGCGAACTGGGCACGGTTCTGGCTGGCGCGCATCTCGTTCTGATGCTGGGCGGCGAGGGGCGCCGTGTGCTGCTCGTGCGACCAGCGCTGCTCGTCGGCTGTGGGACGCTCGTTGATGCCGCCGCGGCCGCCGTTGAAGCTGACCCGGTTGTCGTTGCGGACATCAATCCTACGTTCGTAGACGTTGTCGCGGAAGCGATCGCGATCCACGTGCATGATTGCAGTGTTGTAGCGGAAGCGGTCGTGGTCCCAGTAGCCACCTTCAAAGCCGTGGCCGAAGTAGCCGAAGCCGTAGTTCACGCCGCCATAGAAGCCGATGTGCGGTCCCCAGTAGCCGGCATGCCAGAAGTAGCCGCCGGTGCCGAAGCCCCAGTAGCCAGGCGTCCAGAGGGCGCCAGTGTAGGGCGCGAGCACCCACGCACCGGGTACCCAGTAGTAGCCGGCTGCGTCGTCATAGGCCCAGTAGCCGGGCGTCCAGATGTAGCCCGGGGCGGGGCAGACGGGCTGCGCGTAAACCGGCAGGACGGGCGGTGCGCCGATGCCGACGGACACAAAGATGCCTGCATGCGAGACCGCCGGGATGATGCTAACTGCGGCGGCCAAAACAAAAGAGCGAATTGCTGTAGTGATGCGCATACCCTTCACCTTGCCGGCGGCTGGTCGCTCAAGTTCCCGTTGATGCGTTCCTGCACGAGAGTGCGCCGTCCGTCCGATCTATCGTCTGCCTTTTACCTTGCCTTGCAGACAGCCATGTGAACAGTGGTTTTGGGGAAATGTTGCGGAAGGTAACGTGACCTGCACCCCCCACCCCCCTCCCGGTGCGGGAGGCTGTTCTATAACCGGCTTTGTTTCATTGGCTTAGGGGCTCTTCCGAGGGCTAAATATGTCATTCCGTTGAACTTACCGGTAAATATGTCCAGCGATTGAGGTTAGAGCAGAAGCAGAGTGGGTGTGAGGTATCCAAGATCGGCGATGTAGGCTTTTCTTGAGAAAAAAGCCTGACGGAAGTTGTGGCTCACACTACAGCAATCCTGTTTTGCTCTAGCGGACAGCGAATTGGCGAGAGCCCGTGTCGCAAGCTCCTCTATTTCAAGGCTAGCAAATCGCATAGGGTAAACCGGCAGGTTTTTCGCTGATTTGATCATGTCGTTCTAGAACGGGAGATTCAGGGCTCGGTCCAGGGATACGGCATCGGGTATTGCGGCATGGTTGTGGATGCCGGCGTGAAGCCGTGGAAGCCGCATATCCGTATCCTTTCCACACCCGTCACGAAGTGCGAGGAGCAGAGTCTATACTTGCGCACACCAATTCTCTTCTGAGAGCAGCCAATGATCCGCAGCGCGTTTCGCAAGGTTTCGGGACCTCTTCTTCTCACTCTCGTAGTTGTGTCGCTTTTCTTCGTTCCCGCTGCACAGTCCTTTGGCCAGACAGCGGCGAAGAAAGTGGTCAAGACGCAGGACGATCTACCGCGATTCAACTATGCAATCTCGGGCACGGCGACGGAGCTTGTGACTTCAGACGATGCGACGTTCAACGTCTTTGCCGGCAAAGTGCGCGCCGATGTGGACTCGGTTCTGAACGATTACGACATTCAGGACCGCGCCACGCTGCGCGACCTGCTGGGCGTCCGTCTGCAATTGCAGCTTCTTGCCGGCGATGACAAGGACGCGCTCGAGACGATTGCGAAGATTCGCGATCTGGAAGACAAACCCGACGCCAAGCTGCTGAGCGGACTTCAGACCAGGGCACGGATTGAAGCTCGCAGGTCTACGGGGCAGAGCTCCGGCGCGGCTTACGAACAGGCGTTCTCGCAGGACTACGCGGCCAGTCTGAAACCGCTGCCCTGGGCTGTCGTCGGAAATCGTCTCAAGGAGGGCAAAAGCAGCGCAGAGATTGTGACGCCGGCACTGGTTCTGGGCAGCGTGAAAGCCAACATCGAGCCGGCGGTCGAGAAGACGCATCAGCTCAGCAACGATCTGGCATGGGGACTGATCGGCGCCAGGGTCGAGCTCAAACAAGTGCTTCCGCTGAGAGCTCCGACGCTTGCCGTGCTGACGCAGGAGGTGGCGGCGAACAATGTGCTGAAGCCGGATATCTGGGAGGCACGCGAGGTCACCCTGACCGGAGCGGACAAGCTGACTCCGGTGAAGGTGGCTATCTGGGACTCGGGCTCCGATCTGTCGCTCTTCCCGGGACGGGCGTATACGGATCCACATCCGGGGGCGCAGGGCGATCCGCACGATCTGGCATTCGACCTCAAAGGCTTTCCCACGCATGGCTACCTTCTGCCGCTCGATGCACAACAGACGGAGCAGTATCCGGGGATGCGTGATGAACTGAAGGGCTTTTCCGACCTGCAGCTTTCCATCGACAGCCCGGAAGCCACGGCGCTGAAGCAGAAGATGGCGGGAATGTCGGCCGCCGAGGTCCCTGGCTTCATCGAGCAGCTCGAGTTCTTCGGCATCTACTCGCATGGAACGCACGTGGCGGGCATCGCTTCGCGCGGCAACCCGGCGATTCGCCTGGCGGTGGGCCGGATCACGTTCGACTGGCACAATATTCCGCTGGCGCCGAGCGAAGAACTGAGCCGGCGGGAGGCTGCTGACTTCGGCGCGTATGTGGACTGGTTCCGGTCCAACGGGATTCGCGTGGTGAACATGAGCTGGGGCGGTGGTCCGCAGGATGACGAATCGGCATTGGAGAAAAACGGGATGGGCAAGGACGCGGCAGACCGGAAGGCGATCGCCAAGAAGCTGTTCGCGATCGAGCGCGAGGGTCTTTACAACGCGATCCAGAGCGCGCCGGAGATTCTGTTCATCTGCGCGGCCGGCAATGCCGACAGCAACAGCGGATTCAATGAAATGATCCCGTCGTCGTTCAAGCTGCCCAATGTGTTGGCGGTCGGCGCAGTGGACCAGGCGGGTGACGAAGCGAGCTTTACCAGCTATGGCGATACGGTTCTGGTGGACGCGGACGGCTATCAGGTGGAGTCGGTGCTGCCGGGGGGCGCGAAGGTGCGCTTCAGCGGAACTTCCATGGCATCACCCAATGTCGTCAATCTTGCGGCCAAGCTGATCGCGCTCGATCCAAAGCTGACGCCGGAACAGACCATTCATCTCATCGTCGCCGGCGCGACGCCGAGCGAAGATGGCCGCCGCCACAACATTGACGCGAAGCGCTCCGTCGATCTGTTGCGGCAGATGCAGAGCGCTTCTATGCGCTAGGCTGCACCTCTATGCGCCAGGCTGCGCCTCGGGGCAGCAGGCTGGGCCGCAGCAGTGCTTGCCCGCCGGCTTGGGGGCGTAGACCTTGGAGGCTGCGGCGTTGATGTGCAGGTGGAGCAGCGCGGTGAGGTCCGGCTGCGGATCACTTCACAAAAGCTCGGCCTGGATGAGGGATTCGATCCGGTTCCACACGCGGGGGTCGTTCTCGATTTCGATGTGCGGCCTCATGAAGGCTCGCGCGTACCAGGGGTACCCGGCGCAGGATACGGGATTGTTTTTGTAGGCCAGCTCGTAGTTCCCGAGGATCTTCGTCCGCTCCGGATCGACCGCCCGGATGACACGGCGCCCTTGCAGCAGGCCATCCTTCTGATAGAAATTGATCGCCTGCCGGACGTTGGGCGGGATGCGGCCGTCGTCCTGATCGAGCTTTTCGACACTGTCTACCTGGATGGTGAGCAGCACCGGGATGTTGAGTGAGTTCAGCCGGCGGGCGAGGGTCACGGTCTGGGACGCTCCCCAACTGTGGCCGAAGATCACGATGCGGGCGGTGCTTTTCTCGACGGCGCTGAGGCAGCCCTTCCTGTCTTTGTCCAGCAGACGGAGCACTGCCTGGAGGGCGGCGTCGCCATCGCGATTGGCGAAGACCGCGGCATGGAGCGCGGTTGGATAGCGCTGTTGCAGATCTTTTGCCATGGAGGCTTCGCGGTGGACGAAGTTGTCCGCCCGGACGGAGCCACCCATGAAACCAATGACAATCAGTTTCCGGAAGGGCGCGGCAGGATTGTTTGCTGCTGCGCTCCTGTGCAGGGCAGCGACCGGGAGAGTGCCTGCATCCATATTCGCTACGCTAGCAGGCTCGACGGCCCCTGGCGCAAGGGGGCAAGTGGGCAGTATCCGGGCCGCCTGCGCCGCTGGGCACAGGACGAGCGTGCATAAGACGGGAAGAAGCAGCCATACGGAAGACCGGGCGTGCATGGTTCGCTGAGACGGCGGGCAAGGTGTTCCGAGCGGGGAGAAGGACAGCGTTATGTGCGCGATTTGGCTCAAGGATGGCCAACTGTTTCGTGCGTTCCGAGGCTACCTACCTACTTTACGCCGCGGTGTACGTTTCATGCGGCGCGGCTTGACAGCGTGCTGAGTACCTCCGCAAGGCTCCGGCGCATCTTCCTGTGAAGTCAGGCCGGCGGACCAGATGCCGAAGAAGCATTGGAGCACGGATGCGGAACGGATTGAGGCGCATCGGGTGTTCTTTGCGCGCCTGATCGCGGCGCGGGCCGGCGTTCCGGAGGATGGCGAGTTGGCGGCGGCGTTTCGATCGACGCCGCGGGAGCGATTTGTGGGAGGGCCGCCGTGGCGGATTTTGACGCGGAACGGCTTTGTCGAGACGCCGGGAGACGATCCGGCATTTTTGTATCAGGATGTCGTGGTGTCGCTGGGGGCGGATGGGCTGAACAACGGCGAGCCCAGCCTGCACGCGATGTGCATCGCAACGCTGCGTCCCGAGAAGGGTGACCACATTGTGCACGTGGGGGCGGGCACGGGGTATTACACGACGATTCTGGCGAAGCTGGTGGGCGAGGAAGGCGTAGTGATTGCGTATGAGATTGAACCCAGGCTGGCGCGGCGCGCGGCGAAGAATCTTGCTGCGCTGGCGCAGGTGCGCTTGCATGCGCAGAGCGGTGCGGAGGGGCCGCTGCCGGCGTGCGACGTGCTGTATGTAAGCGCGGGCGCGACGGCGCCGCTGGCAGTATGGCTGGATGCGCTGAAGCCGGGTGGGCGGCTGCTGTTTCCGCTGACGCCGGATGAGGGCGCGGGGGCGATGCTGCTGATCACGCGGAGCGATGGCGATGCGTGGCCGGCGCGGTTTCTCTTTCAGGCGCAGTTTGTAGGCTGCATCGGAGCGCGGGATGAGGCGGAGAGCGAGCGGCTGGAAGAGGCATTTCGTAACCGCAGCTGGCACAAGGTGAAATCGCTCTATCGCAACGACTCGCCGGGGGAGAGCTGCTGGCTGGCGGGGCGGGGATGGTGGCTTTCTACGGAAGCGCCGCCGGCGACTTATTCCTGAACTGACTTTCAAGAATTATCCGGCGCCGTCAGGCGTGTTCGAGCAACTCTGTGCGGTACTTGGCCGCGAGAGCCGCTACTTTTTCCCGGAACGCCGCCTGAGCGGCCGCGTCGAGTGGGGGTGGAGGGGCGGTGCGAGTGGCGACAGGAATGCCGACTTCTTTGAAGAAATCCTCCTGACCGGCGGGGGAGCAGATGCACAAGACCCGTGCCGGCTGGACACTGGGGTTACGGAACTGGTGAGGTGCGTTCGCCGGTATGTGGAGCGTCTCGCCTGCGGCGACCGTGACGGTCTCACCACGGAATGTCGCCTCGAGTTGGCCGTCGAGGATGACGAAGGACTCCTCGAAGTCATGCCGGTGTGGAGGCGGACCCCCTCCGATCGGGATATGCATGTCGATCAAGCAAAAGCGTCCCGCGGTGTCCTTTCCGGAGAGAAGGATGGTGTAAGTGTCGCCGACGACGCCGAGATGCAGCAGGGCTGCGTCGTCGCTTCGCGCAAGTGCCAGCTCTCTATGCGGATCGTCAGGTGGAAGAGTGGCTGTGTGATAGGCCGGGCGCGCTTTGCTTGTGCTTGACATGATGCATGAGATGAAACCGGCAGAGGGCGGGTTTCGCAAACATCCTGCATTTTCATTCTGCTTTATAGACGAAGCTTCAGCGGCGGGCGTTTGCTTCCATCGATGATAGGAAGGTGTCGACGGCGAATTTAACCCAGGATTTTCGCTGGGCCGGCGTGTTTGCGAACGCAGGCGGCAGGCCGAGCCAGACACGCAGACTGGCTCCGCTGACGACGAGGCCGAGGAAGACTTCGACCGCCTGTTCGGGTTCGCCGCACTGGATGTTGCCGAGCTTCTGCTGCGCGCGAAGATAGCCGGCGAGCATGGCGCGCACGCGGCCGGGACCGCGCTCCCAAAAGAGCTCGCCAAGCTCGGGGAACTCCAGGCACTCGGCGATGACGACACGATGGACGCCACGGGCGTCATCCGAGACGATGAGCTCGAGCAGCGACGAGCCGCAGTGGACGAGGGTGTCGCGCAGGTCGCGGCCTTCGCCGAGCGGACCGATGGCTTCAAAGAGGTGCGAGGCCTTGCGCTCGACCAGCGCGGCAAAGAGCGCGGCCTTGCTGGGATAGCGCGCATAGAGCGTCTGCTTGGAAGCGCCGGCGCGGCGGGCGATCTCGCTCATGCTGGCGCCTTTGAATCCCTTATCAATGAAGACTTCGGTGGCGACGTCGAGGAGGCGCTCGGCACGGAGGACAACTTGCCCGGCGGGCGGGCGGCCGCGGGTGGATTTCCGCTTTCGCGCGGCGGTGTTGCGGGTTGCCTGGCGCGGCGGTTTTCGTTTCATGGAATCCAGCATAGCGAATGTGGCGGGCGGTGCGATTTCCGGGACTTGAGCATTTTCACTGTTGCTATGTTCGGCGAAATTCAGCGCAGAGTGGCTTTTCTTGACGAAAAAGCCACGGCGATAGCGGCGCTCTTGTATACACCTACGGTGAAAGCGCTCTTGCTTTAATGTACCGAATGGTACTATTTTCTCTGTATGGCGACCACGGCAACGAAACCCGGCGAGCAGGCGGGCCAACAGGCATGGAAGCCGCACCACAATCCGTGGGCGATTGCGCTGACCGTAACCCTGGCGACGTTCATGGAGGTGCTGGATACCTCGATTGCAAACGTGTCGCTGCCGCACATTGCGGGGTCGTTGGCGGCGAGCCAGAGCGAAGCGACATGGGTGATCAGCTCGTACCTGGTGGCGAACGCGGTGATCCTGCCGATCAGCGGTTATCTGGCGACGCTGATCGGACGCAAGCGTTTTTACATGAGCTGCGTGGCGATGTTCGGGACGAGTTCGCTGCTATGCGGGCTGGCGCCATCGCTGGGCATGCTGCTGTTCTTTCGCGTGCTGCAGGGACTGGGCGGCGGCGGATTGGCGACCTCGGAACAAGCAATCCTGGCAGATACATTTGAACCGAAGAAGCGCGGGCAGGCATTCGCGCTGTATGGGCTCGCGGTGGTGACGGCGCCAGCGATCGGGCCGCTGGTAGGCGGATGGATCACCGACAACTATCAGTGGCGATGGATTTTCTTCATCAACGTACCGGTGGCGCTGATCTCGATGTACCTGACGAACCGGGTGGTGGAGGACCCGCCGCATCTGGTGGCGGCAGTGAAGAAGGCGCGCGCCGGACTGGTCAAGATTGACTACACCGGATTCCTGTTTACCGCGCTGGGATTCGGCTGTCTGGAAGTGGTGCTGGACAAGGGGCAGGAGGATGACTGGTTCGGATCGCATTTCATTACGACCTTCACCGTCATCTGCATCGCGAGCATTGCCGCGCTGATTGTCTGGGAGCTGTGGCAGATTCGCAAGGGACACAAACCGGTGATCGAGCTGCGGCTCTTCCGCAGCCGGACCTTCGCGCTGTCGTTCCTGATGATGTTCATTCTCGGCATCGCGCTCTACGGGACCACGATCCTGATCCCGCAGATGCTGCAGACGATCATGGGATACACGGCGACGAATGCGGGCAAGACGCTGTCGCTGGGCGGGATCGCGACCTTGATCTGCATGCCAATTGTGGGAGTGCTGATTGCGCGCGTGGATGCGCGATATCTGCTGGCCTTCGGCTTCACGATTACGTCACTGGCGCTGTTCCATATGACGACGATTCATCTGTCGATGAGCTTCGGCTATACGGCGGAGCTGCGCTTCTTCCAGGCGACGGGGCTCGGCTTCCTGTTCATTCCCATTCAGACGCTCTCGTATGTAGGAGTGCCGATGGAGAACAACAACGATGTCTCGGGGCTGACCAACCTGGCGCGCAACATGGGCGGTTCGGTGGGGACGGCGCTGGTGGCTACGCTGCTGGCGCGGCAGGCACAGCGGCACCAGAGCTACCTGGGCGCGCATATCACTGGCGGAGCCGCGCCGTATCTGCGGGCGACGACGCAGATGAGTCATCAACTGGTGGCGGGCGGGCTTTCGATGACGGGCGCGAACGCAGGGGCGATGTTCCGGCTGTACCAGCAGTTGCAGCAGCAGGCGGCGATGCTTTCCTACATCGACATCATTCGATTTTTTGCGATTGCTTCGCTGTGCATGATTCCACTTCCGTTCGTGATGCGGAAGTCGCGAGGTGGAGTGGCGATGCATTAAAGGTGCTGAGGCAATGGCGAGAAAAGCAGGTCTCTCCACTACGCGGCTTCGCCGCTCCGGTCGAGATGACAGCAGATTTGTTCAGAGGTGCTTCTAGGATTTATGGCTACTACTGATGAACAACTTGTGGATGCGGCGCGCGGCGGCGATGAGAGCGCGTTCTCGGAATTATTTATGCGGCACCAGCGGCGTCTGATGGGGCTGGCGCTGCAGTACCGGCTGACGGCGCAGGATGCCGAGGATGCAGTGCAGCAGACGATGCTGAAGGCGTGGCAGGGGCTGGGCGGCTTTCGCGGAGAGTCGCGCTTTGCGACGTGGATTACGCGCGTGCTCATGAACGAGGTCTTCCAGCTGCAGCGGAAGCGTTCGCGTATGCGGCTGGAAGAGATGGAGAGCGCGACGCTCGCGGCGGTGCTGGAGGCCGGAAGCTCGATGACGCGACGGCAAATGTCGCAGGAGCAGCGACTGCTGGTGCTTGAGCGGAACCGGCTGGTGCATGCGGCGCTGCGGTCGCTGCCGGAGTCGCTGCGCTCGGTGCTGCTGATGCAGTTCTTCGACGAGCGCTCGCTGGAGGAGATTGCCGCGGAGATGGATCGGCCGGTAGCGACGGTGAAGTCGCGGCGGCACCGCGCGCGGCTGGAGCTGCGCAAGCGCTTCGCCCGGCGACTGCGGCAGACGGACCTGTCGATGGCTTTCCAGTAGAGACGCTGCCGCGATGGCATAGCTCGACGGATGCGCTACAGTGAGCCCAGCGAAAGATCGGGAGGGCGGCTGATGAAGCGGGTCTGGATGGGGAGTCGCACGGCGTATGTGGCGTGTGTGCTTGCGGCGGCGGGGGCGAGTGCAGCGCGGGGACAGGCGCCGGCAGCAGCGACGACCGCGGCTACGGCGGTTTCCCATGACTCGAGTTACATCGAACCGGATGGGACGGCGCACGTGGGCCGGATCGTGCCGGTGCCGCAGTCGCTGAGTCCCGAGGCGCAGGCGACGCTGCGGCATCCCGAGACAGATGCGAATGTGCATATTTCGCTTGCGCAGCGGCGCGCGTCGACCGATGCGTATACAGCGCGCGCGGAGAAGCAGTGGCAGGCGCTATGTCCGGTGACGGTGGCCAGCGATACGATGGCCGGCGTGCCGGTACGGCGCATCACGCCCATGACAGTGCCGGCGGCGAATGCCGACAAGGTGCTCTTGAACCTGCATGGCGGCGGCTTCGATACGGATTCGGGCAGCTACACGGAGACGATTCCGATTGCGTACTACACGCAGATCCCGGTGGTGGCGGCGCTCTACCGGCTGGCGCCGGAGCATCCGTTTCCGGCAGCGGTGGACGATGCGGTGGCGGTGTACCGCGAGTTGCTGAAGACGCATAAACCGGAGCAGATCGCGATCTACGGGACGTCGGCGGGAGCGATTCTGACCGGAGAAGTGGCGTCGCGGCTGAAGCAGTTGTCGCTGCCGGAACCGGCAGCGCTGGGCATCTTCAGCGGGTTTGGGGATTTTGCGCGGCCGGGCGATTCGATCCATCTTTATGCACTGCGCGGCTTCAGCGGCTATCTGGCTACGCCGAGGAGCGGCAGCGAGCAACGCGACTCGCCGTATGTGGGCAGCACGGATTTGAAGGACCCGGTGCTCTCGCCCATGTATGCGGACTTGTCGGGGCTGCCGCCGACGCTGTTTGTGACCAGCGGGCGCGATCTGCTGCTGAGCGGGACGACGGATCTGCATCGCGCATTTCTGCGCGCGGGCGACGATGCGCGGCTGATGGTCTTCGACGGGCTGCCGCATGCCTTCTGGTATAACCCGGAGCTGCCGGAGTCGATCGAGGCGAACCGGGCGATGGCGGCGTTTCTGGCGGGGCACCTCAAGTGATATTTCGAGGTGCGCGAGAAATGCTGCATACTCTTTTGTCACCAGCGCGTATTTCAGAATGAAGGTTATTCACTCCGGCGCGATTGCCGGGCACCAGGTGGCCACCTGCAGAGATCGCTCGAAAGCTTTCGCCTGCTCATGCGCGAGCACCAGTCGATGGTGTTCAGCATTGCGCGGCGCATCGTTCACGACCCATCACTGGCCGAAGAGGTGGCGCAGGATGTGTTCCACGAGCTTTACGGCACGTTGCCGTCGCTTGCATCTGAAGAACATGTGGTGCATTGGCTGCGGCGGGTGACGGTGCATCGCTCGATTGACCAGGCGAGGCGCATGCTGCGGCGGCCGCAGGACCACACGGCGGTGAGCTTTGCCGAGCCGGGGGTTGACGAGCCCGCGGCTGCATTGCGGGAAACGGACCCGTGGGTTGCCGAGCGATTGCGCCAGATGGTGGCGTCCTTGCCGGTGGTGGCGCGGACGGTGATCGTGTTGCGCTACCAGGAAGAGCTGATGCCGGAAGAGATTGCCGCGCTGCTGGAGATGCCGGTGGCGACGGTGAAGAGTCATCTGCAGCGGGCTTTGAAGGTGCTACGTGCGAGGATGCAGCGCAAGACGCAATATAAGATGCTACGGGCCAGTAGCAGCAGAAGCGGCTGTGCGACGGGGCGCAGCGGCCGCGCAACGGAGAGGTAGAAGCTATCTTTATGTCGCCGATCACACGTAATTCGAATGAAGTGGACGAGCTGCAGGGCCAGCTTCGTCATGCGCTCAAGCGCGAGGCTGCGCCGGATTCGCTGGCTTCTGGTGTCGAAGCACGAATGAACGGTGCGGATGCGCCGCGTGCGGTGCTAGAGCCGCATTTTTTATGGAATCCGGTGGTGGATGAGCCGGTGTGGCGGACGTGGCTAACGGATTTGCGCGGCATGTTTCAGCGGGAGCATTTGCCGCCGTTGGTGTTGACCTCGGTGCCGGTGGCGGTGCCGGATCCGTTCCGGGTGAAGCGCAGTCCGCTGTCGTCGGCCTTGTCGGTCGGCGCGCATGTGGCCATCATCGGGCTGATTATTTTTCTGATCATCGAGGCGCGGATGCATCCCAAGGTGGCGCCGCCCAAGCAGATGGCGGCGGTCGACATCACGCCCTTCCGGCCGATTGCGCCCAAGGGTCCGGCGATGGGCGGCGGTGGTGGCGGTGGCGCGCACGAGCTGGTGCAGGCGCCCAAGGGCCGGCTGCCGAAGTTTTCCGAGACGCCGATCACGCCGCCGATGCTGGCGGTGAATGAGCATCCCAAGCTGGCGGTAGAGCCGACGATCAAGATGCCGCCGAATGTCGTGCTGCCGAATAACAATCTGCC
>DASYBK010000025.1:0-16408 GCA_036500805.1 Acidobacteriaceae bacterium | reverse complement strand
TCTCCAGGCCGCCATTGAAGCGATCGGCTTTCTTGGCCTGTCCCATCGATTCATACATCGTCAGGCCTGCGCCCGGCACGTGCAGCAGCGCATCCTTCTCGGAGCGGTCGAGCGTCATGTGATAGTCGCCGCACTGGCAGGTGTCCACGAACTCGATGTCGATGTTGTCGCCGATGCCCTCGATGTACCGGTAGTGCCATATCTCAAAGGGAAAGGTCGAGGTCTCGCCGCCACCCTCATCCATCGGTCGCTCATAGGTACCGCCGGCGGGGTGAGAATCGGTACTATCCGGCTTGCCGTACGCAATATAAATGTGGCCGCGGTCCGTCTTCCAGCCCGGCTTGCCTGCGGCGAAGTGCTCGTTCGCATAGGCGATACGGCGGTAGTGCTCTTCCTTGAATTCGTTCTCGGGCGAGTCGGGATTGGGATTGCGGCGGAGCCAGAAGTTCTCGATGAACGCCTCGCGCTCCTCGTCATTCGAGAGGCTCTTGAACGCCTTCATCTCCTGGTCGGTGATGATCCAGCGGACATCCTCGTCCAGCCACTTCTTATAAGGGCCTTTCAACTCCTGCTTCAGCTCTTTCTGCTGCTTGAACTTCTCCTTGTCGCTGAGCGGCCGATCCAGAGGGTCCTGGGCCGGCTGCTGGACATTGCTGCTTCCATCGGCGGGCGCGGACTGCTGACCATGGAGCGCGGGGAGGAAGAGAGTGGATGCGGCCAAAGCAAGAGAGCAGAAGATGACGCGATGGTGAACCGAATACATAATGGTTCCAGTGGACTCCTAATCAGTGCCGCTATTCTATTGGTCTGCGAGGGGCAAGGACAACAAGGTGAGCAGAAAAAGTCACCCCTTGCGCTATTGATTGGGAAATTACCAAAGAGTCCGGACTTGGTATCATTGAAGCGCGCTTCTCCGCCCGGAACCCGGGTACGCAGGCGGGCTGCGCCCGAAAGCCAGCGCCTCCCGTCATGAGGGGAACTAATCGCCAGCTGGAACCGTAACTTTACCTACTTGCTCCGCAAGACATTTGTCCGAGAAGACGAGGAATGGGTCGCTACAGATGAAACGCAAACGCCTTTTGTGGTTCGGATTGGCTGCCGTCGTTGTGTTGCTCGTGGTAGTGGGACTCGTCATTGCGCGTGCGCAGTCGGGCTACACCAAGGTTGTTACTGGCAAGGCAATCCGTGAGGACATCCTGTCCCAGGTCAGCGGCACGGGGCAGATCAAGCCAAAGGTCTACGCCAATGTCGGCGCGGAGACGATCGGACGCATCACGCACCTCTATGTCAAAGAGGGTGATCACGTGAAGCGCGGGCAGGTTCTTGCAACCATGGAGAATGTGCAGCCGGCAGCTGATGTTGCCACCCAGGAGGCCACTATCCAGTCGTCAAAGACGGACATGAACTCCTATATCGCGGCTGAGAAGACGGCACAGGCCAATCTGGTCAGCGCGAAGGCCACCCTTGAGCAGAAGGATCTGGACTGGAAGCGCGGGCAGGAGCTTTACACGAACAACCTGATTCCAAAATCGGACTACGACACGCGGAAGGCCGCTTACGACGTGGCAGTTGCCGCGGTTGCCCAGAACCAGGCCGCGGTGGTGCAGGCCCGGGCAAATACCGCTTCCGCGGCCGGACGCATCGATCAGGCCACGGCGACCCTGCGCCGCTTCAAGGATGTGCTGAGCCGGACGGTCGCCGTGGCGCCGTTCGATGGCATCGTGACCAACCTTCCTGTTCGCGAGGGTGAGACCGTGGTCATTGGCATCCAGAACGCGGAAGGCAGCACGCTGATGACAATTGCCGATATGTCCGTTGTGACGGCGGAAGTGAAGGTGGATGAGACCGACATTGTGAACGTGAAAGACGGCCAGACCGCGGATATCACCGTCGACGCGCTGCCCGGCAAGGTGTTTAAGGGACACGTGACGACAGTGGGCGACCAGGCGATCCTGCGCTCGACCGGCATCGCCACCAGCCAGAGCACCACCGGCACCGAAGAGGCGAAGGACTTCAAGGTTGTGGTGACTTTGGACAACCCGACGGACGATCTGCGGCCGGGACTCTCCTCCACGGCGAAGATCCTGACAGCGGAGAAGAAGGGCGTGCTGTCGATTCCCATTCAGGCCCTCACCATGCGCCGGCCGAGCGAGACAGTCGACGAGGGCAAAGGCAAGAAGGTCGACGCTGCGGAAATCAATAAAGAGCAGCAGGTGCAGGGTGTCTTCGTCCTGCAGCATCAGGGCAGGAAGCTGAAGGCGCGCTTCGTCCCGGTGAACACGGGCATTACCGGCACGACCGACATCGAAGTGACCAACGGACTGAAGCCGGGCGACGAGATCGTGACCGGCTCGTACAAGACACTGCGCGAGTTGAAGAGCGGCGCGCTGGTGAAGCCGATGGATGCTGCGGCTGCCGCCGGCGCACCCACTACGTAACGCAGGCTCGTAAGCATGCAGGCGCAACCAAGAAGGAGCCTCAGATGGCGGCGGAAACGGTGACAGCCACGGCGACGACGACCACGACACTACCGCTCCGGGGCGATGTGATTGTTGTCGAGGACCTGTGGAAGACCTATGACATGGGTTCCGAGCAGCAGGTGCATGCGTTGCGCGGCGTAAGCCTGCGCATCCAGCACAACGAATACGTCGCTATCATGGGTCCGTCGGGCTCGGGCAAGTCGACTCTGATGAACCTGATCGGCTGCCTCGATTCGCCGAGCCAGGGAACTTATACCCTGAACGGACATCGCGTCAGCGACCTGAACGACGATGAGCTGGCGCGCATCCGCAACCGCGAGATCGGCTTCGTCTTCCAAACCTTCAATCTGCTGGCACGCGCGACTGCGCTGCACAATGTGGAGCTGCCGCTGATCTACAACGGCACACCGTCGGCGGAGCGCATCGAGCGCGCCAAGGCCGCTCTGCGCGCCGTGAATCTCGAAGACCGCATGAACCACAAGCCGAACGAGCTCTCCGGTGGCCAACGCCAGCGCGTCGCCATCGCACGTGCGCTCATCAATCGACCGTCCATCATCCTGGCCGACGAGCCGACCGGCAACCTGGATTCAAAGACCGGAGATGAGATCATGGCGCTCTTCGATGAGCTGCACCAGAACGGCAATACGATCGTGCTGGTGACGCACGAGCCGGACATTGCCGAGTTCGCGCACCGCATCGTACACATCCGTGACGGTGTCATCGACTCCGACGTGCAGTCCGCGCGCGTCCGGAATCCACACACCAAAACGCACAGTTAGTCGCTCTCACCAGCGCAGAATTCCGCACATCGGTCCTCGCAAGGTATCGTTGACGGATACCAACCGAGGACCTGTCTCATGCTTCTAATCGCCTGCCTGTTCGCAGCCGTTGCCGCCCTGCCGCAGACGCTGCCGCAACAGCCCTCCGCTTCCACAACGTCCTCTACGCCGGCCCAGCGCGAGAAGGAGCTGGACACGGTCTTCTCCGACTACTGGGAGCAGCGGCTCAAGGACTCGCCCGAGTTTGCCTCCACGCTGGGTGACAAGCGCTACGACGATCAGTTGAGCGACTACTCCGTCGCCGGCTACAACGCGCATCTGGAGCGTGATCGTGCCTTTCTGGACCGGCTGGGCGCAATTGACGACGCGGGGCTTCCCCAGCAGGAGCAGCTGAGCAAGGACCTGCTGGTGCGCAAGCTGGTCGACGAGCAGGAAGAGGCACGCTTCAAGCCGTGGGAGATGCCAGTGAACCAGTTTCACGGCCTCCATTTGGAACTACCGCAACTCGTGCCGCAGTTGAGCTTTGATACGGCAGACGACTACGACCACTATGTGACGCGGCTGGGCAAGGTTCCGACGGCGTTCGCGCAGATCACCGACGACATGATGACCGGCATGGACGACGGCCAGGAGCCGCCGAAGTATCTGCTGGAGAAGGTGCTGGTGCAGGTCAACACACTGACTCAGCAGAAGCCGGAAGACTCGCCCTTCGCGCTGCCGCTGAAGAAGTTCCCTGCCTCGATATCGCCGGCACAGCAGCCGGAGATCCGTCAGCAGGTGTTGAAGGCGATCGCGACACAGGTGCTGCCCGCGTATGCCAGATTCGGACGTTTTCTGTCGGCGCAGTATATTCCGCACGGACGCACCGAGCCGGGCATCTGGTCGCTGCCGGATGGCGATGCGTACTACAAATTCCTTGTACGGCGCAGCACCACTACCGACTTGACGCCGGACGCGATCCACAAGATCGGCGAGCAGCTGGTAGCCGAGGACGAGACCGAAATGACGGCGATCGCGAAGAAGCTGGGCTTCGCGGATCTGAAGTCCCTGCGCGCTTCGATCCCGAACAATCCTAAGCTTCATGCGACCTCGCCCGAGGCACTGATCGCGGTATACCGCGGCTACCTGGACGGCATGAAGCCGAAGCTGCCGCAGCTCTTCGGACGGCTGCCCAAGGCGCCGCTAGAGGTGCAGGCGGTGCCGGCATATATGGCCAAGGATCAGCCGCCGGCTTACTACCAGCACGGCACGCCCGACGGCAAGCGGCCGGGCATCTTCTTCGTGAACACCTATGACTACGCGCATCGCCCGTCGACGATGGCGGAGACAGTGGCCTACCACGAGGGGCTGCCGGGGCATCACCTGCAGATCTCCATCGCGCAGGAGCTGACCGGCATTCCGGAGTTCCGGAAGCACAACTACTACACCGCGTATACCGAGGGCTGGGGACTCTATGCCGAACGCCTGGGTAAGGATGTGGGCTTCTATACCGATCCGTACAGCGACTATGGGCGCCTGGAGGGTGATGAGTGGCGCGCGATCCGGCTGGTGGTGGACACGGGCGTGCACTCGGAGCACTGGAGCCGCCAGCAGATGGTGGATTACTTCCACGCACACTCCTCCATTGCCGAGACGGATGTGCAGGCGGAGGTGGACCGCTACATCGCGTGGCCGGCTCAGGCGCTGGGCTACAAGATCGGCCAGCTCAAGTTCCTGGAGCTGCGGGCGCAGGCCCAGCAGGCTCTGGGACCGAAGTTCGATATCCGCGGATTCCACGACACGATCCTCGACTCGGGCGCGCTGCCGCTGGATGTTGTGGAGCAGCGGGTGGATGCGTGGATTGCGTCGCAGCAGTCGGGCAAGGCACAGTAGATAGATGACGGACCGAACGCAGTCCTCTTCACCGGCAACTACGATCAACAGTCGTATCGACTCAGCAGACGATACGAATCGCATCGACAAGCGCGTCGCCATACTGGGCGCGGGCAAGATGGGCTCGATCCTGATCGAGGGTCTGATCCGCAGCGGACGTTTTCTGCCGGAGCAGATCGCGGCGACGGTGCAGCATGACAACCGCGCTGCTTCGCTGGCAGAGCGGCTGAAGGTGCCGGTAACGACAAACAACGCAGCGGCGGCGCGCGATGCGGACCTGATCTTCATCGGCGTGAAGCCGTTCACCGTGATCGACGTCATCCGGCAGATCAAGTCGGTGCTGACGCCGGAGAAGCTGATCATCTCCTTTGCGGCTTCCGTGAAAACGAAGGCGATCGAGGATGCGACGGAGCTGCTGGGTATGCCGGTGGTGCGGGCGATGCCGAATACGCCGGCGATGCTAGGCGCGGGCATGACCGCGCTGGCCGGCGGACGCTATGCGACGGTACAGCATCTGCAACTGGCCGCTTCACTGTTTGCGAGCGTGGGCCGTACGGTGCAGGTGGATGAGAAGCACCTGGACGCGGTGACCGGGCTTTCGGGCTCGGGGCCGGCGTTTGTGTACATCATCCTCGAGGCGCTGGCGGACGCCGGGGTGAAGGTCGGGCTGCCGCGCGACGTGTCCACGCTGCTGGCGGCGCAGACGACCTACGGCGCGGCGCGCATGGTGCTCGAAACCGGCGAGCATCCGGCGCTCTTGAAGGACGCGGTGACGACCCCTGCGGGCTGCACGGCCGATGGGCTGCTCGAACTCGAAGAGGGCGGCCTGCGGGTGACGTTGATCAAAGCGGTGATGCGGGCAACGGAGCGGGCGCGGGTACTGGCGGGCGGGTAACGTGACTACCACCCCCACCCCCTCCCGTCGCCGGAGGCTGTCCTGTAAGCCGCTTTGTATCTGCGGTTTAGAGGCTCTTCCGTAGCTTAAATATGTCTATTCATTGAGCTTGCCGGTAAATATCTCTTTCTAAACAGTTTAGCCGCATGGATCTGCACAATTTTCGGTGCTTTACCCTGCTCCGGTGCGGAAGTTATTCATTTCAGATTCGTTATGGGTAAATATGCAGAAGTAAAGGACTTATGGTGGCGAAGGAGGGCTTTGCCTAACAACCGGCTCCTGCCCAAATACTAGGGAGTCTGCCCAAAAACTAAATTGGAGAAGGGTGCATCTTGTTAGATGCGGATTCGACCTGTTTCCTGCGATTTTCTGCGGGGTATCGTAGAGGCATGACAGAAGAAGAATTGCGCGGGGCCGCCGAACACTTGCTGTCCGAGTTTCTATTGCACTCTACCAATCTGCAACTGATCGTGAGGGCGCACGAAGAAGTGATTAGGGAAATCGCGCCAAATCTTAAGCGGCTGGTCGCTACTCGCCTGCAACTGCTGGGTGGTTCAGAATACGCCCAGAAGTTGATTCGTACGCGCTCGAACGCAGTGGGCCTTCTTCGAAGCCAAGACTACGAAGAGCTTGCAAAGTTACTTGGTTCATTATGGTCAGGACAGGTAGAAGAATCTGAAGTTCCTTGACTCTCGGCGAAACATCGGCGCAAGATTCGACCGTTTTTTGCATCGAAGCAGCGGCCTCATCTGCCAAATGACCATCTAGCCCCTGGTTTTGGTTGGCTTTTGGCGCGGCGTGTTCCAGTACGGGCTTTTGCATTTCGGGCATACCTTCGGTTCCTCTTTGGAGTCCTGACGCGGCACCCACCGGTGCCCGCATCTCTCGCATTCGTATCCTTGCAACGTGATCTTTCCCATTCTCCAAGACTATACCCAATAGTAATACCCGTCAAATAAGATATCTATGTGATTATCCTTGACATAGTATATACCTATTGGTAATATACCACTAGTTGATGGAGGCTAGTGGCCATGGAACTCAGAGAACTTCGGGGCATGGAGATTGCAGCTACCCGCACCATTCGGAAACGTGACGGTTGGTGGTGGGTTCCTTCGCAAGCGGGAAAGGGCTTGTACCGCGTCCAGATCGCTAAGAAGTTTGCTACGTGTGAATGTCTCGACTTTTCAACGCGCGGCGTGAGATGCAAGCACATCTTCGCCGCTACGTTTGTCCTGCGCCGTGAGAAAGGCCCCGATGGAACCATCACCGTGACCGAAAGCCTCACAGTCTCCAGCACTACCCAGAAGACCTACCCTCAAGATTGGGCCACTTACAACCAAGCCCAGACCAACGAGAAAGACAAATTCCTGGTGCTGTTATCCGACCTGTGCAACGGTATCCCGGTAGGGCCGAAAGTCGAGAAGAACGGACGCCCTAGATTGCCGCTTTGCGACATGGTTTTCAGCGCAACGTTCAAGGTTTATTCAACCGTTTCGGGTCGCCGCTTCATGACCGATCTTCGCGACGCGCACAGCAAAGGCTTCGTTTCCAGAACGCCGCACTACAACAGCATCTTCAACTACCTTGAGAACCCAGAACTGACGCCGATTCTGAAAAACCTAATCACTGAGAGCAACTTGCCGCTGCGCAGCGTCGAAACCAATTTCGCTGCTGATTCTTCGGGCTTTACTACTTCTCGATTCACCCGCTGGTATGACCACAAGTACGGCGAAGTTCGCCAGCAGCATGATTGGGTAAAAACTCACGTCATGTGCGGAGTCAAAACCAACATAATCACTGCAGTTGAGATTCACGGGCCGAACGCGGCGGATACCAAGATGCTTCCGGCCCTAGCCAGTGCGACCGCTGCGAACTTCCCGATGCGCGAAGTCTCGGCAGACAAGGGTTACGCGAGCAAAGCGAATTACGATTCAGTTGCCCGTCTCGGCGCTGTGCCGTTCATTTCTTTCCCTGACAACCATCGGGGACAAGGCGGCGGCAAGTGGGCCGAGATGTACCATTACTTCAATTTCCGCAAGCAAGAGTTCCTACAGCACTACCACAAGCGTTCCAACGTCGAATCCACGTTCTCAATGATGAAGCGCAAGTTCGGAGATTCAATTCGCAGCAAAACCGATGTTGCGATGACTAACGAAGTTCTGTGCAAGATTCTTTGCCACAACCTCGTGGTGCTGATTCACGAAATGTACGAACTTGGGATTGATCCGGTGTTTTGGACTAAAGCCGAGTTCCACAATTAAAACCATTTCAGGAGAAATTGATGACTCAGGCGGAAAAGCAAGTCCTGCACGACATAGTTAACGGCCTAGACAATCTAGCAGTGGCGCTGGATTCCCTCGAATCGGCCTTAATCCAAAGAGGTCTATTGACGAGCGGAGAGATTGGTCGGTACTCATCTCTTCACGTGAAGGCTGTTCACGGAAAACTTTCAGCGTTGCGGTCTGCGATTTCTTCTCTTCCGGGAAGCTACTAATCATGAACTCCTTCTCTCTGGTGCTGCCCAAAAACTCCCTATCCTGCCTAAAAACTAGGGGTTGGGAGTGGGTTATTGGGCAAAGCCGGCGAAGGAGCGGGTCAGCGAATGGTTCTTTGGCTCCTGATTTAAGGGTAGCAATTTGGGTGGGGTTAAATGGCAGGTTTTTGAGGCGAAATGGATCGGTTGTGCCGAAACGGGCGGTGACGACGCCAGTCGCGAAGAGAACAGAATGCTTCGTTCCGGTGGCTTTCATGAGCGGAGAAAGGGGCGTCCGCCGGCTCGCGTGCATTCCTGCGTTTATTCGGCGCGCAGGGCTTGTGCGGGGTCGAGGCGGCTGGCGCGCCAGGCGGGAAGGATGCAGGCTAGTGCCGCAGTGATGGCGAGAACGGCGACGACAGTGGTGAAGACGCTCCAGTCGAAGGGGTTCATGCCGTAGAGCATGGTGCGCAGGAGCTGGACAGTGGCGGCTCCGCCGGCGAGACCGAGGATGAGTCCGATGACGACGGGCGCTAGTCCATCGGTGAGGGTGAGACGCATGACTTCCGCACGTTGCGCACCCAGCGCGATGCGGATGCCGAGCTCACCGGTGCGCTGGGTGACGAGATAGGAGAGTACGCCGTACAGGCCGACAGCAGCGAGCACGAGCGCGATGATGGCGAAGGCGAGGATGAGGATGGAGTTGAACTGATCCGGCTGGGTGGCGACGCCGACGATCTGGCGCATGGTGAGAACGCCGTCTAAGGGCAGGTCGGGGTCGAGCTGGCCGATGATTTTCTGGATGGGCATGGCGAGCGATTCGACATCGACGTCGCTGCCGCCACGAATGACGAGCGTGGCCCATCCGAAGTCTCCACCGAAGAGTGCCGGATACCAGGTGGGCCGGTCCGGCTGCGAGACCATCCAGCGCGTGTTGCCGACGACGCCAACGATCTCGTAGACGGAGTTATCCGAGGTTACCCAGCCCGATGGGGGCAACTTTATATGCCGCCCGATGGGATCTTCACCGGGGAAGTATTGTTTCGCGGCGAGCTCGTCGATGATGGCGACATGGGCGCGATCGAGGCGCTCATCTTCGCGGAAGTAGCGACCGCGCAGGAGCGGTATCTGGAGAGCGGCAAAGTAGCCGGGATCGACGGCGCGCCGCAACAGGTCGATGCCGGCGCCTTTGGGAAGTGGCGGATGCTCGACGATGGTGATGTTGTTGTCGCCGCCCCAGCCCTGCCCCGGCACGGAGGTAGCGAGTCCCGCAGCTCCGACACCAGGAAGCGCGCGCACCCGGGTGAGAAGCTGATCGAAGAAGGCCAGCTTGCGCGTGGGCTGCTTATAACCGACGTCGGGCAAATCGAAGCTCATGGTGAGGACGTTGTCGACATCGCAGCCGAGCTGGGTAGTGCGAAGCCGCTGATAGCTCTTGAGCAGGAGGCCGGCACCGATCAGGAGAACGACGGTCAAGCCAACCTCTGCAGTGAGAAGTGTCTTGCGCAGACGTGCGCGGCTTCTGCCTCCGCTGTTCGTGCGTGAGGAGCTCTGCAACCTTTCGAGAAGCTGGCCGATGCGCAGATTGAGAGCAGGGATGAGACCGGCGGAAAGGCCAGTGATGGTGGAGACGGCAACCACGAAGCCGAGCGCCCAAAGATCGAGATGAACCTCTTTCACACGGGCGATGTGGACATGCGAGTGCAAGAGCCAGGCAAGCGCGGCCCAGGCGAACAGCAGGCCGAGACCTCCGCCGGCGGCGGAGAGAACGAGGGATTCGGTGAGGTGCTCGCGGATGAGACGCCAGCGGCTGCCGCCGAGTGCGGCGCGGATGGCGAGATCCTTTTGTCGAGCGGCGGAGCGGGCGACCAGCAGGTTGGCGACGTTGAGGCAGGCGATGAGAAGGACGCAGATGGTGGCGGCGAGCAGCGCGTAGAGCGGCGTTTTGAAGTCTTCGACGGTGGCGTCCAGCAGCGAGCGGCCGACTGCCATATCGTGCACCGATGGGCTTGGGTGGCTGCGCTTGACCTGCTTCTGCACTGTGTCGAGCTGGCTGACGAGGCCGGCGAGCGTGGCGCCGGGAAGCATGCGGGCGACGGCGTAGAACTCGTGGTCCTCAAAGGTCTGCATGAGCCAGGGTGGCGCCTCATGGCCGGCCGCGGTCCAGAGCTGCGTCTTGGGAGTTGGATACGTGAAAGACGGCGGCATGACGCCGATGATGGTGAAGGGCCTGGCATCGAGCCAGACGGTTTTGCCGATGATGGCGGGGTCGGCGGCGAAGCGGCGCTTCCAGAACGAGTTGGCAAGGATGACGGTGGCTTGCGCGTTGGGCTGATCGTCGGAGGCGAGAAAATCGCGGCCGAGCGCGGGCGCGACGCCGAGGACGCGGAAGAGATTCCAGGATACCCACCCCGCGTCGACGGACTCCGGCAACTGGCCGCCGGTGGCCGAGACGTTGTAGCCCTTCCAGGGGGCGACGAGAGCCATCTGCGCAGTGTCGCGCGCGGCATGCTGCCACTCCGCGAAGCTGCCCGCGGCGATGGGCAGATAGTGGAAAAAGGCCTGGCCCGGATTGCTGTCGTCTTCGTAGAGCTGCACGAGACGCGAGGAGTGCGGATACGGCAGCGGATTGAGCAGCACAGAGCGCACGACGGTGAAGAGCGCAGTGGTAGCGCCGATGCCGAGCGCCATGACGACGATGGCGGTGAGGGTGAAACCGGGGGCGTGGGCGAGGGTGCGGAGGGCGTATTGGAGATCGCGGAGGATGCCTTCGAGGAAGGCGAACGAGTTCTGCTGCCAAAGGTCTTCGTGCACGCGGCATGGTGAGCCGAATTTGATGCGGGCGCGGCGGTCGGCTTCTTCGGCGCTGAGGCCGCGGGCGAGGTATTCGGCGCGTTCGGCTTCCATGTGCGCAGCGATCTCACGGGCGAGGTCGGCGTCCTGATGGCGGCGACGGAAGATACGGAGCCAGCTCATTTAGCACCTTCCTTAGTTACGTTCTCAGCCGCGTGTTCCCCCATGACGAGGGCGATGGCACGGGCAATCTGGCGCCAGCGGGTGGATTCGAGGGTGAGGCGCCGGCGGCCGGCTGCGGTGAGGCGGTAGTACCGGGCCTTGCGGTTGTTTTCGCTCGCGCCCCAGTAGCTGGAGAGCCAGCCACGGTCTTCGAGGCGATGGAGGGCGGGATAGAGGGAGCCCTGCTCGACCTCGAGGACGTCTTCGGAGGTGCGCTCGATGACCTTGGCGATGGTGTGGCCGTGCGCGTCGCCGGTGGAGAGGGTGCGGAGGATCATCATGTCGAGCGTGCCCTTGAGCATGTCGCTCGAGAGTGGCTGGTTGCGGGACATGTGAGCTTGTGCCTCCCCTCGGAGTTCTATGGGAAGCATAGCATACTCCACTCGGAATTCTATGGGAAGGACATTTGACCTTCCAGCGGATGCGCCCTGCGGCGCGGGATGCTGAATTCGCTCTCTCGCGACTCATATCGGGGTTGGTGGGCGGCCTGACTCATACGTCTCAAAAGTGAGATGTGGGCACCCGTTCGGTGATGCAACGGCTGCTGTGTCGTACGGCTTAGAATCGAGGTGGGAGTGCTTGTGGCTACGGGTGCGGTGCGGACGGAGATAGCGAGCGGCAGCGGTGAGCGGGCGATGGGCGGGATTTGGCTACGGCGGTTTGCGTGGCTGGTCGTTGTCTACAACGTGCTGGTGATCGTGTGGGGCGCGGTGGTGCGCGCGACCGGGTCGGGCGCGGGGTGCGGCGATCACTGGCCGCTGTGCAATGGGCAGGTGGTGCCGCTGAATCCGCGAGTGGCGACGGTGATCGAGTTTACGCACCGCATGATGAGCGGCGGGACTCTGGTGCTGATTGTGGTGCTGATGGTCTGGGTCTTTCGCGGGACGATCGAGCGGCATCTCGCCCGCGCGTTTGTGGTTGCCGGGCTGCTGTTGACGTTGAACGAGGCGCTGCTGGGCGCGCTGCTGGTGAAGCTGGGGCTGACGGCGACGAGCACGTCGCCGCTGCGGCCGCCGATGCTGGCGCTGCACCTTTCGAACACGCTCGTGCTGCTGGGCTCGCTGGCGCTGACGGCACATTTTCTGGGACGACGATCGGCGATGCTGCGCGGTGCGGTGCGGTTTGAGCACAAGATGCCGGCGATTGTGGGGTTGCTGGCCGCGATGGTGATTGGGATCACGGGATCGCTGGCGGCGCTGGGGGATACGCTCTTCCCTTCTACTTCGCTGCGGAGTGCGCTGGCGGCGGATTTTTCTTCTTCGGCGGAGTGGCTGGTGCGGCTGCGGATTCTGCATCCGGCGAGCGCGGTGGTGGCCGGGGCGTTCATCCTGTGGCTGCTGTGGCGCGCCGTATTTGCGCCGCGGGACGATGAACATCGCAAGCTGGGGCTTTGGCTGGCGGGATTGCTTGGGTTTCAGTTTCTGCTGGGCGGGCTGGATGTGCTGCTGCGCGCGCCGGTCTGGATGCAGGTGCTGCACCTGGCGGGCGCGGATGCTTTCTGGTGTGTGCTGGTGGTGCTGACGGCCGCGGTCACGATCAAGATTCCTGCCGCACGTACTTCCTAACTACCGATCTGGACGCCGGACTCGCAGCGGGTCACGTTACCGCACCCCCCACCCCCTCCCGGTGCGGGAGGCACCTTGTTAAGCTGTTCCTCATCAGCGGGATAGGCCGTCTTCCGAGGGCTAAATATGTCCTCCCAAAGGGTTTACCCGTAAAAATGTCTTGCGGAAGGACTTAGCGCACTATTTGCGCCTTAAGCGAACAGCAGATCCCTCCACTTCGCAGTGACGCTTTGCGCCACAGCTCCGGTCGGGATGACACAGTTTCGCGGCGGCGCTTTGCGCCGCGCGGCTCCGGTCGGGATGACACAGTCTTTGGGGTGTTCAGTGACACCGCCGAAAATAAGAAGGCACGCGATGAACGCGGGCGTTTTGTTTCTCTCTATTTCCAGTGTAGCGAATTGGGCGGGGTAAAACGGCAGGTTTTTGCGGGTCGTGTTGGGTTGGGTTTCGGTTTGGGAATTGGGAAGACATCTGGAGGCGCTTTGCACGTCTTCACTCGCCCACCCCTTCGACAAGCTCAGGGCAGGCTCTACGCGGAGCGTAGGATGGGGCACCCGTTTTCTGACGCTGCATGCAAACTGCAGATCCTTCGCTTCGCTCAGGATGACAAAACGTCTCCGAGTTAGAAACTTGTCTCATGGAGATTTGCACAGGTTGACGCGGGGGGGGGGGCTGAATACGTACCGTTCAGTGGCACCTTTTTTACTTCTTTTGGAAAGGAGGACAGCCAGTGGATCTTGTCGCTTTGATTGCTGCGATTGCTTCCATCTTTAGCGGGCCGACGCCGGATACGAATCCGGTGCTACACGTTGATTCTGGTTGAGCCCAAAAAGCTGTGCCCATCCCGGCTTTGCCGGGATGGGCATGTCGTTATGGGCGCGCTACTGGGCCGTAGGCGCGGGCTGGTTCTACTTTGGTTTTGGCATGGAACTGTTGACGTTCAGCACCGGATTGGTCCCGCCGGGGCCAGTGTTGTAGGGATGGGGACCCAGCGTCGCGCTAATCTGCACTGCCGCATCCTTTTCGCCGGGTTTGCCATTCGACCCTGGATCCACGTCATACGAGTCTTTATCACAGACATTGGCAAGTCCGGATGCCTTGATTTTTCCCGCGCCGTGGTTCTGCCATTTGAACGGCTGCCCCTGGACTACCGGGCCGCCTTTCTCAACGTCGACTTTGATCTCGTCTACCATCGCTATCCCCCAAATTCACTAAGGTTGATGTTGCGTTGATTGCATGAGCTGCTGGTAGCGCGGATTGGAGTGCAGATTGTCCAGCGCCGGAGCCTTGGCTACTACCGAGGGTGAATAGCCTGCCGCCAAAGCCTTTGCCAGCCACTCGAGTGCGGGCCCCGTTTGCTGCAACTGGTTGTAGAGAAGCACTGCCTCGAACATCAGCCCACTATCGGTATGGTTGATGGCCAGCGCCCGGTTCATCAGATCGATAGCTTGGGGTGCGTTTCCGGTCATGGAGTACAGGCCAGCCAGATCGCCCAGAATGTTCGCATCGTTCGGTGAGGTTTTGAGCTGCGCCGTTGCTAGGTCGATGGCCTTTTTGTAATCGCTCATCGCCAGAGATCGATGGCCGCCATAATACTCCGCATCCCCAAGTGACGACCACTTATCGTACACATCAGGTGCGAGCTGAATTGATTTACGAAACTGCTCAGCGGCTTCATCGAAACGACGAAGCCGGAAGAGAGTAATGCCAAGATTGACATACGCTTCAGCGATCGGGTGAAGGCCTAGCGATTTCTTCAGCGCCGCGACGGCCTGCACATCTTTTTCTTCAGATACCAAAGCGGCGGCGAGGTTGCTATATGACCTGAAGCTTTGCGGATCCTTTTCCGTTGCAGTACGGAACATTTGTTCGGCTTTGGCGTAGTTTGCCGTCCTGAAGTAGAAGCCGCCGAGCTGATCGTAGCCGCGCCAGTAGTTGGGGCGCAGCGCGATGGCCTGCTTGTAGACGGCTTCGGCTTTCTCGGGCTGGTTCAACTTTTCGTAAGACTTAGCCAGCCCGATAGAGGCGCGGTCGTTGGCGGGCTCAAGCTGCAGAGCTTTCTGGTACTCGGTAACAGCCTCGGTAGCTTTTCCGGTCTGCTCGGCGAGCCGGCCGAGGCAGATGTGGCCGTCGGCACCCGCGTTGCCAAGCATCACGGCTTCGCTGCAGGCTTTGCGCGCCTGCTCTATATCGACGGGCTGGTGTGTGTTGTCGTAGGCGTATAGCCATGATTCGCCCAGGCCTGCCTTTGCTGCGCCGTAGTTGGGGTCGATGCGCAGCGCTTCCTTGAACATGGTCTGAGCGCTGTTGACGGTCTCCGGGGTGAAGGCTTCGAGGAGGTAGCCGCGGCCCTGGAGGAAGTACTGGTAGGCCTCGGGAAAGGTAGTGCCGTGGGCGGCGAGAGCGCGCTGCTCTTCGGTGCGGAGCGGGATGTTGAGGGCGGTGGCGGTGGCGGTGGCGAGCTGGTTCTCGATGGAGAACATGTCGCTGACGGGCGCGGTGACGGTGCCGGAAGCTAGCACGCGTTCGGCCGCAGCGTGCCCGGCTGGCTGGACATTCGATGGACTGGGGGACTTGTCCGGCTGGCTGATGGTGTAGCTGGCGTGGACGAGGTCGCCGTCGCGGGTGAGGGTGAGGGCGAGGGCGGAGGTGGCGCCGAGCTCGCGGGCAGCGTCAGCGAGCGTGGTCACTTTCTTGTCTTCAAGCTGGCGGGCGGAGAGGACGGCGACGTCGTGGTTGACGCTGAGGTCGGAGAGGCGCTGGGCGAGCGATTCGGCGAGGCCTCGGCCGAAGGTGGCGAGTTTGGTATCCGCTGCATCGGCGACTTTGGGAGGCAGGACGGCTAGGGTGCCTGCGATGACGGCGGCGGGGGCCGAAGCCGTAGTTGCGGGGGGCGCGCTGCGCTGGTTCAGAAAATGGTTGGACCACGGAATGATAATGGCGGAGGCGATTCCGAAGATAGCCCACATCAAGCCGCTATTGATACGCCATTTGCCGCGCGCTGGCTCGGCCAGAGCCGGACTCGCAGCAGCGGGCTGGGGGCGGACCTGATCTGTGTGGTTGAGGTCGTAGACGATCTCATGAGCGGTCTGGTAGCGGTCGGCGGGGGACTTGGCGAGGGCGCGGTTGGCGATGGTGGCGTAGGGCGCGGGGACGCTGGGGTCGAGCGGGCGCGGCGGCTGGTGGAGGACCTGGCCGATCATCGCGGTGGGGGTGGGGGCGGCGAAGGGGTGATGGCCGCTGAGCATCTCGTAGAAAACGACGCCAAGGGCAAAGATGTCGGAGCGGCGGTCGGCGGGCTCGCCGTTGAGGATTTCGGGCGCCAT
>DASYBK010000024.1:0-10761 GCA_036500805.1 Acidobacteriaceae bacterium | reverse complement strand
AGGTGCGCAGCGGTCTTCAGCAAAATGACCGCGTCGTGCTCGGCAATGCCGCCCGCTACAAGGATGGTGAGGCGATCACGCCACGCGTCGAGCCCCAGCCAGCCAACGATGTCATGCACCAGGAAGGCGGCATGACCGACGCCGCAAACGAGGGAGGCAACTAACCATGCCCAAGTTTGCCCTCCGTTATCCCTTTTTCATCATCATGATCGCGCTCATGGTGCTGCTCGTCGGCGTGGTCAACGTCGTCTCCATGCCCGTCGATCTCTTCCCTTCCATTGACATTCCGGTCGTCGTTGTCGCCACGTTCTATGCCGGCATGCCGCCGCAGCAGATCGAAGGCGACATCACCGACACCTTCGAGCGCTTCTTCACCCTCGGTGCCAACATCGATCACATCGAGTCGCGCTCACTCTCCGGCGTCTCGCTCATCAAGATCTACTTCCTCCCCGGCACCGATGCCAACGCCGCGCTCAGCAACATCTCCAACCTCGCCATGGCCGACCTGCGCCGCTTGCCCGCCGGCACCCTGCCCCCGGTCGTGCTCGGCATGACCGCGTCGAGCCAGCCCGTATGCCTGGTCACGCTCAAAGGGGAAGGCCTCAATCAGACCGACCTGAAGGACCTCGCACAATTCCAGGTTCGCAATCAGATCGCCAATGTGCCCGGCGCCTCTGTGCCTCAGCCGTACGGCGGCCGCTATCGCCAGATTCAGATCTACGTCGATCCCCTCAAGCTCGAAGCCCACAACATGAGCCTCATGGACGTGGTCAACAGCGTGAATCAGTCCAACCTCATCCTACCCGCGGGCGACGTGCGCATCGGCACTAAAGACTACAACCTATACGCCAACAGCCAGATACCCAGCGCACAGCAGATCAACTCCATGCCCATCAAGTCCGCTGGCAACGCGTCCGTGCTGGTCGCCGATGTCGGCCACGCCGAGGACTCCGGCGCCATCCAGACCAACATCGTCCGCATCGACGGCCAGCACTCCGTCTATGTCCCGATCCTCAAGCAGCCCGGCAAGAGCAACACCATCACCATCGTCAACGGCATGCGCGCCGCCATCAAGCGGCTCGTCGACATTCCGCCCAGCCTCAAAACCGCGGTCGTCTTCGACCAGTCGGTCTTCGTCAAAGGCGCGATCCGCAACCTGCTGAAGGAAGCGCTCATCGGTCTGGTGCTCACCGGGCTCATGATCCTGCTCTTCCTCGGCTCGCCGCGCGCCGCCGGCGCATCGCTGCTCTCCATCCCCATGGCGATCCTGCTCTGCCTGCTGGTGATGAACGCCTTCGGCGGCACCATCAACACTATGCTGCTCGGCGGCATCGCGCTGGTGCTCTCGCGGCTCATCGACAACTCCGTCGTCGTGCTCGAAAACATCATCCGCTTCATGGAAGAAGGTGCGCCGCCGGACAAGGCAGCAGACGAAGGCGGCTCGGAGGTCTCGCTCGCCGTGCTCGCCGCCACCGTCGCCACCTCCATCGTCTTCTTTCCTGTCTTCCTGCTCAACGGCGTCAGCCGCTATCTCTTCACCGATCTCGCGCTCGGCGTCGTCATCTGCATCTTCGCCTCTTACTTCTTCTCCATGACCCTGGTGCCGCTCTTCTGCGCAAAATTCATCAACCTGCAAGAGGAACATGGAGAGAGTGAGAAGGGCGAGCACAAGCACAGCATCTTCCGGCGCACCGTAGATCAGTTCAACATCTACTTCCAGCGCATGCTCGATCGCTACGAGGTGCTTGCCTACCGCACGCTGAAACGGCCCGGCTTCACCACCGTGGTTTTGCTTGGCGGCACTGCGCTCATCCTGGTTCTGCTCACTCCCGTCCTCGGGCGCGCCTACTTTCCGCGAACCGACCCCGGGCAGTTCGTGATCAATGTCAAGATGCCCAGCGGCACGCGCATCGAAGACAGCGACGCCTACATCGCGCGCGTCGAAGACGAGGTGCGCAAAGTGGTCTCGCCGCATGACCTCGGCATGATCGTCTCCAACATCGGCATCACGCCCGATCTCTCCGCCATCTACACCACCAACTCGTCGATGGACACCGCCTTCGTCCAGGTCAGCCTTCAGGAAGACCACTCCGCCGGCAGCTATCAGTACATCGACCGTGTGCGCCGCCGGCTCGCATCGGATATGCCCGAGATTCAGACCTACTTCCAGGCCGGCGGGCTCGTCGACTCGGTCATCAACCAGGGCCTGCCCGCGCCGCTCGACATCCAGATCAGCTCCAACAATCAGCCCGCGGCCTTCGCCAAGGCGCAGCAGATCGCGCAGCAGTTGCGCGGCCTCGCGAGCGTCGCCGATGTCTACATTCCGCAGGACCTCAAGTATCCCGGCCTCGAGCTCAACATCGACCGCGAGCGCGCATCGCTGGTCGGCCTCTCACCGAAGGATGTGGTCGACAACGTCATCACCGCGCTCACCTCCAACGGCGTCATCGCGCCCAGCTACTGGATCGATCCCAACACCGGCAACAACTACATGCTCACGGTGCAGTACTCCACGCATCAGATCGAGCACATGAACATGGAGGAGTTTGAGAACATCCCGCTGCGCGGCAAAGGGCAGACCAGTTACACTCCGCTGCGCTCGGTCGTTTTCACCAGGCCAATCGATACGCCAACGGAAGTGGACCACTACGCGCTGCGTCGCGTCATCGACATCTACGTGCAGCCGCGTTCTGCCGCATTGAACACCATCAACAGCCAGGTCCGCCACATTCTGAGCGGCGTACAGAAGCCGCGCGGCATGATCATCACCGTTCGCGGCGCGGTTGTGAGCATGACCGACTCCTTCGCCCGCTTCGGCATTGGACTCATCCTCGCCATCGCGCTCATCTACCTCGTGCTCATGGCGCAGTTCGCTTCCTTCCTCGATCCCTTCATCATCCTTATGGCCATTCCACCCGGTCTCGCCGGCACCGTGCTCATCCTGCTCGTAACCGGCTCCACGCTCAACATCATGTCGCTGATGGGCGTCATCATGATGACCGGCATTGTCGTCTCAAACTCCATCCTCATCGTCGAGTTCGCCGGCATCCTCCACGCCCAGGGCAAGAGCCTCATCGACGCGGTGGTGCAGTCGTGCAAGATCCGCATGCGCCCTATCCTGATGACATCCTTTGCGACGCTGCTCGGCATGATTCCTTTGGCACTCGGTCTCGAAGCCGGCAGCGAGCAGTACGCGCCGCTCGCCCGCGCGCTCATCGGCGGACTCGCCGTCTCCGTCGTCGTCACCATGTTTCTCGTCCCTGCGGTCTATCTGCTCATCCACGGGCGGCGAAAGGGCCACGCCCCAGCCCCTGTCGCGGAGGAGGTATAACGCATGCGCACTGTGTATCGTCTCCTCTTCACCGCGAGCTTGACCGTATCCCTGGCGACCGCGCCCCTGGCGCCGCGCGGCTTCGCCCAATCCACATCGCCCGCGGCGCCCGCACCGATGCCGTCATCGTCCAACCCCGCTCCTGCGTCCCCAACCGCACAGACCCCAGCGCCGCCACCTGCACCGCCGCCATCAGCGCCAGGGCCTCGCCTCACGCGCGAAGACGCCGAGCGTATGGCCCTCACCAACAACCCTCGCGTCAGCGTCAGCCATCTGTTGGCGCTCGCGCAACACCAGGTCGTACGGCAGGCCCGTTCCGGTGAGCTGCCCCAGCTCCAAGCCAGCGTTACCGCGCAGGACGCCAATGAAGCCAGCCGCGTCTCCTCCGGCTCGCTCTCGGCGTCGCGGCTCTTCACACGTGCCGGCGGCGGTATCACATTTTCGCAGCTCATCACCGACTTCGGCCGCACCACCAACCTCGTCGCCTCCACAAAGCTGCAGGAGCGCGCGCAGCAGGCCAACGAGCTGGCCACCCGGGAAGACATCGTCCTCGTCGCCGACCAGGCCTTCTACAACGCGCTCGAGGCGCAGGCCCTCCTGCAGGTCGCCAAGCAGACGGTCAACCTGCGCCAGGCCACGCAGAGCCAGGTCAACCAGTTGACCCAGAACAAACTGCGCTCCACCCTCGACCTGACCTTCGCCAACGTGAATCTGTCGCAGGCACAGTTACTTCAACTCGACGCGCAGAACAACGCCGATGCCACCATGGCCGCGCTCGATGAGGTGCTCGGCCTGGATCATCCGGTCCACTACTCGCTGGTCGACAACACGAAGAACAATCCGCCTCCGCCGCCCGATGAGCAGAGCCTGCTCGATCTCGCCGTAAAGCAGCGCCCCGACCTGCGGTCGCTCGATCTCACGCGCCAGTCCGAGGAGAAATTCAGCCACGCGCAACGCGACCAGATGTTCCCCAGCCTCTCCGCGCTCGGCACCGTGGGCGGAACCCCGATACGCGCCGATCAGTACTACGTCTCCAGTTGGGACGGCGCCATCGGCGCAAACCTCAACATCCCCATCTTCAACGGCTTTCTCTACTCGGCTCAGGCCAAGGAAGCGCAGTTGCGCGCACAAGCCACCGCACAGCAGACGCGCCAGCTCAAGGATGTCATCGTGCGCGATGTGCAGACCGCGTGGCTCGATGCCAACAACGCATTCACGCGCCTCGGCGTCACCGCGCAGTTGCTCAACCAGGCGAACGAAAGTCTCGGCCTCGCGCAAACCCGCTACAAGCTTGGCCTCTCTTCGATCGTCGAGCTCAGCCAGGCACAGCTCCAGCAGACCGAAGCCGAGATCACCAACACCAACGCGCAATACCAGTACCGGCTCACGCTCGCCGCACTCAACTTCCAGACCGGCGTGCAACCATAATCGCGGATCAGACCGGCAGAGCCGGGATGGCAATCCCTTCCGCCTCATAGACCGCGCGGTTCGCAATCGACGCTGCAATCGCCGATCCGTAGCCCGCCCGCGCATTCGCCAGCGGCTGCCGCTTCGCGCGCACACACTCAATAAACGCGCGGCACGCCGTCAGCGTCGGGTCTTCGATCGCGGTCACCGCCAGCCGTTCACCCGGCCCGCGATACGGCATCTCGCCCTTCGTGCTATAGGAAGCGCCAGTCGTGATGCCATGCGTCACCACTTCCGATCCACTCACCACCGGCTTGGGATGCGTCTTCGGCTCGTAATAAAAGGTCGCGTCTTCGATCGTGATCGCCACACTTCCTTCCGTGCCGTAGATCCACAGATCGTTGCCCATCTTCGCGTTGTCCGTAATCGAGCTGAACATCAGCCGCCGCCCGCCCGGATAGCTGAAGACTGCCTGCACGTTGTCACCCACCGTGCGCCCATCGTGGTACCGCACAATGCTCGTCATGCCGGTCGCGCGCTCCGGAATCGCATCGAAGACCCAGTTCGCAATGTCGATGTGGTGCGAGCCCAGCTCCGTCACCAGCCCGCCGGATGTCTCGCGATAGAGCCTCCAGTTGATCAGGTGTTCGAGCCGCCCGCCCGGGTCAGGACTCGGCACCGGCCGCCGCCAGTTATTGTTGCGGTGCCAGTACGCGTACACATGCGTCGGCTCGCCAATCTTTCCCTTCTTCACATCCTCCACCGCCGCGCGCACCCAGGGCGCGTATCTATATTGATGGCCAATCTGAAAGAGCGCGCCCGGCTTCATCGCCGCCGCGTAAATCTCCTTGCATTCCTCCGGCGTAAATCCCATCGCTTTCTCGCCGTACACCGGACGGCCCGTCTCGAGCGCGGCCAGCACATGCTCCGCATGCAGCGAAACCGGCGTGGCCACGTAGATCACATCCAGGTCCTTGCGCTCCAGCAGCTCGCGGTAGTCCTTCGTATGAGGAACATCCGTGCCAACCAGGCGGTTCACCTGCGCATAACGCGGCTCGTAGATGTCGCAGATGGCCGTGATTCGCACTCCGGCAACATGTAACAGTTGGCGTATCAATTCCTGCCCGCGGCTGCCCGGCCCGATCATGCCCACGCGCAGCTCGTCCGCCTTCGCCGGCTCCGCCAGCCCGCGCACGCCATCCAAACCCATCCCCAGCCACGCCGCCGAAGCACCACCCAGCAACTCTCGTCGATTCACTTCATCTGCTCCTTCATCCCACTACAACATAAATTTGTCATCCCGACCCGAGCGGCGACGCCGCGCAGTGGAGAGACATGCTTTGGTCCAGCATCAGCACCACAATGGGTGCCCCATCCTGGCGTAGCTGGGTGGGAGATGAGGAAACACAACCCCTACCTTCTCGTCCAACGAAATTGCTCTTTCTTCCCGCCCGCCAGCACCACCAGCGCCGCATCCGCCTTCGGCAACGACGCCATGACGCGCCGCCGCCCCGACGCATCCAGCACGAACATCACATTCGACAGGGCATCGCTGTCCGTCGCCGAAGGCGCAATCACCGTCGCCTGCAGCCGCCCCTCCACCGGCCGCAGCGTGCGCGGGTCCATGATGTGGCAGTACTGGTGCCCGTCCACAACAAAATGCTTCTCCGAACAGTTGGCCGTCGATAGCGACGTATCGCGCAGCAGCACCGTCGAAATAGATGCGCCCGCACGCTGCGGATCAGGCACCCGCACCTTCCAACCCTGCCCATCGGGCGGAGCGCCCAGCGCGTAGATGGTGCTCGATCCCGCCGACAAGAGTGCTGCCTTCACGCCATCCCCGCGCAACGCCTCGACGGCGCGATCCACTGCAAAGCCCTTGCCGATGCCCCCTGGATCGAGTTCGACGCCCGGCGCGGTGAAGCGCACCGTGCGCGCGCCCGCGTTCAACGCGACCAGCCGCCAGCCGGTCTCCGCGCGCACACGCGCCAACTCCGCATCGCTCGGCACATGTCCCGTGCTGCGAAAAAATCCCCACGCCTTCATCAGCTTTCCAACGGTGATATCGAACGCGCCATCGGAGCGGGCGCTCCACGCAAGTGATTCCTTCAGAAAACGGAATGTCTCCGGGTCGGTCGTCACCGCATGATCGGCGGCTTCGTTGTTGATGCGCGAAAGCTCGCTCTGCGGCTGATAGTTGCTCAATAGCGCGTCCAGTTGATCCACAATGCCGAAGACCCGCTCCGCCTCGCGGTCCGCCGCAGCAGCATCGCCAACATATATATAGAGGGTGAAATCCGTCCCCATCGCCGGATGCACCCGCGTGAAGAGCTGCTCGTTTGGAGATGACGCATCCCGAGCCGCAGAGGCCAGCGTCACCACCGCGAACAATGCGAGCACACATAGCGCCCTACGAAAATTACGCAGTGTCATCCCGACCGGAGCGAAGCGTAGTGGAGGGATCTGCTGTTTTCCATCGCACCTTCACCAGCCGATGGCGGACTTGCCGACTCGCTGACCTGCCGACTTGCTTCGTCTTACAAATAGGCATCCATCTTCGCCGCCATCGCCTCGTCCAGCGTGATGCGCCGCTTCTCACGATAGGCGAGATTCGACATATGCGCGGCAATCGCGGACTTGTAGCCGATATCCACCGAAGCGTTCGGCGTCTTGCGATCGCGAATACACTCGAACCAGTTCGCCATGTGATCGATATCCTTCGACTCGCCCTTCTCGGCCGTGCCATCCGGGTTGTTTATCTTTTCCGGAAGATACGTAATCGACGACACCGACTTTCCCGTGACCATATCGTTCGATCCCGATACATGCTGGATCGTCCCCTTGTCCCCCAGAAAATGTTCGCCCAATCCATAGCGGCTGTTGCTGAAGGTCGACTGCCAGTTCACCAGCATGTCCGGATACTCGAGTGACACCATGATCGTGTCCGGCACCTGCCGCTGGTCTTTTTCCGAAAAGATGCCGCCCGCCATCGACGCAGCCTTAGGCAGGTCGAGATCGAGCGCCGTGATGATCCACGCAATCTGGTGCACCATATTTTCCGTCACGTTGCCACCGGAAAACTCCCAGAACAGGCGCCAGTTGATGTACTTGAAGCCGTCGAACTTCGCCTCTTTGCGCCCGTCGAGAAAGAGCTTCCAGTTCACGTGATCGGGATTGCAGTCCGGAGGCACCGGCCGCACCCACTGCCCCTTTCCGATTGGCGTGTTCCGGCTCATCCACGCATCCACGCTGCACACTTTGCCCACCTTGCCGTCCTTGATCCACTGCAGCGCGTCCTTCAGCTCGCCCGAGCTCTCATGTTGCAGTCCGATCTGCACCACCTGCTTCGACGCCGCGGCTGCCCTTTTACATTCCATCGCGCCGGGAATATCCCAGGTCATCGTCTTCTCGGAGTACAGATCCTTCCCTGCTTGCAGCGCCGCCACAAAATACTTCGTATGCAGGTGCAGCGGCGTCGCATTGATCACCGCATCGACATCCTTACTCGCCAGCAGCTTCATCGGATCGTCATACATCGTCGCATTCGGCAGCATCTGCTTCGCCATATCGCGCCGTCGGCTGTAGATGTCCGCCACCGCCACGCATTCGATGTTCGGCTGCTTCAGCGCGTCCTTCAGATCCTGCATCCCGCGATCGCCCGCGCCGATCAGCCCGATGCGAATCCGATCGTTCGCGCCCAGAGCGCGCGTCGTCGGCAACAACGTTGCCGCTGCTAAGCCCATGCCCGCCTGTCCCAGAAACTCCCGCCGTGTCGTCATCCCTATTCCTTTCTTGCTGTCATTCTGAGCGAAGCGAAGAACCTGCAGTTCCCATCACCGCTCACAAATGCGGATGTGAGCGACAACGGAGCGAACCCGACGGAACGCGCCACAGGCGCATGTGCCCGTGCGGCCAGCGCCGCCAAAGGCGCATATGCTCCGCTCAGCACTGCACCCCGGCCCCCGCCAGCACCTTCTTCAATCCCGCCATGCTCACGCGCGTCGAAGCCTCCGGCGTCCCCGCGCCGCGCCAGTGCGTCTCCAGGCTGATTGCGTAGTGATAGCGCATCTTCAGAAAATCCCGAATCTGCCCCGGCCATCCCACCACGCCATCGCCCACCGGCGCCCATGCATACTTCTCGCCAGGTTTGTAGACGACATCCTTCGCATGGCAGTGCCCGATGCGCGCCTTCGGCAGCAGATCAAACCCCTTGCTATATGGATACTCTCCTAACGCCGCCGCATTGCCCGGGTCCCAATTCAGCATGAAGTTCTTATTCGTAACCGCCGCGAGTGTCCTTTTCGCCTCCGCGCCGGTCGCCGTGTTGCAGCTCATCTCATTCTCCAGCAGCAGAATCAGCCCATCCTTCTCGCATCGCCCCGCCGCCTCACGCAGCTTCTGGTCCATCGCCGCGCGATACGGCTTCTGGTCCTCCAGCCGCCAGAAATCAAAGCACCGGATGCGGTCCGTCTGGAAGGCCTTCGCCAGCTCGATGCACCGCTCCAGCAGCCTGTCCTGCGCGCTCATATCGAAGTCCGCATGAAACTGATCGCGCTTCTCGCTCTGCTTGGAGCGCGGCGCGCCCGGCCAGTCCACCTTGTACAGCGGACTCGCAATGTCGGTCACGCGCAGCCGGTGCGCCTCCAGAATCTTTCGTGCGTCATCTACTTCTTTCGCATTCAGCTCGGTGATGTTCTTATTCCACATCCCGCGCAGCTCGATCCAGCTCAGTCCAAAATCCTTCGCCGCAATCGAGCACGCCTTCTCAAAATCCTGCGTGATCTCGTCGTTGATCACCGCCAGCCGGAACGGACACGCGCTCATACCCGCACCCCCAGCGACTCCAGGTACCGCTTGCTCATCTGCGCGCTCTCCTCCGGTGTCCGCGTCGATCCCGGCCGTTCCCCATCCAGCTCCACAATCCCCCAGCCGCGGAAGTGCGTCTCCTCGAGCGCCGCCAGCAGCGCCTTGAAGTCCACCCGTCCCTGGCCCAGCTCCGCGAATTCGTAACCGCTATGCGCACTTGAAGGCTTGGTGTCCTTCAGGTGCAGGAACAGCAGCCGCCGCTTGTACTTGCGCACCGCCGCCGCGGGATCGCCGCCGCCCTGCAGATAATGCGCCACGTCCAGCTCCAGCTTCACGTAGCGCGGGTCCGCCGCATCCATGATCGCGTCCGTCGCCTCTGGTGTCTGCCCGATCGTGTTCATGTGGTTGTGAAATCCCGTCTGGACGCCATACTCCGCCGCGCGCTTGCCCACTTCCGTCAGCAGATAGCCCTGCCGCTTGTAATCCGCCGCGGTCCACTGCGCCGGCGCGTTCTTCGGATTCAATGCGCCAATCACCTGCAGATACTTTCCGCCCGCCGCCTGCAGATACTTCGCATGCGCGGTGTGCTCCTCCAGCATCTCCTTCTCCTTCGCCGGATCAAGCTGCGTCCCCCCGCTCGACAGCGCCACGAAGATCAGCTTGTGCTCGGCCAGCGTCGCTTCCACCGTCTTCGGATCGGGATCCGCCTTCAGCACATTTCCCAGCAACTGGATTCCCGGATATCCCGTAGCCGAGATCTGGTCGATCGCCTGACTGATATTGCTGCCCCAGGTGATCGACGCATAGCCCACCCGCAGCTCCCACGGCCCGCGATCGACTGGCGTGTCAAAGAGCGACAGGTCCATCGGCGGATACAGCCGCGCCGGACCGGCAATTCCCCCCCTCGCCATTTGCAACAATGGCGAGTACATACTCGCAGCACCCACAGTTGCCAGTCCCGCCAGCAAGCGCCTTCGCGTTACTTCCATTCCCACCTCCAGCCCCAGTTCATCTCCACTTCCCCATAAGTAAACGATTAACCCAACCCGCCCATCCTACACCGAAACGCCGCGGCTTACGGCCAGGCAATCAGCGCGCCGACGGGTGCCCCATCCTAGCGAAGCTAGGGTGGGGAGTTCCCAAACAACATCTTTGTCATCCCGACCGGAGCCGTCTCGCGCCAGCGAGACCGGCGCAGTGGAGGGATCTGCTTTTCT
>DASYBK010000023.1:0-11194 GCA_036500805.1 Acidobacteriaceae bacterium | reverse complement strand
GAAGTGCTATTCGGATTCTTCCTCATCTTCATCTTCGTCTTCATAGTCCTCGGTGTCGTAGCCGTAGTCCTGCGGGGCGAGCGGTGTGCCGTCGTCGGTGTAGGTGACGCTGCGGACGGAGCCGGAGATGGAGCGATGGAGCTTCGCGGCGTTGGCCGAGGCGACCTGCAGGCCGTAGAGGAGCAAACCCGCTCTCCTGGCATCGATCCGGTTGGCGGCGAGAGCCTGGATGACATCGATGAGCGCGAGCTGGATGGATGCGGTGTCCTCGACGGGCGGGAGATCGAGCGATGCGTTCTGCGAGATGGTAGTTGCGCCCGCTCCGACGGGATAGGGGCCGTAGTCGATGGTGTCTGTCGGGATGATGGCGGTGCAGTTTGCGTCTGGTCCGGGTAGAGCAGCGAAGCGACCGTCGGGGCGGCGGTGGGCGTGACGCGCGGCCTGGCGCTGGCTCTGTCTCTGATACAGGCGGGAATGGAAGTAACACCAGTTGCTCGTCGAGAGTGCAGGCGAACTACATGCGTTGCCAGAAGTGAGAACATGTCGACATTCCGGATACATTGGAGGTCCTTTCTGAGCTGGGCGTGTACGAGCGCGCGGTTGTAGTTTCCGGTGAAGATGTTGCGAGGGACCCCTCTCCCCTCCCGGTGCGGGAGGGCGCGGTATATCTGGTGTCGCATCAACAAGTTATGGGTCTTCCCGAGCATCAAAATCGTCTTTCTAAAGGGCTTACGGCTAAATTCGTCTTGTTGAAGGATTTATGGGCAGCAATAAGCCGGCTCGCCTGAGGAGGCGGCCGGCTCGGATGCTGTCCGTGAAACTTAAAAAGCCACCGTTATGGTGGCTTTTGGGTGCTGGCTGAATGTGTCTCTATTTTTAGAGTAGCAAATTGGGTGGGGTGATTTGGCAGGTTTTTGCTGGAATCGTTTTGCGGTTCCCGTTGTGGGATGAGAGTGAAGTTGATTTGCAATGGATGGCCCTTCGGGCCGACGGAATACGCCCACCCTAGCTTCGCCAGGATGGGGCACCCGTTTTCGTGGTCGCGGACGGAGTGGGTGTGTAGGCGGGGAGTTCGGCGGCCCATGGAAGTGCGATGGTTACGATTCCCGGAGAGCCCATTGCGTACTGCCGGAAACTGCTCCACTGCCAGTCATCGGGAGATGCGACGAGGCCGCGTGCGACTGGATTGCGGTGGATGTAGCGCAGTTTTTCGATGCGCTTGCGTTCGGTATAGATATTGAAATCGTAATAGCGGCTCTGCCAGAATGGCTCGCTGTTGCCGAGGTGTTGGGAGGCGGATTGCTTGAATGCCTGCAGCGCCTTCGCGAGCGATTTCCTCTCCGGTTCGGTGACGAGGAGATGGACGTGTTCCGGCATGACGACGTAGCCGAGGACCTGGAAGCGGTAGCGCGCTCGTGTCGCTTCGAGGGAAGTTTCTAGTCGTGTGCGCGCGGCCGGTGAACCCAGATTGCGCTGGCGCCGATAGCAACTGAAGGTGAGAAAGTGAAGATCGCCGGTTTGTTGATAACGACGGAGGCCCGACGGCATGGTTGGATCGTAGGACGATCTGTATCGGGAGCGAAGATGACTTTGGTGGGAGATGTTGGTGGTTAAGGGTGACCCTTCGGGTCGACTGAATACGCCCACCCTAGCTTCGCTAGGATGGGGCACCCGGCAGATCCCTCCACTGCGCGGCTTCGCCGCTGCGGTCGGGATGACGAGGAATCGGGAAGCTGGGGATGACGAGCGAGTGGGATGACTAGGCGGTGACGAGGGAGCCGACGCGTTCGCCGGAGACGACGCGCAGGATGTTGCCGGGCTTGTTCATGTTGAAGATGATCATGGGCATCGCGTTGTCCTTGCAGAGCGAGACGGCGGTCATGTCCATGACCTTGAGGCCCTGGCGCAGGATCTCGAAGTAGGTGATCTCTTCGTACTTGACGGCGTCTTTGATGAGGACAGGGTCGGCGCTGTAGATGCCGTCGACCTTGGTCGCTTTCAGCAGTACGTCGGCCTTGATCTCCATGGCGCGGAGCGAGGCGGCGGTGTCGGTGGAGAAGTAGGGATTGCCGGTGCCCGCGGCAAAGATGACGACGCGGCCTTTTTCGAGATGGCGGATGGCGCGGCGGCGGATGTAGGGCTCGGCGACCTGGTTCATCTCGATCGCGGACATGACGCGGCTGTGCACGCCGCATTTCTCGAGCGCGTCCTGGAAGGCGAGCGAGTTGATGACGGTGCCCAACATGCCCATGTGGTCGGCGGAGACCCGGTCCATGTGGCGGGCCTGCTCGGCGACTCCGCGGAAGAAGTTGCCGCCACCAACGACGATGGCCACCTCGACGCCCGATTCGCGGACCTCGGCGATCTCCATGCTGATCTGGTGAACGGTGTCGACATCGACACCGAAGCCGCGACCGGCGGCGAGGGC
This sequence comes from Acidobacteriaceae bacterium, assembly GCA_036500805.1. Taxonomy (GTDB): domain Bacteria; phylum Acidobacteriota; class Terriglobia; order Terriglobales; family Acidobacteriaceae; genus KBS-83. Next base: position 8,766 of record DASYBK010000023.1, on the reverse strand, counting down.
TTCGCCTGAGAGCTTGAGCAGGATCCGCTTATACATTCTCTGTGAGTATCGCATAGGGAGGCTTGCGGGATGGATAGTGGACAGCCAGGCAGGCCATCCGCAGTTGCTGCTCTTCAATTGCGGTTTTCAGATCAACGACTTGGCGTATCCGGACTGCGAATATCCGGGCTGCTCGGAGCAGGCACGCGTCCGGCATAAAAGTGTCAAAGTGATTAGGTGTAGTTGGCGCTATCGCCGCCGGTTACATCGTAGGTTGCGCCGGAGACCATGCGCGCAGCATCGGAAGCGAGAAATACAACGACGGGCGCAATCTCTTCAGGATCGATCCACGGCTTCCCCAATGGAGATTTCGCCTCCAACGCCTTCTTCGCTGCCTCTTCATCCTTATTCACGTCGCCGGTCGGATTCTTGCCCGCCGCTTCGAGTAGATGGGATGCCGCGGCGCCGCGGCGTGTCGGGATGGAGCGGAATTTCGAGCTTGTGGGACTTATTCCTGCGTTCGCAGCTTTCACGGCTTTGGCTTCGCTCGGAACAAATTTCTCCAGGATTTTCTCCAGGATCCGGCTATCCAGAACCCGGCGTATTCTGTCCGGGCGGAGGTTTTCCATGCCGGGCTTGCGATGGAAGCCGGGAATGCCGCTGGGCGCCCTGGTCGGTTGCCTGTGGTACTGGGAGGGCGCGCCGGGACCGCATCTTCAGGAGCGGCTACTGCCGAATGGCGAAGCCGCGATGATCCTGAACCTGCGCGACGATGCGATTGCGATCTATGAAGATGACGGGAGTGTGAGCCGCTACGGCCGTGTCGTGCTTTCCGGGCCGCGCGCCAACTGCTTCACCATCGATTGCAACCAGCAGGAGCGGGTGGTCGGCGTGCAGTTTCGTCCCGGAGGCGCATTTCCGTTCTTTCGCATGCCGGTATCTGTGCTGGAGGGCACCTCCTTCGACATGGGAGATCTCTGGGGCCACGAAGCTGGGTGGGTGCGTGAGCGGGTGCTGGCCGCCGAGACGCCGCGCGCGATGCTGGAAGCGCTCGCCGAATGTATGGGAGAGCGGCTCGGCATCGCTTCGAAGCCGTGTGCAGGCACACGCTCTCCAGCGGGGTTGGGGCATAAAGGTGGGCTGCATCCGGCGGTCGTCTACATGGCCAGTGAGCTCGATATCTGCGATGGACCTGAGCCGTTCCGTAGCAGTCGCGTGCAGGCGGTGACGCAGCGGATTGGGATGAGCCAGCGGCGGGTGGCGCAGCTTTTCCATGAGCAGGTGGGCGTTTCGCCGAAGACCTTTCATCGCGTGCGGCGCTTCCAGCACACGCTCGGGCGTCTGCGTGGGGTGCGGCAGGTGGATTGGGCCGAGCTTGCGGTCGAGTGCGGCTACTACGATCAGGCGCACCTGAGTCATGACTTCCGGCAGATTGCTGGGATGACGCCGAGCGCCTACCTGGCGGCGGCGACCGAGCATCTGAATCATGTGCCCCTGGCGACCGAGCATCTGAACCACGTGCCCCTGCGGGACTGAGGGTGCCCCTGCGGGACTGAGGGCTTCCGATTTTTACAAGACCGCGCACGTGAGCTGGAAGCAGAATCGATTGCGAAAGGAGAGTTGCGATGACAAAGGTGAAGCCTATTCCTGAGGGCTGCCACAGCGTGCAGCCCTACATGATGTTCTCCCAGTGCGCGAAGGCGATGGAGTTTTATAAGGCGGCCTTCGGCGCGCGCGAGGTGTATCGCTTTCAAGGCGAGAACGGCCAGGTGCATCACGCCGAGATGCAGATTGGCGACAGCCGCATCATGATGGCGGACGAGTCGCCAAAAATGGACGCGTATGGTGTGGAGCACTATGGCGGATCGCCGGTAACGCTGATGCTCTACACCGAGAATTGCGATGCGATGTATGCAAAGGCGATAGCGGCGGGCGGGAAGAGCCTGCGCGAGCCCGCCGATCAGCCGTATGGCGACCGCATGAGTGGAATCTCGGATCCTTTCGGTTACAAATGGTGGATTGCTACACACATCAAGGATATGTCGGCCGCAGATATCGAACAGGCGACGAGCGCGACGCAGGCCACAGTATGACGGCCGATGGGTTTCGCCGCGCCGCGCTGGCGCTGCCGGGCGCGACTGAGAGCGCGCATATGAACCATCCGGACTTCAGGGTGGCAAAGAAAATCTTCGCTACCCTGAGCTATCCGGATGCTGCGTGGGGCATGGTGAAGCTGCCGCCGGAGGAGCAGCGGCGGCTGATCGAAACGATGCCGGAGACATTCGCGCCGGCGGCAGGCGCGTGGGGACGGCAGGGCTCGACGCTGGTGCGGCTGGCAAAGGCGAAGCCGCAGGTGACGACCTATGCGCTGGAGATGGCGTGGCGGATGGCGCAGGCGAAGCCGGCCCGGAAGAAGTCTGCCTAAATCTGCGCTGTCCGAGTCAGGATGAACTCCGCGCGCTGCTCAGGAGTTGTGAGCGGCAGCCTTACGATGCGGTAGCCGAGCTTGGCGTAGGTCTTTACGATGGCGTGCTCGGTGCGCTCGGCTTCTTCGGTGCTCTGGCGGCGCTCTGTGTCGGTGGAGTAGATTTCCGGCCACCAGGGTGCGAGGAAGACGGGGTTGCAGCAGCGACACGCCCTTGCCTGCTCGCGCAGGTCTGCCGGGAGCGTGTGGCCGATGAGGTCGGCGCAGGTGAAGGCGTCGCCGACTCCGCGATCGAAGTAGATGGTGGTTTGCGGGCGCTTGGCGGCCTGCTCATGCCAGGTTGCGGCCTGTGCGCGGTGTGTTGCAATCGAGCGCTGCATGAGGAGCTCGGCGAAGCGAGGCGCGTCTGCCCAAGGTAGCGCGTGGCCACCGAACGCGACCTGTTCCTGAATTACTGCGCGTGCATCCTCGGGCACACAGGTGCAGCCGCGGCGCGCGAGCTCGGCGAGGACGGTCGTCTTACCGCTGCCGGGGCCCCCGGTGATGACGTAGAAGGGCGGGATTCGCATTTCGTAATTCGATCCTAAAGAAGCTGTCGAAAAGAGAAGAATCCTGTGCGGGGCTATTGAACTCGAATAAAGTGTATATACACGGACATGACCGGCTTTGAGATCCAGCTAGCACGCACTCAGCACTGTACATGCTCGTCGCTGCGGCGGGCGACGCGGGCGGTGACTGCACATTATGAGGCCCACTTTCGCGGTTCGGGAATACGCGGGACGCAGTTCACGATCCTGTCATTTCTGGCGCAGGCCGGTCCGCTCCCTATGACGCGGCTGGCCGACCTGCTGGGGGTGGAACGGACGACGCTGACCCGCAATCTGACGGTGCTGGCGCGACGCGGACTGGTGGAATGGGTGGGCGCGAAAGATGGCCGCATACGCAAGGCGGCGTTGACAAAGACCGGTGACGCGATGCTGCACAAATGCCTGCCGCGCTGGGTTGCAGCGGAGGCAACTGTAGGAAAGGTGCTGAAGAAATTCCGGCTGCCGCAGGTTCCGGCGTAGAGATAGCAGAACTTCTGAGCAACAAGTGTTGGGGCTATTTTTACAACTAATAGGTGTAGATACACGGAGGGGACTATGTTCGATCTACTGTCTACCGCGGAATTGACTGCCAGCTCCGCGATCGTTGTTTTCTTCCTCGCGTCGGCCCTGTCGGACACCCCGCGACACCGCAGCTGGGTCGCGACGGCACTGGCCGGCTGGTTCTGCGTGGTGCTGCTTGCAGGCGCGACGGGCGCGTTTGCCTACGAGGGCGGAATAGGCGTCGCTGGCCTGGGGCTTGCGGTGGTGATTCCAATCGCCGTACTGAGCCTGTGGGTGCTGGGAACGGCGCGCGGGCGCGATCTGGTGGCACGTCTGCCGCTGGAGACGCTGGTGGGCGTGCAGGCCGTACGCGTGCTCGGTATTACATTCATACTGCTGTACTGGGCGAAGCGGCTGCCTGCTCCCTTCGCGCCGGTGGCGGGATGGGGCGATGTTGCGGTTGGGCTGCTGGCGATACCGCTGGGTCTGCTGCTGGCACGCGGACCAGGCTCGGTTCCAAAGGCGCTGATCGTGCTGTGGAATGTGCTTGGACTGACAGATCTTGTGGTTGCGGTCGCGCTGGGCGCGACATCGTCACCCGGGCCGCTGCAGATCTTTCATTCGGAGCCGAGCTCGGCGATCATGTCGAGTTTGCCGTGGATTCTGATTCCGTGCTTCCTGGTGCCTTCGCTTGCCTTCCTTCATCTCTGCACGTTTTATCGATTGAGGATATGGGTGCCGGGGGAGCGCGGTGAGAAGTCGCGTTCTGTTCGTGTTGCAGCGACAGGCTTGTGAATTGTGGGCGGCCGTAGGCACGATACCTCCCGGCTGGTATAACAGCCAGGAAATCAGCGCCGCCAGTGCCAATGGATGATTGCATCCAACGGTACTGGCGGACGCTGCCCCATCGTCATCATGACCGAAGCACATTTCAGTGGATTTCGTAACAACTTTGGCGCCATGCGCATTCTGCTGGCTGTGGCGGTGGTGTTTTCCGACAGCTTTCTGCTGGGCAACGGCGTGACGGATGCCGATCCGATGAAGCGCTTCAACCACCAGCAGGCGATCACCGGCCATGTTGCGGTGGACCTGTTCTTCATCATGAGCGGCTACCTGGTGACGCTGAGCCTGATGCGCGATCCTTCATGGCCGCGCTATTTCGGACATCGTATCCGACGTGTGTATCCGGGGTTCATCCTGGCGGCGGTCTTCAGCTTCCTGATCGTGCTGCCGCTGATGGGCGGCAGGATCACGGCGCCGGGACATCTGGGCGCGGCTGGGGACTTTATCTACCGCACGCTGCGGCTGGGATGGCCGACGTATGCGGGGGCGTTCCACACCAATCCGTTTCCGGATGATGTGAACCAGGCATTGTGGTCGATCCCGTATGGCTTCTGGTGCTACATCCTCGCGGCGGTGTTGTCTGCCGTCGGCGTGCTGCGGTCGGCGCGGCGCGTGTTGCTGCTGGCCGTGCTCGAAGTGCTGGCGATTGCCTTTGGTGTGTGGGCGCTGGCGACGCACTTCTTCCCCGAGCCGCATTGGGCGCTGGCGACGATCGGCTATCCGGGAATGTGGGCGCGCGTCCTGCCGATGTTCCTGAGCGGAATGCTGCTGGCTGCGGTGAAGGATCGCGTGCCGGTGAAGGGGTGGGTCGCACTCCTAGCGCTGGCGGTGCTGGCGATTGCGGCGCAGATCCATCTGGCATGGGCACCGATGGTCGCGATTGCCGGGGCGTACCTGCTGTTTTATGCGGCGTATACGCCGAAGCTGCGGCTGTGGCGGGCGACCGCATGGGGCGATCCTTCGTATGGAATGTATCTGATGTCGTTCCCCATTCAGCAGATGATCGTCGCGCACTACACGCACGGCGTGGCTGGGCGGACGATGAATCCGTATCTGCTGTTTGCGGTGTCGCTGGTGCCGTCGCTCGTGGCGGGATATGTGAGCTGGTGGCTGGTGGAGCGGTGGGTTTTGCCACGGGAGCGGCGGGAAGCGAGTCGGCAAGTCAGCGAGTCGGCGACTCAGCCATCTCGCGCGGGATGACTCTCGCGAAATCAGATGCCTGGATGCCTGCAGCGCTGGATAGCAAGTCAGCGAGTCAGCGATCTTGGGAAACAGCAAGGCCCGCTTCATCACAGATGAAGCGGGCCGAGTGATAAGTGGCCGACTGCTGACTCGCTGACTTGCTGCTTTTTACGCCTGCGCCTCTTCGCCAGTCTGCTTCGTGGTGGCGACGGTCCAGTTGGGATCGCCTACCTTGAAGCGGGCGAAGCGGCGCACGGTGATGTTCTCGCCGAGCTTCGCGACCTTCTGCGCGATGAGCTGCGTGATGGTCATGGACTGCTCCTTGATGAAGGGCTGATCGAGCAGGCAGACCTCTTCGTAGAACTTGCTCATCTTGCCTTCGACGATCTTCTCGACCACAGGCGCGGGCTTGCCGGTTGCGGCGGCCTGGGCGCGATAGATCTCCTTCTCGCGCTCCATGTCCTCGGCGGTGACGTCCTCCCTGCGGACGTAGCGCGGATCGGAGGCGGCGATGTGCATCGCGATGTCCTTGAGCAGTTCCTGAAAATCCTCGGTGCGGGCGACGAAGTCGCTCTCGCAGTTGAGCTCGATCAGCACGCCGATCTTGCCGCCGGCATGGATGTAGGTGCCGACCGCGCCCTCGTTGGTGGAGCGTGACGCCTTCTTCTGCGCCGAGGCCATGCCCCGCTTGCGCAGGATGACGAAGGCCTGCTCCATGTCACCCTTGGACTCCTGGAGTGCCTTGTGGCAGTCGCCCATGGGCGCTCCAGACTTCTCGCGGAGCTCCTTTACCTGCTTTGCATCGATCTTCTCGGTTACGGCAGACATCTTGAGAACCATCCTTCTGTTGAGTGCTCTAGACCGTTTTCACAAATACTGTGAGGTCACCCGCATTTGTGAGGAGCAGCTTTTCTTAGAGCAGATTTCCATTGCAATGTCCATGTCAGTTCCAGGCAGAGCGGCTTTCTTAACGGAAAAGCCGCGTTCGCCCATTCTGCTTAACGTGGATTCATGGAAATCCGCTCCAACGGAAAAGCTGCGTCCATATTTCGTGCAAACCTTACACCTTTTGTGAAAACGGTATGGTGAATCGTTGCGGTCAGACAACGAAAGCGCGGCCAGTGACCGTTTTCACAAATACTGTGTCCCGCAAATAGCCGCGAGGAGCAGCTTTTCTTAACGGAAAAGCTGCGTCGAGTTTCGCCTCGACGGCCTACAGAGTTTGTGAAAAACGGCCCATTCACGGCCACGCTTTCAAAAGGACCGTCTTACTCTTTAGTGACGCGCTTCGGCGATGACCTCAGGCTCGGCTGCGGTTACCGCTGCAGGAGCTTTGCGGATGCCGCCGCCCAGCGCCGCTTCCATATCGACCTCTTCGGACTCGGCAGCCGCGGTATCGGCGCCGGCTTCGAGAGTCTCGGGCGCGGGAACGGATTCGCCTTCCTCACCCACGTGAGCTTCGGCGACCGGCAGCGCGGTAACTCCAGCGGTGGCGTCTGCGAACTGCTTGTCGGTCGACATCTGCACGCCTTCGACGACGGAATCCGAAATCTTCGAAGTGAAGAGGCGGATGGCGCGCAGCGCGTCATCGTTGCCGGGAATCACGTAGTCGACCACAGTGGGATCGCAGTTGGTGTCCACGACGGCGACGACGGGGATGCCAAGCTTGCGGGCTTCCTTGACAGCGATGGCTTCGTTGTTCGAATCGACGACGAAGAGCGCATCCGGCAGCCGCTTCATGGCCTTGATGCCGGCCAGGTTGGCCTGCAGATGCTTGCGCTCGCGCTCCAGCTTGATGACTTCCTTCTTGGTGAGGAGGTCATAGCGGCCGTCGGTGGCCATATCATCCAGTTCCTGAAGGCGGCGGACCGACTTCTGCACGGTGACCCAGTTCGTGAGCAAACCACCCAGCCAACGCTGGTTGATGTAGAACATGCCGCAGCGGTTCGCTTCTTCCGCGATCGCGTCCTGGGCCTGCCGCTTGGTGCCGACGAAGAGGATGACCTTGCCCGTGGATGTGAGGTCCGTGACAAACTTGGAGGCCTCCTTGAACATCTTCAGGGTCTTCTGCAGGTCGATGATGTAAATGCCGTTGCGCTCACCGAAGATGTACTCCTTCATCTTGGGGTTCCAGCGCTTGGTCTGATGCCCGAAGTGGACTCCCGCTTCGAGCAGTTCCTTCATGGTGATAGTCGCCAAACGACCTCCTTGTGATGTGCATCCCGCCAGCGGTTGAGCCCCGGCGCGGATTGATCCCGCAGATCGCCGCGTTGGACGAAGTGCGGGGGATAACTGCTACGACACTTGTGCGGCCCGGCTGCCGAGAGGGCAACCGGGCCAGAACTCTAAGCCGTTCAGCAAAGAATCAGCGCTTGCTGAACTGGAATCTCTTACGGGCACCCTTCTGCCCGTACTTCTTGCGCTCCTTGATGCGCGCGTCTCGGGAGAGCAGACCTTCGCCCTTCAGCGGCTTGCGCAGCTCGAGGTTGAACTCGAGCAGGGCGCGGGAGATGCCCATCTTCACCGCATCGGCCTGGGCGCTGACGCCGCCGCCGGAGACATTGGCGAGGACATCGAAGTTCGAGAGCATTTCGACCAGCACCAGCGGCTGCTTGGCGGAGACGCGCTGCTGCGGGGTGACGAAATACTCTTCAAAGCCCTTGTGGTTGACGGTGAACTTGCCATCGCCCGGGCGCAGGAAGACACGAGCTACGCTCGACTTCCGCCGTCCCGTTCCGTAGTACTGAACCAGATCTGCCATTCGTTTCCCGATCTCTTCCTTAAAGCGAATTCTGTTACGCCTGACGCACGGCGTCTGCAATTTCGAGCGCCACCGGCTGCTGCGCCTGGTGGGGGTGATCCGTGCCGCGATAGACCTTGAGCTTGGTGGCCATCTGCCGGCCGAGCTTGGACTTGGGCAGCATGCCCTTGACCGCCTCTTCGACGATCTTTTCCGGACGCCGGGCGAGCAGGCGCACGAAAGACTCCTCACGCAGGCCGCCGGGGAAGCCGGTGTAGCGGCGGTAGACCTTCTGCTGGCTCTTGAGGCCGGTCAGCCGCACCTTGTCCGCGTTGATAACGATGACGTGGTCGCCCATATCCATGAACGGTGTGTATTTGGTGCTGCGCTTGCCGCTCAGCACACTGGCCGCTTCGGTGGCCAGGCGGCCCAGCGTCTTGCCGCTGGCGTCCACCACGAACCACTTGCGGGCTATGTCATGCGAGCTCGGCATGTAAGTCGACATCTTC
>DASYBK010000022.1:0-192591 GCA_036500805.1 Acidobacteriaceae bacterium | reverse complement strand
TCTGGGTAATCTACGGCGCTCTCGATCTGACGCGCGAGGGACGCGGAGACAGCGCTGCCTACCCCAACCTGCAGTACTAGGAAGTCCTCGTGAAAGCGGCAGGATCAGTAATGAAAATGACCGACGCGACCTCCGGCAATTTCGAGTGCCCCATTTACACCCGCGCGATTTCCGAGCGCGCGTTTCTCGCCGTCGCGGCGTTGTTGTTCGCCGCCAGCGCGGCGGTGACGATCGTCTGGTGCAACTCGATGTCGGCGATGGGCGGGATGGCGATGACCGGCGGGTGGACGATGTCGATGGCGTGGATGAGAATGCCCAACCAGCCGTGGGCGGAAGCGGCGTCGTCGTTCGTCGGCATGTGGGTCGTGATGATGGTGGCGATGATGCTGCCGTCGCTGCTGCCGATGCTGTCGCGCTATCGGCGCGCGATCGGCGACGCGGAAAATCTCGGCAGGCTGACCGCGCTGGTTGGGGCCGGTTATTTCTCAGTGTGGACCACGTGGGGAATCGCCGCGTTTCCGCTGGGGGTCGCGCTGGCGGCACTCGAGATGCGGCAGCCGGTGCTGTCGTCCGCGGTTCCGATCGCGGTCGGCGTGGTGGTCGTGATAGCCGGCGCGTTCCAGTTCACCGCGTGGAAGGCCCGTCAGCTTGACTGCTGCCGCGATGCGCCCCGGCCCGGCGCGCTGTCACCGGGCGCCGCCGCCGCGTGGCGGCACGGCCTGCGCCTGGGGCTGCGCTGCAGCCAGTGCTGCGCGGGCCTGATGGCGATCCTGCTGGTGATTGGCGTCATGGACCTGCGAGCGATGGCGGTGGTGGCGAGCGCCATCACGGTCGAGCGCCTGGCGCCGGCGGCCGCTCGGGCCGCGCGAGCGATCGGCGCGGTCATAATCGGAACCGGCTTGTTTCTGATCGCGCGAGCAGCCGGGCTCGCATGACGCGCAACGCGCGCCAGCGGCCGGCGACGCTTTCGCTCTGGAGGATCACCCATCCATATACCTTCGATTAACCGTATCCTGCGGTGAACCGTTCCGTATCGAGGAAGCGTAGCGATTTTCGACGCTCTCAATCGCGACTCCAGTCGGCCTTTCGCTAAAGGGTCTGACACGCCAGAGCAGACGTGCGCCGACTTACTTATTATGTCCCTGGCTACGAGCGAGCCATTCAGAAGGAGATGTTCCTACACGTTGTGTAAAGACTCGCGTTAGAGCTGTCGCATTTGCATACCCCACGGCAGACGCGATCAGCTTCAACGAGTTGCCCTTACGCAACATTGTTTGGGCCACCCCCAGTCGCCAATCTGTCAGGTAATCAAATGGTGTCATGCCGACAACCTGGCGAAAATAAGTAGCGAAGCGTGCACGGGACATACCGGCGCGTTGAGCAAGTTGTTCCAGCGACCAGGAAGTTTCAGGATGTTTATGCATGCCCTCGATTGCCTTGCCCAAACGCAAATCACTGAGTCCCATCAAAACTCCGCTATCAATCAGGCGCGCATTCATTGCTGATCGTATGAGAAGCACGAAGAGATATTCGAATAATCGATCCAGGGCGGTCTGACGGCCTGGTGATTCTGCGAACGCTTCGGCGAACAAAAGCTGCAGCGTCGGGGCAAGCTCGGGAAGGGCGTCAAGTGGAAGCACGAGTGGCTCTGGAAGCGACGCGATGAGAGGATTCAACATTCCGGCGCCAAATTCGATGGTTGCGCATACGAGCTCGGCGCCTTCCTCCTCTGGGCCGTGAAGACGATGGAGGCGAGGACGTGGAAAAAACAGGATGCTCGGCGTATCAATGACCAATTGACGGGCATCTGGCCGCGTGATTTTCAGTCTTCCTTTCTTGAGCACATGAAGATGGCCGGCATGTTCACTTACTTGATCCTCGGAGCTTCCGCAGAGGAGTCCCGAATAAAACATCCGAGCGGTGAGAGAGAATCTTTCGAAGAAGGGCGCGAGTCGATCCATTTGAGACTATAAGATATCTCAACGGTACTCCAGGTGACAATGCGTCTCATCCTATCTTCAGAACAGCTTCCTACGCAGTGCAAACGCGCTGCCGGAGATTGGAGAGGATAATGTCCCGCAGGGAAAGAAGAGAGCTGCTAGTGCCTTCCGAGCACATGACAGAGGAGCAGATAGCGTCGGCGATTCGCTATCTCGATCCAGATCTGGGTAGCGAACGATCGGGCGACGGCGGCACAGTTCTGGTGATCTGCTTCAGCCTGGTGATGCTGCTAATAGGTGCGCTACCCATCATAGTGCTTTACCTGCGGACATCCGGATAACCCAACTCTGCCGATAAGACGGGTCGCCGGCAATGGATTTACCACACCGAAGGAGAAAACCCATCCATATGGTTACAGCAACGGAACCACTCTTCGCACCACAGACCATCGCAACTGCACCCGATACGTCAAAGCCGATTCTTGAACAGATCAAGAAGTCGTACGGCTTCATTCCGAACCTGATGGCCATCTTCGCCAATAGCCCTACCGTTCTGCAGGGCTATCTTGCGCTCGATGCTATCTGGGAGGAGGGCTCGTTTCCGCCCAGGGAGCGGCAACTCATTCTGCTTGCCGCCAGCGTCGAGAATGATTGCGACTACTGTGCGGCAGCACATTCCGCAATAGCAAAAGGCGCGCTCCACGCACCGGAGGCGGTTATAGCCGCAATTCGAAACAATACGCCGGTTTCCGACGCGAAGCTCAATGCGCTTATCGCACTGGTGAAAGAAATCGTTCGCGAGCGCGGCTACGCAAGCGAGGAAACCATTCAGAGATTTATCGCCGCCGGCTACCGAAAAGAGCAGGTAATGGAACTACTGATTGGCATCGCATTGAAGACCATCAGCAACTACCTCGACCACATCTCGCCTGCACCCATCGATCAAGCATTCGCAGCCGAAGTCCAATAATCAACCCACTTGTCCGAGGCGCTCACAACCGGTTTGGAGAAAGGATAACCATCATGAACGGGCTCATCAATCTTCTCAACAAAACCCGTCTCCTGAAAGGAGACCTCGACAACCATCCCGTTCGCGCGTCGTTACATCATTCCACCTAGGGGCAACGGGCACGTGATCATCGTCGGACAGACAAGATCCGTTCTGCTCCGCTGATGGGCGACCACCGGACTATTGAATGGGGGCCTGTTAGCGAAGCACTTATACGCAACTATCTCAACTACGGTAAGGAGAAGCAATCATGAGCCAGATCCTGTCAGGACAAGCAACTAACGCGGAAAAAGAAGACAGAGTGTTTTCTGCTGACCTCTCAACAAAAGCAAAAAGCAATTTAACCAAACTGGCTGCGTGGATAAATGATCACAATATCCCCTTCCTGGTCACCAGTATCGGCATGATCGTTATGCTCCTTTGGGCCGGATCTTTCAAGATGACGCGTCCGGGCGCCGAAGGCATAATTCCTCTGGTTTCGAACAGCCCTCTGATCTGGTGGCATTTTAAGTTATTCGGTCCCTATATCGGATCGGACCTGATCGGCCTTACTGAGTGGCTTTCCGCCGTCTTGATTATCGCGGGCTATTTTCGTCCTAAGGCTGGCATCGTAGGAGGGCTCATCACAACCGTCATGTTTTTTACAACCAGCACTATGCTCCTAACTACTCCCGGGGCGATTATTTCCGTGCCGGGGATTCACGGGATGAGGTACATGAGTAATTTGGGCCTGTTCCTTTTCAAGGATGTCATATCTCTCGGAGTGTCCTTTTACCTGATCAGCTATTTCGGCAAAAAGGCAATCCTTTCCGAAAACAAATGTTAATAGCCACAATATCGCTTTCCTGATGAAGGACGTTGTTCTGCGGTGTCGTTTTATCTACTAAAGCAGGAAGTTGCCAGAGTTACGCCTGCTCCTGAGATTGCGTGCAGATTTCATAGAGTCCACGTGGACCGTGGTCCGGCGCCGGGCGCACCCTATTCACAACCTGTCATTCATTGACAGCAGCATGAGGGCGCGGACATCGGCGTCGGCCACGTTGCCGGGGGCGTTTAATTCTGTTCGGCCGCACAAAGAAAAGGATGTTATGAACGACCAAACTGGGAAATTGTTAGTCGTAGAATCGGACGAAGCTCTGAGAGCAAGCCTCATCATCATGTTGGGAGACGCGGGGTACAAGGTTTCAACTGACTACAGCGGAGGAATGAAAGCCGTTCTGACTTTCGAACCCGACCTCGTCATCCTTGGCGCGGATCCACCACAGCTGGATTGTTGCGACCTTCTTTCTGAAATTGAGGCTTCCAAGCACACTCAAAATATCCGAGTTGTGATGTTAGTTCATGGGAGTTCAGCGGAGCGAACTCGAGGACTGGATCTCGGGGCCGATGATGCGTTGTCGCTGCCGCTCGATCCAGCAGAGCTGCTTTCCAGAATACGCTCCCAATTGCGCAGCAAACAGATCGCAGACGAGCTTCAGGAGCGCCTCTACCTCGCCGAGGAAAGCCGGAGCACGAATCAGCAAGTGGTAACAGCAGTGCACGAGGAACGACGGACGTTTCGCGTCGGCGCTACAGCCATTGTTCTCGTGCTGATCATTGTTGGCCTCGTCTCACTAACCTCCTACCACCGTAGCCGTGCGGAAAATGTCCGCGTTTATGCTGCCATTACGCGCCTACAAACCGGCGCGCTGTCGCAACAAAGCCTGCTGGAACGCTCTCGCCAGAACCTCGCAAACCAGACGCCAGTAACTAAAAGCAGCCAACCGGAAAAGAACGCCGCCCTCGAAAGCCAGATAACGGTTGTGGAAGGCCGCCTTCAGAAGCTCGAAAATGAGGGCAAGGTTGCGCATACGATTATCGACGCTGATGAGCCAAGCGTCTGCCTCATCCATGTTGTGCTGACCTTCCGTGATCACAAGACCGGCCTGAAATTGCGCTACGCGTCGCTCACCAGCACCGGCGAGCCTACGACCGATGACTCCAACAACCCTTTAGTGAGTCTTATGGGGAACGGTCCAGAGGTACAGCTTGACGTTTTTGGCACCGGGTTTCTTGCATCCGATGATGGACAAATCCTCACCAATCATCACGTGGCTGAACCGTGGTGGCACAACGACAAACTGAAGGAGATGCTCGATCAGGGCCTCGAGCCGGAGATTACCGAGATGACGGCCTACTTCCCTGGTGTCACACATGGCATCCCGATCACAACCAAAAAGATTTCTTCCGCTGCGGATGTCGCAGTCGTAAAGGGAAACGTTGCAGGGCTCGGCATCCGGCATATCGTCTTGGCGGATGGCCGCAACTCGGCCGTCGGAGGCAGTCCGGTCGTGCTGCTTGGCTATCCCACAGGTGTTGATGCGATTCTGGCCCGGACTGGCGCAGCGACTCTCCAGGCGATTGCGGCTTCAACGAAAGGCGATCCGAAGCAGGTGATGGAAGAGCTCGCACGCCATCATTTAATCAAGCCTGTCGTCACCCAGGGACACATCGGCGACGTGCTGCCCGACAAAATCGTTTACGACGCCCAGACGACCACCGGCGGTTCCGGTGGCCCGCTCTTCGACGATCAAGGCCAGGTCATCGGAATCAACTTTGCAATCTTACGGGACTTCGGAGGCTCGAATTTTGCCATTCCCGTGCGTTTTGGGGAGTCGATCCTGAAACCCTAAGACGTGTAACCAAACGCGCTCCCAGTACCTCTCATCCTCGGAAGCGCCTTACATTAAAACCGAAATGGAGTTACCCACATGTTTGATATGAAGAACCTCACTCGGCTGAAGAAGCTCGATGAAAACGCGCCTGAAACGATGAAGGCCTTTTGGGCTTTTGATAAAGAGGCGTTCAAAGACGGCGCCATCGATGTTCTCCACAAGCAGTTGATGGCAGTGGCGGTTGCGCTGACGACGCAATGCCCATACTGCATTGAGTTGCATGTGAGAGCAGCGCGTCAGGCTGGCGCAAATGACACGATGTTGACCGAAGCAGCGATCGTCGCTGCTGCGATGCGCGCGGGCGCGGCGGTCACTCACGCGTCGCACCTGTTCAAAGACTAATGAGGGCCACAGCGGAAGCGGCCTCCAGCGGCGCTTCCGCTGGCCAACAGAAGGTGGTGAACCAATGAGTGCAAACACGCGCAAACAGGTGCTGATTCTCGGTGGTGGGTTCGGTGGCCTCTACACCGCTCTCGGACTGGAACAGACGATCGCCCGCGATAGCAATGTGCAGGTCACGTTGATCAATCGGGAGAACTTTACTCTCTTCACCCCCATGCTGCATGAGGTCGCTGCAAGCGATCTGGATATGACACACATCGTGAACCCAGTCCGGAAGCTCCTAAGGCGCGTGCAGTTCTTCCACGGGGAAGTTGAGCATATTGACGTCACCTCGAAGCACGTGGTCGTAGTACACGGTCCGGAGCGCCATAGTCACAAACTTAAGTACGACTATCTCGTTCTCGCACTCGGGTCGACCCCAAACTTCTTCGGACTGCCGGAGCTTGAGCACCGGGCAATGACCATGAAATCGCTGAGCGATGCAATTCATCTACGAAATCAACTGATCGATCTGTTGGAGGAGGCGGATTTTGAGTGTGCGGCCGGGGAACGACCTAATTTATTGACAATTGTTGTTGCTGGCGGTGGTTTTGCAGGGGTCGAGACAGTGGCCGCTGTGAACGATTTTCTGCGCGACTCGATTCGGTTCTATCCACATCTTACGGCGGACATGCTCCGGGTGGTTTTGGCTCATCCGGGCGATGTGATCCTCCCGGAACTAGGGCCAAAACTGGGCGCGTACGCTCAAAAGAAACTGGCAGAACGAAAAGTGGAGATTCGAGTCAATACGAAGGTGGTTCGCGTTGATCAGGCCGCGGTCGAACTGAGCGACGGCTGTCATATTCTGACGGATACAGTGATTTGGACCGCAGGAACATCCCCCAGCCCTCTCATTGCCACACTGCCATTCAAATTGAACCGTGGCCGCATCGTGACAAATGACTACCTGGAAGTGAAGGATTGGCCGGGCGTGTGGGCGCTGGGCGATTGCGCTTCCATTATGGACCGCAAGACTGTTCGGCCATATCCGCCGACCGCCCAACATGCCCTGCGCCAGGGTAAGACTGTCGCGAAGAACGTAACCGCAGCGATCCGTGGCGGCACAAAGACGCGGTTCTCATTTTCCACATTGGGTCTGCTCGCAGCGATAGGCCGAAGGAGCGGTGTGGCAAACATTCTTGGAATCAACTTCTCTGGTTTCGTTGCCTGGTTTCTGTGGCGCACGATTTATCTGAGTAAGTTACCTCGTTTGGAGAAGAAGGTCCGCGTGGCCTTGGATTGGACGCTTGATTTGCTGTTCAGCAAGGACCTCGTCCACCTCCTCGATCTCCGGTCTCCAACGGTGTCGCAAATCGAGGAGGAGGTGGCTACTTCGCTTGTGAGGTCCGAGCAGTAGTTGTCGCGGTGTAGTCAAATCCCGATTTCTGCTCGCGATTTCTCTGGGAATGCCGCGCGACGGCAAAAAAACGCTAAGTGCAGTTCCATTTCTTTAGGGCTCTTCTAAAGGCCGCCATACCAGTCGTAGCCAAGGTTGGCCCAGTAGTCGTTCGGTCGCGTGTCGGTGTAGCGGATGAGAGCGATCTGCTTGATCTGCTTGTAGCCATATTTGATCGGCATGGCGAGCCGTAATGGCGCGCCGTGGCCGGGGGTAAGAGGCTGGCCGCTCATTTCATACACCAGAAGCGTTTGCGGGTGCATGCAGGCATCCATGTCAAAGCCGCAGAAGTACTCGCCGTCGGGAGTTTCCATGTAGATGTAGCGGGGCCACCGTCCTTCAGGTGTTCTGGCCGGCGGATACGCTTTGATGAAGTCAGCCAGGCGGACGCCGCCCCAGTGGACAATCTGGCTCCAGCCTTCGATGCACTTGAACTGCGTGACCAGCTCCCGGTGCGGCAGCCGGCGGAGATCGTCGATGGAGAGAAGCAGGCCGGGCATTTCGCTCGGGGTTGCGGAGCCGCCGGACGCCGCGATGGTGATTGTCTGCGCTTCAGAGAGCTGAAGCGGACCGGTTCCGTTGCTGCGCACTGCGGTTCCGGTGAGCTGCTGCGGCACCATGCTATTGGGAGAGCCCTTCGGTGTCACCGCGGGCCCTTTGGTATCCGGAGGAGGCAGCACGGCCTGAGCCTGGTCGACCGGCTGCTGGGCGGCTCCTTCGTTTGGCAGGTATGCCCACAAGCTAATATTTTCGCTGTATTGCCGGTATCGCTCGGCATGATCGGCTCCGGCGAGTTTCAGCCGCCACGTATCCAAGTTGAGATCGGGATAGAGGCCGACATCGCCGTTGAGGCGAAGGTCGGTCGCGTGGCTGAGCGAATACGCAGGCGCGAGGCCTCGCTCGTGGAATATCCGCCTGAACAACGCGGCGTTGTATTCTCCAGCGCGGCGCAGAGGCCATTGCAGCATGCCAATCTGGCGGCTGCTGCCAAGACGGTCGTAGAGCCAATATCCGCCGCCGGCAGCGGCTGCCATGACCAGGAAACTCCGGCGGGTGCGGCGCGCGGAGATACGCAGCAGTTCGCGATCGGGATCCTGGCCGCGGGCATCTGCGGGATTCATCCATGCACCTCGTCTTCTGTTCGCGGATGCGAAGCCACGGCCGCATAGGAGGGCTGCTCCACGGGGACCACTTCGTGCCCGGCAACCATGCTGCGGAGGTTGTTCCAGCCGGCGCGCGCCACCTGCACGATGTGGATGACAAAAAAGACGCAGAATCCCATGGTCAGCCAGAAGTGCAGCCAGCGCGCGGTCTCATAACCTCCAAGCACGGTCGTGAGCAGGTGTCCCTGGGTCGGCTTGTAGATGGCAAAGCCGGTCAGGAGCGATCCGGCGCCCATGAGAATGACGGCACTGTAAGCAATCTGCTGGGCACCGTTGTATTTGCGGCCGGAGAGATATGGTTTGCGTAAACCCAGGTCGTGCAGCGTTACGTGCCAGGCTTCACGGAGGGAATTTCTATCTGGAACCAGATACCGCCATTCCCCTGAGAACCACGTATAGAGCACGTAAATGAGACCATTTGCGGCGAAGAGCCACATGAAAAAGAAGTGGTAGCCGAGCCCCTCAGTGAGCTGGTAGGGCGCGTCGAGAATTTTCCAGAACCAATCAGGGAAAAGTCGGAACAGCGTCCAGCTTCCGATTCCAACCCGGTAGACCTCGCCAGTATGTGTTCCCGGCGGAATCGAGTCGGCCCAGTAAATCAGCAGGCCGCTCCAGATCATGATGAAGAGTAGAGGGAAGTTGACCCAGTGCATCCAGCGAATCGCCAGTGGATGCTTTTCTGCGAGACGAATGGAGGGCTGGGATTCCCCTCCCGGCCGTGGGATGCCGGTCTCGGTGGGCGTCCGCTCGGGATTGTCGTTCATATCCGATCCTCGCATTCGTGACCAGAGGCAGACCACTTAGCATCAGCAGCGGCGTCACGTCTCCGTAGTCAACTCCTTTGCAAGCGGGATTCAGTTCGCTTTTTAGCGCTGCACTTTCAACGCTTGCAAAGCGGCAACCGATATCAGGCACGTACAAGTAGGTCGTGGGGCGCTCCAGATCTTGTCTCGAGCTTGGCATTCGCCGGCACGGATGAGAACAGCGATGTCAGCCCTTCCACCAATGTTGGATGGGTCAGGATGGTATCCCGCAACGACGTATAGGGCACTCCTGCATTCATCGCGATCTGGACGGCGGACATGGTCTCTCCAGCTCCAATGCCGAATGCTGTGAAGCCCAGGATGCGGTCGCTGTCTGCTTCAACCAGCGCCTTCACAAATCCTCTTGTTTCCGAAAGCGTGCGCGCCCGCAGATTTGATTCCATTGGAACCTTGAACAAGCGATACGGGATGCCCTGTTCCTTGGCTTCACTCTCATTGAGTCCAATGCGAGCCAATTCCGGGTCGGTGAACAGGCAATAGGGAACTCTCCTGCCTGTCGTAACATGGTCAACTCCATTGAGGTTGTCATGCACGACCCGGAAATCGTCCACACTGATATGCGTGAACTGCGGGCTTCCTGCAACTTCACCGATTGCCCAGACGCCGGGTGCGGTGGTCTGCAACCGCTCGTTGACCTTGATATAGCCACGATCGGTCAACTCCACGCCGGCCAACTCCAGGCCTAGTCCATCCGTATTTGGAGTGCGTCCTGTTGCCACGAGTACGTGACTGCCCTCCACAGTCTTCTCAGTTCCGTTTTGCTCGATAACGACGCTTACCGATTGTCCCGATTTTCCGGTCAGGTGCTTGATCCGCGCCTTGAGAAGAACGTCGATACCCTCGTCCTCAAGGAGACTGCGAAGTGCTTCAGCCACATCTTCGTCTTCTTGCGGCATTAACCGTCCTCTGCGACCGATCACCGAGACTCTGCTGCCGAATCGGCGCATCGCCTGCGCCAACTCGACTCCGACGTAGCCGCTGCCAATTACAACCAGGTGTTCGGGAACCTGGTCGAGTTCGAGCGCCTCGATATGCGTAAGTGGTTGAGCCTCTGCAAGACCAGGAATTGCTTCGAGCGTGGCCCGGGTACCGGTACTGACGATCACGTTCGTGCCACGGAGTTGACGGGTGGTCCCATCGGCGAGAGCGACCTGGACAGTTCTTGGAGCCAGGAATCGCCCGGTGCCGAGAATGAATTCCGCACCCGTTTTCCTGTAGTTGTCGAGATAGACCTCATTAAGACCACGCACCATCGCGCGCTTGCGTTCACGGACGCCAGACATGTCAATCGTGAAGCCGTTGTGAGCGATGCCAAACTCCTGGCTGCGGTGGAAAAGAGAAACTACCTTGGCACTGTGGATGATATTTTTGCTGGGCAGGCACGCGATGTTTGGACACGACCCACCAATGTATCTGCGCTCAACGACAGCGACCCGTTTACCTTCTCCGGCAAAGGTCCACGCAGCAATCGTTGACCCGGTACCGCCCCCCAGGATCAGCAGATCGAAGTCTTCTACTTGCGATTCTTTAGACCGCTGTACGGATGAAGTATTCATTGCATTGTTCATGCTTATTCCCTCGAGGAACTCCCGCACTATGTTCGGCGAGTACCAAATTAGGAGTCTCCTCTGTTGTGCCTGCTGAGCTTAAATCGTCCGCAACTGTCCTCTGGTTTCGGAAGACTCAGGATTAAATCTCGAGTAGAGCGCGACGCGGATTAGATCTGCGCCACGCCGCCATCGACGAAGAGTTCAATGCCCGAGATATAACTCGCTTCATCCGACGCGAGGAAGGCAACAGCTTTAGCGATTTCGTCCGGATCTCCGAGCCGGCCCAATGGAACGTTCTTCGCGAGTTCTCCTTTCATCTGTGTGAGCGCGTCGCCTTGCTGCCAACTTTCGAATATCGGGGTGTCGATATGGCCCGGGCTAATCGCGTTCACACGAATATGGCGTTCACGGAGTTCATTCGTCCAGGTGCGTGCGAAGGACCGGACAGCTGCCTTGGTGGCGCTATAAACGCTGATGCCTGAGAAGCCTTTGATGGTCGCAATCGATGCGTTCAGGATGATCGATGCGCCATCCTTCAATAGGGGAAGCGCCTTCTGAACCGTGAAGAACAGTCCCTTTACATTCGCGTCGAAGTGAAGGTCGTAGAATTTCTCCTCGACCGTTCCGAACGGTGCGATTTGCGAAATTCCGGCGTTTGCGAAAAGCACGTCGATCTTTCGGCCATGTTCCTTGACTGATTCGTAGAGGCGATCGAGATCGCTCAGGCTGGCGACATCGCCCGGAACTCCTGTTGCCTTCTCGCCGATCTCAGCAACGGCTGCGTCCAGTGCGTCCCTGCGACGGCCGGTGATGAACACCTGATCGGCGCCTTCTAATACGAAGCGCTTCGCGGTGGCTAGGCCCATTCCAGTCGAGCCACCCGTGATGATTGCGGTTTTGCCCGCGAGCTTCTTGGCACTTACCTGATCAATGACTGCGCCTGCCTTCAGCGCAGCGTGGCTTGCGAGATCAGGACCTTGAAGAGTCGTCTCGGTTGTGGTGCTCATCTCTACCTCCATGGTTGTCGGCGGTTCGCCCCCCTGACTGGAGTGCAATATGCGTGCCAACTCCCGGCTTCCGGTAAGCGATTGAAAATAGGGGTGGCGATGCATAAGGAGCATCGACCATGATCAAGATGTCAAAGGTGTTATCGAGACGTTGACAGTGGCTATAGATTAGTCCTTATCTCAAAGCGGTTGCCTTTACACTCAGCCTTCTGAATCCGCATCGTTTAGGGCATCTCCGTGTCCAGCGGGTTTAGTTGAGTGCTGCGAACAAGTTGCCTCAGAAGCTCCTTCACAAAGACACCGCACTGGAGCTTGATCTTGTTCTGCATCAATCGCAAGAGCACGGCCTCTCCCTCCGGATCGATTCCAGTCAGGCTTCTCAAGTCAACAATGAGCACGCGGCCCTGAAGGTCGGCTCTTGCTTTTTCGCAAGCGATTGCGAGTTCACTGGCCCACGGGGACACGAGCGTGCCCTCCACAATCAACCTGCGTTGGCGCTGCCCGTCGACAAGCGAGATCTTCAACATGCGCACCTGTCCTTGAGGATTCAGGAGGGCAAGGCGAATGCCAAACGCTCGGAGCAGTAAGTGCTTCTGTTTTCAGCATTGAATAGGAATCTGCTGCCGGGAGTTGAGACTGTCAATGGAGCTTTGACACTTTTGCGAATCCGATTCAGGCATAGTCCCGCGGGTCGATGCCGAATTTTTTCATTCGGGCAAGTAGAGTAGTGCGGTTAATGCCCATGCGCGCGGCGGCTCCATCGCTACCGCCCACGCGTCCCTTCGATTCGGTGAGCGCGCGCACGATCGCGTCCCGCTGCTTCTTCGTATCCTGATCGGACGCGGTGCTACTGGCGTGTAGTGCTTTTATGGTCTCTTTCACAATGTGGGCAATGTTGCCTTGATCTGGTGGGATACATTCACCGTCATCGACCTTTACCTTGCGTAGCTCCGATAACGGAGCCTCCAGCGACTTACCGCGCGTGAGAATCACCCCGCGTTCGACGAGGTTCTCCAGTTCGCGAATGTTCCCAGGCCATTCCCATGTCTTCAGTGCCTTCATCACAGTCGCGGGAATACTGTCGATTTTCTTCTGCATCTGTTTGGCGAATTTCTCAACGAAATAGCTCACGAGCAGCGGAATGTCTTCCTTGCGCTCCCGCAGCGGCGGTATTCGAATCGGAAACACATTGAGCCGGTAGTACAGATCGCTGCGGAATTCATGCGCAGCCATCATCTTTTGAAGATCGCGGTTGGTGGCGGCGATGAGCCGAACATTCACCTTGCGGGTGCGCGTGCTTCCCAGCCGTTCGAATTCCCGCTCCTGCAATGCCCGCAATAGCTTGGGTTGGATTTCAAGCGGAATGTCGCCTACTTCGTCCAGGAATAGCGTACCTTGATCAGCAAGTTCCAGCCGGCCGACCTTTTGAATGATCGCGCCCGTGAAGGCGCCCTTTTCATGACCAAACAACTCGCTCTCCAAGAGGCCAGTCGGAATGGCCGCACAGTTCACCTTCACAAACGTTCGATCCTTCCGGCGGCTGCGATCGTGAATCGCGCGGGCAATCAACTCCTTGCCGGTCCCTGTTTCTCCGAGCAGCAGAACGGTTGAGTCATTGGGAGCGACGGTTTCGACCAATTGCAAAACGCGTTTAAGCGCCGGGCTATTCCCTACGATTTGCCCGAAATCCATGTCGCCGCGGATTTCTGATTCGAGATAGAGTTTTTCCTGAGCCAGTTTCTCTTTAAGTTCGGAAACTTCGCGATATGCGAGGCAGTTCTCAATGGCAATGGCTATTTGGCCGGAAGCGTCTTTGAGGAAGTCGACATCTTCAGGCGTGAACAAATTGTGTGTGGTCCGAGCAACTGCCAGGACTCCGACAACTCGACCCTGGTTCACGAGAGGTATCACACATTGACTCTTTACTCCCTCAGCGAGCAGCAACTCGTAATAGTCGGGGGGAAAATCCTCACGGTTCGCTGTGGTTCGGACTACGGGGACCAGTGTTTCAAGAGCTCGTTTGGCGACTCCTATGGGAGTAATGAGCAGTTCCTCTTTAACAAAGCCCCTGCTTTCCGGGAAATCCAATGCGTGCACGCGGAATGTTCCGGATGCTACATCAGGCAATGAGATGTGTACCAAATCACAATGCATGAGCTCCCGAATACTAGCTGAGATTGCGCGCAGCACTATCCGAAGTTCCAGGTTTGAGGTGATCTGGTTGGTAAGCTTCAGAAGAAGTTGAAGGCGACTATTCTGAACAGCGAGAGTTTGTTCAGCATTCTTTCGCGCCTCGATATCGGTGTTCGTGCCATACCATTTGATAACTTTTCCGCTTTCATCGAAGGATGGAGTCGCACGGAATAGAAACCAGCGATAGACCCCATCGAAACGGCGGAGACGCCCTTCGATCTCCGCTGGCTGGCCAGAAGCCAACACGCCTTGCCAGTAATCCACGAGAACGCTCAAATCGTCCGGATGGACCGCAATTGTCCACCCCCAACCCTGTGCCTGATCTACCGTGAGGCCTGAGTAATCCAGCCAGCGTCGGTTGAAGAAGTCAGCGGCACCATCTGCTCCGGCCGACCATGCCATGGACGGAATAGTCTCGATCACTTCGCGCAGTTCTCGCTCGCTCCGTTGCAGACGTTCATTTTGACGCTGCAATTCCGCGCGAGCAACCTCTGCCAGGCGAAGATTGAAGTTGTCGTCAATCGCGAATGCGACGACACGGCCGATCAATCGTAAAAACGCGATATCGTCACTGCTGTAGACGGTTCCAGGAGATCCTGACATACCCAATGCGCCCAGGCGGCGATGCGGCGTAGTCAGTGGAACAAAAACGAGCGGGCCGACGTCAAGCCCTTGAGCGGCAATCCCTTCCTTGAGACGCGCCGGCACTCTTTCATCGTTGTTCCAATCACGAATGTGGAACGGTTCCTGAGTGTTGTATGCCTGCCACGATGGCCGCTGCTCAAGCGGCACGTCCGCATACCCGGCCGCGAGGCTCTTCTCTCGCCCCACCACAGCCCATTCGACCTCGGTGGAATTCTGCTTGTAGACAATGATGTAGAACTGTAAGAATTGGAGGAATTCGCGCAGTTCTTCAGAGAGAATCTTCGTCAGGTTCTCGGGCTCGCGGCACTGAGAGAGGGCTTCGCTGAGGCGAAGCACCGCTTCATAGCGCCGCCTGGTGCTCCACGGCGGGACGGAGACATCACCGGTGATCTCGCGTTTGGTTAGGGATTCCATCTCCGTTATTGGTCACGAGTCTATCCTACAAAAAACGGATGATTGACCTGGCCTGCAGGTCACGTCCTGAGCAGCCTGCTGCTAGTCTTTGCCTATTAGAGGGCTGCGCCTATTAGAGGGCTGCGATCACCTCTCGATTCGACGGGGCGCCCTTCAAACCGGCACATCCGGCTGCCCCTTGAGTGCCAGAGCGTTCGTGATCGAGGCGTTGGCTCCTGCGACGTTGAACTGGGCGCTTGTGACAGGCGCATCAAGAGGAATTGGCCGCGCGACGGCCATGGCGCTTGCTGAGGCCGGGGCGCACGTCCTGGTTCACTATGGCCGCTTCAAACGGGAAGCGGAATCTCTCGTGGAGGAGATAAAAGCGAAAGGCCGCCGCGCAGATGCAATCGCTGCGGGACCTGGAAACTCCGGATGGAGCGTCGCTGCTCGCCAAACAGGTACTACGCTCGCTCCATCGGAGGCCAGACGCTTCGCGATCGCTGCGCCAATGCCCCGGGGAACCGCCGGTAACGAGTGCCACTTTCTTCGCCAACTTAGACATAGATCTCCTTACCTGGCGTTTTATCCCTCACCGGTCGATGCAATTGAAGTGATCTCTAAGCACGTTTAGTCGATCCGTCAAGCGATCAACGGATCGAAGTTGGAGGACGGCACACTGCCGTCGCTCGAATCTTCACTGATCGTCGCAGCGGGGATGCAGAGATATTGAACTATTTAGTTCTTTAGCGGACAATGTGTACATGGGCCGCCCGAAGAGCTTTAGCCGAGAGGAAGTGCTGGAGAAGGCGATGCCCGTCTTCTGGAAGCAGGGGTTCGCGGACACCAGCCTCCAGGAACTGGAACGGGCCACAGGCGTGAACAAGTCCGGGCTCTATACGGAGTTTCGCGACAAGAAAGATCTTTTTGTGGCCTGCCTTCAACACTATCTTGAGAGCCAGGGGAAGAGGGGACTCCTCACTAAGGAGCCTCTCGGCTGGAAGAACGTCGAGACTTTTCTTAAGGATGGTCCTCTCAGCAAAGGGGAACAGCAGGGGTGCTTTTCCGTCAACTCTATGCGCGAGTTCGCTATCCTTCCGGATGAGGCTTATGGGGTGGTGACGGAGAATCGGGCGCTGTTGCAGCGCCTTCTCGCCATGAATATCGAGGCGGAAAAACCCAGGATGGCTCCTTCTGCAATTGCGGAGATGGTGCTGTCCTTCTTCTCCGGATTGTGCATTGAGCGTAACCTCAAATCCGGCAAAGCCTCGTCGACCCGCAAGATCGAAAACTTCATGACAGCCCTTCGCAGTCTCTAATCCAACGATCAGGCCCGTGAAGTCGGCTGGTGGGTAGTAATCGGGCCGGCCGGGAGTGCATCGACGATCGATCACTAGTTGAGAGCGGTATCGTCAGTTTAGAGTAGCCGGCCAACCGGAGAGAACCTGAAATGCATGGCGGAAGGCTCATCTCAATGAGTGCTAAGCCCTGCTCTCGCCACCTGAGACGAATGCCATTCTTGAACACTGACCGCCTTCCCGTTGATTGTCACTCTTCCTGTACCGCCGAGCTCTCAAAAGTTGCCGGCTCAAAGGAACGCCGGCTTATCGCCATCGGTATTGGGTTTATCCACGCCAAGACTGCTTCGCACGGAAATCTCAGGCGAATCGATGATCTTCACGATCAAAGCAGCGACGCTCTTGCGCGAGACTTCTGTTCCCCGGAACGGCTCATTCCTCTCAGTCGTCTCGTAATCTACCTCATCCTCGTCTGTCAGCCATGCTGGCCGCAGGATAGTGTAGTTCAACCCAGAGGATTCAATGGCGTCCGCGGCCCTGCGAAACGGCGGCAGGTACGTACCGATCTGGCGACGGTTCCATGCGCCGAATTTACCTGGAACTTCGTCATAGATTCCAAGTGAAGCCACAAAGATGAGGCGCTGTACGCCAGCAGCATTCATGGCCTCGACGATGTTCTTCGCCTGCCGATCGATATCATCGCCGGCCAGATTGGCGTAGACGATATCCTGGCCAACTATGGCGTGATTCAACTGTTCCTTCTTGAGCACATCGCCCTGGACGACCTTAGAGTTCTTTGGCGCGTCTCCCTTGAGCTTCTTGGGGTGCCGCAGAAAGAGCGTTAGCTCTACATCGCGGTTGTTCTTGAGCATCTCGATCACCCAGCGAGCAATCTGTCCGCTTGCACCAAGCGCCAGAACCCTTTTCATCGCTTCACTCATTTCTCGAAAGTGGATGCCGAGAACTCACCCTTGCGAGATGATCCCTCGGCATCGCGGTTTCAGCCGTGCCGCCCAATGCAACAGGACCTCATCTATGCGGCAACACTCTCCTCGACAACACCTTCCTTGCGAGCACCTGCGTGCTTCATATGGCTGTCGAAGAACGCGAGGACTTTTTCCGGATGCCTGCCGAAGTAGTTATAACCATCCCTGAAGCGGTGGGTCGTGCCCACAATCCAAATCATTTCCTTTTCCTTGCTTCCCAGCAGATCGAAGGTCTTTTGCGCGTCTTCCGGGTTCTTGGTCCAGGCATCGTCACGCACCTGAATCGTCAGGTTAGGCATCGTGATCTTCGACGCAAAGAGCTGCGGTGTCATAGCGGCAGCCGGGAAGGCGCCCATCTTGAGCAGCTCCAGATCGATGAGCTCCTGATATTGTGCGACTCCCTGCAACTCCGAAAACGCCTGGAAGATGGCAGACATCGAAGGAACCAAGGGGCTGCACAAGCACTCGACGTTCGCGAACAGCTCGGGGTGCCTGGCGATCGCTTCGTACTGCGAGTTGCCGCCCATGCACTGGCTGTAGAGTCCAACCGTCATCTTGCTGAGCCTCGGGTGATTGTCCACATACTTCTTCACGCCAACACAGTCGCGCCACTCCCAGCGACCGATGCCGCAGAGGCCGTTGTTCGCAGCGCTGCTATTGCCGTGGTTTCTGATGTCGTAGGTGAGGACGTTGTATCCTGCGTCGGTCAGGTGCTTGTACTGGATCACAAAGTCGATCTCGACGCCCTCATAGTTGCTCCACGGCTGGCCAAAGTGCCCTGGGAAACCGGCACGGCACATGGGGAGAGCGTGGTTGAAGATGATGAGCTTGTTGCTCTCGCCGCCCTTGGCCGGGATATACCAGGCTTCCAGCGGAGTGCCGTCATCCGACGGGATATAGAGATCGTGCCACCCCGTCATTCCGTAATCATCAGGAGTCTTGAAGATGAAGCTGCGCAAGGGCCTGACGATGTTGGCGATGTTCTTGACCTTGGCGTGGTCCTCAGGGGAGATGCTCTTCAGCTGCTCCTGCGCTTTTGCCATTCTTTCTGCGGATATTCTGCCCATGATGTGACCTCCTGGGACGTTCGAGTTTCAGTCAGGTGGAGTTAGTCGAGATCAGAAGAAAGAGGCTGCATGTTTTTGCGGCGACGAGAGAGCGGGTTGTTCGGCAGGGCCTTAATGCGCCATTGCTGCCATTTCTTCCTTCGCGCCTACGTTGAGATTCGATTTAAAGAAGGGCGCGAGCTTGGACACCGCTTCGTCAATGTAGTTCTTACCGTCATACATGGACATGTGATTCGCCCCTTTCACGACATACATCTCCTTCTTCTTGCTGCCGGCGCGTTTCATGAGGTCGTCGCTCATCCATTTGCTGCCGGCCTCGCTGCCAACCACCATCAGCAACGGCTGGGTCAGGAACGCCTCGGCCTTGTTATATGCGTCGTAGGGAATGATCTGGTTCAGACTGCGCGCGGTCATGTAGCCGGGCGCGGTGGGGTACTGCGCGCGCGGCGTGTGGTAGTACTCCCAGGCTTCCGCCAGCTCCGGTGTCGGCGCATCTTCCTTCTTCATGGGCGCAAGCGGGAAGATGGCCTCCTTGCCGCCGTTGGCTGACGCGGTGCGCGCCTTGGATCCTTTCTCCGGCGGCACGGTCGCGTCGGCGTCTTTGACGTTGTTCAACCAGCCATTGCGGAACATCGAGCCGATATTTACCGCGCTGACCGTGCCCACCGCCTTGATGCGACGATCATTGATCGCGGCATTCGCCGTGTAACCACCGCCCGCGCAAATGCCGAAAGCGCCGATATGATTGGCGTCCACATACGGCAGGGTGGTCAGGTAGTCGATCGCGGCGCTGATGTCTTCGGTACGAATGTAGGGGTTCTCCAGTTGGCGCGGTTCGCCGGTGCTCTCCCCTTGGTAGGAGGCGTCGTGAACCAGCGTGATGAAGCCCTGTTCGGCCAGTTTGCGCCCGTAGGTACCAGCCGTCTGTTCCTTGACACCACCCCCGGGGTGCGTCACGACGATTGCGGGGTATCTTTTGCTTTCCTCAAATCCATGAGGGACATTGAGGAAGGCGGAGATGGTGATGTTCTGTCCGTTCCTGTTGAGAAAATTTATCTTTTTCGCGGTTGCCATGTCTCACCTCACTGTTCTGTTAGTCCACGAGTGATTGGTCGCTTACGCGTTCTCAATCTGATTAGGAGGAGCTTCGTCCGAAACTCGAGCCAATGGGATTCTAGGAGTGTGCTGCTGCCGCTGTGTTGCCGAATTCAGCGAATGTTTTGCCTAAAATGACGGACAACGGGTCTCGACAGCAGGCGTAACGTCAAAATGATTTAGATGCAGTTCGTGACAGTCGGCGTGAGCGGAGCCACAACGAGCACACCATCACCACACTCCTGCCCCGCCAGGAGATGACCGGCACGGACCGCACTTGGGCGTAGCAGTACGAGATCAACGATATTTTGCGCTATTCGCGCAGGTCGCGCGAAACCGGCATCGGCAAAGGCGAATACGCCCGTGTGGCCAGCATTGATGCAGAGAAGAACCTGCTGACGGTGATGCGCACGGATGGCACCGAGCGGACCTGCGATCCGCGCCGCCAGATGGGCGTTACGGCTTATCGAGAGCAGAAAAAGGCATTCTCTGTCGGTGACCGTATTCAGTTCACCGCGCCAAACAGCGATATGAAGATTGCGAATCGCGAACCAGGCACGTTGAGGATATCCGGCCGAGTGGAGAAATGCGCATGAAGCTAGACAGTGGACGAACGATGACTCTCGATCCGCAGCGACATCCGCATCTCGATCACGGCTACGCCGTCACAAATTACTCCGGCCGAGCGCCGATTGCTCGCCCTTGCGGGCGAGAAGTTCTGTCTGCTCCCAGGATTTAGTTTTGGCCGAAATGCGGAACCGACCGGTACAGTTGGTGGAGGCGGCGGGAGTCGAACCCGCGTCCGAAATCGCTGTCAGCCGAGAGACTCCATGCGTAGTCGCGTTCCGAAGGTTTCGCAACGTGCGCTCAGAACGGACAAGATGCGCACGCCACTAGCCCGAAGATCTCATCCCCGTGGCCCGGACCTAACCGCGGGAACCAGCCTGCTGTGCGACGTCCTGCCTCGGCCCGCAGACAAAGCCTCGGAGGACGGCTACTTATTTAATTAAGCAGCAAGTGCCAGATTGTTGTTGGCAACTATTGTTTTTGCAGGCGATTACGGGTGCCCACACCCCGGCATGCCTCTCGTGCCGCAATCGATCCCGTCGAAACCGTGACGCCCCCAGATTCGGGTCAACACGCCAGACGTGGCGCGATCATGACTATCTACAAAGTATACCGCGCCGCGCCAGCCGAACCCCATCGGACGTGCAAATCTCATTGCAATCTCTACAATTCCGGGCGTGTATTCTTCTGCCATGCCAGCAGCGCTCGATCAGATCAAGACCGCCATGCAGAGCACGAATGACCTCTTCAACACCGAGGTCTTCGGCAAACGGAACTTCGCCGCGCTCGACGACATCTACACACGCGGAGCCCGCATTCTTCCGCCCGGTGCACCGATGATCTCAGGACGGGAGGCAATCAGAAAGTTTTGGTCCGACCTGATCCAGTCGGCGAATGCCACATCCGCCGTCCTCGCTTCAGTGGACGTAATGCCGGATGGCGAGGGCATCATCGAAATCGGAAAGGCGATATTGACCGTCGAACCTCCCGGCCAACCCGCCGCAGCGATGGAAGTCAAATACGTCGTTTATTGGCAGCAGGAGGATGGTCGCTGGAAGTGGCACGTCGACATCTGGAATCCCAATTCCTGAGCCCGCGTCACAGAGCACCTACACGAAGCGAAGCCGTCGGGATGCCAACAGCACCATGCGCAGCAGGAGCACCCCGTGCTTCCAGCGCTGAATGTTCGTCTCGCCGTACTTCCGCTCCCGATAGCGTATCGGCAACCCGAGAATCTTCAGGTTGTAGCGGGCTGCGCCAAACAGCAGGTCGAAGTCGCCAAAGGGATCGATCTCGCCGAAGTAAGCACGGTTTGCAGCGATGGTCTGGTAATGGGTTCGGCTGAGGACCTTCGTGCCACAAAGGCTATCTTTCACGCTTTGACTCAGCAGCCAGGTAAACGCCAGGCTGAAGAACTTATTGCCGAGCAGGTTGAAGAAGCGCATCGCCTTCTCTTCCATCGGGTAAACCAGCCGTACTCCATTGATGAAGTCGCCCCGGCCCGTGCGCCAGGCCTCGTAAAATCGAGGTAGATCTTCAGGCGGGACCGTCAGGTCAGCATCCAGAATCATCAGCAGATCGCCGGTTGCCTTCTCAAATCCTAGGCGAACTGCATCTCCCTTTCCCCGGCCAGTCTGCTTGTACAAGCTCGCAGTCGAGCCCGGTCGCGCTGCAATCTCCTGCTCAATGCGCTCATAGGTTCCGTCGCTCGAATTCCCCTCGACGAAGATCAATTCCGTTCCCGCACCCATGATCGGTACCCGGTCGAGGATGGCCGCGATGTTGCCCGCCTCATTCCGCGCTGGGACGACAACTGTGACGATTGGCTCCGGCGACGCGCCGAACATCGGCATCGGCCGGGCAACGACGAAGTTTGTCAGTCCCAGCCACCGAAACGGCCATATCTTTACCAGGTAGCGATTGCACAGCGTGTCCACGAGCGGCATCCGCAGGGGACACATGATCTCGGCAGAGCTGCGAATCAACTCAAAACCTGCCAGCATAAGGAGGTTCTGTATATCCTCCACCGTCAGCCAGTTCTGACTGAGCTGTGGTTTTGCCAGCCCGAGCCATTCCGCCAGATGCCGCGGGCCCTCCCACAGACGGCTATAACAATTGATAAGGATTCGCGTTGCCGGATGGCAACGGCCGGCAATCTGCTCGAAGACGGTCTGCACATCCCACAAATCGTTGAGCAGATCGGAGCAGATGATGAAATCGAACTCACCCCGCAACTGCAGGCTGGCCGCGTCTGCCGTCTCAAAGTGCAAACCTGGATACCTGCTCCTCGCCTTCTCGATCAGCCGGGAGGACAGGTCAATCCCGTAGCCATAGGCCGGCTCCAGCTTCGCCAGCAGGTCTCCATCTCCGCATCCCAGCTCCAGGATTCGCATGCCCGGAGGAACGGAGAGCTTATATATCTCAGCCAGGCGGCTCTGATAGTACCTGCGAACGCCCGCCCACCTCGAGGCGGTGGCCGCATATTCCTCCCAATAGCGTCGACGCCCTTCCGTATACGCAGCAGACTGTTCCGCCGGTCTGGTGAATGTTGACTCCGGGGAGTGCATCTGGGAGGATGACATGCAATAACGCTACCACTGCGGTGCTCCTCATCAACCCTTCGTAAGTAGCAAGCTGCATGCGCGTGGCAATCCATCGTTTTTTGGAACGGAGTGATCCCCTGAGCAGACAGGAAAGCGCCCCTCTGGCAGAGCGCGATATCGAATCTCGCCGCCAATCCGAAGCCGAGGTTTCCAAGGCGCTTCGGATTTATTTGGTCACGTTGGTGGCGCTCACCGCGTTCGCCTGGTGCCTTGTCGGCATTCGGGGATCCATCCTGCATGAGCCGTATCCACGCAATACCCTCTTCTTCCTACGCCAAGTCCGTTTCTCGGATTTTCTTGATATGTACGAACGTGTCCCTTATATGGGTGAGCCCCATGTTCTTTCACGAACCGACATCAAAACTATCCTCTCGTATCCATGGCCTTATCCTTATCCAGCGCCAAGTTTTTACGTATTCGTCTTCTTCGTTCGGATATTTCCATTCCATCCGTTGCGGGCCTACCTGATTTTTGCGCTTCTCAGTTTTCTTCTCGCAACCTGTTTCTTTTCGCTCCGCATCAATCGCTCTACCCACAAGAAACTTCCGCAAATCGCAATCTGGTGCACGCTCTTGTTGGGCTATCCTCTGCAGTTTTTGATAAATCGTGGAAATATCGAAGGGGTCATTTGGCTCCTCATTCTCCTGGGAATTGTCGCCTTCGCGCGCAATCGAATGCTGATTTCTGCGCTTCTGTGGGGCCTTGCAGCGTCGATGAAGATATTCCCCGGCCTGCTTTTCGTGCTTTTCCTTGCCCGGCGCAGGTTCGGCACCTTTGCCTTCGCCGTAACGGCGACTATCGCTTTTTCGCTGCTGGCATTGGCTGGAATTGGACCCACGATCCATCAAGCCTCGGTTGACAGCTCAAAGAGCGCAACTTTTCTAATGCAGAATTACATCGTCCCGCACGACTACACCGGGTTCGATCACTCACTCTTTCAGGCAATAAAACATGCGATTTATGTCGGCGCGTGGGCCCGTGAGCACGGCGGTGGTGTTCCGATTGTCATACGCACCATGCCGGCGAATCGAACAGCGCTGCTCGTCTACAACATTGTGGTCCCGCTGGCGGCTATCCTGCTTTATTGGTTTCGACTGCGCCGCTTGCCGCTGTTGAACCAATTCATCGCATACATCGTTCTTTGCGTCTCGTTGCCCTATGTTTCTGGCGAGTACACGCTGGTTCACATGTACACAGCATGGGCAGCGTTTCTATTGTTTCTCCTCGATGATGTCGCAACAGGTCGGGTCAGGATTCCGGCCAAAGCCATCCGTGTAATCTTGTTCTCCTGCGCCG
Organism: Acidobacteriaceae bacterium; assembly: GCA_036500805.1. Classification (GTDB taxonomy): domain Bacteria; phylum Acidobacteriota; class Terriglobia; order Terriglobales; family Acidobacteriaceae; genus KBS-83. The sequence goes on along the minus strand of DASYBK010000022.1, from coordinate 168,464 downwards.
TGATCTTCGCACCCCTCTCCTATCTACTCATTTCGAGTAGCAACGACCGCACCCTTGCCTTCGGGCCGCAGGTGAAAACGATCTTTCTCTTCCTCATTCTGCTGACGGTATGCCGCTTCCCCATGCCGAGCTCTCTCTTCGGGGATCTGCGACTGCCTGCTCCAGGAGACGCCACGACCTAAATGAGTGGATTGCGCGAAAAGATCAGATCGACATAACCCTTCGTGGCGAGTTCATCGCTCAAGCCGCGGCTTAGCTTACCATTCTTGCCGAGGGAGTACATCTTGAACTCCCTTTCACGGAACCAGTCCAGCAGCGCGGTTGCCTGGTAGCCGAGTTCCTCAAGGGCCTGAGGCATGTACTCGACAGCCATGGCCACCCGCGGTTCTCGTCCCACTGTGGCCGTCATTCCACGGCACGCGGATAGCTCCTAACCCTGCACATCAATCTTAATAAAACAAATAGTGCGCCTGTGCTCTTTCTCTGCGAGGAAACCGTCCACGCTGACGATCGGCACTGTCACATAGCCGTTTCCAGCCTGCATTTGATTCGCCCGCAGATTGTCAGTCGCAATCCGGTGGTCAGCATGGTGATGATCGTTGATCCACAGCGGAATCTCGCCGCCGTCTTCTCCCACGGCCGATTGCACCGGGATCACCCGCTCTTGTAACTCGCGCGCTTGAATGCTGCTTTGCAAAAGTCGAAAATTGAATGGTTCTGGCTCGAATGCATAGACTTTGGAGTCTGCATCGGCGCCCTGAGCAAAGAGAGCAGCGGTATAGCCAATATTTGCGCCAATGTCGAGAATATCGCCGCCGCGGAAGAGCTCCGGCCGACGGCGCGCAAGTGCAGCGAAGGGGTCTTCGAGATAGCGCTTATACAGGAAATATGACGCAGTGAATAGCTTCCTGCCGAAACTGGTCTCAAGAAAACCAGATTTACGGGTTAGCGAGTAAAGCCCCGTTACGGCTCGTGCTTGCGAAGGGGAGATTGCCATAGGTTGCACCCCAGTGTAATGCCAACCAAAGCTGTCGGATTGTCGGGACAGTTTACGATCGACAACTATAATCGGCGGACGGAGATCACAGACTCGGCATGCTTCGTTCCATACTCGCGCACCCGCTCACGCGGGGCAGGTCGATCGACGATCCTGTCACCACAGAGCTCCGCCGCTCCATTATCAGCTCCAAGCCATTCCTCCGGGCGATCTACGAAGACTGGTATCGAGCGATCCTTGAGCGGCTTCCGAGCGGCGAAGGCGCGGTATTGGAACTCGGCTCTGGCGCCGGCTTCTTCCAGCAGTTTGTTCCCGACGTGATCACATCAGAAGTCTTCGAGTGCCCTGGAGTCCAACTCGTCGCTGACGCGCGTCGCCTGCCATTCTCGCCCGGCGATCTTCGAGCGATCGTCATGACTGACGTCCTGCACCACATACCAGATGTCGCGGCTTTCTTTCGGGAAGCCACACGCTGTTTGCGGCGCGGTGGCCTCGTCGTCATGGTGGAGCCCTGGGTCTCCCCATGGTCGCGATTGATCTACACCCATCTGCACCATGAGCCATTCGAACCGGAAGTCGAGCGATGGGACTTTCCCGCGAAGGGTCCCCTGTCTGACGCAAACGGCGCACTGCCCTGGATACTGTTCGAGCGCGATCGGAAACGCTTCGAAGAGCAGTTTCCCGATCTCAAAATCGAAGAAGTCCGCCCCATGATGCCGTTCCGCTATCTCGTCTCCGGCGGCGTTTCCATGCGAACGCTCATGCCGGGTCGCACAACGCCGCTCTGGAAGCTTGTCGAAAAAGCATGCGAGCCGCAGATGAAGAAACTGGCAATGTTCTCGCTGATTTCTATCCGCCGGCTCTAGCGCCTTCACCAGCCGCAGTCCGCCTACAGCGTCTTTGTCAGATCAATGCTCTCGTACGCATGCGCAGCAATCCCGGCGCGGATCTGCGCCGGCGTCTTGCCGTCCTTTGTCATGCGATACGCGTAGACGCCCTCCTGCGCGCAGGTGCTGCACTCCATGCCGTGGGGGCCGGCAAAGCAGCTCAGCAGGCTGGCGTGGCCCAGGGCGCGGTCGCAACGGCAGTTGCATGGCAACTGGTACAGCACCCGGGGAACTCGCCCCGCCAGTGCATAGACGCTGAACTGCCAGGGCAGCGTAGCTCCTGCCGCGCGTAACTGGGCCTCGGTCAGAACCGGCTCCAGCTTCGTACCCGCTGCCGGCGGCGCCGTGTGGTATGCGGGGACATCATCGGTGGGCAACGCCCATTGGGCCGATGCGCCGATCGTAAGCAATGCAATAGCGAAGGCGAGCAGAATAGTCCGCATAGTGCTCAGTGTAAGGGAAGCCGTCAGCAGGCAAAAAAGACGGCACGAACATTTTTGGGGATGCTCGTGCCGGGAGGCCAGTGACGCAACTTGTACTAAAACTCTCCACGGGAGGCCTTCGCCTCAACCGCTCTATCAGGATAGACGCAACTCCTGCTCAGATGTTGCTAAAATCGCCAACTTTCTTTGAATTGCCGCAAACATGCGCTGTCACCTGCAACGCGGCAGGTGCATCTTGGCGTTCCGCCTCCAAACAACCAGCCATTTGGCGCCTACGCCGTACGCATTGTCAAGACTTTACCGTGCCCGGAAATAAATTTTTCAAAAAACGCTGAATTTATTTGCCGTTCAGCGGCGTCGCCAGGCTGTCGGCCGTTTGTGCCAAGGCGACGTCCTTGTCCGTGATGCCCCCGGCATCGTGCGTCACCAGCGCGACTTTGACCTTGCTGTAGCGGATGTCCAGATCCGGGTGGTGCTGCGCCTGCTCGGCTTCAACCCCCAGCGACTGCACAAACGCCAGCGCCTCTACGAAGTTGGGAAAGCTGAAGGTGCGTGTCAGCACGCCTTGTTCCACGTGCCAGCCCGGCAACTTCGCGACCACCGCTTTCAACGCGGCGGGATCCAGTGCAGCGGATTTCGTTGTCTGCGGCATGGTCTTTAGGATGCCATTCCTTGCCCCTGCAGTCTCCTTGCGCGGCAACAGATGCTTTACCGCTCCGAGCGAGAAGGGATTGAACTTCTGCGCCTCCCCCTGAATCTCCGCGCGCAAGTCTTCCCACACCCGGTCCGGCATCTGCAGGAAGACATCCACGACCTGCGGATCGAACTGCGTCCCGGTATTCTTGCGGATCTCCCGGCGTGCCGTCGCAAAACTGGTCGCGCTACGATAGGGCCGGTCGGAAGTGATCGCATCCAGCGCATCCGCCACTGCGAAGATGCGCGCCCCCAGCGGAATCTCCTCGCCTCGTAACCCCCGTGGGTAGCCTGATCCGTTGAAGTGCTCCTGGTGGCTGTAGACGATCTCTGCCGCCTCCCGCAGATAAGGAATCTTGCGCAGCATCTGGTAGCCCCGCTCGCAGTGCTCGCGCATGGTGCTTTGCTCGTCCCGCGTCAGGCGGCCGGGCTTCAGCAGGATCGCGTCCGGAATCGCCATCTTGCCCACGTCGTGCAGGAAGGCGCCCCGCGCAATCGTCCGGATCTCCTGTGGCGGCAGTTGCATCGCCCGCGCCAGCGCAATGGTGTACGCGGTCACCCGCCGCGAGTGGCCTTCCGTCTCCGTGTCTTTCAGATCGAGCGCGTCGCCCAGCGCCTCGAGCGTGATGTCATAGGAGCGCTCCAGGTCGCCGATTGCGCTGTTCAACATCTCTGTCCGGGCGGCTACCAGCTCTTCCAGATGCGTTCGATACACGTTGTTCTGCTCCACCAGTGCACGGTATTCCAGAGCCCGCAGTACTGTCCCAAGCAGTTGGTCGCGTTCAAACGGCTTCAGCAGGTAATCGTACGCCCCATTGCGCAGCGTCCCAATCGCCACCGCGAGATCACTTACCCCGCTCACCATCACGATGGGAATCTCCGTGTGCCGCTCGCGCACATGGTCCAGCAGCGCCAGCCCGGTCATTCCCGTCATCACAATATCGGAAAGAATCAGCCTCGGCTTCAGTCCTTCGTTCAGCTGCGCGATTGCCTCTTCCGCCGAACTTGCCAGCACAGGTTCATACCCGGCAGGCTCCAGCATGGCGGAGACGATAGTGCGCACAGAGACATCATCGTCGACAACAAGGATGGTGGGGGGAGCCATACGGAGAGGTGCGTCCGATACCTTTCTGATCGATCATTGAGAGAACCGGATTGATCATAGCGGAAACCCGCATACACCTCCGTAATGTGCAAAAGGGGACACCGTTACCCTCGGTTGCACCGATGTGGTAGGAACAGGTATCCCTATCCCGCTGATTTCACACGGATCACTTGACGGAAGTGGTATGGACAGCCATCCTAGCTTCAGTATTCGGTCAGCACATCCGCGGAACGTGCGAAACAGCGTTTCGCCGTCCACAGATTGAGGGCATGCCTGTTTGAATTTTGAAAAGGATTTTTCTCCCCAGGGATCGTGCCGGGTCGTGCAATGCCAGATGTCCGAGCGATCGCTCGAACACCGGCAGCGCGACATCTATGAGACCCACAAGCACCGGGCCTACGCCGTGGCCTACTACATGGTCGGCAATGAGATCGAAGCCGAAGAGGTAAGCCAGGGCACCTTCGTCCGCGCCTTCCGCCAGACCGGCGAGCCGGACGGCCGCTGCATCGACTGTTCGCTCGTCCGCGAGCTGCGCGAGCGTATGCCCCTCGACGAGCAGGCTCCGCCGGCCGAAGCCGTGCCCGGCCTCACCCTCGGCGGCCGCAACATCAAACGCACCGAGATGGAAGAGGCGCTCAAGGAACTGCCTCCCAACGAGCGTATGGTCTTCCTGCTCCGCGATGTCGAGGGCTACGACGCCGACCGCGTCGCCGCCCTGCTTGAGGTTCCGCGGCAGCAGGTCGAGCGCACCTTGTTCTCCGCCCGGATCCGTGTGCGCACCGCTCTCGCGTCGATGCAACGCCCTGCCGCTGCCGCTTAGATCGCATTCAGCATCGGATCTGTTCTCCGTCCAGCTTTGCTCTGCCGCGAATAATTTCGTATCCCTTACCCTTCGATGGTCATCGAACAGGAGAACGCACGAACACTTCCAGGAGACCGATCACGTTGACCACCGACGAAATGCTCACACGCACCGCGCTCCATTCTTGGAAGCTCGTCATCGCCCGCTTCGATGGCGCTGTCGCATCCCTGAGCGGGGAACAGCTTCAGCAACAGGTTGCCCCGGGAAGAAACCGCCTGCTCTATCTGCTCGGCCATCTCACCGCCGTACACGATCGCATGTTCCCCCTGCTCGGCCTCGGCGAGCGGCTGCACCCGGAGCTGGATGAGGTCTACATCGCCAACCGGGATCAAACGCTCCACGATCCCATCCCCGCCGCCGGCCTCAAGCAGGCATGGAGCGACGTCAACCGCACGCTGACCGCCGCCTTCGAAAAGCTCACGCCCGAGCAGTGGCTCGAGAAACACACTGCCGTCTCCGACGAAGACTTCGCCAAAGATCCCACGCGCAATCGCCTGGCGGTTGTGATCAGCCGCACCAATCACGCCGCCTTCCACACCGGCCAGGCCGCTCTCATCAAGTAAGTGAAGAAGACGCGTCAAAACGGCGTCTGCTCCGGAATCGCTTCGCCATCCGCGCGAGGATCGCTCGCCCCATAATTCACACCGTTGCTGTCGTGATGCTCCACCGCATTGCCGCGCCCCATCGTCTGCGAGTAGCGCAGCTCCACCGTCACCTCATGCCCCTGTTTGCGCAGCCCGTCTATCACCTCCGGCATCACGCCATTCTCGATTGCAACCTTGCAACCCGAAAATCCCAGCTTCCGGAAGCGCGCTGCTTCGAGCGCGGCCTGGATGTTCATGTGAAAGTCCGCGATATTCGAAACAAACTGCGCATGCGCCTGCGCCTGGTTGAAGCCGCCCATAATGCCGAAGGCGATCCGCTCATCCCCACGCTCCATGAAGCCTGGAATGATCGTATGCAGCGGACGCGTCCGCGGCCGCAGCGTATTCGGATGCCCCGGCTCGAGCGTAAAACCGCCCGCGCGATTCTGCAGCACGAACCCTGTTCCCTCCGCCACCAGTCCGCTGCCGAACGCCCCTGAATTGCTCTGGATCAGCGAAACCTCGTTGCCTTCGCGATCCACTACCGCCAGGTACGTCGTATCGCTCGACAAGTGTGCGAGCTGCGCGCTCAAATCGGACGGCAGCACATCGCACTGGGCACGATCGGTGATCTCGGCGGCCCGCTTCGCCGCAAGCTCCTTCGAGATGAGCTGCTCCACCGGAATATGCGAAGCATGCGGATCGCCGATGTAGTGCTGCAAATCCGCGTACGCCAGCTTCTGCGCCTCAATCTCTACGTGCAGTGACTTCTGGCTGTTGTGACCCCATTGCGCGATAGGGAAGCGCTCCATCGTGTTCAGCATGGAAAGCGCCGCGATCCCCTGACCATTCGGCGGCATCTCCCATACCGTCCAGCCATGGTAGGTAGTGCTCACCGGGTCCACCCACTCTGGCTGGAAATCGGCCAGATCGTCAGCCTCCAGAAAGCCGTGCTGGTCTCGCGAGAGCTTCAGCATCGCCTCCGCTGTCGGCCCTTTGTAGAAGCCGTCGCGCCCATCTGAGCCAATGCGTCGCAGGGTCCGGGCCAGCTCCGGATTGCGAAAGATCTGTCCCGCTGCGGGCGCGTTGCCATTCGGTAGAAAGACCCGTGCGAATCCCGGGCTGTGCGCGAACGGCGGGCCGAACGTCTTCCAGTTCTCGGCATCCGTCTCCGGCACCGCGATGCCTTTTTCCGCCAGTGCTGCCGCCGGCGCCATATCCTCTGCCATCGAAAGCTTCCCGAAGCGCCGCTGCAGCGCATCCCATCCCGCCACCGCGCCCGGCACTGTCACCGAATCAATTCCAGATGCCGGAATCTCTTTCACCACGCCCTTCGTCTTCAGGGCCTCGATGGTCATGCCCTTCGGCGCCCAACCGCTTGCGTTCAGGCCATAGAGCCTCTTCGTCTTCGCGTCGTACACGATCGCGAACAGATCGCCGCCCACGCCGTTCATCATCGGCTCGATCACGCCCAGCGCCGCATTCGCGGCAATCGCCGCATCGACCGCGCTGCCGCCGCGCGCCAGAACCGCCGCGCCCGCCTGCGATGCCACTGCCTGGCTGGTCGCCACAATCCCGTACTGGGTCATCACCATGGAGCGCGACTGCTCGCGCGCCGGGTCATTCTGTGCGCTCAGATAATCAATACTGGTAACAACCATGAGAGCGAAAAATAGCCTCTTGAATCGCAGCATAAAATCGCGGGTCAAGTATCGCTGTGAACTCCCGGCAAAGCAACAGGCGAGTGGCACATCCGCGCCTTTGGAAATCAACTCCCGTCCGGATACCCGCCGCGGTGCAGCACCATCGGATAATGCGGTAGCACCTCCGGCTTCTTCACCGCGGCCCGCCAATTATCGGCATTGGGCTTCATCCCCTCCAGTAATCGCGACTCATTGAATGGCTGAAGGGCCTCGCGAAGCGCGCGCACGACATCCTCTCCGAAGCGCGAACGCCATCGTGCTTCGATCGTCGTGAGCAATTCGTCATAGATCTTGCGCACAATCTGACCCTTCGCCGTCAGCACAGCCGCCTTCACCCTACTCCCCGCAGACTCCGGCTGAACCTCAACGTAGCCTCTTTTTTCAAGGAAGGTCAACGCCATCGCGATCGCTTCCTTCGACACCCCGCTCAACATGGGAAGATCGCGCACCCGCACTGGATCTTCTCCCAGCACCCGCACCACATTCGCCGACAGCGCCAGCGACACCCCCGGTCCACGCTCGAAAGACCCGCGCTCGAACTCCAGCGCAAACGCCACCAGCACCCTCGCCAGCAACGCCACCAGAGGCAGCTTCGCAGTCTCCGCCTTCGTCGCAGCAGGCCATGCCGCGTCCGGCTTCTGCATGGCCAGCCCGTAGTGCAGAATCGGCATGCAATCCGGCAGCGCCTCATCAAACTGGACCACCAATGCCCGCAGCGCAGCACGCAGCCGTTGAACCTCGTCTTTGCCGAATCGCTCCTCCCATCGCTTCTCGATCACATCGAATAGCGCCCGCCACACCTCCTGCGCCATCCGTCCCCCAGCCGTCGGCCGCAGCACAGCATCCGGTCGAGGCGTCTTCTTTGCTTTGCCGGCGGTGTCCGGCGAGATTCGGATATATCCCCAGCGCCGCATGCCATCCAGGTTCGTCGCCGTGCGCGCCAGCCGCGCCAGTTCGCGCACCGTCACGCCGCCGTCGTTCACAAAGCGCATGCAGTTCCACCACATCACCATCGACGCCAGCCATGGTGCACGCAGCGTCCCTGCCGCCCCTGCTCCATAATTCGATCCATAATCAGTCGTCGAGTGCGGCATCCGATGCTCTGCCTCGTTATCAAACTCGATGGTGAACGCGACCAGTGCCTGCGATAACAGCGCGGAGAGAGGAAGCTCATCCATGGCTGCCATCCTCCCGCGCCACACTGCTTTCCGGCAACCACGGAGAACAGGAGGTGAGGCTTTTTACGGAGCTTTTAACGAATTATTCCCGCGATCGTCATCCGGCAACTGATGATCCGGATCGACCACCACCGACGCAATCGTCTTCGATCTGTCTGGCGTCCAGCTATACGCCTCCTTCGACATCCACGTCTCCACCGGCAGCCTCACCCGCGCCTTCGTCCGGTCGGTGAACGTCGCCTCCACCGTCGTCGGCAGCACGAGCTGCCCGCGATTGCTCAACGTCACGGTCGCGCCGTCTATCTTGTCCGCCGCCACGTCGTACTTCCAGTTGTTCAGATACCATCCGCGCCAGAACCAGCTCAGGTCCTCGCCGCCTTCGCTCTGCATCTCGCGGAAGAAATCCGACGGCGAGGGATGCTTGAACGCCCAGTCGCGAATGTACTTGCGGAATGCCCAGTCGAATCGCTCCGGTCCCAGGATCTGCTCCCGCAGCAGCACCATGCCGTACGCGCCCTTGAAGTAGCTCACCGGATGCGTCAAAGCCCATCCATACGAATCCGCCGTCGCCATCAACGTAGGAGCATCGGGATTATCCAGGACCTTCAGAATCATATCCGGCGGCTCGCCGCCAGCCGAGTACTCCGAGTCGCGCTTCGGTCCGTACTTGCCGCCCGCATACGTCGCCGACTCGTCGATGTCAATAAACGTGTTGAAGCCTTCATCCATGAACGCATGCCGCCGCTCATTCGATCCCACGATCATCGGGAACCAGCTATGCCCGATCTCATGTGCTGTCACCCAGAAGAGAAACGCGCCCTTGTCCGTGATGCCATCGAACACAACTCCGGGATATTCCATCCCCGTCGAAAATCCCGCCACGCTGATCGCCACCGGCCACGGATACGGGAACCACTGCTTCGAAAAATGCTCCACGGTGTCCTTCACATATTCGGTCGACTTATCCCACGCATCCGCGCCCACGCTCTCCGGCGGATAGACGCTCATCGCCAGCGCCTTCTTGTCATCCGGCAGATTGATCCGCGCTGCATCCCACACAAAGACCGGCGACGCGCTCCACACCACATCGCGCGTGTGGTCCATATGGAAGCGCCAGGTCAGCGTGCCACCTTGTTTCGGTCTGCTCGCCGGATCGGTCACCTCATTCGGCTTGCGGATATACACGGTCGCATCGCTGTTCCGCGCCTGCGCTAGCCTATCGATCTCCGTCTTGGTCAGCACCTCCTTCGGATTCATCAACTCGCCTGAACCCGCAACGATCATGTTCGAAGGCACGGTCACCGCGTAGTCGAAGTTCCCATACTCCAGATAAAACTCGCTCCCCAGATAGGGCAGCGTGTCCCATCCGCGCAGATCGTCGTACACGCACATCCGCGGATACCATTGCGCAATGTCATAAATCTCGCCCTGCTTCGACATCCCCCACGACGTGCGCCCGCCCCACTCGCCGGGAATCTCGTAGTGGTACTGGATATGAATCTTCAACTGCCCGCCGCGCGCCTTCAGCGGCTGCGGCAAATGGATCTGCATCCGCGTGTCATTGATCAGGTAAACCGCCTTCGCGGTTTGCCTGCCCTGCTCGATCTCCACCGAATCAAAGACGAATCCCTCAGTCGTCGTCTTCTCAGGAGTTGCATTCGTATCCGTAGCAGACGCATTTCTCCGCCTGCGCGGCCGCGGCGATCCCGCCGCAATAATGTGCCCGCGCGAGTCCTCGCGATAAATGTTCTGTTCCAGGTGTATCCACAGACTCGGCAGCACATCCGGACTGTTGTTCGTGTAGGTGATCACCTCGCTTGAGCGAAGCTGCTTGTGTTCCGTATCCAGCGTCGCATGCAGCTCATAATCGGCCTCGTTCTGCCAATACGAAGGCCCCGGCGCACCATTGCTCGACCGGTAAGCATTCACCGGATCAGGTAACGTGAGCGGCGCAAACGTAAGCCGCGGGTCGTAATTGCCCAAACCGCTCAGGGCTGCATTGCCCAAACCGCTCGCGGCCGCATCACCACCGCTCGAAGTCGAACTCGGCCCCGCACTCGCTGCCGGCGCGCTCTGAGCAACAGCACGAAAGCAGCACATCGCCGAAAGCATCAGCATCAGGAGCAGGGAAGCACGGCGGCACCAGCAGGCAGGCACACAGAACACGGACCCTCGTTTCCATTGCAAAATTTATTACGGCTCTCTGGTTCTTCACTATACGGATCATCGCTGCCCGCCCCAACTCGCCCCAACTCGCCGCAACTCGACTAACTTCGAGACCGTCCTGACAAATCCGGCCAGCTTCGCGCCAATCGTGATAAGCTCCGCCTCACCCACTCCTCCCCAGGAAATTGAATTCGAGGGCACACCACGATGTGTGGAATTGTCGCGTTCTTCTCGCGCCGGGACCCGGTCTGTGCGGCAGCGCTCGAGCGTGCTACCCAGAGCCTCTACCATCGCGGGCCGGATGGACAGCGCCACTGGATCTCGCCCGACCACCGCGTTGCCTTGGGGCATGCGCGCCTCAGCATCATCGATCTCGCGACCGGCGATCAGCCGATCGCCAGCGAAAGTCAATGCAGCCGCATTGTGGTGAATGGCGAGTTCTACGGCTATGAAGCCATCCAGCAGGAGCTCGAACGTGCAGGACATCGCCTCCGTACCAGGTCGGACAGTGAAATCGCTCTCCACCTCTATGAAGATCTCGGTTCCGAGTGCCTGCATCGACTGCGCGGCGAATTCGCGTTTGTCATTTGGGATGAACTCCACCGGACGATCTTCGCCGCCCGCGACCGCTTCGGCATCAAGCCGCTCTATTATGCCTCCCACCGCGAGACTCTCTATTTCGCCTCCGAAGTGAAAGCTCTCTTCGCCGCGGGAGTGCCCGCTCGCTGGGATGCTGAGTCCGTCTCCAACTCCATCGAGTACGGCGGCCATCAAATGCGCACGCTCTACGAAGGCGTCTTCCAGGTACCGCCGGGCCACTATGTGCTTGCGACCGACAGGCACATCCAGGTCAATCAGTACTGGGATTTCCACTACCCCAGGGCGCAGTGCACTGCGTCGCAGCGCTCTGACGCCGACCACGCCGCGGAACTTCGCCATACGCTCGAGGAAGCGGTGCGCCTGCGTCTTCGCGCGGATGTGCCGGTCGGTTGCTATCTCAGCGGCGGTTTGGATTCCTGCGCTACCCTCGGCCTCGCGGCTCTTCATCGTCGCGATCCCATCCGCGCCTTCACTCTCACCTTCGACCGCGGCGACTACGACGAGGAGAAAGAAGCGAAGGAGATGGCAGCCAAGACAAGCGCGGAGTTTTTCCCCATCCCCATCCGTCAGGACGATCTCGCAGACCACTTCGCCGAGGCCATCCTGCAATCGGAAACCTTCTGCATCAACGCGCACGGCGTGGCGAAGTATCTCTTGAGCCGTGCCGTGCGCGATGCCGGTTATAAGGTCGTGATCACCGGCGAAGGCTCGGACGAGATACTCGGCGGCTACGCGCACTTCCGCCGCGACATGCTTCTCTACAACCAGCAGGGACAGAGTCCGGCTGAGATTGCATCGCTTCTCGACAGCCTGGACAAGCTCAATCCCGTATCGCGCGGGCTGCTCCTGCCGCATGGCCCATCCAGACCGCTCGAGAACGTCAAGCGGGTGCTGGGCTTCGTTCCATCCTGGATCGAAACTTTCTCCGCCCGCGCAGCCACCATGCAAAACTTACTGGCGCCGGAGTTTGTTTGCCAGTTCAGCCATCGCGAAAGCTACCATGCGCTGCTCAGCGAGCTCGATGTTCGCCGGCAGCTCGAGGATCGAGATCCTGTAAATGTCTCTCTCTATCTCTGGTCGAAGACCCTGCTGCCCAACTACATCCTGGCCATGCTCGGCGACCGCATGGAGATGGGACATTCCATCGAAGGACGCGTTCCCTTTCTCGATCACCACGTTGTCGAACTCATCCGCTCCCAGCCGGTAAGCCAGAAGATCCACGGCATGACCGAGAAGTATGTTCTCCGGGAAGCGGTGCGCGACGTCATCACGGATACCGTGTATCGCCGGCAGAAGCATCCATTTTTGAGCCCGCCGGCTACGTTGAATCCCAAGGAAAAGCTCAGCGTGAGGATGAACGATACCCTGCGCGGACCGGCTCTTGCCGCAATTCCGTTCTTCGACCAGAAAAAAGTAGTCGCCCTTTTGGACAGCCTCCACTCCATGGATGAAGCTGCGCACGTCGCCATCGATCCGACCCTGATGATCCTTATGAGCGCCTGTGTCCTTCAGGAGGGTTTCCATCTGACCGCCTGAGATATCGGGATGCAAAAATAGCTCAGCACATTTCCCTGGATCTGAGCAGCGACGCCATCTCCACTCCCCTCGCGGAGTTACCATCTCCTGTGCACCTCAAAATGACGTGCAGGCAAAGATGACAGAGACCAACCAGCGCCCCGTCGAACCCACCATCGTCCGCGACTTCTCCGATCGCCTCAGCTATGCCGGCTATCTCTCGCTCGAGGGCCTGCTCGCGCAGCAGCGGCCGCTTTCCGACCCGCAGCATCACGACGAGATGCTCTTCATCATCCAGCATCAGGTTGCTGAGCTCTGGATCAAGCTCATCCTCCACGAGCTCACCGCCGCCATTGATCACATCCGCAACGACCGCCTCCCGCCCACGCTCAAAATCCTCTCCCGCGTCAAGCTCATCCAGATGCAGCTCTTCGACCAGTGGGCCGTGCTCGAAACCCTCACTCCATCCGAGTACATGGAGTTCCGCGGTGTCCTCGGGAACGCCTCCGGTTTCCAGTCCTTCCAATACCGCAAGCTCGAATTCCTGCTCGGCAACAAGAATGCCGACAGCATCCAGGTCTTCGCCCACGACCGCGCCGTCCACGACGACCTCCTGCGCGCGCTGAACTCACCCAGCCTCTACGACGAGTTCCTCCGCTATCTCGCCCGCCGCGGCTACAGCATCCCCGCCGCGTGCGTCGAGCGCGACTGGTCCGCCCCGCACATCCGAAATGAAACGCTGGTAGATACATTTCGCGAGATCTATCGCAACTCCAGGCAGCACTGGGAGGCCTACGAGATGTGCGAAAAGCTCGTCGATATGGAGGAGTACTTCCAGCTCTGGCGCTTCCGCCACCTTAAAACCGTCGAGCGCATCATCGGCTTCCGCCGCGGCACCGGCGGCTCCTCCGGCGTCGGCTTCCTGCGCCAGGCGCTCGACCTCACCTTTTTCCCGGAGCTGCTCGCCTCGCGCACCGAAGCGCCAAAAGATGTCTCGCAGACCGAGGCTCCCCGCGAATGAATATTTCGGAAGCAGTCGCCGCCCTCGGCCCCGGCCCACTCACAGAAGACGCGCTCCGCCGCAACATCTTCCCGCTCTTCTCCCGCACCCTCGCCGCGCCCGGCATCTATCTCGCGAACCACTCGCTCGGCCGCCCGCTCGACCAGACCGAAGCCGACCTCCGCGAAGGCTTTGCGCAGTGGCAGTCCAAGCTCCACAATGCCTGGGACCCATGGCAGGAAGAAGAGCAGCAGCATCGCGCGCGCATCGCGCAACTCATCTACGCTCCACGCCCCGACTGCATCATTCCCAAAGTCTCCGCCGGCCAGGGACTCCGCACTGTCCTCAACGCGCTTCCACATGGGTCCAGCGAGGTCCCGCGCGTTCTCTCCACCGCATCCGAGTTCGATTCGGTCGACATCATCCTCAAGCAGTACGCCGCCGTCGGCCGCATCCATCTCGAGACCATCCCATGCCACGCACCCGACGGAAGCATCGATCTCTCACCACTGCTGGACGCCATCAAAAGCGGCAAGGCGGAACGGCGAAACGGAGTGGCAAGCATACCTTCCAGCGGTGTTGGCAGCTTTGACCTGGTCATCGTCTCGCAAGTCTTCTTCGCCACTGGCCAAGTCCTGCCCCATCTCGATCGCCTCGCCGCCCACTGCCACCAGCAAGACGCGCGACTGCTCGTCGATGCCTATCACGCCATCGGCGCTATTCCCGTCAACGTCGCCGCCATGCATGCCGATTTCGTAATTGGAGGTAGTTACAAATACCTGCGCGGCGGTCCCGGCGCGGCCTTCCTCTATATCTCGCCTGCCGCGCTTGAGAGCGATCTCCATCCCGTCGACATCGGCTGGTTCGCCAAAGAGAAACCCTTCCTTTACGACCGCCCCAACCCGCCGCGCTTTGCACCCGGCGGCGATGCCTTCCTCGAATCCACCCCGCCCGTTCTCACCTACTACCAGGCCCGCGCCGGTCAACTGCTCACACTCGCCCTCGGCGTCGATCGCATCCGCACCTACGCGCTCGACCGCCTCAGCCGCCTCAAACGCTATCTCGCCGAAGCCGGCATCGCCGCCCAGGGCGCAGACGAGCAACATGGCGCCTTCCTCACCATCGAAGACGCCGAGGCCGCATCACTCGCGCACCAACTCGAAGAAAGCGGCATCACCACCGACGCCCGCGGCCGCTGTCTCCGCCTCTCACCCGACTACCTCACCACCGACAGCCAGATGCACGACGCCGCCATCGCTCTCGCGTCTTGCATTAGCAAATGACGGGTGGTGCGATATGTCAGCGCACAGGGAACCGGCAGATCCGAATGCGAGTGACCAAGGGGAGCGAACTGGGCAATACGCGCCGCGGGCGCCTTTACCGGGACGGCCAGCGCTGCGCCTCTTCATCGGCATCCCACTCGCCGCCGCCACCACGAACGACCTCTCTGCCGCAGTTCATCAACTCCGCTCCCACAATAAACCCTCGCCAGAGAACCTCCGCTGGTCCGAGCCGGAGTCCTGGCACATCACGCTGCAATTCCTGGGCAGCACCACGCCGCAGCAGTACGAATGCATCACCGCGCATCTACGCGAGCTCGACTACCGGCCCATCCCCATCCAACTCGGCAGAATCGGCACCTTCCCGCGCGCCGGAATCCTCTTCGCCGATGTCCGCGTCACTCCCGAACTCGCCGCGCTCCAGCAAGCCGTAACCGCTGCCAGCGCACCCTGCGGCTTCGTTCCGGAAGATCGCCCGTACCACCCGCACATCACTCTCGCGCGCAGGAAAGGGAAAAGCGGCGACAGAGAATTCCGCAATCTCCAGTTACAAATCAATCCTCCGCCGCACTTCTCCAGCTTCACCGCTGAAAGCTTCGTCCTCTACGAAAGCACTCCCACACCCGACGGCTCGCGCTACGAAATCCGCGAGCGCTTTCCTCTCGACGCTCGTATTGGCGAGTAACGCACTTCAGCCTGAGCGCGCCAAAGCTCACGCATAGCTAAAGAAGGTCCAAGGCCACGCACCGTGCTGCTTGCAAAAAATCTGGTCAATGTTGTTGCTTATCTGCTTGCTCTCGGGACCAGGAAGCCCGATCGCGCCAGTGTGGTGTTTCAGAATGAAGCTACATAAATCGTCATCCTGACCCGAAGATGGACAACCAAAAACCTCGTCATCCTGAACGTAACCGAAGGTGGAGTGAAGAGCCTGCCCTGAGCCTGTCGAAGGGACCTGCTTCACCCTCCGTTCAATATCGGCGCGAAGCGCCGCTCAAACAATCCGAATGCAACCCGAATGCTGCGAATTTCCGACTCACCGCACTACAATGAACGTGTGCAAGCCAAGCCTGTCCCGCGGAGGGCATCATGCTGGCAGACCTCAACCCGAGACCACGGCAGCTCAGGTCGCGCGGACCCATGCTCTCCATCGCCGTCCACGCCGCAATCATCCTCGCGTTCGCCGTGTGGATACAGCGCACACCCCGCATCGCGTCCTTCCGCCTGCCTGGCACAGCGAAAGGGCTCACGCTTCTCACCTACTACAGTCCCGGCAGTCGCAAGCCCATAGCTTCGGACTCATCCGTCCATACCAGGCAGACGCGAAACCAAAACGCCGCACATCAGAAAGCGGCCACTGAACCCACTCCGCCGCAGCCGCCGCAAGCCGATACCGGCACAGGCAGCACCACCGAGAGCGGCATCGGCGAAGGCGATATCCGCATCGCGCTGCTGCAGCATTTCCCCTCGCCGCAGCCGGATCTCTCCGCGCTTGCTCATGGCGTCAAGGGAGATGTTGTCCTCGATGCCGTCATCGATGAACACGGCAGGATCGCGCAGCTCACGCTGCTCAAAGGTCTCGCACCGTCCATCGACCAGGCCGTCATAGCCACGGTAAGGCAGTGGCTCTTCACGCCCGCAACCAAGGACGGCGTGCCCGTAGCCAGCGAGCAGGAGTTCCACTTCCACTACGAGCGCGGCTAGAGCGTTTTTCGCTTCCGGTGCGTTACAAAACAATCAAACTCGTCGTGGCTTTTCCGTTAAGAAAAGCCACACTCCGCAATTACCCGTTGTTCTGACTAGAAGCGAAAATGCTCTGACCTCCGCCTCTAGCAAAATATCTCCAGCTATCTACGAATCCCTAAGTCGAGCCCGTCGACAGTACCGCGCTTCACTTAGTTGCAGCCGGCTGGAAATAGACCCCGAGTTGACCGATCGACGTAAAGTAAGAGGTGCCTCCGGGCCTGCCAATGATGCGCACACCATCACCCCAGGTATTCGGAAGGCTGAAGGTGTATGTGGTATATGCGCCGGCTTGATTGCTGTATGGATAAGTGGGTGTCACAGTGGTGCCTTCCACGTCAACCCATTGAAAGTTCTGCCGCACCTGCACGCGCAGCTTCGCCGCATACCAGCCGCCATCCGGGAACATGTTTCCCGTCTGATAGACCACCTGGTTGATGCTGTAAGCACGCGGCCATATGTATCCCCACCAGTCCGACGTCTTGACCTCCTGGTCGAAGTCGTCTTCACTCGCGTTGGTTGCACCGCTACTCAATTGATCGGAACAGTTGAGCCCGCAAATCGAACCGAAATGCGTGCTCTTGCTGATAGCGCGCGTGCCTGGCGCCAGGGCCAGATTGTCATTCGATAGGCTATTGAGGGGAGCAGAGGGCACATCGGGCGCAAGATAAAGCTTGCGCAGCGAAAATGTGTAGGAATCGCCTCCGCAGCAGACATTGCTTTGTAGATACAGCGTCTTGCCGTCCGCGCTGATGTACTTCGAAGGAATGCTGGTGCCGTACTGTCCGCGGTTCTGCGTCAGACGAAGCGGACCGAAATCGATCGACGCGATATGCTTCCACGGACCCCACGGCTGCGGTGCATCGTAGAACTCATGGGTGCTGCACGACCAGGATGAAAAAATATACCGTTGCAGCGGCGCGTCGTAGGTGACTCCACCCTGAGCGACGACCTGCTGGCTCGGCGGACAGGCGGTGCCGAACATCACCGGATACAGCAGCCGGGTATCGGTAAGCACCGGCATCTTCTGTGTGATATCGCTGGTCCACGTTGGCGCGCCATTTGTATCCGTCCCGGTGTAGAACTCCCACGCCGCCCGCGTCTGCACTTTGTTGGCAGGCACGCGCGCCAGATACATCGCCTCTTGCGACCGCCAGTTATTGTCCAGCCCATAGGCGTAGACATATCCGTCCACAGCATTTTCCGAATCTCGCCCATAGTCCAGGAAGAAGATCGTCGTGAACTTGTAGGCTTTGCGGCTCGCGGCGTTCGAAGGCGTGCCGAACATCGGAGCAGAAGTGTCCCACGTCCAGGTCGCTCCCTGGTCTGTAGATTTCGCAATCGATGCCGCCGGTGCATCGTTGAAAGTCGTGAAATTCAGGTTTTGAAAGGCCAGGTAGATAGCACCGTCTCGGCACAGCATGCCGGTCGGTTTGCGGTTGTAATTCGGCCCGCTATAGTTGGTCCCCACATTGGTAGCCACCGTGGTGCCAGTCAAATTCGGCGGCATCCCGCTGATCCTGCTGACCGCCATATCGAATCGCGAAGAACCGCCGGTAAACGCTGTGCCGTCGCCGTTGGCCGCATACACATTGTCGTCGTCCGCCCAGCACGATGGCCAAAGATCACCGTCCCCCGCTAACTGATACGTGGAGTACCTCTCCTCGGCAAACGTCGAAAAGTACTTGCTCTCGGGCGGTGTTACCGTTTGCGCTCGACACTCAGACCCCACCATCACGAGCGCCGGGAAGAGAATTATGCAAAGCGTACGCAGGCTGGAATAGAGATTCATGAGGGAGGCCTCCAGGGCGGCGGACTTGCGAATTTCGGCCGCGTGTATTTAAACCTTTAAATGCACGCGGCCGCCATCTCATCACACCCCTTTCACCTCTGTCAATGTGTGTGCGCTCTCAGCCGCTAGGGTGAGGTCGCTTTCCTTCCGCCTCCACTCCCCGGCCCGGCCACACCGTGCTGATAAATCCAGGTGTCGTTCAGGACGCCGTGACCCAGTCCACCAAAAAGCAGGATCTGCCCCGATGCATGGTAGGCCAGCGCAGGGACGATGCGCGCAGAAGGACCCGCAGGCGGACGCTGCTGCGTCCAATTGATGCCATCCCAGCTCCAGGTGTCATCCAGGTCCGTGGCGCCAAATCCCGGATACCCGCCAAAGAGCACGACGTGCCCTTCGCCATCGCGCGCCATCGAGGCTGACTCTCTGGCACCAGGATTGTTCGCAGGGAACTGTCGCTTCCAGTTTGTTCCGTCCCACATCCAGGTCTCGTTCAGCATGCGGCTGTTTTGGTTCATTCCGCCAAAGAGCACAACGTGTCCGGCACCGTCGGTTGTCATTGCAGGCGACTCTCTCGGGGCCGGACTCGTTGCAGGGAATTGTTGCTTCCAGTTCGCTCCGTCCCAGATCCACGTGTCGTTGTAGACGCTGTCTTCATGGATTCCGCCAAAGAGGATCACGTGACCGGAGGAGGGATCGCTGGTCATCGAAGCGCCAGACCGCGCAGAAGGACTGCTGGTCGGGAACTCTTGCTTCCAGTTCCTCCCATCCCAGGTCCACGTATCTCGCAAGTCTCCGCTCGTAGTGAACCCCCCAAAAAGCACGATGTGGCCTGCGGTATCGTTCGCCATTGCCGCATTCGACCGCGCAGGAGGACGATTGGCCGGGAACTGCTCTCTCCAACTCCTCCCATCCCAGGTCCAGGTGTCGTTCAAAACATCCCTTTTATTGATTCCGCCAAAGAGCACGACCAGCCCGGAAGCGGTGCTTGCCGTCACCGCGGAGTAACGAGCACTCGGAACACTCCCTGCATTCTGCCGCGTCCAGACATCGGCAGAAGTTACAGATTGAGCGTTCGCGGGGACGGACGCGCCGAGCATCAGCAGCGCGCATACCGCCTGTGGCGCAAACCGTGTCAGCGCCGCTCGAGCCGGGGTCGGCATGTGCACAAAAGCCGCACCTGAAATCAACATGCTGATATAGATGCGGAGGCAGGAAAAGAACGCACGGCGAGAAATCGTCGCCACGTGACGCAATCTGAGTAGCGCGTCCATAACTCGGTAAGCAATAACTCGCAGCATTTCTGAATTATCTTAGCTGGCTTTTGCTAATACTTTGCGTGGATTTGCCCCGATCGACTGCGAAAGATACTGTCGTTCACGAAGTATAGTTCCCGCGTATCCCGCACATGAAAGCCCCGCGACGACACTGACCTTAGAATTGCCGGCGCATTACTTCCGCGACCGCATCTTCTTGGCCCAGTCCGGTTTGATGGTCTGCCGCGCGCGTCCCAGCGCCAGCGCATCCGCCGGCACATCTTCGGTGATCGTGGAGCCCGCCGCGATATAGCTCCCATCGGCAATCGCCAGCGGCGCCACCAAGGTCGAGTCGCTGCCCACGAACACATTCGCGCCGATCGTCGTCCGATGCTTAGCCTTGCCGTCGTAGTTGCAGGTGATCGTGCCCGCGCCCACATTCGTGCCCGCCCCGATCTCCGCATCACCCAGATAGCTCAGGTGATTCGCCTTCGCGCCAACGCCAAGCCGCGCCTTCTTCGTCTCCACAAAATTTCCCACATGCGCACCCTCGCCAATCTCAGACTCCGGCCTCACATGCGAATAGGGCCCGATCAGCGCGCCCTTCGCGATCAGCGAAGAAGTAATGACGGACCCGTTGCGCACCACCACGTCATCGCCAATGGTCGAATCCTCGATCACCGAGTAGGAGCGAATCCGGCATCCGCTGCCAATCACCGTGCGTCCCAGTAACTGCACGAACGGCTCGACCACCGTGTCCGCGCCCACCGTCACCATGCTGTCGATCACCGAAGTCTCCGGCCGGAAGATCGTCACACCGTCCGCCATCAGAGCCTGCGCCGCCCTCATCCGCATCTCCGCGTCCAGCTCCATCATCTCCGCAATGGTGTTCGCGCCCAGCACCTCGTGCACGTCCGTCGTCTCCAGCGCCACCACACGCTCCTTGGCCTTCACCAGCAGCGCCGCCATATCGGTCAGGTAATACTCGCCATGCGCGTTGTCGGTGGAGAGCTGCCCGATATGCTTGAACAGCGGCTCCGTGCGAAAGGCATAAATGCCCGCGTTGATCTCCGGCGCCGACATCTGCTCCGGCTTGAGCGCCTTCTGCTCGACGATCGCGACCACCTCCGGCTTGTCCACGTGCTTGCGAATCACCCGTCCATATCCCGTCGGGTCCGCCGGCCGCGTGGTCAGCACGGTCATCGCCGCCTGCTGTTCCAGGTGAAAGTCGCGCAGCTTGAGAATCGTTTCCGTGCGGATCATCGGTGCGTCCCCGGAGAGCACGATCAGGTCCTCGTATCCCTCCACCTGCGGCTTCACCGTCTGGATCGCGTGTCCCGTCCCGCGCTGCTCCGCCTGTACCACGAAGCGCACCCCGGTGTGCTCCAGCGCCGCGCGCACCATCTCCGCCTCATGCCCGATCACGACGTAGATGTCCTTCGGTTCCACCACCTGCGCCGCCGCAGCGATCACGTGCTCCACCAGCGCGCGCCCGCCGATCTGGTGCAGCACCTTCGGCCGCCGCGACTTCAGCCGCGTGCCCTTGCCCGCGGCCATGATGACTATAGCGAGTTGCATGCGTGTCCTTTAGGCTAGTTGCTGCTTGGTCCACCCTGCATGCCCGGCGGCATCGGGATCGTGATGTCGATGGGATGCACCGTTCCCAGCTCGGAAAGCGGCTTGCCTGGCTGCCCCGGAGTGCCCGTGGCAATCTGCTGCACATTCCCCACCACCAGAACCGCAAGCTTCGACCGGTCGACGTACTTCTTTGCCACCCGTTCAAGATCAGCGGTTGTTACCTTTTCGACGGCCGCGCGATACTTCTCCAGAAAATCCGCCGGATACCCGTAGAACTCCAGGCTCGCCCGCTCGGTCAGCACCTTCTCCGGCGTGTCGTAGCGGAAGATGAACGAGTTCAGCAGCTCGTCCTTGGCGCGCCGCAGCTCGTCGTCGGTGAACGGCTCGGACTTCAGATCGTCGATCTGGTCCAGCATCGCTTTCGTCGCATCCACCGTGCTCACGCTCTTCGTCGCCGCCACGGTGTAGAAGAGCCCCGGATGATCGTAATCCGCGCCATACGCGCCGCCGACCGAATACGCCAAGCCCATCTTCGTCCGCACATTCTGAAACAGCCGCGATCCAAATCCGCCGGAGAAGATCTGGTTCATCACGCTCAGCGCGTAGTAGTCCGGGTTCGAGCGCTCCGTGCCCAGCCCGGCAATCCAGATGTTGCTCTGGTTCACGTCGCTCTTGTCCACGGCGTAGACGCCCGGCGTCGGCCCATGGAAGTCTAGCTTCGGCGGCGGCAATGGCGTCCCCTTCTTCAATGCGCCAAAGGCCGCGCGCAGCTTCTGCTCCATCACCGCCCCGTCAAAGTCGCCGGTGACGCCGATGATCATGCCATTCGGAATCACCGTCTTCTCATGAAACTGCTCCAGGTCGGCAACGGTGATTGCCATCACCTGCGCCAGCTCGGGCGTGCGGCCATAAGGATTCGTCGCCCCATAGACCAGCTTCGCCGCCTCGCGGCTCGCAATATCGCTCGCATCATCGTTGCGGCGCACGATGCCGGCGGCCATCTGCTGCTTGGCCAGGTCCAGCTTGCCGGGATCGAACTTCGGATGCAGCAGCAGATCCGTTGTCAGCCCGAAAACAGTATCGAAGTCGGTCTTCAGGCACGACCAGCTCACGCTCGTCGAATCCACATCGCCATCGGTCTCCACCTTCGCCGCCTTGGCCTCCAGCAGATCGTCCATCGCGTCGCCGGACTTGCTCGCCGTCCCGCTCGTGCGCCAAGCCTCGCCGTAAAGATCGACCAGCCCGGTCTTCGCCGCCGGCACGTCGCGGCCGCCGCCGCGCATCTCCACAAAGCCGTTGATGAATGGCAGCTCATGATCCTCCTGCAGGAAAATGATGGCGCCGTTTTCCAGCACAATGCGCCGCGGCTGCTGCGGATGAAACGCCGGCAGCGTCGGGATCGGAATCTGCTTCCACGGTTGCGCCTGCTGCGCAAGAGCAAGCGCCGGCACAAGTGCAAGCAACGCGAGAAGCAGACACACATGCGCTGTCATCCTGAGCGAAGCGAAGGGCCTGCCCTGAGCTTGCCGAAGGGAGCTGTAATGCTTCCCCGCGTGACACAGCCGCGCAAACATACATTTGTCATCCCGACCGAAGCGGCGTAGCCGCGCAGTGGAGGGATCTGCTTTTCCTCTGAAACGCAGCGAGATGGTCATCACAGCCCACCAGCCTTTGGCACCGCGCCTGCAGGTTGTTTCTGCGGCACAGTCTCAATAATGGCGTAGGTGCGGTTGTTCTCCGTGAAGACCTTGTTCGCCACCCGGCGGATATCCGCCTTCGACACCTTGTCGATCTTGTCGAGCTGGCGGAAGAGCTCGCGCCAGTCGCCGTAGCGAAGCTGGTAGGTCGCCAGAGCTTCTGCCAGGCCCTCGTTGTCTGCCAGAGAGCGCAGCAAATCGACGCGCGCGCGCGTCTTGAACATGGCCAGCTCTTCGTCGGTCACGTCCTCGGTCTTCAACTTGTCGATCTCCTTGTGAATGGCAGCGCGCATCTCCTCCGGCGTGTGGCCAGGCAAAGGCATCGCGTAGAAGGCAAACAGCCCGGGATACTTCACCCCGGGAAAGCCGCTGAAGCCTTCCGCCTCAGCAGCAATGCGCTGGTCCCGAACCAGCGATCGGTACAGGCGCGAGACGCGGCCGTTCGAGAGAATATCGCTGATCGCGTCATACACCTGGTCGTCCGGATCGAGATAATCGCCGCGATGGTACCCCTCGAGATAGAACGGCTGTGTGCTTTCTCGGATAATCACCGATTTCTCGGAGTCCTGCGGCGGCTCAACCGTCGTCATCGGCTCCGGCTTCGGTCCCGCTGGAATGGGATCGAAGTACTTCTCCAGGATGGGCATCGCCGTTGATGCCTTCACATCGCCGGCAACCGCGATCACGATATTCGATGGCGTGTAATACGTCTTGTGGAAGGCTGCCGCTTCGGTAGCGTTGATCTGCGACAGCTCCGACTCCCAGCCCACGTTCGGCCGTCCATACGGATGCGCGACATACGCGGTGGCGAGGAACTGCTCCACCATGCGGCCGATGGGATTGGAATCGACCCGCATGCGCCGCTCTTCCATCACCACGTCGCGTTCCTTGTAGAACTCCCGCGGCACCGGATGCCCGATGCGGTCGCTCTCCATATAAGCCCACAACTGAAGCCGGTTCGCCGGCATGCTCCAGAAATATTCGGTGTTGTCGAGGCCTGTGGACGCATTGATGCCAGTCGCGCCGTTCTCCTCAGCAATCTGCGTGAACTGGTTGGGAACCACATACTGCTGCGCGTCCTTTTTCGCTGCGTCGAACGCATCGCGAAGCTGCTTCAGCTTCGCCGGATCCTGTCCCACGCGCTTGCGGTACTCGCGGTCATAGGCGGCATAGGCATCTTCGACCTTCTGCAATGCCACCTTCTCTGCCGGCCAGTTCGTGGTGCCGATGTCCTCCGTGCCCTTGAAGGCAAGGTGCTCGAACATGTGGGCAAGACCGGATTGCCCGGTCGGATCGTTCGCATCGCCCGCGTCCACCAGCGTGTAGTAGGAGAAGACCGGCGCCTCCGGCCGCTCGATCACCAGGATGGTCAACCCGTTCGGAAGCACCTTCACGGTGACCCGCTTCTCGAAACGCGCAAGCTCCTGCTGCGCCATCTCGGAGGTCGCCTCTCCCTGAGCCGCCTGGTTTTGAGCGAGGGCGGGCAGCAGGGAAGCACAGGCAATCAGAAAAAAAATGCCAGGCCAGGCTCGCATCCGCCGCGGCTGGGCAGGGAAACTCTCGCTCAACAGGACCTCCGCACCCGCTGAAGCATTTTCGGCATAGATGTAGACCGTCCAGCGACTGCTCTTGCGGCTTTTCTTGAGGGAAAAGCCACGCTGAGAGGATCTGCGTGGATTGCCGAAAATGCTTTGGAGATAAGGGTGGTGACTCAATTTTGAATCTGTCATCGAAGCTATCCGCGCCTGCCGGTGAAGTCAAACCACCGCCCGGCGCGCCGCAAAGTCACCCGCCGCGCACAACTTTCATGGCGCAGTCGTGTTCCGGCTTGGCATAGAGCAGATTTCCCACGATATATATGCAGAACAGCAGATGCAGACGCGGCTTTTCCGTCAAGAAAGGCCGCTCCGCTCAAAACTGAATGGGACAAGCAATGGGAAATTTGCTCTAATAGGCCGCGCACCTGCTTGGGAACTTGTTCCAATCCTGTTGACAAAATCCAAAGCGGTGCGTCACAAAGCCGGCAACGCGGCGTAACAGACCGATACCCAGCCCAGGCATTCACTGCCGACGGCGAGAAGGATTTTTCAGGAATGGCCATCATTGGGATGTTTCAGCGCGCTCGCCGCCCCCTCGTCTGCCTCGGTCTGCTCAGCGCCTCCGCCTTCGGTGCCTCCACTTGGAGCTTCGGTGCCACCCCAGCGCAGATCACTCAGGTCCCGCAGATCACCCAGCCCGTCGACAACCAGCAGCGGGTCACGCTCAAGGGCAATGTGCGGCCCATGCCCAGTCACGCCCGCGACCTGGGAGCCGTGGACGTCAGCATGCCCGCTGGCCGCGTGCTCCTGCTGCTGAAGCGTCCCGCGGAACAGGAAGCTGCTCTTGAGCAGTACATCGCCGAAGCGCACAGCCCGGGCTCGCCAGGCTATCACCACTGGCTCACGCCCGCACAGATCGGCAGCCAGTTCGGTCCCGCCGACTCCGACGTGCAGGCAGTCGTCGCCTGGCTCCAGTCCCAGGGCCTGGCCGTGGCCAAAGTCTCGCAGGCCAAGACGACGATCGAGTTCTCCGGCACCGCGGGCCAGATCGAGAACGCCTTCGCCACCAAGATTCATTCCTTTGAGGTCGACGGGGTCACCCACGTCGCCAACATCAGCGATCCGCAGATCCCCGCCGCTCTCGCGCCGGTCATCGCCGGCATCTCCCCGCTCAATGACTTCCGGCCGAAGCCGATGCACACCACCCCCGAGGTCCTCTCCGCCACGCCCGCGCCCACCAGCGCCAATCCCAACGCGGTGTCGATTCACCCGGGTCCGAGCGCCGGCCAGCCCGACCTCACCACCCCTAAGAGCAGCGGAGGAGGCAACTACTATTTCGTGACTCCCGCCGACTTCGCCACCATCTATGACACGCCCAACTCCACCCTGAACAAAAACCACACCGGCAGCCTGAACCTGACCGGCACCGGCGTTACCATCGGCATTGCCGGCGATTCCAATGTCGATCTAAGCAATGTTGCGCATTACCGCAGCCTCTTCGGACTGCCGGCGCTCACCCCGAACATCATCATCGACGGCAACGATCCGGGCACCGGAACCGACGAGGAAGTAGAGGCATTGCTGGACCTTGAGGTCGCCAGTGCCGTCGCGCCTGCGGCAAACCTCACGCTCTATGCCGCCCAGGACACCACCTTCCAGGCCGGCCTGTTCCTCGCCATCCAGCGCGCGCTCGACGACAACACCATCAATATCCTGAACGTCAGCTTTGGCGGCTGCGAGGCATCTCAGCAACAGAGCGGCAATCAGGAGATCCTGAATTTCTGGGAGCAGGCGGCGGCACAGGGCATCTCTGTCACCGTCTCCACCGGCGATAGCGGCTCTGCCGGTTGCGACGACCCCAACTCCGAAACCACCGCAGCCGTGGGCCTGCAGGTAAACGGGCTCGCCTCGACGCCTTACAACATCGCGGTCGGCGGCACCGATTTCAACCAGAACTCCAGCAACGAATCGAAGTACTGGAGCACGACCAACTCCTCCATCGGCGAGTCCGCGCTCGGCCCCATCCCCGAGATCCCCTGGGATGACTCCACCACCGCCGTCGGGAGCCTCGCCAACAACGTCCCCACCACAAACCAGGGCAAGACGAACATCTCCGGCGGCGGCGGCGGCGTCAGCGGCTGCCTCAACCCAACCCTCGATCCCACTACCGGCGCTCTCGTTTCCTGCGCAAACGCAAACACTGCCTATCCCAAACCGGCCTGGCAGTCTTCCTTTGGCACTTTCAATGCCCGCGAGCTTCCCGATGTCTCGCTCTTCGCGTCGGATGGCCTTCTCCATGACTCGGCCTGGGTCCTCTGCGCCTCGAATCTCGGCGGGAATCCCACCGGCACAGACTGCTCCCCCAGTACCCCGGGCGCCAGCTACAGCTTCCAGGCTGTTGGCGGAACCTCGGCCGCCGCGCCCGCCTTCGCCGGCGTGCTTTCGCTGGTCATTCAGCAGCTTCAGCAAACCACTCCCAATGTCCGTCTCGGCCAGGCCGATTACACCCTTTACCCGTTATTCACGCAGTTCCCAGCCTCTTTCCACGACGTGACCACCGGCAACAACTCTGTCTTCTGTCTGGCGGGCGCGCTGAACTGCGGCGCGAACGGCTTTCTCACCGGCTACGACGCCGCCACCGGCTACGACGTGGCCAGCGGCTTGGGCAGTGTGGACGCGACCCAGTTGGTACAGAACTGGTCAAAGATTACTTTTAAGGCCACCACCACTGCGCTGACTGTGAACGGCTCGACAACTCCGGTCACCGGCATCGTGCACGGCACACCCGTAAGCGTCGGCGTGACCGTAACCAGCACCGGAGGCACGCCGACTGGCAACGTCGCGCTGGTAGCCACCGGCGGCACCAGCACCGTGGCAGCCGCCGCAGTCCAGGGAACTACCGCCTCGCCCTCTATCCTCACCCTCAGCAACGGCACGGCCACCAACGCGAGCTACACCTACCTCCCCGGCGGCAGCTACAATCTGACCGCCAACTACGGTGGCGACGGCACATTCGCTCCCAGCACCTCCACGCCGCCGATCAGCGTGACCGTGAGTGCCGAGCCCAGCACCCTCGATCTCCTCATTCAGGACCAGTCTGCAACCACCAACGCGTACGCGACTGTAACCAGCGTTCCCTACGGCACATACGTCTCCGTCGATGCGGAGCCGCTCTCCACCGCGCAGGTCAACTCCAAGCAGCAGCAGACCTACACCGAGCAGGCCACCGGGACGGTGACATTCACCAGTTCCTCCGCGCAACTGAACAAGGCGAATGTCCCGATCAACAGCAACGGCTTTGCGGAAATTCCCGGACAGGTCAGCCTCGCATATCCTCCCGGCACCTACACCGTCTCGGCCGCCTACTCCGGCGATCCCAGCTTCGCTCCCAGCACGGCCGCCGCACAGACCTTCACCATCACCAAGAACAATGTGTCGATCCCTACCCCGAGCACGAGCGGTGCCACCGTCACGGTCGAAGTCGATCCGGTCTTCGGCACCCTCTATTTCAATAGCGGCTATAGCCTGCCCACCGGCACTGTCACCCTGACCAACAGCAGCGGCGCCAGCGTCGGCACCGGCACGTTGGCTGTCGTGAACACCTCGAATGGTCAGGTCGCGCAGGCGGCCATCACCACCACCGGCACCGCGACCACCATCAGCTACCCCGGAGATACCAACTACAACGCAGGCAGCGCGGCCTTTAGCGGTGGCGGCGGCTCTGCCTCCTTCAGCTTGAGCGCTGCGCCCACGACCATCACTGTGCCCAGCGGCGGCTCGGCCAGCACAGCCGTCAGCATCACGCCCGTCGCGGGCTTCACCGGCACGGTGAGCATGAGCTGCGCAGTCGGCCAGACCGCAACTCCGGCTCCCACCTGCAGCCTGGCGCAGGCCAGTGTCTCCGTCACCGGTACAACCGCGATTACCGATACCCTCACCGTCCAGGCCGTGGCCGCGAGCTCAGCAGTGCGCGTGGCAGACAACTCTCCGGGCAACACCTGGTATGCAGCGGGCGGAGCTGCCCTGGCCGGCATCCTGCTCTTCGGCCTGCCCGGACGGCGGCGCGCCTGGCAGCGCATGCTCAGCCTGCTGCTGCTGGTCGTCGCCATCGGAGTGGTGGGCTGCGGCGGCACCAGCAGCAGCGGTGGTGGTGGAAGCGGCGGCACGCCGGCCGGTAGCTATACCGTGACGGTCACAGCGGTCAGCGGCTCCACTATGCAGACCGCTACCGTGACGGCGACCGTCCAGTAGCTGGTAGCGTTTGCAAGTAAGAGAGGCCGCCGAATCCGGCGGCCTCTCTTTCTTTACCCTGTCATCCTGAGCGCAGCGAAGGATCTGAAGTTCACACGGTCACCCACAACTCCAACAGTGAGCGACAACGGAGCGAACCTTGCGGCCCGCGCCAAAGGCGCCTTTGCCCGTGCGGCGAGCACCGCCAAAGGCGCCGTTGCCGGGGACGGCCAGAGCATTTTTCCTGAAGGTGTGGACGTCTCAGCAACGCTGAACGCCGTTTCTCTTAAGGAAGGCGGCATTTCACCTCCGTGAGGAAGGCTGCAGCATCAGGAAAAATGCTCCAGTCCCTTATTGCGGCTGCTGCCCCGGGCCGGAGTCATCGTTGAACGTCCCGCCAGCCGGCGCATTCAGTGAGCGCGATGTCGTCACGCTCAGCGGTGATTGCAG
Source organism: Acidobacteriaceae bacterium (assembly GCA_036500805.1). Classification (GTDB taxonomy): domain Bacteria; phylum Acidobacteriota; class Terriglobia; order Terriglobales; family Acidobacteriaceae; genus KBS-83. The sequence goes on along the minus strand of DASYBK010000022.1, from coordinate 139,173 downwards.
CTTGAAGGTGATCAGCGTCTCCGCCGGGAACTTCACCTGCTCGCCGCGCGTGATCGCGTTCGTGCCCGCGCCGATGCCGCCGCCCGAAGCCGCTCCGATCGCCGCTCCTTTGCCGCCGCCGGCCAGCGCTCCGATAATCGCGCCCAGCGCCGCACCGCCCCCTGTCTTCAGCGCCGTATTCTTTCCCCGGCCCTTGCCCTCCTGGCTGAAAGGCGAGGTCACCACCGAAACCGGCCCCCCTCGCAGCGCGACCTGCGTCAGCTCAACCGACAGCAGGGAGCTGCCGGCAAAGTGTGCCGCGTCCTTCGCCTGGATCACGCGCCCCGTCACCTGCGTCCCGCGCGGAATCGCCAGCATGTTGTCGGCAACAATATCCGCCGTCAGCGTCCCGTGAAAGATCTGGCCGGTCTGCGCCGTCTTGCTGTCCAGCTCTTCCGTCAAACGAATGGGCAGGGAAGTGCCCACCGGCACGGACACAGTCCGCGCCACGGGTGCCGGCGGCTTCACCGGAGCCGGCGGCGGTGGTGGCGGCGCCATCTGCTGCGGCGGTGGCGGAGGCGGTTGCATCTGCGCCTGATTTACCGAATCCGGGTTCACCGCATCCGGATTCGCCACTTGCTCGCGATGCTTCTTGCGCGCCGGCTTCGGCGGCGGCGGCGTCTTCTTCGCGACCTGGGGCGGGGCCACCGTCAGGTTGTTGATCACCGTGCGCACTCCATTCACGCTGCCGCTCAGGCTCGCCGCCAGCGCGCGCGAGGCATCGTTCGTCGCGCTCCCGGTCAAGGTCGCCGTGCCTCCCTGCACGCTCACCTGAATATTTTGTCCGTTCAGCGCCGACTCGTTGCTGATGCGCGACTGGATATCCGCCGCAATATCCTGATCGCTGCGTGGCGCCGGCGCTGGCGCTGCTGCCGGCGTGACGGCAGGCGTCGCCTCCGGCGTCTGCTTCGTCAATTGTTTGCAGCCGCTCGCCATCAGCAGGCAGCCGGCAAGAATGCCTGCCTCCACTCTTGAGCGCGCTTTCGAATGAGTCGCCATAATCCTGATCCTTTCGCTATGAACCTGTCTCTGTGATCCCGTCTTGATCGAGCCGTCGCTCCCAGGCATCGGAACCTTTCCATCCTGAATCGGTCAGCAGGAATATGAGCATTTTTCCTGCAGGTGTATAGGAAGAAGCGAGTGTTCTTGTGGCTTTTCCGTTAAACCGGGTCCCCGGCGACAGGTCTTCGTCGCTGGGGTGAAAGAAAAGCCACGCCGAGCTCCACTTGCCACTCCACAGCGTCAGGAAAAATGCTCTATAAGGATTATTATCTGCGCCCGGCGCCTGAACGACACAAGCCTTAAAACGCGCCGCAGCCAACACCCCTCCATTCGTGAGACGATGGGTGGTTCGTGTGGCAGCAATTGCCGCCCGCCGGGCATCTAGATTGGTGAGAGATTTTTCCTGTAGGAATAGAGGGTCGAGTGGATGTTCTGGTGGGCTTTTCCGTCAAGAAAAGCCACGCCAGGCTTCTCTTCGCGCTGCATAGCATCAGGAAAAATGCTCTAGACACTGCGAAACTCGCGGGGCCGGGTGTATAAGTGGCTGCGTAAATTCAAGTGCTGCCTGCCATCCAAGGCGGAGCAGCCAAAGGGGAGACAGACATGTCTGCTGACAGAGGTGGGTTCGGTTGGTTTCTCATTGGCCTGGGAATCGGTGCTGTAGCCGGTGTGCTCTACGCGCCCAAGGCGGGTCAGGAAACGCGTGACGATCTGGCGTCTTCGGCGCGCGAGGGCTCAGAGTACGTGAAGCAGCGGTCACGCGCAGCGGCGGAAAAGGTAAGCGACATCGCCGATCGCGGCCGCGATCAGTTGAACGAGTATGTCGATCGCGGCAAGGACGCCGTCGATCGCGGCCGCTCGCAATGGAACCAGTACGTCGATCGCGGTCGCCAGGCGGTCAGCGAACAGGCCGACCGAGTCAACTCAGCGATGGATGAGGGCAGACGCGCTTACGAGAGCGCCGCTACAGGCGACGACGCCGACCGCATTTCCAACGCCGTAGAAGCCGGCCAGCAGGCCTATCGGACGACATAAACCAGCTCCGGGCCGGTTCCCGGCGGGCTCCAGATACGGGTTGCGATAGTGGTGTACGGTTCGCGGCCTTCCCTGGTCACCCTCATCACTAGAGCGTTTTCACTTCCGGTGCATACAAAGCAATCAAACTCATCGTGGCTTTTCCGTTAAGAAAAGCCACACTTCGCGATTCTCCGCTGTATCGACTAGAAGCGAAAATGCTCCAAAGGAAGCCGCACACATGCACTCCACACTCAGTGGTGTTCTACTGGCACTCACCATTGTCATTGGCGTGGGTGTTCTGGTCTTCATCGGAGTTCTTCTGGCGCTCGCCAAAACGCTCCTGCAGGCGCGCAAGCGCGTCAATCAGATGCTCGATCAATACGAGACCTCCATCGCGCCCTACCTCGTGCCGACGGTCAAGTCGGCCCACGCTCTGGTCGAGGAGCTCTCTCCCAAGCTGAAGCACATTACCTCGAATATGGTTGAGGTGAGCGACATCCTGCGCAGCGAGACGCAGCACATCACCGTCTCGGTAAGCGACATGGTCGAGCGTACGCATCAGCAGGCGGCCCGCGTCGATCACATCGTCGCCAGCACCCTGAACGGCATCGGCCACGCGACAGCGGCAGTGCAGGAGGGAATCGCCGCCCCCCTCCGCCACCTCGGCGGCATGATCGACGGCCTGCGCGCCGGCCTCGGCTCCTTCCGACGCAAGCGACCCCACCCCAACGGCACCACCGCGGTAATCGTGCGCAAAGTGGAGCAAGACCCCTATTAGGACACCACCGAATCCTGTCATCCTGAGCAACGCGCCTATCCGCGCAACATCTCGTCATCTCGACCGAAGCGCCGCAGGCGCGTAGCGGAGAGATCCGCGGTACCTCCGATACGCCGCAAAACATCTGCGCCCATTCCGGGAACAGCCTGCAAATTTTTGCCACTTCACCGGGCACGAATTGCTACAATGGAAATAGAACAAAACAGGAAGCTGCGGATAGCCCTCCGCGGCTTTCGCTTTTGCCGGTCGGCTGGGCCGCTAACTTATTTGTTTGGACGTTTTTACCGATAAACCCTTTGGAATGACATATTTGACCGACGGAAGAGCGCCTAAGTCAAAGAAGAGAAACGAGTTACAAGGCACTCTCCCGTACCGGAGGGGGGAGGGGGTAGGGAGTAACGTTACGCTCCCGTTTCGCGCGCCCGTATCGCCCGCATTCAGTTGCTGGCATTCAGTTGCCGGTGACGATCCATCCGCCGCCCACCACCACATCCTCCTGATAGAAGACCGCAGCCTGTCCCGGCGTCACCGCGCGCACCGGCTCGTCGAAGGTGGCCGTCACTTCGTCCTGACCGGTCTTTTCGATGATGGCCGGTGCGGGTTCATGACGATGCCGGATCTTCACGCGAACCCGCATCGGCGTTGTCAGCTCAGCGATCGAGATCCAGTTGAGCTGCCGCGCGATCAGCGTCGTGCTCAGCAGCTCGTCCTCACTCCCGATGGTGACCCGGCGGCTCTCCGGATGGATCGAGAGCACGTACAGTGGCGAATGCGACGCGACGCCGAGTCCCTTGCGCTGACCGACGGTGAATTGGTGGATGCCGTCGTGACGGCCGGCAACTGTGCCTGCGGTAGTGACAAGTTCGCCGCTCGAGTCCGGCACTGACTCGCCCTGCTCATCAAGATAGGCATCGATGAAGCGCTTGTAATCGCCGCCCGGGATGAAGCAGATCTCCTGCGAATCGGGCTTCGTCGCAATGCCGAGATCATAGGCGCGCGCCTGCTCCCGCACCTCCGGCTTGGTGTAGCCGCCGAGCGGGAAGAGCGTGTGCGCAAGCTGCTCCTGCGTCAGGCCGAAGAGGAAGTAGGTCTGGTCCTTGGTTGCGTCAGCCGGCCGCTTCAGCCGCCAGCGCCCGGTGGCCTCGTCGTATTCGTTGCGCGCATAGTGGCCGGTCGCGATCAGCTCCGCGCCGATCTGCCGCGCCGTCAGCAATAGCTGATCGAACTTGAGGTGGTTGTTGCACAGGCTGCAGGGAATCGGCGTGCGGCCGGCCAGGTACTCGGCGACAAACGGCTTCACCACCTCGCGCTCAAAGCGCTCCTGGTGATTGACCAGGTAATACGGAATGCCCAGGCGCTCGGCGACACGCCGAGCGTCGTAGACATCATCGACCGAGCAGCAGCGTCCCTGCACCTCCTCCGGCATGCCCTCGCGCCCGGCAAGGCGGCGCTGATTCCAGAGCTGCATGGTCAGCCCGATGAGCGTGTGCCCCTCGGTCTGCAGCATGGCTGCTACGGTCGAGGAGTCAACACCGCCCGACATGGCGACAGCTATCGTTCGCGGAGCAGCCCCCCTCTTCGAATTGGTTACAGTATCGGTCACAAAATCCACTTATCGCGTGATGTCGGCTGTCGCCGGCTCGGGCTTCTCCGGCCGGTTGTACACCGGCGAGAGCTCGCGCAGATGAGCGATCGCCGCCGGCACCAGCTCCAGCGCGAACTCGACATCCGCCTCCGTAGTGCTGGTGTCCAGGCTGAAGCGCAGGCTGGCCCGCGCCCGCTCGGGCAACACGCCCATCGCGGTCAGCACGTGCGACGGCTCCGTCGCGCCGGACATACAGGCCGAGCCGCCGGAGACAGCCAGCCCTTTCAGATCGAGCGCAATCACCAGCGCCTCACCCTCCAGGTGATCGAACCAGAGATTCGTCGTGTTCGGCACTCGTGGTGAGCCACCGCCGTATACGCCAGCCTCATCCACCCGCGCCAGAATCCCTTGCTCCAAGCGGTCGCGCAGGGCGGCCAGCCGCGCGGGGCCGTCGCCAGCGACGAATGTCTGAGCCATCTCTGCTGCCTGCCCCAGCCCGACGATGCCCGGCAGGTTCTCCGTGCCCGCACGGCGCTGCCGCTCCTGCGGCCCGCCAAAGAGCAGCGGCTCCGGATGCGTGCCGCGCCGGATATAGAGCGCCCCTGTCCCCTGCGGTCCATGGAACTTGTGCCCGGAGATGCTCAGCAGGTCGCAGCCGATCGCCTTCACGTCGATAGGCACCTTGCCCACGGCCTGCACCGCGTCGGTGTGGAAGTACACATCGGCCTCCTGCGCGATGGCTCCGATCTCCGCCACCGGCTCCAGCGTGCCGATCTCGTTGTTAGCCATCATCATGCTGATGAGCTGCGTGTTCGGCCGCAGAGCGCGCCGCACATCTGCCGGATCGACCACGCCTGACGCATCCACCGGCAGAAACGTCACCTCGACCCCGCGCTCGCCGAGCCGCTCCGCCGTGTGCAGTACGGCATGGTGCTCTATCGAGCTGGTGATGAGGTGATCGCCCGGCTTGAGCACACCGGCGAGCGCCAGGTTGTCGCCCTCCGTGCCCCCGCTCGTAAAGACGATCTCCGCCGGCCGGCAACCCAGCAGGCGCGCGACCTGCTCCCGCGCCCGCTCCACCGCGGCCCGGGCACGCTGGCCATGGAAGTGAATAGAGGAGGCATTGCCGAACTGCTCCGTAAACCAGGGACGCATCGCCGCGAACACCTCTGGCGCGAGAGGGGTGGTGGCATTCGCGTCCATGTATACGCGGCGCATAACTATATCCAGTTTACGCTGCTCGTCACTGTGCACCGGCTCTTCAGGCGATGCACTTCGTCGTTCCAGCCCATTTGCATCGCGTGTCTCTATTCGGTTCTGCTAGGCTTCTGGCGGTGCCGAGAGCACAGGAGGTTTTGAAAGATGAACTGGAAGACGATCCGAGGGTTGGGAATGGCGGCGGTGATGCTGGCCGGAGGCCTGCTGGCGCAAACGATCGCGTATGCCCAGGCGGGCACGATGCAGAAGGCCAAAGCGAAGGCGATGGACAGTTCATCCGTCCAGGCGCCGTCGGCGGTCTATGGCCAGTTGCTGAAGATAATGTCCGGCGAGGTGATCAGCGCCGCGGAGGCGATGCCGGCGGACAAATACGACTTTGCTCCCACGGCGGGCAACTTCGCCGGCGTGCGCACGTTTGGATCGCAGGTGCAACATCTGGCGGAAGCAAACTACTTTTTCTTCTCCGGATTCGGACTGAGCGGCGCGCCGGATGATGCCAAGCTCAAGGCGTTGAAGGGCAAAGATGAACTGGTGCAGGCGCTCAAGGACTCCTTTGCCTTTGCACAAAAGGGCATCGACACCATCACGCCGCAGAATGCCTTCGACCAGGTGAGCGCGGGACAACAGATGAAGATGGCGCGCGCGGGGTTCGCAACCCTCGCCATAGCCCACTCCATGGATCACTACGGCCAGATGGTAGAGTACCTGCGCATGAACGGCATCGTGCCACCCGCCAGCCAGAAGCAGGCGCAGCGCAGCGGCGATTAGCAGCGAAGGGCTCAAACAGGAAAGGCGCAGCCTGCCGGTTGCGCCATTTCCGTCTGGAGCTGCTTAGCGCTTTTCGATGGGCGTGTACTCGGCCGGGTACTCCGGGCCGATGTAGTCGGCGCGCGGGCGGATCAGGCGGTTGTCGTCGTGCTGCTCGATCACGTGCGCGGCCCAGCCGGCGATACGGCTTACTGCGAAGATCGGGGTGAACAAATCGATGTCAATGCCGAGCGTGGTGTAGGTCGAGGCGGAATAAAAGTCCACGTTGGCGTTCAGCTTCTTTTCCGCGTTGATGTACGTCTCGATAGCGCGGGACATGTCGAACCACCTGGTGTTCTTGGCCGACTTGCCGAGCGCCTCGCTCATCTTGCGCAGATGGGTCGCGCGCGGGTCTTCGGTGTGGTAGACGCGATGCCCGAAGCCGGAGACCTTTTGCCTCTTCGCCAACATCGCCTTCACGTGTTCGACGGGGTCCTCTCCGTCCTTATCGATCTCGAAGAGCATATGCATGACCGCTTCGTTCGCGCCGCCATGCAGCGGACCCTTCAGCGCGCCGATCGCGCCGGTGATGGCGGAGTGAATGTCGGAGAGAGTTGCGGCGATGACGCGCGCGGCAAAGGTGGAGGCATTCAGCTCATGGTCCGCATGCAGGATGAGCGCTACATCCATGGTGCGGGTCGCGGTCTCGGAGGGCTTTTCGCCGTTGAGCATCCAGAGAAAGTTGCCGGCATGGGAGAGCGACGGATCGGCTTCGACCAGCGGCTTGGCCTTGCGGATGCGGTCATAGAGCGCTACCAGCATGGCGATCTGCGACGTCAGACGGAAGCTCTTGCGGAGGTTTGCAGCGTGCGAGTTGTCCCGCTCGTCCGGGTCGTAGCAACTCAGCGCGGAGACAGCCGTGCGGAGAACCTCCATCGGCGTCACATCTTTGGGGAATGTACGCAGCATCTCGACGATCTTCGGGTCGAGCACGCGCGCCTTCGCCAGCTCCTTGCGAAAGGTATCGAGCTCGGCGGCCTTGGGCAGCCGGCCATTCCACAGCAGGAAGGTGGTCTCTTCGAAGCTGGACTGCTCGGCGAGCTTGTGGATGTCGATGCCGCGATAGGCGAGCACTCCGGCATCGCCATCGATCCAGCAGATGCTGGAGGTAGTGGCAACAATGCCCTCCAGGCCCTTCGCAGCAACAGCGGTCGCCATCCGTCAGTCTCCTTCGCCTACAGCTTCGGCGGTTCGTCGTGGTGAGATGCTCAGGGCCAGAGGTGATGCGTCCTGCGGCCCGAGTGCCGAACTATTCCTTATAGCGCAGCCGCAAAGGGCTTGTCACATACTGCGGGAATAGACGCGCGATCTGGGGCAAATGGCGCGAGATCGACAGCAGGTGTGATGCCGCAGATGAGGTCTGCAATGGCATGCGCTGTTCCTGGAGCCAGCAGGATGCCGTTGCGATGATGGCCGGTGGCAACGAATTGTGAAGCGCGTTGCGGTTCGCCGCACGTGCCAGTCCCTCCAATTGCTCCAGTCCCTCCAATTGCCCCAAGGAGCGGCAGGCCATCTGCGGTGCTGGGTCGCAGACCCGCCCAGCTTTCGAGATACGGCGCGTGCATCGCCGGCGGCCACAGCGCAGCGGCGCGCTCGCGCAGCGATGCCAGCGCAGCCGGATCGACCAGCTTCGAATAACCGACATCTTCGAGGGTTGCGCCGATCACGATGCGGTCGTCACGCTGTGGGACTGGGCCGTGTGGAACCGGTCCGCGCGGAACCAGGTAAACCTCCGGTGAACGCAAAACGCGGGTAAGCCGTGAGTCCTGCGGTTGCGCAACCACGAGCATCTGACCCTTCCGCGGAGCTACGCCCAGCGATGGACGCAGCGAACCGGTCCATGCGCCGCAGCAGTTGAGGAATGCATCGGCGCGCATCACGCCACGGGAAGACATGACGAGGACCTCACCTCGACCAGCTTGGACAGAGAGCACCCGCTCTTCTTCGTGAAGGACAACCCCGGCGGCAAGCGCGGCGCGGGGCAGGGCGCTGCAGAGGTCGCGGGGATCGAGGCTCGCCTCCTCCAGCAATCGATAGGTATGGTCCCCATTGCGAAGGCCGGGCACGAGCCGGCTCGCCTCATCAGGCGATAGAGGAATGCCTGCCGGGGTTGCCTGACCACACTCAAGAATCTGCACCGTTTCGTGGGTGCGCTGTGGGACTCGCCGCCCGGAAAGTGTCTCGATTTCTTCTAGAAACGGCTCATAGAGGCTCCGGCTGTAGCGGGAAAGCGGCAGCAGGGCCGGAGGATTCTCCGGATCGTCGACGGCAAGCATCCCGGCCGCCGCCCACGAAGCCTCCTTCATGGCGGTACCTGCTTCCAATACAGTGACCTCCACGCCGCGGCGTCGCAGAACCAGCGCGCAGGCAAGACCGATGATTCCCCCACCGGCGATGGCGAGATGTTTGGGCCACTGCATGAATTCGATTTTAACGGGATAAAATGGGGTAATCTCTCGGTAACTGAATCACGTGACTCGAAACTCGGCCGGTGTTTAGAAGTCAGTACCGGACATCCTGCGGCCGAGGCGCGTCCTTCTAACTGGGTAATTCATCCAGTGAATCTAAAGCAGCAGGGAGGGCATGTCCGCATGCGACAACTTGGCGCACGTCTACCGGAGATTCCTCCGGACGAGACGGACGTGGAGTCTCCGGAGACGCACCGGCCAGAGACGCACCGGATGGAGCCGTATCCGGTGGAGTTGCACCGAATCGAGCGGCGTGCGGCAGAGCCGAATCCCGCCGGGGGACGGCCGCCGGAGGATGAAGCGGCCACGACGCATCAGGCGACCAGGATGCATCAGGCAACCAGGATGCATCAGGCCACCAGGACGCACCAGGCGAACGGTCATGAGACCTCGAACGGCCATGAAACCTATGAAGCGGGTGCAGCGCCTACCGGGCGCTGGGCCGAATTTCATGAGTTTCGTCGATTGGAGCCAGGACGAGAGGGCCGGCTCAGCCTGGGGTCCATGCCTATGCCGGAGGGGGCGCGGCGCGGGCTCCTGTCGGCGGATCTCGAACGCGAGCATCACCGCTCCTTCCTGACGCTCGCAGTGCCGGGAATCGCGGCCATCCTTGCGGTCGGAGCGCTGCTGTGGAGCGGTGCGCTGCGGGATCGCGTGCGCCAGCAGGATGCCACGATGAGCGCCCTTCAGGAACAGAACCGCAAGCTGGCCGACACACTGGCCGAGATGAATACGGAACAGCAGGCTTCGAGTGCGCTCAATTCGACTGCAGATTCAGCGAATATGCCGGCTCCTCAGGCGTCACCAAAGCAGCAGAACACGGCAGTTGAAGCTCCGCAGCAAAGCGCTCCGCAACCAGCGTCCCCGCAACCGGCATCCCCGCAACAAGAGACAGCGGGCAAAGACGCCACAGCGGCTCAGCCAGAACAGCCGCAGCCCGGGAACAGCGCGCCGGTCCAGAAGGCTGCCCGTGAGCCGGAGAGGCGGCAAGGCGTCGCGACTCCGCCGCCGATGCGGGCATCGGCTCAGGGAAGGGGCGCGACGTACCAGCAGCCGGCAGAGGCCGGGTATTCCCCGGAGATTGTCCCGCCCTATCCGACCAATTTCAGACCGCAGAATGTAGCTCCGGACGCGGCATCCAGCCAGCCTGTGCCCAGCGCGGGAACCTACCATCCTCCGTTCGCCGTGGACAGCTCGGGAACTCCAGCGAGAGGTTCAGGTGATGCTTCGCAGAGCTATGGGCCGCAACCATCCAATCGGTCCAGCGCGCCGGGATCGAACGCGCCCGGAGCGAACAGGTCAGGATCGAGCAGGTCAGGATTGAACGGGTCAGGAGCGAACAGATCGGCGCAGCCATCGACGACAGCCGGTGCGAACGATGGAGTGTCCGCTTCTCCCGCGTACACCGCGACGGACAACGGCCAGTATGCCAGTCCGCTGGCGCAGAATATCGAGGCGGTGGAAGGGCTGCAGCGGGAGAGCACGGTGCCGCTCCACGAGTTCCACGCGGGCGCGGGCATGCTGACGAAGGTGACGCCGGCAGTGGGCGTTTCTGTCCGATCTCCGGACCCTGGCCGGGGCACATATGCGCTGCTGGTCAATGGGGGTGGTGGGAGCTATCAGCTTCACGGCCAGGTCAATGAGCCCCTGGTCTTTACCGACAATGCCACGCACCGGGAGTACGCGCTGATCGTGCTGCGGATCGCCAATCAGCAGGTGTATGGCTATGTCCGTCCGATGCGTTGATTGCGCAGACCGCCCGGCACCCCTCAGCTTGAGGGTGCGTTGAGCGTCACATCCTTCGCGCCATTGAAGGAGATGGTGACCTGCATCGATTTGCGCGAATCCCATTCTTCGCGCGAGACGGGATAACTGAAGACCACAAGCCCATCCACGGACTGGCCGGGCTGGATCTGGATATCACGGCGAAGCGGATCCATGCGCAGCGGCGCGAGCTGTGGATAGGCCTGGAAGAGCTTATCGAAATCGGCGGAGCTTGCGCCGAGGCTGCGGCGGGTTTCGCCGTTCGGAAGCGTGACGACCGCCCAGTCATCCTCAATGGTGATCGGCGCGCTGTTGGGATTGTGCAGGCGCACATGCGCGAAGACCAGCAACTGATTGATGATCTCGTCCTGACCTTGCTGGCCAGCCATGCCGGCCGCGCCTCCAGTGATCCTGGCCTGCACCGGATAGATGGCGATGCGTGCAACTTCGCCTGTCGCTATCGGTGTTTTGCGGCCAAAGCCTACCCAGATCGCGACGGCAAGCGAGGAGATGATCAGGGCAATCAGGATGCGCAAGGCGAGCCGCCCATAGTTGGTAGGCTCGTCGACCTGCGCGAGATGCAAGTCGCCGGAAGCCGGGTTATCAAACGAGTCAGTCACGGTTTGCCTGCATTCTATAGGGAACTTGTTTCCTAGCGAAGCTTAGAGCAAAAGCCGCGTCGCTGTAACGTAAGCCATAACTCCCGGCGGGCTTTTTCTCAAGAAAAAACCTACATCGCTGATCCCGGATACCTCATTCCTATCCTGCTTTTGCTCTAGACTCCGCTCGTGCTTTGTAAAGATACGATGAAACCATACTTCTGGTGCCGGGATAGCACAAACTATGTAGGAGAAATGGTGGGGAAAAGCGGGTGGTAGGATCGGGTTCGAGCGGTCCTGCCGGCGATGCGCGGCCCAGGCACCCGCAGGGCTTCTAAGTTTTCCGTAACTCGATCTTCCGCAGAAAGATACGCATGTATACCCGGAGAAGACCACTGCGCCTGGCCTACTTCGTCAGCCACCCCATCCAGTACCAGGCGCCATTGCTGCGGCGGATTGCCAGGGAACCGGATATTGACCTGGAGGTCTTCTTCTCGAGCGACCACAGCGTTCGCGGCTATGTGGACGAGGGATTCGGGGTCAAGGTGGAGTGGGACGTCCCATTGCTGGAGGGTTACGGTTCGGCCTTCCTGCCACGCTGGCTGGAGGCGGGCAAGGAACCCGGCTTCTGGCGGCCGCTCAACCACAGTATCTTCCGAAAGCTGGAGCAGGGTGGGTTTGACGCCATCTGGAGCCATGGCTACAGCACGGCGAACAGTTTGCGCGTTATTGCCAGCGCGGCGATGCTCCGCATCCCCCTGCTGCTGCGGGCGGAATCGACGCTCCATGACCGGGCACGCAGCCGTGCGAAGCTACTGGCGAAAGGGCTGTTCTTCCATGCACTGCGGTTCAAAGTGAGTGCTGTGCTTGCGATCGGCGAGGCAAATGCACGCTACTGGCGGCATTATTTAGGCGAAACGATGCCTATCTTCCACATGCCCTATGCCGTGGACAATGCCTTCTTCCAGCGCCGTTCGGCAGAAGCCGCCGCAGGCCGGGAGGCTCTGCGGAGTGACCTGGCGCTCGATCCAGGGCGGCCGGTGATCCTCTTCGCCTCCAAGCTGCAGGAGCGCAAACGTTGCGCGGATCTGGTGGCTGCGCATCGGCAGCTCCGGCAGCCCCGTCCCTACCTGCTGATCGCCGGCGATGGCGAGGAGCGACAACGGCTGGAGCAGCAGGCGGCCGATCCGCAGGCGCATGGTGAAATTCGCTTCCTGGGCTTCCGCAATCAGACCGAGCTGCCGCGGTACTTCGATCTGTGCGACGTCTTTGTATTGCCCTCGCGGCACGAGCCATGGGGACTGGTAGTCAACGAGGCGATGAACGCCGGCCGGGCGGTGATTGTTTCCGATGACGTGGGCTGCCAGCAGGATCTGGTCCGCGAGGGAGAGACAGGCGCGGTCTTTCCGGCAGGCGATGTGGCGGGCTTGGCCGCGGCTCTCGAACGGGTGCTGGCGACGCCGGAGACGGCGGCGAGGATCGGCGCTGCGGCGCGCGAGTATATCGGCAAGTTCAGTTTCGAGCAGGATGTGGCAGGACTGCGGCAGGCGCTGGCGTCCTGCGTTCCGGGTTTTCCTACCTGCGGTGCCACGGATGCTGCCGCAAGAGAAGACAGGCTGCCGCTATGATGAGGCTCGATGGCGCGTGAAGCACAGTATCGTGAGGCACAATACAAGGCGGCGGTGTCGATTCCCACCGGCCATGAAGATGCCTATCTGCGGCCGGCGTTTTCGATTAGCGTCCGCATGAGGCGATTTGCGTGGAACATCGTGCGTACCCTGCTGTACAGGCCTTCTCCGCGGCCGTTTCACGGCTGGCGTGCCCTTCTGCTGTGCGCCTTCGGAGCGAAGATGGGACCACACTGCCACTTCTATCCCAGGTCGAAGGTGTGGGCGCCATGGAATCTCATCTGCGCCGACCAGGTGACGGCGGCGGACGGCGCCGAGATCTACAATCCATCTCCGGTAACGCTGGGATCGCATGCGATTCTCTCGCAGGACAGTTATCTCTGCGGTGCAACGCACGACCACGACGATCCGGCCTTTCCGCTGCTCGCCTATGCGATGGAAGTGGGTGCGTATGCCTGGGTATGTGCGCGCGCGTCGGTGGCTCCGGGGGTCAACCTGGGCGAGGGCGCGGTGCTAGGACTGGGCTCGGTGGCGACACGCGATCTGGAGCCCTGGACGGTGTACGCCGGCGTTCCTGCGGTGAAGGTCAAGGCGCGGGCGCGGCGTGAGGTCACAGGCGCGTGATCTCCATTCTGGTCCTGACCAGGGACGAGGAGCAGAACCTGCCGGGATGTCTGGAGTCGGTTGCGTGGTCGGACGATGTCCATGTGCTCGATTCGATGAGTACGGATCGCACGGTGGAGATTGCGCGGGAGCATGGCGCTCAGGTGATTGAGCGGGTCTTCGACAACTGGGCGGCTCACCAGAACTGGGCGCTCAGGAACATTCCCTTCCGGCATCCCTGGGTCTTCTACATCGACGCTGACGAACGCGTGACGCCCGAGCTGAGGGAAGCGATGCTGACCGCGGTGCGGATCCCAGGCGACGCGGTGGCCTTCAAAGTCGAGCGGCGGGACTTTTTGATGGGCAGATGGCTCCGGCATGTGCAGGTCTCGGCGTTTTATATGCGGCTCTTCCGGCCGGAGAAGATGCGCTATGAGCGCCTGGTGAATCCGATATCCATTCCCGACGGACGGGCGGGGACGTTGAGCGGATATCTCGATCATTTTCCTTTTTCCAAAGGCATCTCGCAGTGGATCACGCGGCATAACTCTTACAGCACACTGGAGGCACAGCAGATCGTCGCGAACCGGAAGGGTCAGGCAAGCGCTTCTCTGACGGCGGCGTTCTTCGATAGGGACTTTCACAAGCGCCGGTATCACCAGAAGGAGCTGTTTTACAGGCTTCCGGGAAGGCCGTTCGCCAAGTTCCTGCTGCTTTATTTCGTGAAGCGGGGCTTTCTGGATGGGCGGGCAGGCCTGACGTATTCGGTGCTGCAGACGATTTATGAGTACTTCATTTTGCTCAAGACTCGCGAGATTGTGGATTCCGCTGCGCTCAGAGGCGGTTTTCAAGAGCGCGGCTGACCGTCCGGCTCTGCCCCTTTCGTGGTGCATGAAGACTCTTGGGGCGGCCATGGCGGCTGAGGTAGTATCGGAGGCACTGGTAAGCCTGCAATGACCCGCTCTGCTCGCGTTCGACGACTTTGCCAGGCGTGCTGGAAGAGCCAGCCGGGCCGCTGCCGTGTATGAACCCCGGGCGTGCCCGGCGATGAGTTGAAGGGACGCCGGAGAGACGCCGCAGATGGTGGATGCCCCACATCAAGTATCGCCGATCACCGTGGAGTCGGAAGGTCCGCTGGGATCGAGCTCCGCCAAGGACGGACTGTCGCTATCCGATATCGGCCGCATCCTGCTCAAATGGAAGTGGTTGATTGTGGCCTGCCTGCTGATCAGCCTGCTGCTGGGATACGTGTACTCGAAGACCCGCATCCCGATGTATGAAGGGACGGCGACGATCGATCTGAATCCGTCGCAGACCAACATGGGTCTGAGCGACCTGATCCAGGAGAGCCTCTCCTCCGAAGACGTCCGCATACCGACGGAAGTCGCGCGTATGCAGAGCAACCTGGTGGTGTTTTTAACGATCAAGGAACTGGCGCAGGAGCACCGCGGCCCATTTCCGCACGCCTTCGACCATATGCCGGATAACGCCGGGGTGGAGTCATTTCCGCCGGCGCAACTGCAGGGGATGATCGGCTCGGTGCGCGGATCGCTGCGCGTAGCGGCGATTACCGGCACGGACATCATCGCGATCGCCTATGTCGACCCCCGTCCGCAGGTAGCCAAGGATGTGCCGAACACGATTGTCGAGGTCTACCTGAAGCGAAACCTGGACGAGCACATGGAGGGCACCGGCCGTGTGACGCGGTGGCTGGCCAGCGAGATGGAGGGGCTGAAACAAGAGGCGACCGATGCGCAGGCGCGCCTGGGTCAATATCAGAGAGAGCACAACCTGATTCAGATCGGGGGCGGCGGTGCGGGACAGACCGACAGCCTGGAGCTCGACCGGCTGCGCGTCAGTAACGACCAACTGGCCGCTGCGCAGGCAGATCACATCGTGCACGAAGCCAAGCTGCGGCTTGCAGAATCGAACGATCCGGACCTGATTGCCACTGTTGCCCCAAGCTCGACGTTGATGTCACTACGCGCCGAACTGCTAAGCCTGAGTGCGCAATATAACCAACTGACGACAAAGTTCGGACTCAATTACCCGCGGGTGCGCGAGCTGCACAACCAGATTGCCAGCGTGCAGCACCAGGTCGACACCGAGATGCGCAACGTGCAGCAGCGTATTCGCGAGGAGTACAACACCTCCACCCACACGCTGGACCTGATGCAGGGGCAGCTCGATAAGCAGATGCAGGACGCTTACAAGCTGAACGAGAGCGCGTCGCAGTATGCTCTGCTGCGGCAAGATGCGGAGTCCAGCCGCGAACTCTACGATCAACTGCAGTTGAAGCTGAAGGAATCGAACCTTGCCGCGGGATTGAATACGGCTTCGATCACAGTGATTGACGACGCGATGCTGCCTTTGGCGCCGTTCTCGCCCGATGTGCACGCGAATGTCACGATTGCCGCCGGATTGGGACTTCTGGTGGGCGTGCTCGGCGCGTTCATTTTCGATTCGCTTGACGATACGCTGCGCACGACCGATGACGTAGAGCTGTTCTCCGGATTGCTTTCGATCGGAGCGATTCCGCACTTCCAGGCAGCGCGGAGCGGGCGGTCGGAGGAACTGGGTGAAGAGCCGGGTGAGCGCCGCCGGCTCATCTCCATTACCGCTCCGGCCTCGCCTACGGCGGAAGCCTATCGCGCGCTGCGTTCTTCGATTCTGCTGAGTGCGATTGACAATCCGTTGCGCACGCTGGTGATCACCAGCGCCTTCATGTCGGAAGGCAAGTCGACGCTCGCGGCAAACGTTGCGGTGATGCTGGCGCAGCGGGGAGAGCGGGTGCTGATTGTGGATGCGGACCTCAGGCGCAGCACGCTGCATCTGCTTTTCGGGTTGCGCCGTCCGGCGCAAGGGCTGACCAACCTGCTGAGCCGGCAGAGCGACGACTCGGTGATTCTGCATCCTGTCGCGCAGGTGCCCAGCCTCGCGTATCTTCCTGCCGGCGCGGTGCCGCCGAATCCGGCGGAACTGCTGGCCTCCCATCGCATGGCGGAGATGATGCGGCAATGGGGGGAGCAATATGACCGGGTCATCATCGACACAGCGCCGATCCTTGCCGTTTCCGATTCGCTTGCGCCGGCGGCGCGCGCCGACTCCGTGCTGCTGGTGGTGCGCGCAGGGATGACCCGCAAGAAAGCGCTGATGCGCACACGCGAATTGCTGCGGCGCGTGAATGCGCACCTGCTCGGCGCGGTGGTCAACGACATCGATATGCGCAAGGACAGCTACTACGACTACTCCGGGCCGTATACATATGGCTACGGGTACACGAGCGAAAGCATTCATGAAGAGGTCAAGTAACTTGCTAAGGGAGAGCCTGCGACGTGGCGTGTCAGCCGGCGCATGGCTGGTGCTGATCGGATCGGCGGGAACGGCGGCCCTCGCGGGCCAGACCCTGGGTCAGCAGGTATCGCCGCAGCCGATGGGAAGCTATGGCACGACACAATCGACGGGAGCGAATGGTGGCCTGAACGGCCAATCCAATCCCAGCGGCAATAGCCAGCAGCAGAGTGTGCCGCTGAACCTGCCCGGCACCGCGCCAATGAACGATGAGCGGGTTGGCGTGTTTGGCACCGGAAGCGATATTCCGCAGACCAGCCCGATGACCCAGATCGCGGAGGGAGATCTGCTAGACGTTGTGATCTTCGAAACGCCGGAGCTCTCCGGACGATTCCGGGTGAATCTGAAAGGCGACATCCTGCTGCCGCTGGCAGGCACCCTGCACGTTGCGGGTCTCACGCTTTCAGAAATCACTGACGCCGTGACCCAGCGTTACAAGGATGCGAAGATCCTGGTCGATCCACAGGTAACCGTCTTCGTTGCTGAATTTACCCGGCGCACGATCACCATCAGCGGCGAGGTTCGTGCGCAGGGGGTATATCCGATAGTGGCGCCGCGGACGCTGGCCGATGCGCTGGCGATGGCAGGCGGGCTCAACGAAACGGCGTCGCGCACGGTGAGCATCGTCCACGCCGCGGATCCAGACAACATTATCCATGTCACGCTGAATGTCGGCGCGCAGACGCCGGAGTCGATCCGAGATGGCCGCATGGAGATTCTGCCGGGAGACCACATCTACGTTGCGCGCTCCGGCGTGATTTATCTGGTGGGAGAGCTGCAACGTCCAGGCGGATTCCAGGTGGAGCACAACAACCGATTGACGCTGCTGGAGGCGGTCGCTCTCGCAGGAGGCTTAACGCATACCGCGAAGGGGGACAAGTCTCGCCTGATCCGCCGATCTCCGATGGGACGGGAAGAATTGACGGTCAATCTGGACAAGATCCTCTACGGAGGAGGACCCGACATGCTGCTGACGGACGGCGATATTCTGTTCGTACCCACCAGCGTGCGCAAGGAGTACACGCAGCAAGCCGTAAGTGCGGCGATCGGCTCGGCCACGGCCTACGCCATTTACCGCATCGCGTCATTTTAGTTAGAGGAACGGCCTGAGACTCCGCAGCAAATTCCCGATGGTCCCTATTTGACAGACAGCAGCGACAATATGCGTGTACTTCTCTTTGGCGGCGATGGGCAAGTGGGCCACGCGCTGCAGGCGTGCGGCCCCTTGGCGGCCGAACTTATCGTCATGACGCGACGTGACTGCGATCTAGCGGATACGAACGAGCTCCGTGCAGTTGTGAGGCGCGTGCATCCCGAGGTCATCGTGAATGCCGCCGCGTATACCGCGGTAGACAAGGCGGAGAGCGATCGCGAGAGGTGTTTCGCGGTGAATGCCGATGCGCCTGCGGCTATGGCGGCCGAGGCTGCGGCTATCGGTGCGAAGCTGGTGCACTATTCGACGGATTACGTCTTTGACGGAAGCAAGCGAGGACCGTATGTAGAGGACGATCCAACCGGGCCGCGGAACGTCTACGGCCTATCGAAGCTTGCGGGGGAGGAGGGCATCGCCGAGGCTGGCGGGGAATCTCTCGTCCTGCGCACAAGCTGGGTCTATGGCAATCATGGCGCGAACTTTCT
This sequence comes from Acidobacteriaceae bacterium, assembly GCA_036500805.1. Taxonomy (GTDB): domain Bacteria; phylum Acidobacteriota; class Terriglobia; order Terriglobales; family Acidobacteriaceae; genus KBS-83. Next base: position 120,676 of record DASYBK010000022.1, on the reverse strand, counting down.
AAACACCATGCTTCGCCTGCGCGCGGAGCGGCCGCAATTGCGCATCGTGGCCGACCAGCACGGCGCGCCGACATCGGCGGACGCGATCGCGGAAGCGACGGCGCGGATTCTGAAGAACGCAGGCACGGCGAACTGGATGAGCGGGGTGTATCACATGACGGCGGGGGGCGCGACAACCTGGCATGGCTTTGCCGATGCGATCTTTGCACGCGTCGGCGCGCCGGCGCCCTCGCTGGTGCCCATCGGTACCGCCGAATACCCGACGCCTGCGGCACGTCCGGCGAATTCCGTGCTGTCAAACAACAAGTTTGCTGGAGCTTTCGGTTTTCGCCTGCCGGATTGGGAGCAGCAATTGGACGCGGTGATGACCGCACGAACGATAGGCCGCTAACCGGAGAGCAATGCAGATACATGAAACCAATCTGGCCGAGGTGAAGCTGCTCGAGCCGCGGGTCTTTGCAGACAGCCGGGGCTTCTTTCTGGAGAGCTATAACCAGCGGACCTTCGCCGAGCTCGGCATCCACGACAGGTTCGTGCAGGACAACCACTCCCAGTCGGAGCGAGGCGTACTGCGCGGGCTGCATTATCAGCTTGTCCAGCCACAGGGCAAGCTGGTCCGCGCGGTGCGGGGAGAGATATTCGATGTTGCCGTGGATCTGCGGCGCGGCTCTCCTGCCTTCGGACAATGGACGGGGCACGTGCTGAATGAAGAGAATAAGCAGATGCTCTGGATCCCGGCGGGATTCGGTCACGGGTTTCTGGTGCTCTCGGCAATCGCCGAGGTGCTGTACAAGGCGACGGACTTTTACGCACCCCAGGGCGAGCGCAGCATTCTGTGGAATGATCCACAGATCGGGATTCAATGGCCGTATACGGAAATGCCGACCTTGTCGGTGAAGGATGCCGCGGGCAAGCCCCTGCGCGAGGCAGAAGTCTTTCATTAGTCACATGAAGAGTTGCAGGAAACGTACCTGAGTTGTTGCATTGGAACAGGGAGGAGAGCTTTGCATGACGAACCGTCTTCTGGTGACGGGTGGAGCGGGGTTCATCGGCGCGAACTTCGTGCTGATGCGCATTGCCGCCGGCGACCAAGTGATGGTCCTGGACAAACTGACGTATGCCGGGAACCTGCAGAGTCTGGCGATGGTAGAGAATGCGGCGGGCTATACCTTCGTGAGAGGCGAGATTGAAGATCGCGAGCTGGTGGGCCGGTTGCTGGCCGAATACCGGCCCGACGCCGTGGTGCACTTCGCGGCGGAGAGCCATGTCGATCGCTCGATCCTGGGACCGGAGGCGTTCGTGATGACGAACGTGGTCGGTACCTTCCGGTTGCTGGATGCGACGCTGGAACATTGGCGCTCGCTCGATGAGAGGGCGCGCTCTCGATTCCGCTTCCTGCACGTCTCGACCGATGAGGTCTATGGATCGCTGGGGCCCTCCGATGCGGCTTTCCATGAGAGCACGCCTTACAGCCCGAACAGCCCCTATTCCGCATCCAAGGCCGGCAGCGATCACCTGGTGCGCGCCTACCATCACACCTACGGCCTGCCTACGTTGACTACAAATTGCTCCAATAATTACGGGCCTTTGCAGTTTCCCGAGAAGTTGATACCGCTGATGATATTGAATGCGCTGAACGGCAAGCCGCTGCCGGTCTATGGCGATGGGCTGAATGTGCGTGACTGGCTCTACGTAGGCGACCACTGCGCCGCGATTGCGACTGTGCTGGCGAAGGGCCGGCCGGGTGAGACGTACAACGTCGGCGGGCTGAACGAGATGCCGAATATCACGGTGGTGCAGACGATCTGCGACGTTCTCGATGAATTGCGTCCGGCGGCGACTCCCCGCCGCGAGCTGATCACGTATGTGAAGGACCGTCCCGGCCACGATCGGCGCTACGCGATCGACTGCCGGAAAGTTACGACGGAGCTTGGCTGGAAGCCCCAGGAGAGCTTTTCGAGCGGCATTCGCAAGACGATCGCATGGTACCTGGCGAATATGCCATGGGTAGAGGGAATTACCAGCGGCGCGTATCGCGAGTGGATGGACCGGAACTACACGGGCCGCGAGATACAGGCCGCGACAACCGGGAGCGCACAGTGAAGGGCATCATTCTCGCCGGCGGATCAGGTACGCGGCTGTATCCGGTAACCCTCGCTGTTTCCAAGCAGCTGGTCCCCATCTATGACAAGCCAATGATCTATTTCCCTTTGAGTACGCTGATGCTGGCGGGTATTCGGGAGATTCTGGTGATCTCGACACCACACGATCTGCCGCGCTTCCGGGATCTGCTGGGCGATGGAAGTCAATGGGGATTGTCGATCTCGTATGCTGAGCAACCGAAGCCGGATGGGCTGGCGCAGGCGTTCCTGATAGCAGAGAGCTTCGCGGCGGGAGCGCCCTGCGCGCTGGTACTGGGGGACAACATCTTCCACGGTCACGATCTTGCCACGATGGTGCAGGAAGCCGCCAAGACGACCGATGGCGCGGTGGTTTTCGCGTATCCAGTGCAGAGCCCGGAGGCGTATGGCGTAGTGGAGTTCGATGCACAGGGCAACGCGATGAGCCTGGAAGAGAAGCCGCAGAAGCCGAAGTCCCGCTATGCCGTTACCGGGCTGTACTTCTATGACGGTAAGGTCGTGGAATACGCAAAGTCGCTGAAACCGTCAGCACGCGGCGAGCTGGAGATCACCGACCTGAATCGCATCTACCTCGAAAAAGGCCAGCTCAAGGTGCAGTGCTTTGGCAGAGGCATGGCGTGGCTGGACACGGGCACACATGATTCGATGCTGGATGCATCGATGTTTATTGCAACGCTCGAGAAGCGGCAGGGCCTGAAGATTGCGTGTCCAGAGGAGGTCGCCTACCGGATGGGATATATTTCGGCCGCCCAGCTTACGGAGCTGGCGGCTCCGCTGATGAAGAGTGGATATGGAAAGTATCTGCTGCAGATTCTGAATGAGGCGGTATCGCCGGCGGGAGTCAGCTGATGCCATCGGCGCGTCTCCGCGAGCGGGTGCGCAGGAGCACCAGAGATACGCGCGCGATCGCATGGCGCGACGCACACGGCGGCGGTGACTCTGCGTGATCGCAACGCAATTTGCCTGGTGAGCGAGCGATGAAGGTATTGCTGGTAGGCAACTATCTGCCAGACCGTCAGAACAGCATGCAGATTTATGCCTCCATGCTGGAAGCAGGCATGCGAGCACGCGGACATGAAGTCCGGCTGCTGCAGCCGCCGGCGATTCTCGGACCGCGTGTTGCGGCGGATTCGCCGCTGTTCAAATGGCTGGGCTACGCAGATAAATTTCTGCTCTTCCGGCGTGAGCTGCGCCGCGCCGCCGAAGGCGCCGATATTGTCCACCTGTGCGATCACTCGAATGCCATGTACGTGCCTGCGCTGGCGCATTCGGCACACATCATCACCTGCCACGACGTGCTTGCGATCCGCAGCGCGATGCGCCATTTTCCAGAGAACCGTGTAAGGCTGACCGGACGCATGTTTCAGCGGCTCATTGCGCGCGGCCTCCGCCGGGCGCATGCCATCGTGTGCGTATCGGGGAAAACATGTAACGACCTGAAGCAGTATCTCGCGGTGCCGGAGGAGCGCCTGCATGTCGTGCCCAACGCGCTGCACTGGCCATACAAGCCGGTAAGCGCCGATGTATGTGCGCCGCTGCTGGCTTCGGTTGGCCTGCGCAGGGGCGAACCGTACTTTTTTCATCTCGGGGGCAATCACTGGTACAAGAACCGGGGCGCGGCGATTGAAATTTTCGCAGAGCTGCGCGACCTTCCTGCATATGCAGGGGCGAAGCTGGTGATGGCCGGCAGCAGGATGGAGCCGGAGCTGCACGCGATCGCGCAGAAATACCGGCTGGACGATGCGGTCCTCGAAGCCGTGGGGCTCAGCAATGAGCAGCTGGAGGCGCTGTACAGTTGCGCGCTTGCACTGCTCTTCCCGTCGCTCGAGGAAGGATTCGGCTGGCCCATTCTGGAAGCGCAGGCGTGCGGATGTCCGGTAGTGACGACCGATCGGCCTCCGATGAACGATGTGGCCGGCGGCGCGGCGATCCTGATCGATCCGGCAAAGCCGAAGGTGGCGGCGCGAACGATTGCCGATGCATTGGAGGACACGAGCCAGATGCGTAGCGACGGTTTGCGAAATGCGGCGCGCTACACCACCGACCGAATGCTGGCGCAGTGCGAAGCGCTTTATCTCGATGTAGTAACCGCCGCACGGATGCGGAAGTAATGGGGGGGCTCTGATCAAGCTTGGAAGGCGAAATCGTCAAGATATACTCTGAAGAGCCAACGGACAGAATGAGGGAGAGATATTAAAGTGACGGCGAAGCCAGTGTCTATCGCTGTGGTCGGTTCGGGCTACGTGGGTCTGGTGGCTGCGGTGTGCTTTGCGGAGATCGGGCACTCCGTCATATGCGTGGACAACGACGAGCAGAAGGTAGCGATGCTGCGCGAGGGCGGCGTGCCGATCCACGAGGATTTCCTGCCCGAGCTTCTTGCCCGGCATCGTAACCAGCGTCTGCAATTCACCACGGATCTGTCTTGCGCCGCGCAGGATGCACAGGCGATCTTCATCGCGGTTGGAACGCCGCAGTCGGACTCGGGCAACGCGGACCTGTCGTATGTAGACGCAGTGGCGACGCAGATTGCGCGGTCGATTGGCAGCTACAAAGTGATCGTGGAGAAGAGCACGGTCCCGGTCTATACCAACGAATGGATCCGTCGCGTTGTGGAACGTAACGGCACTTCAAGCTCAAACTTCGATGTCGCTTCCAATCCGGAGTTTCTGCGCGAGGGCACTGCTGTCACCGACTTCCTGCATCCGGACCGGATCGTCGTCGGCGCAGACAGCAGCGACGCAGCCGGTATTTTGCAATCCATTTACGCGCCTCTCACCTCGGGCGACTACTACCGCAGCGACAACGCCATCATCGGACAGCGCACGATCTCCGACCCACCGCCGCTGCTGCTGACATCGACCAAGGCGGCGGAGCTGATCAAGCACGCGTCGAACGCCTTCCTGGCGATGAAGATTTCGTTCATCAACGCAGTGGCGAACGTGTGCGAAGCAGTGGACGCCAATGTGGAAGAGGTGGCGCGTGGCATGGGGCTGGACAAGCGTATCGGAAGCCAGTTCCTGCGGGCAGGCATTGGCTATGGAGGCTCGTGTTTCCCCAAGGACGTGGCCGCCTTTCGCTATGTGGCGGAGCAGTTGAGCGTCGACTTCGGCATTCTGACGGAAGTGGAGAAGATCAACGAGCAGCAGAAGCGGAGGTTCTTCAATAAAGTGCGCTCGGCGCTCTGGACCTTCCGCGGCAAGCGGCTTGCGGTGCTCGGGCTGGCATTTAAGGGAGGGACGGACGATGTGCGGGAGTCGCCGGCGTTCGATGTAATACGCATGCTGCTCGCCGAGGGGTGTACGATTGTGGCCTTTGATCCGGCGGCAACAGAACGGGCGAAGACGGAACTACCCTCCAGTCCTTCGATGCAATATGCGGACGATCTCTACGCTGCAGCGACCGGCGCTGATGCGCTGCTCATTCTGAGCGACTGGCCGCAGTTCGGCGAGCTTGATCTCACGAAGCTGCAGGCTACGCTGCGCTACCCGATCGTGATCGATGGAAGAAATTTGTACGATCCCGAAGAGATGCTGGAGCGCGGCTTCACGTATCTGAGCGTTGGCCGCCCGGCGATGTATCCGGCAAGAGAGAAGGCAGGAGCGCGGCGCGTACCGTGATTCAAACGGAAATCAGCAGCGACTTTCGTTCCAGGAGCGACGTCCTTTGAAGAAGATGCGCATCCTGGTCACCGGGGCGGCGGGCTTTATCGGCTCGCATCTGACCGACCTGCTGTTGGCTGACGGGCATACGGTCGTCGGCGTCGACAACCTGGCAACGGGACGGCTGGCCAATCTGGAACACCTGCACAGGGAGCCGCACTTCTTGCTCCTGGAGCGGGACATCTGCCAGCCTTTCGAACCAGGCCAGGTAGACGCGGTCTACAACATGGCATCCCCCGCCAGCCCTGCCGACTACATGAGACTCGGTCCGGAGACGCTGCGGGTCGGCGCTTACGGCGTCTTCAACACCCTCGACATTGCCCGGCGGTATCGCGCCGTCTATCTGCACGCATCTACTTCGGAATGTTACGGTGATCCTGAGGTGCACCCGCAGACCGAGAGCTATTGGGGCAACGTGAATCCGATCGGACCGCGCTCCGTCTACGACGAGGCGAAGCGCTTCGCCGAGGCAACCGTGACTGCCTATCAGCGCTACCGCGGTGTGAATGCGCGGATTGTCCGCATCTTCAACACCTATGGCCCGCGTTTGCAGCCCAGCGACGGCCGCGTGATCTCAAATTTTCTGACACAAGCGCTGCGTGGCGAGGACCTGACGATTTACGGGGACGGATCCCAGACGCGCTCCTTCTGTTACGTGACGGATCTGATCGATGGAATCGTGCGGTTGGCGCAGAGCGATGAGCAGCGGCCGGTCAACATCGGCAATCCGGTGGAATGGACGATTGCCGAGTGCGCGCGTGAGGTGCTCGCCGTGACCGGTTCGCAAAGCAAGCTGCGCACACTTCCGCTGCCGGAGGATGATCCGACCCGGCGGCGCCCGGACATCACGCGCGCTCGCACCGTGCTGGGCTGGGAGCCCAAAGTGCAATTACGGGAGGGGCTGAGCCTCTCGATTCCGTATTTCAAGCGGGTGCTGGAGGAAAGCGCCAGCGCGGAGCGAATGGCTGATTGAGCCGGTACCTGCTCTTCCCGATCAGGAGACGGGCGCATTTCCATTCTCGCGTGCTTCGATTTCCGCCAGCCACCCGCGCCGCAGCGACTCGGCGGGGATGCTCGATAGATAGGGCTTGATATCGAGGATGGGCGAGCCGTCCAGCATGTCGACACCGCGCACGTGCAGTTCCGCCTTGTTGCGATGGAGCAGTTCGACGACGGTGAGTCCGATGGGATTCGGGCGATGAGGCGAGCGTGTCGCAAAGACTCCGTGCTTGCGATTATCCGACGGCGGCGTGCCGAGCAATTCGAAGGGCTGGGAGCGGTCGAACTCCCAGAGCACGATCAGGTGCGAGAAGCCTTCGATGTCGGTGAGGCCGAGCTCGAAATCGGGCAGGACTGTGATGATGCCCTCGGCTTCATGTCGGTTTCCGAGTCCTTTTGGTATGTCACTGCCTTCCTTATAGGGCGTGCTCACAAATCCGATGGGCCAAGGCGTAAACATATGAGGCTGCACCTCCCTTGCGGGCAAACCTGGCGGCTTGCATCTCTACTGCATTTGACGTAAACGGCTGCGAGGGGTAGCTTAAAAGTAGTGGCACTCGTTCACATCCCGGCTGCATGTTGCTGCGACTGTTGTTGCGCACGCGGCTGTGTGGGTGCCGAACGATGAGCCAGTGATCTAGTTTCATCACTCCAAGCGAATCCAAAGCCCCAACAGCAGCCACCCTGCAGTTGGGGCTTTGCTCTTTCTACACCATCCGACGCGCACCAGAAGGGAAGTGGCATGACGCAGGCGAGTCCTCCAAAAGAAAACACGGCGAAGGAGACCAAGGCGCAAAAGACGGAACGGCTGAAGCGCGAGAAGAATCCCTGGGCTGCCTTCGACGAGGTCCGGCGTTTCGCGGCCGAGGGACGCGGGAGTGTGCTGCCCGAGTGGGCGAGTCTTTACTTCAAGTGGTGGGGCATCTATACCCAGGGCGACGGCGCAGGCGCGCTGGGCGGCGCGGGCGGCGAGGGCAAGGCCAGCGAATATTTCATGCTGCGTATTCCCGTTACGAACGGCATCCTCTCCTCTGCGCAGCTCGCGGCGATCGCAGAGATCGCGCAGCGCTATGGACGCAACCTGGCCGATATCACGGTGCGGCAGGCGATTCAGCTTCATTGGCTGACGATTGAGAGCCTGCCCGAGATTATCGACCGGCTGGATGCGGTCGGGCTTTCGCCGCGCGGGGCGTGCGGCGATGTCGTTCGCAACGTGACGGGCTGCCCGCTGGCGGGTCTGGCGGCGGATCAGGTCTTCGATGCGTCACCCATTGCGCGGTCTGTCGCGCGAGCACTGGCCGGCAACGCCGAGTTCTACAACCTGCCGCGCAAGTTCAAGATTTCGGTGACCGGCTGCAGCTCGTGGTGCTCGTATCCTGAGATCAACGACATCGGTCTTTCGCCGGTGCGGCGCGGCAAGGAAGCAGGATTCTCGGTAAGGGTGGGTGGCGGGCTCTCTGCGGATCCCCATCTCGGCGTGCGGCTGGACGCTTTTGTGCGTCCGGAGCAGGCGGTGCAGGTCGTCACAGCGATCGCTACAATCTTCCGCGAACAGCAGGGACTGCGGGAGAGCCGCGACCGGGCGCGGCTGAAACATTTATTTCTGAAAGAAGGCTGGACCGCGGAAAAGTTCCTCAACGAGTTGCAGATTAGGGTGCCGTTTCGTATCGAGCCGGGGGTTGAGGAAGCCGTTCCGCCGGACGTGCTGCGCGACCATGTCGGCGTTCATCGCCAGCGGCAGGCGGATCTCTACTACGTGGGCGCCGCAGTTTTGCGAGGGCGGCTGACCGGCGACCAGCTTGCTGCCGCGGCGGAGCTTGCGCAGAGATACGGCTCGGGCGAGCTGCGAACCACGGTGATGCAGAATCTGATCTTCGTGAATGTGCCGAGGCGCAACGTGAATGCGCTGGTGGTGGAGCTTGCGGCAGTCGATCTGAAAGTGGAAGGCTCGCAGTTCTGGCGTGGCGCCATTGCCTGCACGGGCACGGAATTCTGCAAGCTGGCGATTACCGAGACGAAGGGATTCACGCGGTGGCTGGTGGAGGAGATGGAGGTGCGGCTGCCGGAGTTTGATCAGCAACTGAAGCTGCACGTAACCGGCTGCCCGAACAGCTGCGGTCAACACTGGATTGCCGACGTGGGCATTGAGGGCAAGAAGATCAAGCAGAATGGAGCCCTGGTGGATGCTTACTACTTCTGCGTGGGCGGGAGCGCCGGGGGAAATGCGGCCATTGCCCGCCCGGTTGGCTATCGCTGCCCAGCGACCCTCGTGCCGGACTCGCTCGAACGCCTGCTGCGTGGATACCTGAATGGGCGGCGAGCAAGTGAAAGCCTGGCAGCATTTCTCGGCCGGCACAGCAATGACGATGTGCGTGCGCTGCTGGCGGGCGAGGCAGCCGCTGCCGTGGAGCGGGACCAGCCTACGGGCCGAGTGCCGGTGGGAGTGGGGGAATGAGCGCGCCGCTGCTGCCAATCTTCGTGAAGCTGGAAGGACGCGCCTGCCTGGTGGTGGGTGCCGGCGTTGTCGGTCTGCAAAAAGTGCGCAGTCTGCTGGAGTGCGGGGCGAGTGTAACTGTAACTGCTCCAGATGCGCGAGACGAGATTCGTGAGCTGCATGATCAGGGAAAGATTGCCTGGCGTCGCCAGCGCTACGTTTCCGACGATATCCGCGGCCAGCAACTGGCGATCGCGGCGACCAATGACACTGAGGTGAATCATGCCGTCTATCGCGATGCGACGGCCGCGGGCGTGCTCGTCAACGCGGTGGATGATCCGCCCTTCTGCGATTTTTATTTTGGATCGGTGGTCCGCCGAGGCCCACTGCAGATCGGCATATCGACCGCGGGAGAAAGCCCGGCGCTGGCGCAGCGGCTGCGGCGGCAATTGGAGCTATTGCTCGATAAAGGGACTGGACCGTGGCTGGAGCGGCTCGGCGCCCTGCGGCGCGAGGTCATCGGCGTCCATCCCGCCGGGGAAGAACGCAATCGTCTGCTGCGCACCCTCGCCTCGCGCGATGTGTGCGATTCGGCTCATTGTCCATCGCGAGCGATGGCATTGGCGACACCTCGCGAGAACAGAGGATCATGGTGGCTGACATGAGCGTTGCGGAGAAGGGGACGGTTTATCTAGTAGGCGCGGGGCCTGGCGATCCGGAACTGCTGACGTTGAAGGCTGCCGCGCTGCTGCGGACGGCGGACCTGGTGCTCCATGACGACCTGGTGCCTGCGCGAGTGATCGCCATGACGGGCGCGCAGGCGCTGGTGATGAGCGTGGGCAAGCGCTGCGGCGTGAAGCGTATCCATCAGTCGGAAATCCATGCGCTGATGATCAATGCGGCGCGGCGGCAGTTGAGTGTGGTGCGGCTGAAGATCGGCGATCCGCTGGTCTTCGGACGCGCGGCGGAAGAGATGGACGCGTTGCGTGCCGCGGCTGTGCCCTTTGAAGTGGTGCCTGGCATCACGGCGGCGTTTGCGGCTGCGGCGCAGATCGGCTGCTCGCTGACCGATCGCCGAAGTGCATCGAGCGTTGAGCTGCACACCGGACACAGAGCGAACGATCGGGACCCCAACGCGCCGGCAGAGGACGCGCGGACAGAATCGGCAACCCGCATTGTTTATATGCCGGGGCGCAGCTTCCGCCGCTTCGCCGAGGAGCGCCTGCAGACAGGCGACGCGCCCGATCTGCCCTGCTGCGTGATCAGTCGCGCGGCACAACCGGAGCAGAGCATTCAATGGAGCACGTTGGGTGAGCTCGGTGAGGTGACGCCAGGGCCGGCGCCGGTGCTGTTGTTGACAGGACAGGCGTTGGCTGGTGCGTTCACCCGCGCTGCGGACGATGCATCCAAGGACGCATCGAACCCGATCCAGGCGTCTGAATCGCGTCCGACGCTCGATCTGTAGATTACAAAGGCGAAGAGCGGTTAGAGTGGTGGGCATCCCGGAGGGTGTCCTTGAGAACGATCCCATCGCTTGCCTGCCTTTGTACCGCCGCACTGATTGCCTCCATGTCCGTCTTCGCACAACAGACGTCTTCCTTTCCCTTTCAGGATCCTTCGCTGCCCGTTGCGCAACGCGTGGATGACCTGGTAGGCCGAATGACGCTGGAGGAGAAGGCTTCGCAGATGCGGCATCAGGCTCCGGCGATTCCGCGGCTGGGCATTCCTGCGTATGACTGGTGGAGCGAGGGCCTGCATGGAATCGCGCGCTCCGGCTATGCGACCGTCTTCCCGCAGGCCATCGGGCTCGCGGCGACGTGGGATCCGGCTCTGTTGCATCGCGTCTCCTCGGTGATCGGAGAAGAGGCGCGCGCGAAGTATCAAGAGGCAATCCGGCACGATATCCATTCGATCTACTTCGGGCTCACTATCTGGTCGCCGAACATCAACATCTTTCGTGATCCACGCTGGGGACGCGGGCAGGAAACCTACGGAGAAGATCCATATCTGACTTCGCGACTGGGCGTGGCATTTGTGAAGGGGCTGCAGGGCGATGATCCGAAGTACTACGAAACCATCGCGACACCAAAGCATTTTGCGGTGCACAGCGGGCCGGAGTCGGAGCGGCACCGCTTCAATGTGACGCCGTCGGCCTTCGATCTGGAGGACACATATCTGCCGGCCTTTCGGGCAACGATAACGGAGGCCAAGGCCGATTCCATCATGTGCGCCTACAACGCGATCAATGGATTTCCAGCGTGCGCGAGTCCACTGCTGCTGGAGCAGAAGTTGCGCGGCGCATGGAAGTTCCAGGGTTACGTCACCTCGGATTGCGGCGCGATACTCGACTTCTATAGCAATACTGGACATCACTTCAGCCCCGATGCCGCGCACGCCAGTGCGAAGGCTGTGCTGGCAGGGACGGATACAAGTTGCGGCGACGAATACGATGCGCTGCCGCAGGCGGTGAAGCAAGGGCTGCTGCCGGAGAGCGCGCTGGACACAGCGGTGAAGCGGCTCTTCACGGCGCGGATGCGGCTGGGGATGTTTGATCCTCCGGCGTCAGTCGCGTATGCGCGTATTCCTTTCGATCAGGTCGATTCAGGGGCGCATCGCGCATTCGCGCGGGAGGTCGCGGAGAAGTCGATGGTGCTGCTGAAGAACGAGCATGGGACGTTGCCGCTGCGTAACGTGAAGACGCTCGCGGTGGTTGGTCCGAACGCGGATTCGCTACGCGCGCTGGAAGGGAACTACAACGGCACGCCCTCGCAACCGGTGCTGCCGGTGGATGGAATTGCGCAGGAGTTCGCCAATGCGAAAGTGCTGTATGCGCAGGGATCGCCGTATGTGGAGGGAGTGTCGCTGCCTGTGCCGCGGACGGCACTGCATGTAAAGGGAGAGTATTTCGCGAACACGACCTTCGCGGGCCAGCCGGTGGTGACACGTGAAGAGCACGCCATCGATTTTGACTGGAACGCTGCTTCGCCGGCGGAGGGAGTGCCGGCGAACGCCTTCAGCGTGCGCTGGACAGGCACGCTGACAGCGCCTGCTCCCGGCGACTACGCGTTCAGCGTGGATATTGCCGATTGCTACCCGTGCCAGGATCGCGAGAGCTATGCGGTCACCTTTGACGGCAAAGTGGTATCGAAGCAGGATTCTGGAGAGCCGAAAGAGTCTCGGGGCCATACCAGCCCGGATTTCACGCTGCACTTTGCGGATAGCCGCCCGCACGCCTTTCGGCTTGAGTACACACACCAATCGCCCCTCTTTGGCGCAGGCATTTCGCTGCGATGGAAGCCGCCGGTGGAACCGTTGCGCGCCGAGGCGGTGGCTGCTGCCAAGCGGGCTGACGCTGTCATCGCGTTCGTAGGTCTGACGTCGGAGCTCGAAGGCGAGGAGATGCCGGTCCATGTGCCGGGATTTGCGGGCGGCGATAGAACGGACATTGACTTGCCCGCGGCGCAGCAGCAGCTTCTCGAATCCCTGGCGGCAACGGGAAAGCCGCTTGTCGTTGTGCTGCTCAATGGAAGCGCACTGGCGGTGAACTGGGCGCAGCAACATGCCGCGGCGATCGTAGAGGCCTGGTATCCGGGTGAAGAGGGCGGCACTGCAATAGCAGAGACGCTTTCGGGGAAGAACAATCCGGCCGGCCGGTTGCCCGTGACCTTCTACGCATCGACGGATCAGTTGCCGCCCTTTGAGGATTATTCGATGCAGAACCGAACCTATCGCTACTTCAAAGGCAAGCCGCTCTATGGCTTTGGCTATGGTCTGAGCTATACGCACTTCTCGTATCGGGACCTGAAGCTGCCGCTGCATCCGGTGAAGGCAGGTGAGCCGTTGACGGCCGAGGTGACAGTGCGGAACGACGGCAGCCTGGCGGGCGATGAGGTGGCGGAACTGTATCTGGCCCGACCTGAAGCGCAAGGAAATCCTGTGCTCCGGGGCATGGCGCGCGTCCATCTGGCCGCGGGCGAGAGCCAGACGTTGTCCTTCACTCTCACGCCACGCGATGTCAGCACAGTAGACCAGCAGGGCCGACGTGCCGTGCAGCCCGGTCAATATTCCGTAATGATCGGCGGCGCGCAGCCTTCCGCCGCGGAACACGTGAGCGGCAGCTTCGCTGTCAGCGGTTCGGAGGCGATACCGGAGTAGCAGCTTGAGCATTTTCGGTATTGGCACAGACCGTCCAATGATTGCTCTTGTGGCTTTTCTTTACGGAAAAGCCACACTGAGTGAATCTCCGCAGGACACACTGTTACCGAAAATGCTCTAACGAAGCAGAACGCCGGCGGACTGCACGCTGGTATTGCCGGCGCGGGTCGAGACGACCGGCAGATCAGGGGTGCCGGTGAGCACTTCGATTTCGTTGTCGCGAAGCAGAACCGTGTCTTCGACTTTGCCGCCGGCTATCGAAGGGTTCCAGGCGAAGGCCTGCCGATTCATGACGCGCTCTTTGCCCGTGGGCTTGGCAAACCACTCACGCTCGGAGTAGCCGGTGGCGCCACCCTGATGGTGGCAGTGCTCCACGCCGGGATGATCGAGAGAAGCGTACGCGTCTGCCGCAACAGAGAAGAGCTCTGCAGCTGTAGCTCCTGATCTCGTGGCGACGACCAGGCGGGCATTCACTTCCGCTGCAACGGCGAAGGCATCCACCAGCGACTGCGGCATCGGGCCGAAGTGGACGAAGCGCGTGATGGAGACGCAGAGGCCCCAGCGGCGCGCACAAAGGTTCAGCATGCCGAAGTGCCGGAGCACCGCGTTCTGCGCAACCGCATGCTTATACCGGAGGATGCGGTCGTCGGTGGCCATCAGGAGGACGGATGGCTCGACGCCTCGCTCGATGAGCCCGGAAGCGATACGCGCGGCCATGATGCGTTCGGTGATGCCGGGCTCGAGTGACTGAAGCACGCCGGCGGTGACCTGGGCCGTATTGCGGCCGAGCCAGCGATAGCGTTCTATCTCTGTCTCGGTGAGCGAGGCGCGCTGATCGAACAGAAACGATGCGCCTTCGGGGGTGGTATCGGCAATAATCCGGCCACTCTCTGCTAAGGAGCGGGTGGCGGCCTCGGGATCATGTGAGTGCCACGGAGCAGTCACAGCAGTGAAGGGAAGGCCGGCGAAGTCTTCTTCGGCAAGGCGACGCGCTTCGTTGTCCGGCGCCAGATAGAACGCGTCGCCGTTGCGCCGCAGCAGAATGGTTGCTGTGCCGAGCGCAGAGGGCAGGAGAACGCGACGATCGACACGGCCGGCTGTGAGCCATGCAAGATTTCCGGTCCGCTGCAACTGCACGGCCGCCAGTCCCGCCGAGGCCATGTGTTCACAAAGCCGCTGACGCTTGGATTCAAACTCCGCGAGAAGCTCCGCTCGGGATTGCCGCAGCTCATCCGTTAGGTCAGCCGTTGCGGTTGTGTTAGCCATCTGTCTTCATGTTCCTGTCTGCGATATGCAGTCCGTGGAAGATCGGCTGCAGCGATGGATAGAGTTTGCGATAGAGCGCGTAAAGCTCGTGGAGTTTCGCACTATCCGCAGGTGTGGGTGTAATGCGCTGGGCAACTTGGACGACGGCAGCGCACGCGGCATCTGCCGAGGGCCACAGGCCTGCGCCAACGCCGGCCAGCAATGCCGCGCCGTAGGCAGCGCCCTCTTCGGCAGCGACGATCTCGACCGGCTGGCCGTAGACGTCTGCCTGAATCTGCCGCCAGAGCGGGGAGCGCGCGCCACCGCCGCCCAGCCGTATCGCTCGCGCGGGGACTCCAATCTCGGAAAAGATGCCCAGGGAGTCCTTCAGGCTGAAAGCAACGCCTTCCATGATGGCGCGGACAATGTGCGCGCGGCCGTGTGATGCGGTGAGCCCGACCAGGGCGCCGCGTGCCTCGGGATCGAGATGCGGCGTGCGCTCGCCCATCAAGTAAGGTGCCCAAAGCAGTCCGTCAGCGCCCGCAGGCACGGTTGCGGCAGACTCACCCAGACGCGCGTAAGCACCGGGATCATCCGCGGCGAAGGTGTCGCGGAACCAGCGCAGGGAGAGTCCCGCGGCCTGGGTTACGCCCATCACATGCCAGCGGCCGGGCACCGCATGGCAGAAGGTGTGCAGGCGTCCCTGTGGATCGAGAAACGGCTGATCGGTTGCGGCGAAGACCACGCCGGAGGTGCCGATGGTTGCGCTCACGTCGCCGGGACGCACGATGCCCATGCCCAATGCGCCGGCGGCCTGGTCTCCGGCGCCGGCAACGACGGGAGTGCCGGCACGGAGCCCAGTGAGCGATGCCGCTTCCGCTGTGATGGTGCCGGCGACCTCATGGCATTCATGCAATGTGGGCAGGATACTCGGAGGCATATCGCCGGCGGACAGCATTTCGCTCGACCAGCGTCGCTTGGCGACATCCAGCAGCAACGTTCCGGACGCGTCGGCGACATCTATAGCTTTTTCGCCCGTCAGCCGGAAACGAACATAGTCTTTGGGAAGCAGGAAAGAGCGAAACTCCCGCCACAGGGCAGGTTCGTGATCGCGTACCCAGAGCAGTTTGGTCAGCGTGAAATTGGTGAGCGCCGGGTTGGATGTGAGGGCGATGATGCGCTCCATGCCCAACTGCTCAGTTAACCGGGCAGCCTCGACTGCTGTTCTCTGATCGCACCAGATGAGCGCGGGACGGAGGACGCGGTTCGCCGCGTCCAGCAATACGGCACCATGCATCTGGCCGCTCAGCCCAACGGCCGCGATCTCTTCTGGAGCCGTTGAAGTTTCTTTGAGCAGCGCGGGAACTGCGTGGATGGCCGCCTGCCACCAGTCTTCGGGGTCCTGCTCGGCCCAGCCCGGCCGCGGCGAACGAAAGGGGGCATGCTCTCGTACGGTTGAACAGACAACCTTGCCCGCCGTATCCACCAGCAGGACACGTGTACCGCCGGTGCCGACATCGATTCCAATCAGTTTCATCGTGCTCGTGTGCATTGACCTTAGGATGATCCTTGCTTGCGCGCTCCGCTGTGGCCGCCTTACTTACAGAGAGCGTTGATCAGCTACTAGGATGGTTACAGCCACAGGATCCGCGCAGAATCAGTTCGGTCGGCAGCACAATCCGCGTCTCCGGCTTGCTGCCGGTCCCGACGTCGCGAGAGTGGCGGATCATATCGAAGAGCATGCGGGCTGCACTGCGTCCCAGCTCCAATGCAGGCTGGCGGACTGCTGTGAGTGGCGTGTCCAGCAACGGAGCCAGCTCGAGATCGTCGAAGCCAATCATTGCCAGGTCGGCGGGCAGGCGCAATTGCATCGCGCGGATCGCCTGCAGCGCGTGGATGGTAGTCACGTTGTTGAGAGTGAATAACGCCGTCGGCCGGCCAGGTTCGCTCATCAGACGCCGCAACAGCGTCTCTGTGGCCGGGGCGGTGGTCAGGTTGGTCCACATCTCGGGCTTCAGACCGGCTTCCTTCATGGCGCGCCGGTAGCCGAGGATGCGCTGGTGAATCGTGTAGACCTTGGCGTCGTACCCGATGCATAGGACGCGGCGATGCCCGTGCGCGATCAGATGCCGGACCGCTTCTTCCGCTCCTCCAGCATTCTCGACGATGACATGACCGGCTTCGACGCCATCGAGCGTGCGGTCGAGTGCGACCAGGGGAATCTCCGCCTGCTGTAGCTCGCGCAACCGCTTGTCTGTACCGACGCCCGTGGGTACGATGAGCAGGCCGGCGATGCGCCGCGCGGCCATCATCGCGATCTCGTTGGACTCCGTCTCCACGCTTCGTTCCGAAGTCACAATCAGGGTCATATACCCGTGCGTGCCGGCTACTTCCTGTACGGCGTTGGCACAGGTGGCAAAGAATGAATCGGCAAGATCGGGAACTACCAGGCCGATCATGCGCGCGCGCTGGCCTTTCAGCATGCGCGCGGCCTCATTCGGCGTATAGCCAAGCCGCCGGATGGCCGCGCGCACTCGCTTCTCCGTAGCCGGACTAACGTAGCTCCCGCCGTTGACGACACGCGAGACGGTCATGATGGCCACGCCGGCTTCGCGCGCTACGTCGGTGATGGTGGGGCCAGACTGGCGGCGCTTGGCGGCCTTTCGTGGAGCTGGCACGAACGTTCCTTCCTGGGTCATGCCCACGAACTACCGGGTCTCAGCGCTGTCAGAACAAGAGCGTATCACCGGGCCATCGCGACTGAACAACCCGGTCACTGCCTTTGACGTTGACACACCCGCTGCAGACGCAGAAAAAGTCCGGGCGGATGCCGAGCCATGACACATTCTGCGGTTAACGTTATCAACACAGCCCATCGCCGGTCCAGCAGGTATTATTCCCGCTGGCCCTGGTGGGGTATTTCGCGGACGCAAAGGGCGCCAGGGCTTATTGCGCGCCGTTGTTACGGATAGGTGAATCGATATGGGCACATGCCACCGCTGTTTCGAACTGCTGAGGTTGGCCGCGTTGTGCGCCTGCGCGGGCAGCGCCCTGTCGGGTCAGACGGCTCGCTATCACCCGGCGGCTCCGCCAATGTTGGCCGCGACGCCCCCGATGGGATGGAACAGCTGGGATTCGTATGGGACGACTGTTGACGAAGCACGGGTGAAAGCCAACGCGGACTGGATGGCCGCGCACCTGAAGCAGCATGGCTGGCAATACATTGTGGTGGATATGGAGTGGTTTGTGACCAACCCGGTCGCCGAAGGCAATGCAATCAACTTCAAGTACTCGATGGATGGCCAGGGCCGCTACACGCCCGCGTTAAACCGGTTCCCGTCGGCGGCGAAGGATGCCGGGTTCGCGCCGCTGGCCGCATACGTACACGCGAAGGGTCTGAAGTTCGGCATCCACATTCTGCAGGGCATTCCGCGCGAGGCGGTGGCGAAGAATCTGCCAATTGCCGGCTCATCCTTTCATGCCGGAGAGGCGGCGAATACCTCGGGCACTTGCAAGTGGAACCATGATAATTACGATTTGAAAGATACGGCGGCCGGCCAGGCGTACTACGATTCGCTTGGGAAACTCTATGCTGGCTGGGGCGTGGATCTGATCAAGGTGGACTGCATCGCCTCGCGCCCTTACAAGGGAGCGGAGATCCGTATGCTGAGTGAAGCGTTGCGCAAAACCGGACGTCCGATCGTGCTGAGCCTCTCGCCGGGTCCTGCGCCGTTCGAGAAGGTTGACGAGATGAGAAGGTACGCACAGATGTGGCGCATCTCGGATGACGTCTGGGATGAATGGCACAGCGATGTCGAGTATCCCCAGGGCTTGGGCGATCAGTTTCCGCGCGCGGCTGCATGGGCACCGCTGGACGAGTCGGGTCACTGGCCGGATGCAGACATGTTGCCTCTCGGCTATCTGGGACCGTCTCCGGGCTGGGGAAAGGCGCGCCAGACGCGGCTCTCGTCGGCGGAGCAGCGGACTCTGATAACTCTGTGGTCGATCTTTCGGTCGCCGCTGATGATGGGAGGTGACCTGCCGCACAACGATGCGGCGACGACCGCGCTGTTGAGCAACGATGAGATGCTTGCGGTGGATCAGCACTCGACCGGCGGCCGCGCTCTCATCCACACAGCGACAGTCAGCGTATGGACAGCGATGGCGGAAGATGGAAAGAGCAGATACGTCGCGATCTTCAATACCTCGGAACAGACACAGGGCATGAGCTATACATGGCAGCAGCTTGGATGGCCAGCCGGGAGGTATCGTCTGCGCGATCTGTGGGAGCACAGGGAAAGCAGAGCGGTCGACGGGGTCAGCATTCATCTGGCGCCGCATGCCTGTACTTTGTATCGTGCGACTGCGGTGCGGGATAAGTAATTCGGCCTATTGCTGCGATAGGCTGGGGCGGTTTGATATTTCAGGAGCGTTGCTGCGCTTGAGCGCGTAGCTCCATCTGGAGAAGCTTCGACTTGGATCGACGAGATTTCCTGAAAATTTTGTCAGCGGCTGGAGCGGCGAGCACCTTCGATTCCGCAGAGCTTTTCGCGGTTGCCACTCATCCGTCTGGCGCGTATCGTCCGGGACGGATCGTGAATGAGTACAGCGCCTTTCTGCCCGGAGAGCAGGCGGCCCTTGCTGATCCGCCGAAGGTAAGCACCATGGACGGCAAGGGTGCGATGGCCAGCCATGACGATGAGCAACGGCAGGTGCTGCACGGCCAGAACATCGCCGACTGGGTGCTGCTCACGACAGCGGAGATCAACGGCGTGATGACCGCCGTTTTCGAGAAGCATGCGACTCATCGCGGCGCGATTGCATATGTGACAGTACGCGGGGGGACGATCGCGCTGATCCCGAAGCAGGTTGGCCACCTGAGCAAGGTGCGGCCGCGGCCCACCGATACGCCGCATGGGGTGAAGCTGGAGCGGCCGCTGCGGATGTCTCCCGGTCCGGATGTGGCCGGCGAATACATTCTGAAGTCAATCGACGATCCCTGTTATGAAAACGTCGCGGCTCTGGGAGCGGAGTACATTGGATGGTCGCTGGTAGCGAATGAGGAAGCGGGAGCGCTGCGCTCGATCTATCTGGAAGCGGATGGAACCAGTCGCCAGCCCAAGAAAAATTCGCAGGTAGAGTGGGCGCCCGATCTCGAAGGCCCTCTCTTCGATCCATCGCGCTATTTCCCCTTTGCCGCACCGGAACGCTATGCATATCGGCATGGCTACAGCAAACGCACGCTGCTTGGTGGATATCTTCCGGTGGCCGATACGGCGGTGTGGAATGCAGAGTACGGATGCGGTTACGAATTGATGATGCTGTTACCGCCAGGCATGGATGCGCAGCCTATCGCTCGCATGCGGATGACGATTCCGGCTGAGGACGTTGCCAACTATGACGGACCAGGAACGCTGATGCATGCGCCGGACGGACGCGTCTATGCCGAGCATTACTGGAACACCTCCGCGCAGAACTTCTTCGGTGCTCTGGCGGCCGTCTGGAACCGCTGGCACGGCTTCTACGAAGATGCCATGCCGGTGGAGATTCCTGATCCGTGGCTGCTGGATGCAGCGCGGGCCGGCATCACGCTTTGCCGGTGCAGTTATCGCGGCTTAGAGCCGACCTATCAGGTTGGGGAGGGGAGTTACACCAAAATTCCCGAGCGCAGCCACGCGCTCTTTCCAGTGGCGCACTATGAGTTCATCTGGGCGCAGCAGTTGTGGGGCCTGACGGATGCCAGCCGTCCGTACATTCAGCACTACCTCGAACATTACGTGCTGCCCGACGGCAATTTCCTGTACAACACGCAGGACCAGGTAGAGGCGCCGCTGAATGTCGGCATCTTCCTGATGAATGCGGCGCGCGATTACTGGTACACAGGTGACGCCGATGGTCTGCTGCGGCAGCAGCCGATCCTCGAACGCATGTTGGGCTATGTGCTCGCTCGCTACGAATATGGGAAACAGCGATTTGCGAAGCGGGATCGCCGCTACGGGCTGATCTGGGGCTCGCCGGAGGCGGACCTGGGTGATCCGGCGAATGATTATCCGGATTCGCATCCCTACTACTACCAAAATGCGGCATGCATCTCGCGCGGCATCACAGAGTATGCGAAGGCGTTGAAGGCGATTGGCAGCGCACACAACGATCATGCGACGGGAGCATTGAGCGAACGCTACGCAGCGATTGCGACAGAGATGCGGCAGAATATTCAGACATCGATCGAAGCCACGATTGCTGCGTCAACGCCGGAGATGCGCGCGGCGGGCATCACACCATTCGAGACCAATGACATCCTGCGCAAGCCGACCGAGTTGTCGAGCTATGAGAATCATCGCTTCATGATGGATTGGTTTCTGGCGGACTGGGGCGTCGCCGCCCTAGACCTGGGGCATTTGAAGCATCGCGAGCTTGCCGGGCAACAGATCTGCGGGCTGAATACGGATGGCGATGCGCCGCGCTGCTCCAACTTCATGTCCCACGGGACGCTGGCGGTGAAGATTCGGCAGGAGGACTACAGGCCATTTCTGCTAACTCTCTACGCGCTGGTGTGCTATGCGGCGGATTCGGGCAATCGCTACTCGCCGGAGGATGCCTACATTCCCGGGAGTTATCCGGGTGACGGAGCCCCGTGGGGGTGGTCGGCCGTCGTCAACAGCGCGCTGCAGCCTGCTCTCGGGCTACGCTGGTTGCTCTGTTATGAAGAGAACGATCGTGACATCTGCCATTTGCAGAAGGCGGCACCGAAGCACTGGTTCAGCAAAGGCGAACGGATCGCGGTGCGCCGGTGCCCCACGCGCTTCGGCACCATTGCCTGGACCACCGAGTCCACCAGTGACAGCAGCTGGCATGTGGTGATCGAGGCCGCTGTTGCGTTCCGCGGAGAAGTTCACCTGCACATCCATCCTCCTGCCGGAGGGCCGCTGCGGTCGGCTTCGATCGGCACCGTGATCGGCACTGTGGAAGGTTCAACGGTCGTCTTGCCAGCCGCCACTTTTGCGAGTGGGGGGCAGGTGGAGCTTGAGGTGCGCGCGTAGCACGGCCGCGCGGCAAATCCTCCATACTGGAAAGTGGACTTGTGTCCGCTGTACGGTATGCAGGGCCAATAGATGAGGTACCGGCGGGTGACTGTTGGGCGTCTGGCCTCATCTTTAGTAGGAGCACCTTAGAAAGCAGCCGAGGTTCCCTGACGCCGGATGGTGCGCCAGCCCGGATGTGAACGGAAGGGAAAGACAGGAAACGATGGCCCTGATGGAATTTCACATTTCACGCGCAGCTCGCAGTCGCTACCAGACGGAGCAGACGCTGTTCTCTTTTAACGGCAATGTGATCTTTGCCGACCTGAGGGCGAGCCGCGAGCTGGCGCAGCGCATGAACACGGTGCGCGGCACGGAGAACGATCCGGAGCGTGTCATCCACCCGGGCGCGCTGTTCGCGATGGGGTTGATTGATGAGGCGAGTCACCTGCTCATCCATCACTATCGCAAGTCCATTGCGCCGCGCGCGATGGCGGAAGCGCTGCAGTGGTTCTCCTCGCGGCTCGGAGCAGAGCGATTCGATGAATTATTGCTCCGATTCGTGCAGGAGTTTCCCGGCTCGATGGTGTATCGAGGCGAAGAGACGGCGCAGGAATGGCTGAACGGCTCGACCGATGGCCAGCCTCATCGCGAGGCCGCATTTGAAGAGTTGATGATGCTATGGCTGGCAAATGCGAATCCGGCGTTCCGCAAATTCATTGAGCTCTTCGATGAGAAGCCGCTGACGAAAGAGACGCCGTATCCGAAGGTCACTTCCGGGCTGCACGATTTCTTCGCTACGAAGCCGCCGATCGGCGATGAGGCTGCAAACCTGATCGACGTGCTTCGCGCGCCGGCGCTGGCATCGCCCGATTCGCTGAGCGGACAGCTTGCGTTCATTCGCGAGAAATGGAGCCGCATCGTGGGTGACGCCGCGCTGCGCCGCCTGTTGCTTGCTATCGATGTGCTCAAGGAAGAGGATGTCGCGATCTGGATGCGCTTCCATCCCGCCGACGAGATGGCGGAGCGGCGGCGGCGCGGCAGGCGCGGACATGCCGGCGATTTCGGTCGTGTCGATCTGCCGGATTTTGCCGTCATGCAGCATGAGTATGAGCGTTTCAGTCCCGACCAGGACTGGATGCCGAGCACAGTTTTGATCGCGAAGAGCACGTATGTGTGGCTCGCGCAACTGAGCAAACGATACAGTCGCTCGATCACGCGGCTCGATCAGATTCCAGATGAGGAGCTTGCGACGCTCGCCGGCCGGGGCATGAATTCACTATGGCTGATCGGCCTATGGGAGCGGAGCCGGGCCTCACGGACGATCAAACATCTTTGCGGCAAAGAGGATGCTGTTGCCTCGGCGTACTCGCTCTACGACTACCGCATCGCCGACGATCTCGGCGGCTATGACGCATATATCCGGCTGCGCGACCAGGCATGGAGGTTCGGCATCCGGCTGGCGAGCGACATGGTGCCGAACCACATGGGCATCGACTCGCCCTGGGTTATCGAACATCCCGAGTGGTTTCTCTCGCGGTACGATTCGCCGTATCCGGCTTACAGCTTCAACGGGCCCGACCTTTCGAGCGACGGCCGCGTCGAGATCAAGATTGAAGATCATTACTACGAGCAATCCGATGCCGCGGTGGTCTTTCGCCGCCGCGATAAGTGGACAGGCGACACGCGCTACGTCTACCACGGCAACGACGGAACCAGCTTTCCCTGGAATGACACAGCGCAGCTCGACTATCTGAATCCCGCAGTACGTGAGCAGGTGATCCAGACCATTCTGCATGTGGCGCGGCTCTTTCCCATCATTCGATTCGATGCCGCGATGACTTTGGCGAAGCGGCATATCCAGCGGCTGTGGTATCCGGTGCCGGGTGCCGGCGGAGCAATTCCGTCACGTGCGGAGTACAGCATGCCCACCTCCGAGTTCGATAAGCGCATTCCGGTGGAGTTCTGGCGCGAGGTCGTGGACCGCGTTGCCGCTGAGGTGCCCGGAACGCTGCTGCTGGCCGAGGCTTTCTGGATGATGGAGGGCTACTTCGTTCGAACGCTGGGCATGCATCGCGTCTACAACAGCGCGTTCATGAACCTGCTGCGCGATGAGGACAACCAGCATTACCGCGGACTGCTGAAGCAGACGATGGAGTTCGACCCCGGCATCATGAAGCGCTACGTAAACTTCATGAGCAATCCGGACGAGCGCACGGCGATCGACCAGTTCGGCACCGGCGACAAGTGCTTTGGCATTGCCACGATGATGGCGACCTTGCCGGGGCTGCCTATGTTCGGCCACGGGCAGGTGGAAGGCTTTACCGAAAAATACGGCATGGAATACCAGCGCCCACGCTACGACGAGACGCCAAACCAATGGCTGGTCGACCGGCACAATCGCGAGATTGCGCCGCTGCTGCACAGCCGCTGGCTCTTCGCGGAGAGCGACAACTTCCTGCTTTACGACTTCTGGAAAGACGACGGAACCGTTGACGAGAATGTCTATGGATACTCGAATGCCCGTGGCGGCCAGCGCGCTTTGGTTCTCTACAACAATCGCTACAGCGAGACGCATGGCACCATCCACCACTCGACCGGTTTCATCGACAAGGTGAACGGCGGACTGCGGCAGCGGTCCTTACAGGACGGGCTCCACTTGCCAACCGATCACGAGGTGATTCTCGCGTTCCGCGATGTGAGCAATGGACTTGAGTATCTGCGGCGTGCCTCCGATCTGCATCAAAAGGGCTTTTCTTTCCATCTGAGCGCGTACAAATATCATGTCTTCCTGCATTGGCGGGAGTTGCGCGCCAGCCGTGAGTATCCGTGGGACAGGTTGCACGATTCGCTGCACGGAGCGGGCGTGCCCAATCTCGATGAAGCACTCGATCAACTGCGGCTGCAGCCGCTGCATGATGCGTTGCGTGCGGCGCTCGACCCTGCGATTCTTGCCGGAATCATCGATGCGGCGGAGATGGAGGCGACGGGCGCGATTGCTGTACGCCAGCGCGAGAGGCGCATCCTGGAAGCTGTCGAGCCGTTCATCGATCGCGGGAATCGCTTCCAAAAAATGGCGAAGCAAATGGAACTTGAGCGTGCTGCCGGGGCGCACTTGAACGTTCAAAGTGAGGGCGTTCCGCAACATAGCGAGCTGCTGGTGGCCACCCTGGCGCTGCCGCGCTATGAGGCGCTCTTTCCGAAACGGTGGTCGGAGACGGCACGCAAGGTGCTGCCCAGCGATTCGCCGGGCACCAGCGGCACGGCGGTGTGGGCGCCGGTGCTGGCGTGGTCGCTGCTGCGGGGCCTGCCGCTCGACGGGATGTCCGTCTTCGATCGGCTGCGGCTGCGTCATGCGCTGGCCGACGTATTCCATGCGCTGGGCATGAGTGGTGAAGATAGCTGGCGCGCGGCGGCGCGCGTGCGCTTCCTGCTGTACCGCGACAACCCGCTCTTGCTGGAGTTGTCGCATCGCGAGTGGCAGGACGGCGATGTGCAGTGGCTCACCGGGACGCACACGTCCGATGGGGTTCGCTATTTCAATAAAGAAAGTCATGAGGAGTTGCTGTGGTGGATCCAGGTGCCGGGGCTGGTTGCGGCGACTCCTGCGGAGCAGCGGACAGCGGCGCAGCGGAGTGCCGCAGCCGTGAGCCGCGCCACGCAGGCGGCGAAGGATGCGGGCTATCGCCTAGATGTGCTGCTGACGGGCGAGCGATCCGGGGGAGACAAGTCGCTTGGCGCAGCCGTCAAACCTGCGCGGAAGACGAAGGCGAAGTCCACGAGTTCGCAGGATGGAGCGGGCAGCCCGCGAGTCGAAGAGAAGGCTTCTACCGCCAAAAAGAAGAGAACAACGAAAAAGTCCACTCCAGGCAAGCGCAAGCCGTGAGCTTCCTTCTGCCTTTGCGGATGGCGGGTCGACGTTACTACCCCACCCCTATCCCAGCCCCCGCTAGCAGGGTACGAACGTGATGGGCGATGCGACCGTCTTCGTCGGCGGGGATGATCTGGACCCGGATAGGGCTGGCGGGCTGCGAGATGACGGTGGCGTGGCGCTGATTTGCTCCTGGGTCAAGCGCCAGGCCGAGAAAGACGAGTTGCCGGCAGACCTGCTCGCGTACGAGGGCGGAGTGCTCGCCAATGCCTCCGGTGAAGACGAGTGCATCGAGGCCGCCGAGGACAGCGGCGTAGCTTGAGACGGTTTTGGCGATGGCCCGGCAGAAGATGGCGATGGCCTGAGTTGCTGCGGCGGAGCCGTGATCTCGCGCAGCGGTGAGCTCGCGCAGGTCGGAAATGCCCGGCGTGTATGCGCCACCTGACTGCATCTCGCTCGATAAGCCTGCCAATCCGGATTCGTGATTGAGGACGGATTCGAGTTCGTTCAGATTCAGCTTGCCGCTGCGGGCGAGGAACAGGACGACGCCGGGGTCGAGATCGCCCGAGCGCGTGCTCATGGGGATTCCGCCGGTGGGGGTGAGGCCCATCGAAGTGTCGACGGAGTGGCCGTGGGCGATGGCGCAGAGGCTGGCGCCGTTGCCGAGGTGTGCGACGACGAGGCATGCGGGAACGGTGGGCGCGAGGGCGGCGACTATGGATTCGTAGGAGAGGCCATGGAAGCCGTAGCGCCGGACACCCTGCTCACGAAAGCGTGCCGGGATGGCGAAGGTGAAGGCTTCGGGCGGCATGGTGGTGTGGAATGCAGTATCGAAGCAGGCAAAGGCGGGTGTGCCGGGGTAGAGCTTCGATGCGGTATCGATAAGCGCAAGGGCGGCGGGGATGTGGAGCGGCGCGTAGTGGACGGCGGCGCGGAGTGTGTCGAGGACCTGCGGAGTGATGCGGCAGTGCTGGACCAGATGTGGACCGCCGTGGACGATGCGGTAGCCGATGGCATCGGGGTCTGCGCCAGAGAGGTCGCGGAGTTTCTGTGACGCGTGGGTGAAGGCACTGGATTGCGAATCGTGCGAGGCGTCTTCGTGGTGGATGATTTTTCCGGTGCTATCCGTAATGGTGAGCGAGCCGCCGGGTTTGCCGATGGCGTCGGTCGCGCCGCTGTAGAGGAGTTGTGGTGCGGTGCCATTGTCGGCGCGATAGAGGCCGAGCTTGAGCGAAGAGGAGCCGCTGTTGATGGTGAGAATGGTCGTGAGCATGGGTGATTAGAGGCGTGATAACAGCCCCGCTTCATGAAAATCCTTCGACCATTGTCCTACTTCCTTTGGAACTAGGAGAGACTTCCAACGTACGGACTGCGTAGCTGGATAGGTCAATTGCGGCTTGCACCGCCCGGTGAGGCCTGAGAGCATGCGGGCATGGCTCCCGCAGTCAAAATCGGCTTACTTGCGTTGCAGGGAGTGCAGGTTGTCTTTTTGCTGCTGCACGATTGGGTTCCGCTGGGCAGGCTCAGTAACTTGAAGGCCATACGCGCCAGTGATCCCCCCGGCAGGCTGCTGGTAGTGACGTTGCTGAGCGCGCTGCCATTTGCTTTGGTCTTCGGAGTCTGTTGCGCGTACTGGAAAGCGCCACACTGGCCGGCATGGCTTGAAACGTGGCTTTGGTACACCTATGGTGCGGCACTTCTGGGAACGCTCTTTGCGTGGTGGGGACCGTACTTGTTCTGGCAGAGTCCAGAACGAGCAGAGCGCTATCGGGCACGTTTCGCGGGGACGATGAAGTTTCTGCCGGAGCGAAACGGGTTCGCTCCCGATGCGCTTCACGTTGCCTATCACCTGTGCATCGTGGGGACCGTGGTTCTGCTGACCATGCTCTAGGAGCTTCGGGCATCCCGTGGATAAAAGCTGACCCTGCCGATACTTAACGAGTGTCTTGACAGGGCAGCGCGTGAGGCGCAGTATCCTTGGCAGTTTCCCCAAGCTATTTCCCTTTCGTGTCCGCCCCCGCGGGCCTTGCAATGCTTTCCCCCGATTTCAAATCTTCTGCCCGGAGCCGCTGTCTCCGTGCCATTCCGAGTGTGCGACCTGAAATCGATGTGTCAGTCTGAGGAGGGCTTTCACGATGATGTTATTCAAGATGTTTCGATCGGCTGCGATTCTGTCTGCAGTTTGTTTTTTCGGCGCGAATGCTCCATCCACGTGGGCCCAGGATAACGGCGCCCAGAATAACGGTGTCGATGGGCCGCCGAAGATTCTGGTGATTCAGCGCGAGATGCTCAAGCCGGGCAAGGCGGGAGCCATGCATATGAAGAGCGAGGCCGCGTTCATCCACGCAATGGCCAACGCGAAAGCGACGCCACGCTACCTGGCGATGACCTCGCTTTCCGGACAATCACGGGCGTTGTTCTTCAGCGGCTATTCGTCGCTGGATGCGTGGGAGCAGGAGAACAAGAGCATAAACAAGGACGCCGTACTTTCGGCCGCGCTGGATCGTGCGACCGTTGCCGATGGCGATCTGCTGACCGAGTATGCCCAAAGCGTGTGGCTGCGCCGTGACGATCTCAGCATGAACATGAGCAATCTGCAGGGCGACCGCTACATGGAGATCACCCAGTATATGGTGCGTCCCGGCCATCGCCACGAGTGGGAGGAGTTGGTGAAGCTGGTCATGGAGGGCTACAAGAAAGGCATTCCCGACGCCAACTGGGTGATGTTTGAACAGCTCTATGGCACGAATGGGAATGCGTTCCTGGTGATCGGCAAGCTCAAGTCGATGACCGAAGCAGATCAGCACCTGGGGTCGCAAAAGCAGTTCGGCGACGCGGTCGGTGAGGACGGTATGAAGAAGATCGGAGAACTCGAGGCGGCGTGCGTCGAGTCCGAGCAGACGAATCTTTTCGCCTTCGAGCCGAAGATGAGCTATCCACCCGAGGCATGGACCAAGGCCGAGCCCGACTTCTGGAAACAGCCGACGGCTCCCGTTCTCGCCAAGAAGGCCGGGGAGTAGCGTACGCGCGAGGGGACTGACGTCCAGGCGGCTGCGCCTGCGGCGCGTTTTGTGGGGTCGCTTCCCTTGGTCGCTCACGCTGGGAGTTTGTGAGCGACCAAAGGAACTGCAGGTCCCCCGGCCGTCGAGCACCACTTCGACAAGCGCAGGGCAGGCTCTTTGCGCTGCTCAGGATGCATCTCCATTGCGCGATGGGACGATCGCGTGGGGTATCGGGCTCACCGTGCGGCTCGACAATGGAATGACAATCGAATGACATGCTGGAAACGTTTGTGAACCACGCGGCGGAATAGGCTTTCCCCTGCCTGCTGAGGGAAGGAATCGTTGTGTCCCCGAGCGGGAGATTTTATTTTTGGGGAGGTCCGAGGTGCGAGCTGACGAGTCTTTGTTGCAACCGGGAATCGATGCAGGGGCAGTTTGCCAAGGCCGCAGAAACGATTGGCGCAGGGCGCTGATGGTGGTTTCGCTGATGGCTGTTGCGGCCGGGATGGCGGTGGCGCAGTCGCGGGACGCCGATGATGCATTTCTGCCCAGTCCGGTGAGAAGCGTATCGACGGTGCCGGGGAACGGCGATGTCAATCCATATGGCGTTGCTTTTGTCCCGGGTAGCTTCAACACCGGCGCGGGTCCATTGCAGCGTGGGGACATCCTGGTTTCGAACTTCAACAACGCGCAGAATCTGCAGGGCACGGGGACAACCATCGTCCGCATATCGAAGAGCGGACCGGCGACGACATTCTTCCAGGGCAAGGCGCCGCTGGGACTGACGACGGCGCTGGGCGTGCTGCGCGCGGGCTTCGTCGTTGTGGGCAATGGGCCGACAGCGGATGGCACGGCGGGAACGGCGACGCCGGGCTCGCTGCTGGTGGTGAATAACCAGGGGAAGCTGGTGCAAACGTTCGCGAACGCGGAGATCCAGTATCCATGGGATATGGCACTTGTGGACGGAGGCAATTGGGCGATCGCGTTCGTGACCAACGCGCTGACGGGGACGGTGAGCCGATTGAACTTCTCCGTGAGCGCGGGCGGGCTGACGCTTGTGAGCGCGAAGACGATTGCTTCGGGGTATGTCCATCGCGGCGATCCGGTGACGCTGTTCGTTTCGCCGACTGGCCTCGTCTATAACAGCCGGCTCGATGTGCTGTATGTGGCGTCGACGGGCGACAACGCTGTCTTCGCAGTGCGGAATGCGGCGGAGCGCACGGACGATGGTGGCAAGGGCATGTTGATTTATTCCGATGATGTTCATCTGCACGGAGCGCTGGCGCTGACGATGGCTCCGAATGGGCACCTGCTGGTGTCGAACAATGACGGCATCAATCCCGATCCGAAGCAGCCGAGTGAGATTGTCGAGTTCGCGGTGGAGGGACAATTCGTGAAGCAGCTTTCGGTTGATCCGGTGCAGGGTGGAGCGTTTGGTCTGGCGGTGCGGACCAGGGAGGACAGCACGGTGTTTGCGGCCGTGGATGACAACTCGGCGACGCTGCTGATCTGGACATTGAACGACGTGGAAAACAGCAGGGAATAGCAGGGAGAGCAAGGGCTGCGGCGAGAGCAGGACGCACCAGCGCTGCAGATATGCAGTTCTATCCGCTGAACGCGACGGTGTAGTGCATGCGCCGTCGCGTTTTTTTTGGAACCGTAAGAAAGTGCTGATTTGCTGCCATTCGAGTCCGTCGCTATGCTTCGGGCATGAGAAGGAAGAAGGATGGCGAGGCGTTGTGGACGGCGGTGGATGCGTACCTGGCAGAGCACCTGATTGCGCGGGATGAGGTGCTGGAAGCGGCGCTCAAGGATAGCGAAGCGGCGGGGCTGCCGGCGATCCAGGTGACGGCGCTCGGGGGCAAGATGCTGCAGATCTTTGCGCGCATGGTGGGGGCGCGGCGGATTTTGGAGGTGGGAACGCTGGGCGGCTACAGCACGATCTGGCTGGGGCGCGCATTGCCCGAGGATGGCCGGCTGATCACGCTCGAAGCGTCGGCAAAGCATGCGGCTGTCGCGCGAAAGAATCTGGAACGCGCGGGGCTGATGGGCTCCGACGATGCGAAGGTGGAGCTGCGCGAAGGCCCGGCGCTGGAGACGCTGCCGCAGCTGGCGGCGGAGGGTGCGGGTCCGTTCGACTTGATTTTTCTGGATGCGGACAAGGAGCACAACGCCGAGTATTTCGAGTGGGCGCTGCGCCTGTCGCGGGCGGCCACGGTGATCGTGACCGACAATGTGGTGCGCGAGGGCGCGATCATCGATCCGAAAAGCAAGGACCCGATGGTGCGGGGGACGCGGCGTTTTTTTGAAGCGGTATCCGCGGAGCCGCGCGTGACCGCGACGGCGATCCAGACGGTGAGTGGGAAGAAGCATGACGGCTTTGCGCTGCTGATGGTGGGCTGAGCGTCCGGGCGCAAAAGCGAGATGTGGGGCACCCTGTTGTGGTGGCACTACGAACGAACTCCAGGTCGCTCGTTTCGCTCAGGATGACAGGATTTGTTGGAATCCAATTTATGACAGAGGGACGTGGATATTGGATTTCGTTGCGGTTGCCGGATATTCACGGAACCCGGACAGGGCGGGCGGCATCTAGGCACTTGTGGGGCTGGGTCATCTGGTCCCGAGGAGTGATTTGATGAGCGCAACAGCAACAGCCACGAGTGTGCAGGAGCTGGACAAGCAGTTGAATGACGATGTGCTTTCCGGCAAGATCATGGAGGCGTTTGAGAAGTATTACGCCGACGATGTGGTGATGCAGGAGAACTCGGACGAGCCGCGGCGGGGCAAGGCGGCGAACCGGAAGGCGGAAGAGGACTTTATGTCGTCGGTGGAGGCAGTAAACGGCGGCAAGGTAGTGGCAAGCGCAGTGAACGGCGATGTGGCCTTCTCGGAGTGGGAGTACGACTTCACCTTCAAGGGCGGCAAGCGCATGAAGCTGAGCCAAGTGGCGGTGCGCCACTGGAAGAACGGCAAGATTGTGCACGAGCGGTTCTATTACAACAAGGAACAGATGGCGTAAGCGAGTGCAGGAGTAAGAAACGGGGCAGGCCGACGGGCTTGTCCCGTTTTGCTGTTATTGCGAACCGGTTGGTGGCAAAGGAGATGGGATGGATTTGGTTTTGGACCCGAAGGTGACGGCGTTGGTGCTGATCGATTTGCAGAACGCGGTTGTGGGGCGGCAGCTTGCGCCGCATGCGGCGGCGGATGTGGTGCGCAACGGCGTGAGGCTGGCGGATGCGCTGCGCGCGAAGGGCGGACTGGTGGTGTTTGTGCGGGTGAAGGTGACGGAGACGTTGAGCCTGCCGGTGGATGCGCCGTCTCCGCGGCCGGCGCAGCTGCCGGCGGAGGCTTCCGAGCTGGTCTCCGAGCTGAATGTGCAGGCGGGCGACGTGGTGGTGACGAAGCGGCAGTGGGGAGCGTTCTACGGCACCGATCTCGATCAGCAACTGCGACGGCGACAGATGCGCACGATCGTGGTGGGCGGGATCGCGACCAACTTCGGGGTGGAGTCGACGGCGCGTGCGGCGCAGGATCGCGGCTATGAGCTGGTGTTTGCCGAGGATGCGATGACCAGCCTGAGCGCGGAGGCGCATGGGTTTGCGATCGCGAATATTTTTCCACGAATGGGGCGGGTGCGGTTTACCGAGCAGGTGCTGGCCGCGCTGGATTGAGTGGCGTCCGGGCGATTGCGCCTGCGGCGCGTTTCGTAGGGTTCTCTTTCTTTGGTCGCTCACGTTGACATGAGTGGGCGACTGAATGAATCCCATGTTCAACATAGGGACATGGGGCCACCGGTTTGGTGGTACTGCGGACAAGCAGCAGGTCTCTCCACTGCGTGCCTGCGGCGCTCCGGTCGAGATGGCGATTCATCAACTTATTTCTGAAACTAAAGCGTGATGACGACCTTGCCGATTTGTTCGTTGGATTCGAGGTATTGGTAGGCCTTGACGGTTTCGGCGAAGGGGAAGGTTTTGGCGATTTTGATCTGGAAGCGGCCGTCGGCGACGCGATCGAAGACGTATTCGCGCGCAGTGCGGGAGAGATCGTGGTCGGCGTTGATCTCGCGCATTGTGTAGCCGCGCATGGTGAGTTGTTTGCGCATCGCGGGGGCGAGCGGGAAGGGCGTGGGCTGGAGTGAGAGCGCGCCGTACTCGATAAGGATGCCGTGATTCGCGGCGGCGCCGACGAGCTGCTCAACGAAGGGACCGGCGACGGGATCGAAGATGACGCGTGCGCCTTTGCCGCCGGTGATCTCGCTGACCCGGGCGATGAGGTCTTCTTCGGTGGTAGCGATGACATGATCGGCGCCGAGCTCGTGGAGTTCTTCGCGCTTTTGCGAAGTACGAGTGGTGGCGATGGAGATGCCGCCTTGCTCTTTGGCGATCTGGAGGGCGGCGACGCCGACCGAGCTGGATGCCGCGGAGAGAATGACGAAGTCGCCTTTGCCGATGTGGCCCACGTGAATAAGGCCCCCCCATGCGGTGAGGTACTGCATCCAGAGGGCGGCAGCCTGGGTGGGTGAGAGCTTCTCGGGGTAGGGAGCGATGTTGGCGACGGGCACGACGGCCTCTTCGCCGAGGACACTGTAGTCGTTCATGGAGAAGCCGGGGACGGTGGCGACGGGACGTCCGATCCATGTGCGCTCGACGTCGGGGCCGACGGCATCGATGATGCCCGCGGCTTCGTAACCGAGGCCCGAGGGCAGGCGCGGCTGATCGAGATACTGGCCGCGCGTGTAGAGGGCTTCGGCGCGGTTGAGGCCGACGGCCTGGACGCGGAGGCGCACTTCGCCGGATTTGGGCTCGCGGGTGGGCTGGTCTTCAAACTTGAGAGCTTCGGGACCGGCGAGCTGGTGGAAGCGCACGACCTTGGGCATTCGGTTCTCCTTGCGTATTGGATGGCCGGCGGATGCGCGGGGTGCAGGGGAGTACGAAGGTGATACGCGCGGTTGTGATTTGGCGAAAAGGAGGAGAAGAGAGCAGATAAACTTGGGATTGCAGCGGATTTTATCGTCGCTATCGAATTCGCGCGAGCCCAGGGGAGGGCTGCACGTCCGGTGATGAACGATCGCGGTTGGAAGCGGGTGTGGACCTGGATATGGGTGGGGAGCGCGGCGGCGCTGCTGGTGGTGGGCGGCTGTCGACGCCAGCAGAAGCAGGCGCAGCCGAAGCCGCTGTCGCCGGAGAGCGTGGCGCTGCACGCGACGGCCGAGAGCGCACGGCTGGACACGATGCGCTGGCCGAATTTTGCCGACCTGAAGCAGCCGGTGGAGGAGTTCTACGCCGCGCATGATTTTGAGCCAGTGTGGCTGAAGGGGAACAAGCCGACAGAGCAGGCGCGGCAGATGATGGCCGCGTTTGCCGCTTGCGACACGGACGGGCTGGACCCGGAAGACTATGACAGCGCGCCGTCGAATGTGGCGCGGGACAGCGCACCGTCGAACGCGGCACGGGACAGCGCACCGTTGGGCGCGGCACCGGCCTCGTCCCGCTGGCCGGCGCGGGCGGCTTCGATTCGCACCCCGCAGGATCGCGCGGCGTTTGACATGGCGATGACGGTGTCTGCGATGCGCTATCTGAACGATGAGCACAACGGCCGGGTGAACCCGAAGCGATTCAACTTCGGCATCGACATCAACCAGAAGCGCTATGACCTGGCGAAATTCCTGACGGAAAAGATCATCGCGTCGAACAATGTGGGCGCGGTGCTCGAGACAGTGCCGCCGCAGAGCAACGAATACAAGCGGACGCTGGCGGCGTACCGGCACTGGGTGGAGTTGGCAAAGCAGGATCCGGGTGGAGGGCTGCCAGCGGTGGCGCGGCAGTTGAGGCCGGGCGATGCGTATGCGGGCGCGGCGCGCATGCGCGAGCTGCTGGTGCTGGATGGCGATCTGAAGGATGATGCGCCGCAGACGGACGCGGCGAATGGTGGTGATGCGGCCTCTGCGGCGCCGAAGCGCTATGAGCCGGGGTGGGCGGCGGCGGTGCGGCACTTCCAGTTCCATCATGGGTTGCAGGCGGATGGGAAGGTCGGGCCGCCGACGATTGCGGCGATGAATGTGCCGACGGCGGAGCGCGTGCACGCTCTGGCGATTGCACTGGAACGCTGGCGGTGGCTGCCGGACCTCTACCAGAACGCGCCGATCTTTGTGAATCTGCCGGAGTTCAAGCTGCGGGTGTATTCGGACGAGCTGCCGCCGGCTCTGGATCTAAAGCCGGCTGGTGTGCAGGACGTGGCGGTGGTGCACGCGAGTGAGCAGCCGGAGCCGGCGGATATGACGAGCGACCACTCGACGATCGCGCTCGAAATGAATGTGGTGACGGGCAAGGCGGGCATCAAGCCGCCGGAGAAAAAAGGACAGCAGCCGGAGGATCATCAGACGCCGATGCTGGTGAACCTCATGCGCTATCTGATCTTCCGGCCGTATTGGTCGGTGCCGATTGATATTACGCAGCGCGAGGTGCTGCCGGGGATTGCGAAGGACCCGGATTACCTGGCGGAGCATGACTTCGAAATTGTGGATCATCGCAAGAAGACGGTGGCTTATAACCCGAAGCTGGATCCGCTGCTGCTGCACGGGAAGCTGATGGTGCAGCAGGATGCGGGCCCGGAGAATTCGCTTGGCCTGGTGAAGTTCATGTTCCCCAATCCGTATTCGATCTATCTGCACTCGACGCCGGCGGTGGGGCTGTTCACGCGGACGCGGCGCGACTACAGCCACGGGTGCGTGCGGGTGGAGAAGCCGCTGGCCCTGGCGGCGTGGATCCTGCGCGACCGGCCGGAGTGGACGCCGGACAAGATCGACGAAGCGATGAACACCGGCGACGACAACCGAACGGTTGGACTGAAGCAGACGATCCCGGTGACGATCTTTTACGACACGGCGTACGTGGAGCCGGATGGGACGGTGGACTTTACACGTGACATCTATGGTTACGATAAGCTGCTGGATGAGACGCTGGCGGTGGGACGGCCGTATCCAGTGAAGCCGATTGCTCCGGTGGTGGATGTGCATGACGAGCGGTGATCGGACGCTGGAAAGCAGATCTCCCACTTCGCCGATTACTCTGCGAGCGATGGCTCCCGTGGAGATGACGAGGCTGTAGGTAGGGCTTGTTCACGCGGCCTTCAGGACAATCTTTCCACTGGGGTGGTTTTCTGCTTCGCGGTGGGCCTCCTGGACCTGGTCGAGTGGCAGCGTTTTCGCGATGGGGATTTTGAACTCGCCACGCGCGACGTCATCGGCGAGCTCGTAGAGGCGCGAAGCGTCGGGCTGCGCCTGGAAGGCCTCGACTTTGACGTTGTATCGGTTCGCATCCGCTGGTGCTCCCACCACGGTGCCGAAGACGCCGCCAGGCTTGAGGGTTTTGAGCGCGCGGGCGGCAGTGGGGCCGCCCACGGTGTCGGCTACGGCGTCGAGGTCGTGAAGCTTTTCGAGCTGCTTGGGATCGTCCGTCGAGATGACCTGTTCGACGCCGAGCGACTGCGCTTCTTCCACCTGCGAGGCGTGCACGCCGGCGATGACCTTTGCGCCGTGCTGCTGGGCGACGTACACGGCACTGCGGCCGACTGAGCCGACGGCGCCGAGGACGAGGATGGTCCAGCCGGGCTCGACTTTGATGGCGCGCTCGATGAGCTGCGCGCCGGTGAGCAGGACGAGCGGGAGCGCGGCGGCCTGCTCGAAGCTGAGCTTGTCCGGGATGGGAGCGAGCACGTCGGCCTTCACGGTGGTGAACTCGGCGTAGGTGCCGTTGGCCATGGCCATGACGCGCTGGCCTTTCTGAAAACCGGTGACGCCATCGCCCGCGCGGACGACTTCACCGGCGAGATCGCGGCCGAGGATGGCAGGTAGCTCGACCCCCATGCGCTTGGCGACGGCGCTGCTGGTGCGAATTTTCAGGTCCACTCGATTGACGCTGGTGGCGCGCACGCGCACGAGCACTTCGCCTTTGCCGACTGGCGGATCGTCTACGGTCTGGATGTGGAGCTGATCTACGCCGCCGAAACCATCGATCACGACTGCTTTCATGACTGTCTCTCCCTGGTTAGAGAGATGAGCAGGGCGGGCGTTCGTTTGCCTCAGGAGTGTCTGTTCCCAATTAAGAAAGCTCCTGCGGCCAGTGGATGTGCCGGAACAATGCGCGTAGCCGTTGGCCGCGGATGGGATGGATGCTTTCGACGAATGCGATGCGGCCGGCAAGATGCGCGCGGAAGTCAGGATGGCGGGCGCGGTTCTGTGCATCAGGACCGGTGCGGATCGAGTTGGTGAGGATGGCCTTGAGCTCGTCGAAGTCATGGCGCGGGATATTGGCGCGCTGATTGACGACAAGACCGGCGAGATGCTGGCGCACGCCGGGACGCATCAGGCGCGTCTTGCGGTGGTGGACATGGAAGCCTTCTTCCATGGCGATGGCGGCGACATGGATGGCGAAGCGCGCGGCGTGCTTGGCGAAGGCCTCGTCGCCGGAGAAGGCGATGTCGTCGGCGTAGCGGGTGTAGGTGGCGCCGGCGGCACGGGCGAGTCCGGCAAGGCGATTGTCGAGCCGCCAGCAGCAGAGGTTTGCGATGGCGGGCGAGGTGGGCGCGCCCTGCGGCAGGTGTGTGCGGCGATAGAGGGCGCGGGCTATTTGTAACTGCTGCGGATCGCAATCGCTGCCGCAGTTGCGCCACACGTGCGGAGGCGTGGAGGTGGTCGAGAGCGCGCCGAGCACCCAGGCGACGTGCTCCGGGTAGCCGAAGGTGCGGAAGATGGCCTGGATGCGGGAGCGCGGGATGGAGGGGAAGAAGCTGCGGAGGTCCATGCGCAGGACAGCGGCGCGCGCGATGTGCGGTGCGACGTAGCTGCGGATGGAGCGGTGCTTGAGGAAGCCATGCGCGGCGGAGTGCGGCGGGATGAGGTCGAGTATGCCGGTGAGGAGCTGACGCTGCAGATGCTTGAGCCGGACCTTCGGTGCTTCGATGAGGCGGATGTCGCCAAACGGTTTTGCGATGACGACGGGTTTGTAATGGCGGAGCGCCGGTTGCGAGGAGCGTGCGCTGAGGCCTTTGAGGTCGGCGAACCATTCGAGCTCGTTGATGTCGAGATGGAGCCACGCGGCGAGTGCAGCGATCGAATCGAATTGCGGCAGCGGCAGGGAAGCAAAGATGCCGCGCGGCTGCATGGGTTCGGGGCCGATGAGGCGGTTGCGTATGGCGAGCTCAGCGCCGAATTTGTGGCAGGCGAAGCGGAAGCTGCGATCGGCGAGCAGGAAGGCGACGACCTCGCGATGGCGCGGGCGGGTGATGCCGGTGAAGGTGCGGAGATAGCGTTTGGCGGTGGCGCGGAGCCAGGGCCAGGGGCGGCCAAGGAGTATTTCGCCGCGGGCGAGAATAGCGGGGAGTTCGGGGTCGCCGGCAAGAACGGCGTGGGCGAGCGCCTGGGCGAAAGCAGTTTTCCTGTTGCGGCGCTTCATCGTGATATGAGATCGACAGGGAAAATGCTACAGCACGCTTCGGCATCGCAGGTGACGGCCGGGGCGCCCCAACGAGTCTGACCCGGCGCGAGCCGGTCTGCGCATGCGCGCAGCGTCGCTCACGCGATGCGATGGCAGCTTGTCATGTTCCTCCGGGGTATCCCCGGAGAGGTTTGGAGGGAAGGCCGAGGCGTTCTTCCGCACCAAGGCTTGGAGCGCCCGCCGTCGAGCGGATGATAGCAGGGCCAGCGATGCTACATGCCCGCGACGCGGGCGGTGTGATGGCGGTGCTGTGCAATCTGGCGATGGCGGGCGCTGACCCGGCGGAGGTGGCCGCGGCGGTGGTGATAGCGGCGCGGGGCGTAGGTCCAGGTACGGATGGCGCCTACATCGACGTGCACGAAATGGGTGGCGGGGTAATAGCCGACGCCGCCTTCGTTGAGCGAGAGCGCGGCGTCCCGGATGCGCGCGGTGGTGGAGCCCGGGATGCGGATGTCGATGGCGCGGCCGAGCATGTGCTGCGAGTGCTCGGCGACACCCTGGCTGGAGGCGCGGAGCTCGTCGTTGGTCTCCTGGGTGCGATAGCCGCAGACGACATCGATGGTGGCGCTGGGGCGGCGGAGGCGGAGGAGGATGTCGTGGACCAGATCAAACTCGCGCGGATCGTAGGCGATGA
This sequence comes from Acidobacteriaceae bacterium, assembly GCA_036500805.1. GTDB lineage: Bacteria > Acidobacteriota > Terriglobia > Terriglobales > Acidobacteriaceae > KBS-83. The sequence continues at coordinate 82,023 of DASYBK010000022.1, read as the reverse complement.
CGTCGTTGGTGTTGTGGTCGCGGAGGAAGTAGTTGAGGCGGGCGACGGCTTCGGGCTGGTAGTTGTCGCCGATGCGATAGGTGATGTCAATGTCTTCGAGCGTGTGCAGGTTGTGCAGACGCAGGCGGTAGGGCTCGGTCGAGTAGGCGGCGGGCTCGACGGGAATGGCGGCGGCGAGGGCGGCGAGGAAGTCGGGGGCGCTGGCCTGGGCGGCGGGATTGTCGGGGGAGGGCTCTTCTGCTGGGGCCTGCATTGGGGCTTGGACGGCGGGCTCACCGGCGGGCGTAGCGGACGGATCGGGTGTTTGCGGGAGCGCGGCTGGTTCGGCGGTCGATGCGGCCGGAGCTGCGGTTTCGGCCGGGACGTTGGTGAGGATGGCCGGTTGGGCTGTGGCGTCCGGTTGCTGCGCGCCGGCAACGGTTGCGCAGGATGCGAGTGTGAGGGCTGCGATCGCGAGTAGAGTTTGGTGCCGCAACGGCAGACCTCCGGGAAGATTGGGGATCGTGAATGGGCTGGGCGAATGAGGATTGGCTCAGCTCATTTCGATTTGTCCATTGTAGGGGAGGATCATGGGAAATCCATGCACCTTTTGCGCCAGCGAAGCGACGGCGAAACATTGGGTCCGGAGTAGGATCGTTCCGGAATCGTGGAGGGGGTGGCATGAGTTGTTTGGTGCGCAATGTGATGCGTTGCACGCTGCTGTCCGGCGCGATCGCGGCGGCCGGGCAGACGGCGCCTGTTCGCGTTCCATTTGTGGGGTGCAGGTCGGATGGCCAGGTTGGGTCTTTGAAGGCTCCAGTCGGGAAGAGCAGGCTTGTGCGGATCAGTTCCGAGGCAGCGGAGCGACTGGCGTATTACAAAGCAGAAGATGGGAGCGGCGTGCTTGCTCCACAGGGATGGTATTGCTTTGGGACGTATGGGTCCGGGGGCAGCACACTTTATGTGAGTTCACAACCTATTCATCCCGAGGATCTGTTTTCGACAACATGGAGCGGCTTTTGGGGACCGGTGGTGGCGATTTCCGACGAGGATGGAGGCACCTCGGGAAGATATGTCGTTGCCGATATGATTGCCCGCGTCTTTCCCACGCACAGGGCATTTCTTCGCAAGGTGATTGACGAAGGAATCGAGCCGGCAAGTTCGTTCCCGCCAGGCCCCTACCCGAAGGACAAGCTGACTTATAAGAGCAAAGAAGTTGTTGAATATGAAACTCCGGCGTGGACGAAGGGGCTGGGGACGCAATCGAGATTGCTTGCGAATGGCGATCCGATTCGTGGTGTGGCGATGCTGATCGGGGAAACGCCGGATCTCGTGTATCTGGCGGTGCGCCTGCCTGCGGGAATGGTTAATCTTGCCCCGGTCATCATTCAGCAGGTGGAGCGGGATGCTGTGAAGAGTGATCGCGAGAATTGAGGTTTGCAGCTTTGCTGCAGACTAAGTTCGCCCACTTCCGCGCTGCGGAAATGGGCACCCGTTGGTATCGACGCGGAGTGGGGTAACAGCAGATCCCTCCACGGCGCCGATCGCTCTACGAGCGATGGCTCCGGTCGGGATGACGATCCGTGAGGTGTGGGCTGATTCGCCGACTTGCTGATTTGCTATTTTGCCGGTGACCATTTCCAGTTGCGGACTTCGGGCATGTCTTCGCCGTGTTCGGAGACGTAGAGCTTGTGCTTTTCCATCATCTCGGAGTGGCGCTGGCGGAACTCGGGGAAACGCGGCTCGAAGCGGGGGACGTATTTGAGTGCGTCGAGCGCGAGGGTGTAGCGGTCGAGCTCGTTGAGGACGGTCATGTCGAAGGGCGTGGTAGTGGTGCCCTCCTCTTTGTAGCCGTGGATATGGAATCCGTTGTGGTTGTGGCGCTTGTAGGTGAGCTTGTGCACGACCGTGGGGTAGCCGTGGAAAGCGAAGATAACCGGCTTGTCAACGGTGAAGAGGCGGTCGAAGGCCTCGTTCTCGATGCCGTGCGGATGCTGGTCGAAGGTTTCGAGCGTGAAGAGGTCGACGACGTTGACGACGCGGAGCCGCAGGTCGGGCGCCCAGTCGCGGAGGACGGTGACGGCGGCCATGGTCTCGAGCGTGGGGACGTCGCCGGCGCAGGCCATCACGACTTCCGGATCGTCATGACCGGAACTGCTTTGGGAGTTCGAGGCCCACTTCCACTCGCCGAGGCCAGCGATGCAATGGCGAACGGCGTCATCGATCGCGAGCCACTGCTGCTGTGGCTGCTTGCCGGCGATGATGAGGTTGACGTAGTTGCGCGAGCGGAGGCAGTGGTCGGCGACGGAGAGTAGCGTGTTGGCGTCGGGCGGGAGATAGATGCGGACAGTGTCGGCTTTCTTGTTAGCGACGTGATCGATGAAGCCGGGGTCTTGGTGGGAGAAGCCATTGTGATCCTGGCGCCAGACGTGCGAGGTGAGCAGGTAGTTGAGCGAGGCGATGGGCTTGCGCCAGGGCAGGTTGTGGCAGGCCTTGAGCCACTTGGCATGTTGGTTGAACATCGAGTCGACGATGTGGATGAAGGCCTCGTAGCAGGAGAAGAAGCCGTGGCGGCCGGTGAGCAGGTAGCCCTCGAGCCAGCCTTCGCAGAGATTTTCTGAGAGCACTTCCATGACGCGGCCATCGACGGAGAGGTTTTCGTCAACCGGGAGATAGCGCGCGTCCCAGCGTTTGCCGCTGGCCTTGTAGACGGCCTGGAGGCGGTTGGAGGCATTCTCGTCGGGGGAGAACATGCGGAAGTTGCGCGTGGCGAGATTGCGGCGCATGACGTCTTCGAGCATGTTGCCGAGGATGGTGGTGGCGGAGTCTTCGACGGCCCCGGGTGAGTCGACTTTGACGGCGAAGTCGCGGAAGTCCGGCATGTCGAGCGGCTGGAGGAGCAGGCCGCCGTTGGCGTTGGGGTTGACGCTCATGCGTTCGAGGCCGCGCGGCGCTACGGTGTCGATCGTTTCGTGAAGGCAGCCTTCTTCGTCGAAGAGCTCTTCGGGTTTGTAAGAGCGGAGCCACTCGTCGAGCAGCTTGAGATGCTCGGGATTAGTGCGGACTTCTTCAAGCGGCACTTGATGGGCGCGCCAGGTGTCTTCCACGGGAAGGCCATCGACGAATTTAGGGCCGGTCCAGCCTTTGGGCGTGCGCAGGACGAGCATGGGCCAGCGCGGACGGGTGGCGTCGTTCTGTTCGCGGGCATGCTGCTGGATGCGACGGATCTCGGCGTAGATGGTGTCGAGGGTTTCGGCCATGCGGCGATGCATCTCGGCTGGGTCGTCACCTTCGAGGAAGTACGGCGTATAGCCGTAGCCTTCGAGGAGCACTTTTAGTTCTTCCGGCTCGATGCGGGCGAGGACAGTGGGGTTCGCGATCTTCCAGCCGTTGAGGTGAAGGATGGGCAGAACGGCGCCATCGGTGATGGGATTGAGGAATTTGTTGGAGTGCCAGGACGCAGCGAGGGAGCCGGTCTCGGCTTCACCGTCGCCAATGATGCAGCCGACGAGGAGATCGGGGTTGTCGAAGGCGGCACCGCAGGCGTGGAGGAGCGAGTAGCCGAGCTCGCCGCCTTCGTGGATGGAACCGGGCACGTTGGGGGCGTCGTGCGAGGGGATGCCGTAGGGCCAGGAGAACTGGCGGAAGAGGCGTTTGAGGCCGTCGAGGTTGCGTTCGATGTCGGGGTAGACCTCGGTGTAGGTGCCTTCGAGGTAGGTGTTGGCGACGATGCCCGGCGCGCCGTGGCCGGGGCCGACGACGAGCATCATGTTGGCGTGCTGGTGACGGATGATGCGGTTGAGATGGAGATAGATGAAGTTGAGCCCCGGGGTGGTGCCGAAGTGGCCGAGCAGGCGCGGCTTGATGTCATCGCGGGTGAGCGGGCGGCGCAGCAGCGGATTTTCCTTGAGGTAGATCTGGCCGACCGAGAGATAGTTGGCGGCGCGCCAATAGGCGTCCATGAGATCGAGCTCCTGCTGGTCCAGGTGGGACGACGAGCCGGGATGCGCCGCGGCCGGTGCTTTGCGATTGCGGGATGTGGACTTGGCTTTGGCGGCGGTCGGCATGGGGATCTCCTTGCGGTTGCGGTGAAGGTGGGGCGACGCGGGGTCTTTGCTGTTGGATGCAGTCCCGGCGCAGTGATTCACTTCAGAGGAAATCGGCCCTGTTACTCCAATGTTAAGAGCGCGCGGTGCGTGGTGGTATACAGGCGACGGGAGCGGACAGGGGCGCATGGCGTTGAGAAGGCGTGCGAGATGGATGGCGGCTGCCGGGTGCGCTGCGGTGCTGATGCTCGGCGCGGAATCGCAGCGCGGCGCGAAGCCCGTGATGGCGGCTTCCCCGGCGCCGTCTGCTTCAAGTTCGCCTGACGCCATGTGCGCGGGATGCCATCGGGCGATTTATGAGCGCTACGAGGCGACGCCCATGGCGCGGGCGAGCGGTGCGGCGATGGATGGGCTGATGGAGGGAAACTTTACCCATGCGGCTTCCGGCGTGCACTACCGCATCTTTGCGCGCGATGGCGCGGCTTGGCTCAGCTATGTGCGGCAGGCTACGGCGCCGGATGGGTATCTGAGCGGTGAGGTGAAGCTCGCGTACTTCATCGGATCGAATACGCGGGGACGCACGTATCTGTTTGAGCGCGACGGCTATTGGTTTGAGACGCCGGTGAACTGGTATGCGAAGAAGCTCGTGTGGGACATGGCGCCGAACTTTCTGGATGCGCGCGAGATGCCGCTGACTTTGCCGGTGGATGCGAATTGTTTGCACTGCCACGTGACCGGCGTGGCGGCGGCGCTCGCGGGGGCGCGGAATCATTTTGCGGCGGCGCCGTTTGTGCGTGGCGGGATCGGATGCGCGTCGTGCCATGGCGATGCGGCAGAGCATGTGCGGACTCGGGGCAAGGCGGCGGTGCTGAATCCGGCGAAGCTGAATGCGGTGCGGCGCGACTCGGTGTGTTTGCAGTGCCACCTGGAAGGCGAGACGGCGGTGTACCGGCTGGGACATTCGCTGGCGAATTACAAGCCGGGCGAGGCGCTGTTCGACAGCGTGTCTTATTTTGTGCACGAAGGCGAGGTTGGGCCGAATGGGCGGGCGACGTCCCAGTACGAGGCGCTACTCCAGAGTGCTTGCAAACGCGCGAGCGGCGACCGGATGACGTGCACGACCTGCCATGATCCGCATGCGAGCGAGACGACAGCGACGCCGGCGGAGCGGGTTGCATACTATCGCGCAAAGTGTTTGAGCTGCCATACGGGCGCGAAGTTTCGGACGGCGCATCATGCGGAGCAGCCGGACTGCGCGAGCTGCCACATGCCGCGCAGCAAGAGCGAGGACATTGCGCACGAGCAGGTGACGGATCACCGGATACAGATAGTGAACGCTGCTTCGCAGAGCCCGCGCGGGACAGCGATAGAAGGGGCGGCAAAGAGCCAGACGCTGGTGCCGATTGGAGAGGAGAAGACAAGTGATCGTGAACTGGGGCTGGCCTATGCCCAGATGGCACAGCGCGGCGATCGCGTGAGCGGCGAAAGGGCACTCGAGCTGTTACGAAAGGCCGAAGCGCTGGAAGCCATGACGGCCAAGGATGCGGAGCTGCATACCGAGCTTGGCTTTCTGGAGCAGCGAGCCGGAGACATTCACACGGCGGACCGTGAGTATCGCGCGGCGCTTGCAGCGGACCCCAATGACGGCACGGCCCGTGGAGATATGGCGGTGCTGTTTGCCGGGACGGGAGACTATGCGACGGCGGTGCGGCTGTGGCAGCGTGTCTTCGATGCCGATCCGATGCAGGCCGCGGCTGGGTACAACCTGGCCGTGGGGCAGTGCCGGCTGGGGCAGAAGGAGGATGCCGAGGCGACGCTGAAGCGGCTGCTGCGCTTTGCGCCGGATGATCGGCGGGCGCGCACGTTCGCGGTGGCGCTGACGGGTGGAACGGAGGCTTGCTCCGGCGGCGGGAAGTAGTTTCGGCATCTGCCGAATTTTTCTGTTGACAGAATTCCTTCTCCGTACCACTGTATTAGTACAGTGATCTTCCGTATCCATTCCGGCTCGGGTGTGCCGATTTACCTGCAGATCGAGGCGCAGGTGAAGCAGGCGGTAGCGGCGGGAGCGCTCGGGCGCGATGAGGCAATGCCGTCGATCCGGCAGCTTGCGGCGCAACTGCGCGTGAACCCGAACACGGTGGCGCGTGCCTATTCGAATCTGGAGCGCGAGGGAACGATCCGCACGGTGCCGGGCGGCGGGACGTTTGTGGCGGCGCGCGCGACGGGGCTGGTGAAGGCGGAGAAGCTGCGGCGCGTGCGTCCGATTGCGACGCAGCTTGCGGTGGAGGCGAAGCAGGTGGAGCTGACCGAGGGGGACACGGTGCGGCTGGTGGAAGAGGCGTGGCAGATGCTGGAGACGCGAAACGGGGTGCAGCATGACTGATCTGGCTTCTGAACTGGCCATTGAAACGCGTGAACTGGTGAAGCGCTATCGCAATGTAGACGCGGTGAATGGACTGAGCTTGTCCGTGCCGCGAGGCGCGATCTATGCGTTGGTGGGGCGCAACGGCTCGGGGAAGACGACGACAATCCGGATGCTGCTGGACCTGGCGCGGCCGGATGCGGGCACGGCGCGCGTGCTGGGCATGGACAGCCATGCAGAACACGTAACCGTGATGGAGCGTGTTGGCTTCGTGAGCGACCGGCCGCTGTTTGGCGGCTATAACGGCGAGCAATTGGTGCGGTTCAATGGCGGGTTCTATCCACGCTGGTCTGACGAGCTGGTGGCTAGGTATGTGCGGGTCTTCGACATTCCGATGAAGCAGAAGTTTCGCAACCTGTCGCGCGGCAACCAGACGAAGATGTGGCTGATGCTGGCGCTGGCACAGCAGCCGGATGTGCTGATTCTCGACGAGCCGACGGCGGGGCTCGATCCGGTGGTGACCGACCAGTTGCTGCGCGTGCTGGTGGAGGATGTGGCGTCGGAGGGACGAACTGTCTTTATGTCGTCGCATCATTTGTCCGAAGTGGAGCGCATTGCGGACTGGGTGGGGATGATCGACCAGGGCAGGCTGCTGCTGGAGGCGCCGATGGAGGATTTGCGGGCGCGCTTCCGGCGCATTCAGGTGGCGGGTGTAGCAGCGATGGCCGCGCCGGCGGCCGCAGTGCGGGTGCGGCGGTCGGGCGCGAGCACGGAGTATGTGGTGCGCGACGGCGCGGAGGAGTTTGTGGATGCGCTCGAACGCGGTGGGGCGACGGTGCTGCAGTCTTCGCCGATGAATTTGTCGGAGATTTTTCTCGAATGCCTGAGCGTGGAAGGCAAGGAGAAGGAGTAGCCATGTATCTCTCAAAAAGCTGGCGCGATGCGCGGCTGAGTGTTGGGGTCTTTGCTGTGCCGCTTGTGCTTGAGCTATATGGGCTGCTGCGTCATCCCGGAGATGTATTTATTGCCAACGGGTCACGAGCGAGCATGGAGTACCTGCTGACGCGCGTGGTCAGCATCACCGGGATTCTCCTGCTCTTCGTGGGCTGGTCTCTAGGCGGAGACGGAATTGGCCACGACATCGCAGAAGACAATGGGGCGTTTCTGCTGACGCGGCCACGCAGGCGAAGGTTCTTTGTTTGGTCCGACAGCGGTTTTTCCTTTGCCCTGATGGCAGTGCTGGCGTGGGCGACAATATTCTTCTTCCAGTTGATTGTCTACCTGCATCTCATTCGAACGCGCGATGGGGCATCTCTTTCTCCGCTTGCCTACCTGCTGATTCCGTTGAGCGGAGTCGTCTTCGCGGGATTGATTTACGGCGTCACGTATCTGTGCACGATGCTGATTCCGCGGGATAAGACGGCGCGTGTGATCTCGGTCGCGGTGCTGATCGCATACACCTATCTGCACTTCAAGGCCTTCCGCGTGTGGGGCGGCTTGACGCGGTACTTTTTCCCGAGTTGGTGGGTGGATCCGTTTCCTTATCAATACAGTTCTGCTGTCGCGCCGCATGTCTGGCTGGAGCTTGGAGCTCGGGTGATTGCGATTGTGGCGCTGCTGCTGGCGGCGCAGTTTGTGCTGGAGCGGCGGGAGATTCGGGCTTAACGATGAACTGTCCGCTTTTGTGATCCCACCCTATGCTTCGCGTACGATGAGGCACCCATTCGTGGCGCTGCGGACAGACTGCAGGTTCTTCACTTCGCTCAGATGACAACGGATGTTTCAGGACGACAGCGGAATTGATTATTTCGCCGCGCTGTTGTTGAGTCGTTGGAGGTTGGCTCTTGCCTGGGCGTGGTGCGGGTCGATGGCTAATGCGTGCTCGAAGTCGTTACGCGCGGCGGCGTTTTGGCCCGATTGCGCGTGGAGGACGCCGAGGTTGCTCCAGCCGTCGGCATCGTTGGCATTGATGCGGAGTGCGGCCTGCTGCTCGGTGATGGCGCTGGCGAGATCGCCGTGTGCGGCTAGCAGCTGCGCTAACAAGGAATGGCTCGTGGGGTCGGACGGATCGGCGGCGATGGCGGAGCGCAGGGCGGCTTCGGCTTCTTCGGGATGGCGGGTCTGCTGATCGGCGAAGGCTAACTGCTGATACGTAGCGGCGTCGTGCGCGCCGGCGGCGATGGCCTTGGTGAGCAGTTCCTGCGCATGCTCGGGATTATTCGCAGCTAATTCGAGCGAGGCGTAGTTGGCGAGCGTGTCGGGTTGCGCGGGGTCGAGCGCGAGGGCGCGGTCGAACTCGGCGCGTGCGGCGTCGGGCTGCTGGAGTTGTGCGAGCGCCGCGGCGAGACCTCCGTGAGCGGCAGCGTCGTCGGGCTGCTGCTGGAGCACTGTGCGGTAGTCGGTTGAAGCGGCGTTGTATTGGTCGTGCTGCAGCTCGAGCGTGGCGAGGTCGTAGCGGGCGTCGGCGTAGCTGGGATCGAGCGTGAGCGCGTGTTTATAGGAGGCGAGCGCGGATTGCCAGTCGTCGCTTTGCTGCTGGGCTGCGCCGAGCGATGTGGCGACGCGTGCCGCATTGGGAGAATTGTTTGGCTCAGCGGCGGCGAGTTTGCGGTAGATTGCGATCGCGCCGGCGGGGTTGCCGCTCATGCTGTCGAGCGAGGCGAGGTTGTAGGCGGCGAGCGAGTCGGCGGGGTCGCGGGTGAGGCGGTGCTCCATCCAGGCGCGTTCGAGGAGCATGCGGGAATCTATCTCGACACCGCTGGTGTTACGTTCTGTGACGTGGACGGGCAGCACCTGCAGCCAGAGGTGGCCCATCTCGTCGGTGGAGCGGTTGCCGTTGTGGACGCGGATCGGCGGGTTTGCCGGGTTGCGCGGGTTGGCGGCGGAGTTGTCGTAGACATAGCGCATGTGGAGAACGGAGCCCGCGGGCAGAAGCAGCGGCTTGCGATAGCTGTAGACGGACTGGCGATCGATGTCCCAGTCCTTGATGAGGATGAGCGGCGTGCGTTTGCCGTCGGGCGCAGTGGACCAGGCTTCGAGCTGCTTGCCGAGGTAGTGCGCGTGCGGGTAGATGCCGAGCGCGTAGACGGCGATAGGGAGGCGCAGTTCGTCTTCCACGACGAAGTGATTGTCGCCGGCAGGGATGTTGAGCGCGGCGTCATGCTCGAGCTGCAGCAGCATGGGCGCGCGCGTCGGCGGACTGTCCGTGAAGTAAAGGCCGATGCGCGGCTGCACGGTCTCGACGCGGCCGGTGGGCTTAAGGTGGGTGTTGAGGATGAGGTCGTTGCCGGGATCGATGCGCCAGGGCATGCCGGACGGCTCGACGACGGCAGGCGTATCGGGCTTCCAGAAGAGGAAGTGGCTGTCGGGGTCGAAGCGATCGCCGGAGCCGATCTCGAGTTCCATGCCGGGGATGCCGGCGCGCCAATCGGTTGGATGCTGGCGGCGAAGCTCGGCGGTGCGATCGATGAGGATGTTGGCGTGGTGGACGACGCGCGCGTTGCCGGGAAGGATTTCGACGGCGCGAACGTAGCAGGTGCGCGTGACGTTGACGGGATAGATGAAGTTGCGGAAGAGGTCCTGGCCGTCGGCGGGGACGGTAAAGGACTGAGGCGCAGTGAGGATGAGGTCGGGCGCCCCTAGCTGCCATTCCGATGTGTACTTCGGCGCGACGGGTGCTTCGGCGGCGATGCCTTCGGGCATGTTCGCATTCACCCACCGTTTGAGGTTGGCGAGGTCCTCGGCAGAGAGGCGGCGGGGGTCAGCGAAGTCGCCGTAACCGGGCTCGGGCAGCCAGGGCGGCATGAAGCGCGATTGGGTGACGATGAGGATTTGTGCGGACCAGCGGCGGACGTCGTCGTAGCTGAGCAGACTGAAGGGACCGGCGCCGCCGGGATGATGGCAGGTGGTGCAGTTGTTGTAGAGGATGGGCGCGATCTGGTGCGACCAGGTGGGGGTTTCTTCTGCGGCAGATTGAGTCTGCGCAAAGGTGCCTGATACGGATACGAATACGATCAGCAGGGCGAGGACAGCTTGACGCATATGGAAGACGATCTGGGTCATGCGCGCGGGACGATGGCGCAACCGACGGGTGGGCCTGCGGGTCGTTTGGGCTGCTGGCCGGCGAGCGCGGCGTTGAGGGCGTCAGCGAGGTCATGCTGGGTCGCGGCGGGGCGCTGGGTGCCGAAGGTGAGATAGCGATCGTCGATCCGGCCGTGCCAGAGGACAGGCTGGCCCATTGCGTCGCCATGGAAAATCGCGGCCTCCGGCGTGATGTGAACGTGGGCGTGAGCGAGGAAACGCGGATCGGGCGCGAGGAGCTGAGGCAGGGATGCGGCGGCGGGGTATTGCGTCTGGTGCGCGTGGACGGCGGCGAGGGTGTCGCCCGGATTGGGGTAGACAAGCCAGAGCCGCACGCCGCGCGGCGCGAATTGTTTGGAGAAGCGCGCGAGCAGCGGGAGGTAGCGGTTGGAGATGGGGCAATCGCTCGCGACGAAGACGGCAGCGATGAATTTTGTGCCAGGCCCGGCGAGCGTGGTTACGTCACGGCCATGGATATCTTTGCCGTAGAGGATGGGGTCCTCGGCTCTCGCCAAGGGCGCTGCGAGGAGTGAGCTGAGGCCAGCGACGAGGAGGACGATTGCCTGGCGGCGCGAGCACGACGGAGACGATACGGCCGATTGCATGGAGTGAGGGAATTCAGTCTAGCGCGCGAGCGAGACCATTGTCGCGAAGACTTGGTGGACGGTGTGGCTAGCCTGGGCTGCTTCAGGTTCTGCGAGGCGGCAAGCTACCCGGGAAGGGGCATGCAGAGAGAAAATGTGGTTCCGGAGCGGCCGGGGCGCTGGCTGCTACGGACCTGGATCGTCCATCCGTTTTTCTTGACGATCTCCTCGGTCACCCACAATCCGAGTCCCGTACCGGTTTCGCCTTTGGTGGTGATGAAGGGCTCGAATATTTTTGGCAGCAGATCGGCAGGGATTCCGGAGCCGTTGTCCGCGATGGTGAGACGCACGCAATTAACGCCATGCGCGGCCTTCTCGGTCGAGACTCGGATACGCAGGCGGCCGCCACGCCGCATGGCGTCTATCGAGTTGCCGATGATATTGGCGATCACCTGGCGGAGCTCGCCGGGACTGGAGAGCACAGCGGCAGAGGCTATGCGAATCTGCTGCTCAACGGAGATGTTTGCTGCGATGAGGCGTGACTGGTAGAGAACGAGAACCGACTGCAAAACGCCAGCCAGCTCAGTTTCGATCGGCTTGTTGGGTTCGCGATAGAAGCGAAGTGTCTGGGTAGTGATCTCAGTGACGCGCGCCAGCTCGCGATCGGCTTCGTTGAGATAGCGCATCAGCTTTGCCGGCGACGAATCCGTCCGGATGAGATAGAGCAGATTGGTGACGGCTTCGAGGGGATTGTTGATCTCGTGGGCAATGCTGGCGGCCAGGCGGCCGGTGACGGCGAGCTTTTCCGAGCGGCGCAGTGCCTCCTGAGCACGTTCGTACTGCAGCAACTGCTCGCGAATCTGGTACTGGCGCTGCCGTCCGCGCAGCGCGATCTCGAGCGTGCCGAGCAGAGTCTCGGGACGGATGGGCCGTTCCAGAAGAAAGACATTCCCGAGCGGGCGGCGTAACTCACGCAGGCGCTCGCTTTCCGCAGTGACCTGGCCTCCGACGGTCAGCAGAATCAGCGGAAAGTCGGACCAGGAGGGCTGTTCATTCAGGACCTGGAGGATCTCCGGGATCACATTTCCGCTCAGAGCCTCTTCGGCGATGATGGCCGCACCGGCGCCGCGCTGAAGCTCGGTGGTTAACTCGCCGATAGAACCGGTCGTAGAAAAAGGCAGGGCGGCCCGCCGGAGCAGACCTGCGATGAGTTCACTGTCTCTGCCGGTGGGAGCAAGGATGATGGTGCGGCGGTCCACCAATCCGGGCTCATGTGCTTTGGGCTCATGGTCCGTGGAGTCATTTTCCGAAGATCGGGGTGTCATTCGAACCGGTTTCCGCGCCAAGGAATCTTGGTACTCCGGTAAGGACTCCTTCGAAGTTCGAGAGCGGCTCACCAACATAGATTTTGCCTTCTCCAAAGATGAGTTCGCGGATCGCACGTTCGTGGGGGCCGCTGCGCTTCTTCACAACGGAGAGTGCCTGGCGAATTTGACCGGCCCGTTCAAAATAGCGGAAGAGCAGGACGGTATCTGCAAGATAGCTTACGTCAATCGGCGAGTTCATGTCCGGTCCGATGACGCCGTGCTGTGCGAGAGTGATGATGGTTGCGATGCCCTGCTGGCCGAGGTAGGAAAACAGCTCATGCAGTTGCATCGCAAGAAACTGCTCGTGAGGCATGGCATTGAGCAAGCCGTTCATGCTGTCGATCACCAGCACGCGCAGATTTTCCTCATCGACCAAGCGCCGCACCCGAGCGATAAACTGGCCCGGTGAGAGCTCCGCGGGATCGACCTGCTGCACCTCCAGGAAGCGCTTCTCGATCAGAGGGTCAGGATCCATGCTCAGATTCCGGGTGCGATCGAGGAGTGTATGGATGGACTCGTCAAAGGCAAAGATCATGGCCTTTTCATTTCTCTGCGCGGCGGAAACGGCATAGCGGAGGGCAATCGTGGATTTGCCGCAGCCCGCCGGGCCGAGCAGCAGGGTGCTGGTGCCGGTGTCGATGCCTCCTCGAAAGAGGCGGTCGAGCTCCTCAATCCCGCTGGGAACATTCTTGCGCTCAAATCCGGGCTTATGCTCTGCGGCGATCAACCTGGGATAGATGAAGACGCCGCCCTGTTCGATGGTGTAGTCGTGAAAGCCTTCGCTATAGGCAGATCCACGCACCTTGCGGATCTCAATACGGCGACGGTTGACCCCATAGTCCCGGTTGATGGTTTCCATATGGACAACGCCGTGGGCGATGCTCTGCAACTGGAGGTCGGTGCCGCCCTCCGCGGTGCCGTCGTCGAGCAGAAGGATGGTGCAGTCGGGTCCGGAGAGGTGTCGTTTGAGGGCGAGAATCTGGCGCCGGTACTTGAGAGGATCGCGGGCCAGCATGCGCAGTTCTGACAGCGAGTCGAAGACGAGCCGCTGCGGCCGCACGGCATCCACCTCTTTGAAAATGGCAGCGATGGTATCGGCGAGCTCGACCTCCGAGGGATGGAAGACGGTGTACTGCGTCTCTGGCTTCAGGTCCTCCTCAGGAGGCGCCAACTCACAGATAACCAGGGAATCCGGCGACCATCCATGCGAGCGGATGGCCTCCTGGAGTTCGTTCTCCGATTCGGAGAGAGTGACGTAGAGAACCCTTTCGCCGTTTTGAATGCCGGCCAGCAAAAACTGCAGCGCGAGTGTGGTCTTGCCGGTACCGGGGTTTCCTTCAACGAGGTACAGGTGCCCTCTCGGCAATCCGCCATGCAGGATCTCATCGAAGCCCGGAACCCCGGTATTCAGAAGCCCGCCGGCCTTATTGACCAATGAGGGCCGTGCATTTTGGGCAGAGAGAGAGGGAGTTTTCATCATGGGATACGGCTGGACCGTTTCCTTTCTCATTTTTCAGTGTTATCCGAATGTTTTTGGATTCGCAATCGGGGTACATGTTTGCTTGTCGGCTTTTGGGGCTCCAGGGCTGAAAGTTCAGGAGATGCGCAAGAACGACAGCCCCGGTAGGCAACCCGGGATGGATCGCAGCGAAGAAATCCTCTAGTAGTGGGCAATAATTTGCCGGAGAGGAGACAGGGGCTGCTCAGAATCCGCGTGCGTGCAATGCATAGACGACCGCGGAGGCGGCGAGACAGTAGATGCCGAAGAGATACCAGCGGCCGGTCTCGAGCCAGCGGCTCAGCCATTTGAGGGCGAGCAGTCCGGCGAGGAATGAGAAGACCATGCCGAGCAGACTCGCCAGAAGCGAGGCGTGCAGGTCGATGGTCGAGGTCTGCGAGGATTTCCAGAGGCGAATCACTTCCAGGCCGACGACGGCGGGCGTGAGCACGACGGCGAGGGCGAAGCTGAAGCGCTCTGCGGCCGCTTTGGACGTGCCGGTGAGCATGCCGGTGGAGATGGTGGAGCCGGAGCGGGAGAATCCCCGGAAGGGCAGCGCGAGTCCCTGCACGATGCCCATCCAGGCCGACTGCGACATCGTTATGCTGCTCTCGCCGGTTTGCGTTGCGGAGTTTGCGTTGTAAGCCGCGGTCCGCTTGCGATGTTCCGCGATGCCGGCGACCAGGATAAGAATGCCGACCGCGGCGAGTGCAGGCGCGATCAGTTCGAGATGACTGAATAGCTGCTCGATTTCGGCCTTTGCCGCGCCGTGAAGCAGTGTCTTCTCCAGCAGCTTTTTCACGCCTTCACCGACCACGCCGGTCAGTACGGTTGCCCAGATCAGACGCACGGCGAAGCGGCCGAAGACGGCTTTGCTGGCGAAGTACGACTCTCGCCAGGTCTTCCAGAAGTAGGCGATGACGGCGAACATGGTGCCGGTGTGCAGCATGACGAGGAGCAGCGTCATTTCCGGAGCGGAGGGATCGAGTCCCATGAGCTTTTCCGCGACGATCACGTGCGCGGAACTGGAGACAGGCAGCAGTTCGGCGAGGCCCTGCACGATGGCGAGGACGATGACTTTGAGAAGGGACATAAAGGAAATTTTAGGGTCTTGCGGTAAATGTCGGGTGAAAGCCAATGCGACCAACGCCACCCTGCTCGCTATCAAGCTGACGAAGAACTAAAAGTCACAGTTATGATTACGAATAGGAATGTTTACTTCGCTGCTTTCGCAGAGAGCGGTTTGCCGGCGCCTTCGGTGATTAGTGTGATGCGGTCGAGGGGCGGGGCGGGGAAGGTTTCGGTCAGGCCGGAGGGCCAGCTTACTTCGACTTCACGCAGAACGGGCGAGGGGCCGAGACCAAAGTGGAGGCGCATATCGCTCGATGAGTTGTAGGAGGAGCCGCTGCGTATCTCGTTGACCCAGATGCGTTCTTTACCGGCTGCGGTGCCGCGCACGGTGACGCGCGCGCCGATGGCGCTGCGGTTGGATTTCGTTCCGGTGAGGGCGAGGCCGATCCAGTGATTGCTGTTTGCGGCGCGGTTGACCAGCAGCATGGGAAGCGAGCTGACGTCGTTGATGACGACCTCCTGGCGGCCATCGTTCCAGAGATCAGCGACGGCGAGGCCGCGCGCGGAGGCAGGTGTGGTGATGCCGGGACCGGAGTCCTTGGTGATGTCGGCAAATTTGCCGTTGCCGAGGTTGTGATAGAGCAGGCGGGGCTCGCGGTAATCCGAGCCGAGATGGCTGCTATCAACTTCCGGGTAGACATGGCCGTTGGCGGAGATAAGGTCGGGCCAGCCGTCGTTGTCGATGTCGACGAACATGGTGCCCCAGCCGAGCTTGTCGGTGTTGACGCCGAGACCCGAGGGGTAGGTGACGTCGTCGAAGGTGCCGTCGCCGCGCGCATGGTAGAGGGTGGCAGTGTCGTCGGAGAAGTTGGTCTTGAAGATGTCGAGGTGGCCGTCGCCGTCGTAGTCGGCGATGGTGGATCCCATGCCGGCCTGCTCGCGGCCGTCTTCGTTGAAGGCGACGCCGGCATCGGCCGCGCGATCGGTGAAGGTGCCGTCGTGGTTGTTGCGATAGAGGATGGCGGGGGTGGAGTCGCAGGCCATATAGATGTCGGGCCAGCCGTCTTCGTCGGCGTCGATGGTGGAGACGGAGAAGCAGTAGTGGCCGTTGGTTTTGGTGAAGCCGCTTTTGACCGAGACGTCTTCGAATTTGCCGTTGCCGAGGTTGTGATAGAGGGTGTTCGGCGCCCACTCGAGTCCGCGCGGACCGCACATGACAGCCACGCCCTTCCAGGTGCAGCCCGGGGCTTTGCCGGGCTCGGGGACATCCTTGATGTCGAAGTGGACGTAGTTGGCGACGGCGATGTCGAGCTTGCCGTCACGGTCGTAGTCGACGAAGGCGCAGCCGGTGCCCCACTCCTTGCCGCTGCCGGCGACACCCGCCTCTTCGGCAACTTCGCGGAAGCGGCCATGGCCTTCGTTGTGGTAGAGGCGATTCTTGCCGTAGCCGGTTACGTACAGGTCGGGCAGGCCATCGTTGTCGTAGTCGCCAACGCAGGCGCCCTGGCCCCACCCGGTGTTGGCGAGGCCGGATTTGGCGGTGACGTCGGTGAAGGTGCCGTCGCGGTTGTTGTGAAAGAGATGGCTGGTAGGTGGGGGCGAGGTCTCGCCGGGCTCTGGATGGAGGTAGGCGCCGTTGACGAGAAAGATGTCGGGGTAGCCGTCGTTGTCGTAGTCGAGGATGGCGACGCCGGAACCCGTGGCCTCGAGGATGTAGTGCTTGGAGGTTACTCCGCCGTTAACATTAATTACCCGGATTCCAGCCTCGGGCGCGACGTTTTCAAACCACGCCGGCGGTGGGTGCGCGATGCTTGCCGGGTACGGTTTAGATACCTTCTGGGCGAAGAGTGCAAGCGTGACAAAAGCCGCGTAAACGCTAACTATCAGCGCTTTCGCATAACGTTTGTCTGGCGGGAGCATCGCCCTCCGATTGTAGTGAAGCGGGCAGCGATCGTCTTTTAGGAGCGCCTGATTTTTCCTTTGACACCGGCGTGATCGCTCTTTATAGTTCGACGCCGGGCAGTAATCATCCATTTGTACGAAATGGAAGCAGTACCGCCGAGTACAGCAACGATTACAAACGCATAACTGTGTGTGCAGATTCCAGAGGCACCGCGGCGCGCCAGAGCAGCATTTTTGGGAGACCATTATGACGAGACGCATGCAGGCGGTCCTGACCGCGTGCCTTGGTGTTGGGCTAGCCATCCTTCCGCAAGCGATTCACGCACAGGCGATTTACGGATCCATTTACGGCACGGTGACCGATTCCTCGGGTGCCTCGATCCCGGGTGCAACCGTGACGGTGACCGATGAGGCGAAGGGCACCTCCGTAACCGTCAAGTCCAATGAGTCGGGCGCCTATACCGTCGAGCACATGATCCCGGATCTCTACACCGTGAAGGTGGAGGCGTCCGGCTTCGAGAACTTCGAGACCAACCACCTGCAGGTGCTGGCCGATACCTCGCCCAAGGTGGATGCGACGATGAAGACCGGCGGGTCGAGCCAGACGGTCACCGTGAATGCGGATGCGATTCCGCAACTGAAGACCGACCGCGCCGACGTGGGGCAGACATTTGATCAGAAGACGGTTTCGGATCTTCCGATCTCCGGCCGCAACTTCACCAGCCTTGAGCTTCTGCTGCCCGGCGCACAGCAACTCGGCTGGAGCCACGCGGCCGATGAAAATCCGCAGAACAGCCAGCAGATCCAGATCGACGGTCAGGCCTTTGGCGGCGTCGCGTATGAGCTGGACGGCACCGACAATCAGGATCCGATCCTCGGCATCATCGTTGTGAACCCGGCGTTGGATGCGATCACCGAATCGCAGATTCTCACGCAGAACTTCGATGCCGAGTTAGGCAAAGCTGTTTCCGCCATCGTGACGGTGCAGACCAAGTCGGGCACGAACAACTTCCATGGCAGCGCCTTCGATTATCGCCGCAGCAATGCGAACCTGGCGCGCAATCCATTCACACAGAACCCCAGTCCTTCTGACCCGACCAGGGTCGGTAATCTGATCCCGGGCGGTCTTTACAGCGAATTTGGTGGCTCGGTTGGCGGTCCGATTCTGAAGGACCGTGCGTTCTTCTTCGGCGATTATCAGGGCCAGCGGCAGAGGGCCGGGATCTCGGGCTCGCAGACGGTGCCGACAACTCTGCTGGAGAACACCTGCCTGGGCAACGAGGTCGGCGCCAGCGGGATTGCGGGTTGCGATTTCAGCGACTATCGCGTCCCT
This sequence comes from Acidobacteriaceae bacterium, assembly GCA_036500805.1. Lineage (GTDB taxonomy): Bacteria > Acidobacteriota > Terriglobia > Terriglobales > Acidobacteriaceae > KBS-83. The sequence continues at coordinate 63,801 of DASYBK010000022.1, read as the reverse complement.
ATCTATGATCAGACCACCGGCAAGCAGTTTCCCGGCAACGTGATTCCGACGGCTCGTCTTTCTCCGCAGGCGCTGGCACTGTTCAAGCTGCTGCAGCCCTACGCGCCAACGACGCCCGTTGGTACTTCCGGTACGACTGGACTGGCTGAAAACTATTCGGCCAGCGGTCAGGGCCTCTTCAATGCGGATCAGTGGGATGTTCGCGGCGATATGCAGGTCACGCAGAAGATTCACGCCTTTGGACGCTTCAGCCGCTTCACCGATACCTTGACCGGGACAACAATCTTTGGATCGGCAGGTGGTACAGGGTTCGGTCTGGCGGGCTATGGCGGCACCTCGGTGGGCGCCAACGACAGCGTGGCGGCGGGTGCGGACATGGCCGTGAATGCGGGCCTGCTGACAGACTTCCGGCTGGGCTACTACCGCTATAACGTCGTGACCAGCAAATACGACCAAGGACAGTCGTTTACTGCCAGCCTCGGTATTCCGGATTCAAATCTGGACGCCGGTTTTACCAGCGGCGCTTCAGCGTTCCAGATTGAAGATCCAGGCTCCACAGGCATCGGGGCTCCCAAGAACCAAAGTGCCGGCACTGGTCCGCGGTACGGCAGCGGCTTGAATGTGAACCGCTGCAACTGCCCCTTGTCGGAACGCGAAGACCAGTACCAGATCGTGAACAACTGGACAAAGATCTTCGGCAACCACTCTTTCAAGTTCGGCGCCGACCTTCGCTACGCGCGCAACCTGCGCGTGCCGAGCGACGTGAACCGAGCTGGTGAATTCAACTTTGGCATCGGCCCGACATCCAGCCCAGTGGATCAGAGCGGCGGTCTGGGACTTGCCACATTCGTGCTCGGCGACGTTAGCGAGTACAACCGTTACGCCAGCACCTCCACCAACGCCAAGGAGTTCCAGAAGAGAGTGTTCTTCTATGCGCAGGACACCTGGCGCTACACGCCGAACCTGACCCTGAATCTGGGTGTTCGTTACGAACTGTACTTCCCGGAGACGGTGAACGGAAAAGGCAACGGTGCGATATTGAATATGAACAGCCCGACCGATTCGACCGGCTATCTGCAGGTCGCCGGCTACGGAAATATCGGGTCCAACATGAACTGGGATCCGTCATTCAAGGCGATCTCACCACGCATTGGTCTTGCCTATCAGTTGAATCCCAAGACGGTGATCCGCGCCGGCTACGGACGGAGCTTCGACCTTGGCGTCTTCGGTTCGCTTTTCGGTCATACCGCAACGCAGAACCTGCCGATCCTGACCAGCCAATCGATCCCTCAGCCGAGCGGTCCCAACTCTACCGCATTCACACTGGCTCAAGGGCCAGGCCTACCTCCGGTGACGCCTGTTCCGGCCAGCGGCTTGCTGCCGAATCCGGGCTTCAACGTGGACAGCAAAGCTCGGCCCAGCCCGCTGCGGCTGCCGACGATCGACGCCTGGAACCTGAGCCTGCAGCGCGCGATAACCCCGACGCTCTCCGTAACTATGGCGTATGTGGGTAACAAGGGTACCCACACTCTGAGCTCGGGTATTAGCAACAACACCAACCCGAACGAGGCCGGTATTTTCCTGCCGGCACAATACAGCATTGAAGGACGAACGCTCCACTTCACGACGCCGACGGCCGAAGGCAGCGCCAAGCCTGATTCGAATGGCATTTACCCTGACGGCGGCACGAACAACCCCTCCTTGTTGCAGCGCTACTACGGTGGCACTTTGCAGGCCTGCCAGGATCCCAATTACAAGCAGCCTGTGATTTCCGGAATTATCCTTCCAGCAGGCGCCTGCGGTTGGAATACCCTCATCCAGTTCAACGGCGACGACCAGGATACTCACTTCAATGCCCTGCAGATCGGTGTGGCGAAGCAGTTGACCAAGGGACTGACCTTCAACGCCAACTATGCCTGGCAACGCTCGGTGAACTTCCAGGCCACCTATGCTACCTGGAACAAGCAGGCTGGAAAGGGCCGGGACGAGTTCCAGCGCGAGAATCAGATTGTGGCCTACGGTAGCTATGAGCTGCCCTTCGGCCGCAATCACCTGGTCGGCGGGACGGCTCCCGGTTTCGTCAACGAGATCATTGGCGGCTGGCAGGTCAGCCCGGTCGTGACCTACGCCAGCGGTCTGCCCTTCACACTCAGCTATCAGGAATGCGCCTCTGTCATTCCCGGCAGTGCACCTTGCTACCCGAATGGACGTGGCAACAACCTCAAACTGCACATTCAGAAATTGAATACGGTGAATCACAACCGGTTGGCGTTCACCGGACTTGATCCCAAGAGCGGTCAGAACCTGACGAATACCTCGTTCAATGGCTTCACCGCACCCGGTCTGGATCAGATTGGTAACACCGGAAGAAACAGTACGTTCGGTCCGAACTTCTTCAACACCGATATGGCTGTGCAGAAGAACTTTCCGATTCATGAGTCGCTCTTCGCGCAGTTCCGCATGGACGCGTACAACGCGTTCAACCATATCAGCCTTGGCCAGCCAGGCGGCTCGCTCGACAACGGCCAACAGACCATCGGTGGCGTGTTCGGGAGCCAGTTCCCGACTCGGCAACTGCAGTTCTCGCTCCGCCTGCAGTTCTAGGCATAAGCGAGTTGTTCTACCCGCGAGGAGAGCTTCGGCTCTCCTCGTTTTGCTTTCAGGGGGGCAATCTGGAGCTACCTGGCGGCTTCGGGTTTGGGATAGCTGTGGAGTTGGGGACCGATGAGGTTGGAGTATTTGTAGTTGTCGTGGCGGTCGGCGTCTATGGTCCAGAACATGGCTCCAATCAGCGCTGGATAGCCTGACGGATTGCGCAGCTTGTATGTCGTTCCGGCGGGCGCTTTGCCAGTGATGAGGTAGTCCATTGCCTGGCTTACCACGGCGGGCTCGGTGTAGTCGGTGAGGAAACCGACGGCGACTTTGCCGGGCGGCATGGGCGGGAAGAAGTGCCCAGGATTGCCGCCTACGTTGAACCCGCGGAGAAGAAGCTCGGTCATCGCGGCGTGGTAGTCGACCGAGTGGGACTGGTAGATCTCGCCATCGAGAGCTTCGAGGGGCGGGGTGTTGTAGTCCTGGACGTCGATGAAGGAGAGGATATCGCCGAGCCCCCAGGCGAGCGGCAGGTAGGAGCCGAACTGGCCTCCGTAGGTTGCGTATCCGCCGGGAATCTGGCTTCCTTCGGGCACGAGACTGATCATGAAGCCGGGACCGAAGTGTTCGCGCAACTGGCGAAGGCCGGCGATGAGGTTCACGATGGAGGGCGTGGTGGGATGCCGGAAGTCGGTGTCGCCCGGCGCGAGGACGAGGGATGGAGTTTCGAAGTCGATGTCTACGCCATCGAAGCCGTACTCGGAGACGATGCTGGTGACCGACGAGACGAAGTTGGAGATGTGCTCGGGGTCGTCGAGCTTGAAAAACTCGCCGCCTCCGCCGAGCGAGATCATGACCTTCTTGCCCTGGCTCTTCAGGGCGGCTATGTCGGCTTTTAACTGAGCGGGATCGATGCCTCGGGGGGCGGGGAAGATCAGCGTTCCTTCAGGAGCGGTTTTGTCCGGCTTGGCAAAGGCGACAAGGATGATGTCCCACTGCGGCGGAACTTCGTGAAGAGGAAACGGGGCGTTGAGCGAGAATCGGGAGCCGGTCCAGTAGCCGATGAGCCGGTGACCGTTCGCCACTCCGCTGGATGGGACGGGAGCGACGATAGGCTCTGCGGCGCTGGCCATGGAGGCGCGTCGATCCGGGCATGGCTGCGCGGGCTCGGCGAGCGCATGGGGATCGGGAAAGCTGTAAACGCTGCCGTCAGGCGCCGTGGGTCCCAAATACCTGGGTAGATACCAAGACAGGAGCGCTACATTCTGCAGATGGTAGGTGAACCCGCCTTGGCGGGCAGGAAACGGCGCGGAGGATGGAAAGCTGTTTTTGGGATTGGTGTTGGTGGGCTCAAGAAGAAAGTAGTTGGAGCCGATGCCGGCGCCGGCGCAGCTTTCTCCGGGAGCCAGCCAGGCGGAGAAGAAGTTTCCCGGCGCCGCGGCGGTGCGGAAGTAGATTTGCGGATCGTGCAGCGGATCGTTGATGAACTCGGCGAGCTGCTGCGCGAGGGGCTGGATGTCGCGATCCTGGACGATAGCGGGGGCGTTGCGGAGATACGATCCGAGCACGAAGGAGTTGCCGGTGGCGGTATCCACGCCATGCGTTCCCCAGGAACAGCAGACGGTCGCGTCGGCGGCGGCGTAGTACGTGGTGTTGTGAGTGACGGCGATGACGAGTTTGCCGTCCTGGCGCGGGATCTGCCGGAAGAGCTCTTTGACGAGGAACTCGGAGTCGACGACGGCAAACCATCTGCCGCTGCTTTTCGAGGTGAGCAAGTAGCCGTCGCCGGCAGGGACGGCGATGGTGATGCGCTTGATTTCCGGCTTGCCGAGCAGCGTGTGGCCTTGCTTGTCTGCCGGAAAGGTGGCGCGGAGCATTGCATCGGCATACTGCGTTTTGTTTCCCGGTGAGAAGGCAAAGCGCGAGAAGATGGGCGACTTCAGGATGCGCGGCACATCCGGCGTCGCGTCCATGCGAGTCACCTTGCCGGCGAAGGTAAGCGAAATCGGGACGAGCATGGTGGGGAGGATGGTGGTGCCATTTTGTGCCGGATCGTGCCCTGCGAAGGTATAGGAGACGCCGCCGATCGCTCGCTGGAATGTGGGGGTGGTGCCTTGTGCATGTGCGGAGCGGAGCGACGGCAGGAGAAGCAGGAGCAGGCAGAAGGTCCTGATTTGCATATTCGGATTTTTCACGGGATGGAGGGATTGAACCGCAGGTGTACCCGGATTCTCTCACGTGATCCGGCGAGCGAAGACGACGGCAAGTCCAGGCGTTTCCCCATTGATTGCCGAGGATCGCGAGAGATGTCCAATAGGAACTGCGTGATCCGCCCGCGCATTTTTCGGATAGAGTCGAAGCCATGAAATCCGGTACTGATTTGCTGGGCGGATGCGGCGTTGTGCTGCTGATGGCTGCGCTTGGGGCTCGCGCGCTTTCGGGGCAGGCCGCTCCAACACAGTTGCCGGCGGCGCCGTCTTCGCCGGTGAGCCTGGTCGCGGCACAGAAGCTGGTCCAGGAAGGCCGCTCGGCGGAGGCATTGCGCGCGCTCGATCCATTGGCTGCGCAGAAGCCGGAGCCTGCGGGTGTGGAGAAGCTGCGCGGCCTGGCGCTCTATCAGCAGACGAAGCTCGAGGACGCGGCGGCGGCATTCGCGCGCGCCGCGGCTGCGGACCCGAACGATATTGAAGCGGCGCAGATGCAGGGCGTGACGCTGTTCCGGATGGGACGGCCGGCGGATGCGATTCCGCTGCTGGAGCGCTCGCGCGAGCAGAAAGTGGCCGCCGCGAATGTAGACGGCAACTACGTGCTCGGGCTTTGCTATATGGATACGCGCCGCTACGACGACGCTCGGCGAGCCTTCGCGGCGCAGTATGGTTTCCCGCCGGATGGCGCGGAGGCGTATCTGCTTTCGGCGCGGCTGCTCTTCCGGCGGGAGTATCTGCCGGCGGCGATTGCGGCGGCCGAGAAGGCAGAGGCGCTTGCGCCGAAGATGCCGCTGGTCCACGAGCTACTGGGCGAGATTGCGCTGGCGCGGTCGCGGGGAACAGATGCGATCACGGAATTCGAACAGGAGCGCGCGATCAATCCGCTATACGGCGGCTTGTACGACCGGCTCGGCGATGCTTACCTGCGCGCGGGTGAGTACGACAAGGCGCAGCAGGCGCTGAATCGCGCAGTGCTGCTGGAGCCGGCCTCGACCGGGCCGTACATCCTGCTGGGCAAGGTGCTGCTGAAGCAGCGCAACGCCGCGATGGCGACGATGTACCTGGAGCGCGCGCGGAATATGGATCCCAACAACTTCATGACACACAGCCTGCTGGGGCAAGCGTATCGCGCAGCGGGGCGAACGGAAGACGCCGAGCGGGAGACGGCGAAGGCCGTCGAGCTGCAGGCGGCGACTGCGCCGAAGCTCTCAAAACCATGAGTGCGGTGACAAGACGTTTTGCTCTTCGCGTAGTGCTCGCGGGCGGCCTTTGCGTGTTGTGCGGCACGCCCATTCTGGCCCAGGCTACGAACGCGGGCAGTGCGGAGGCGAACGCGAAGCAGGCGAGTGCCGCTTTCCGCGCCGGCTATGCGGCGGCGAATGCCGGCGATCTGGAGCGAGCGCGGCACTCCTTTGCAGAGGTGGTGCGGCTGGAGCCGAAGATCCCTGAAGGACACGCGGCGCTGGGGTCGGTGCTGCTGAACCTGGGGCGGCCGCAAGAGGCGGCGGCGGAGCTGAAGCGCGGGCTTGCGTTGAAGCCGCACGACGCGGATATGGAGATGAACCTGGCGCTGGCCGAGGTGCGTGAGGGACAATCGGCCGAGGCGCTGCCGTTGCTGAAAGGCCTGGCGGCCGAGGGGAATGCGCTGCCTCCGGAGGTGGAGATTGCGTATGCGCAGGCTTTGACCGAGGCCGGGCAGCGGCCGGTGGCGCTCGAGCATTTGCGCGCGGCGGTGGCGGCGGTTCCGGAGAGCGCGACGTTGCATGATGCGATGGGCTCGCTGCTGGCGCAGGAGCAGCAATGGACGGCGGCGCAGACGGAGTTTGCGCGCGCGGTGGAGCTTGATCCGAAGATGGTGGCGGCGCGGCTGCACCTGGCGACGGTGCTGATGCGGCTCAACCAACCGGCCGAGGCGGCAGCGACGCTCGAAGCCGCGCACGCGGAGCAGCCGCAGGATGTGGGCGTGCTGAACGAGCTGGCGCTCTCCTATACAGCGCAGGGTAGCTACGACAAAGCGCTTTCCCTGGCCGAGGAAGCGATGCGGCTGGCGCCGGAGAGCGTTACCGCTGCCTACCAGGCGGCGCTTGCGCTGCAGGGGCTGGGACGCGAGCGTGAGGCGATTCCGCTCTTCGCGCGAGTGGTGGAGGCTGATCCGAGAAATGCCGATGCGCTGACCAACTATGCGCTGGCGCTGGTGCAGCAGGGACACGCGAAGGAGGCGATTCCGCTGTACACGCGTGCGGTTGCGCTGACACCGGAGAATCCAGTGGTGCATGAGGATTTCGGCGTGGCGTATCTGCAGCAGAGCGACATCGACGATGCAATCCGCGAATTCGAGACAGGATTGAAGCTGGATAACGACAGCCAGCAATTGCATTACAACCTTGGCCTCGCGTACAAGCTGAAGGACGACACGGCGCATGCGATTCCGGAGCTGGAGGTGGCGGCGCGGCTCGATCCGAGCTCGCCCGATCCGGCGTACACGCTGGGCATTCTCTACATGCAGGCGGGACGCTTTAGCGACGCGGAAGCACAACTGCGCCATACGCTGGAGCTGCGTCCGCAGAATGGCGATGCGTGGGCGGTGCTGGGCAGCGTGTACAAGCAGGACAACAAGCTTGCCGAGGCGGCGGACACGCTGCGGCATGCGATTGCGCTATTGCCAAATCAGCCAGGGCCGCACATCACGCTGGCTAGCGTGCTGGCCGATCAGGGGCAGAAGCAGGAGGCAGCGGCGGAGCGCAAGCAGGCCGCGGAGCTTACGCGCGTCGCGGTGAACCGGCAACGCGCGACGTTCGCGACGAACACGGGAAACATGCTGCTGGCGAAGGGGCAGGTGGCGGACGCGATCGATCGCTACCAGGAGGCGGTGGCGAGCGATCCGGGCTATGCGGATGCGCATACCGGGTTGGCGGCGGCGCTGGCGCGGCAGGGACGCACGGCGGAGGCAGCGGCGGAGCGCGCGAAGGCTGCCGCGCTGGAGAGGCCGGTCCAATGATGGAGGCGAGGCGAACAACAGCGTGGCTATACTGGCTGCGCCCTTTCATGCGAAAGAAATTCAGGAGGTGCTCGATTTGAGCTGGACCCGCCGACGTGTGCTTGGCTCGCTGAGCCGGACGGCACTGGTGCTTCCGTTTGCCGATGTTCTGGCCATGGCGGTTCCCCCCTGGGCTCGGGCGGAGGGACAGCAGGCGCCCGCCGCGCAGCATGATTATGAGGCGAAGCCGATGGCGCCGCCGCCCGGTCCCGCATCGCCGATTGCCGGCACGCCGCTGGGCGTGAGCTTTGTCGATGTGGCAAAGCAGAGCGGACTGAACGCAGAGACAATCTACGGTGGCGTGGGGAAGAACAAGTATCTGCTGGAGACGACCGGCTGCGGCGTGGCGTTCTACGACTACGACGCGGATGGATGGATCGACATTTTTCTGGTGAACGGCTGGCGGCTGGAGGGTTTCCCCAAAGGTGAGGAGCCGCGGTGTCATCTGTTCAAGAACAATCGCGACGGCACTTTCACCGATGTGACGGCGAAGTCGGGGCTGGGGCGCAGCGGTTGGGGACAGGGCTGCTGCGTCGGCGACTATGACAACGATGGGCATGATGACCTGTTCATCAGCTACTACGGGCAGTGCGCGCTCTTTCGCAACAACGGCAACGGCACCTTTACGGACGTGACGGCGAGGGCCGGGCTCACGCAGGCGAAAACGCGCTGGAACTCCGGGTGCGCATTTCTGGACTACGACCGCGATGGGCACCTCGATCTATTTGTTGCGAACTACATCGATCTCGATCTGAAGACGGCGCCGCTGCCGGAATCGGGACCATGCACGTACAAGGGCATCCTGGTAGCGTGCGGACCCCCGGGGCTGCCGGGCGGCAAAAACATCCTCTACCACAACAATGGCGATGGGACGTTTACGGATGTGTCGCAGAAGGCCGGCATGTGGAACACCATCGGCAATTACGCGCTGAGCGTGGCGGTCGCCGACCTGGACAACGATGGCTGGCCGGACATTTATGTTGCGAACGATTCGACCGCGGCGACGCTCTACCAGAATCAGAAGGACGGCACATTCAAGGATGTGGCGATCGAGTCCGGCGCGGCCTACTCGCCGGACGGGAAGCCGCAGGCGGGCATGGGGGTTTCGGTCGGTGATTACAACCGTGACGGCAACCTGGATGTGGTGAAGACCAACTTTGCCGGGGACACGGATTCGCTCTATACCAACCTGGGCGACGGGACGTTTGAGGATCACACGTATATGTCGGGGCTGGGCATCAACACGCGCTACCTGGGGTGGGGCGTGGGCTTCTTTGACATGGATAACGATGGCTGGCTTGACCTGTTCATGTCGAATGGCCACGTGTACCCGGAGGTCAGCGGATCGAAGACGGAGGCGCCGTATGCCGAGCACAAGTATCTCTATCGCAACCTGCGCAATGGCCGCTTTGAGGACGTGAGCGCGAAGGCGGGGCCGGGGATCATGACACCGGTCGCGGCGCGGGGATGCGCCTTTGGCGACTACGACAACGATGGTCATATCGACATTGTGGTGAACTGCGTGAATACGTATCCGCAACTGCTACGGTGCGACGCAACCATAAAGCGCAACTGGATCAAGATCAAGGCGATGGGGGTGAAGTCCAATCGCACCGGCATCGGCGCGCGAGTGACGGTGACGGCGAAGACCGATCCCGCGACAGCGAAGCCGCTGGTGCAGGTGGACGAGGTGCGCAGCGGGGGCAGCTACTACTCGCAGAACGATCTGCGGTTGCACTTTGGGCTGGACAAGGCGGAGACGGTGGATTCGATCGAGATCCGCTGGCCCTCCGGCCAAGTGGACACGTGGAAGAACCTGGCGGCGAACAAGCTGTATGTACTGGCCGAGGGCGGCAAGCTGGTAAAGACCGAAGCGATGACTGGCTGGAAGAAGTAAGTCGTCGCGGCGGAGGTGATTGGCTTCGCCTTAACGGTCCGCTATCTGGTGAGCGAATAGGGGAAGGAAAAGCGGCCGATCTGGATGACGGAGTGCGGCTCGCCGGCGGTCCCACGCGGCGGCCAGATGCGGAAGCTTTCCACGCGGGTGATGGCGGGGTTGCGCACGGCATCGACCTGGCCGACTTCTTTGCCGGTAGCGGCCTGATAGAAGCTGACCTTGAGCGCGTCCTGCGAGCGGGTCCAGCCAAAGACGTACTCGCCGGGCGGCAGATCAACGCTGCCCGCGCGCATCGGCGCCTGCACCAGAAAGTAGTGCGAATATTTGCCCTCGGCGGAGTAGCCGGCGGTGATCATGACCACGCCGGCGATGAAGTGGCCGGTGCCATCGGTGATGCCGGAGGCGGTGCGGAACTCGGTCTCGATGCGCTCGGAGATGACGGGCGCACGCGCGGGGATGACGGATTTGAGCTCGTCCGATGTGGCGGCGCGCCAGCCTTCCGCGGGCTGGGCATGCAGAGCAGCGGAGGTGAGCGAGAGGGTCAGGGCGGAGCAGAAGATCAGGTGCAGAAAACGGCGGCGTGTGGGGTTAGAGCCTTTTCGATATGGATGTAGACCGTCCAACGGCCGCTCTTGAGGCTTTTCTTTACGGAAAAACCACGCCGAGGGGCGCTCCAAAGGACACAGTATTACCGAAAATGCTCTAGTCAAAGTGGACGATGCCTCGCTGCAATGCAGTGGTGGCGGCCTGTGTGCGATCGCTGACGCCGAGTTTGCTGAGCAGGCTGTTGATGTGGGTTTTCACCGTGGCCTCGGAGATGAAGAGAGCAGTGGCGATCTCCTTGTTGCTATTGCCGCCGACGATGAGGCGGAGGACTTCTGTTTCGCGCTCGGTGAGCGATGGGGTGTTCATGCGCTCGGCCAGCCGCTCGGCGACCGGGGCAGGGATGCGGGATTTGCCACTGTGAACGGTACGAATTGCGGCGAGCAACTCCTCGGTGTCCATGCCTTTCAGCAGATAGCCGCGCGCGCCGGCCTGGAGCGCGCGATAGATGTCCTCGTCGCCGTCGAAGGTGGTGAGGACGATGATGCGCGCGTGGGGAAATTCGGCGCGAATGGCCTTGGTGGTTTCGACCCCATTCATGGCGTTCATGCGCAGATCCATCAGGGTGACGTCGGGCTGGTGCTGGCGGTAGAGCGCGAGCGCCTGGCGGCCATCGGAGGCCTCGGCCACGACCTGCATCTCGGGAACCGTGGCGAGCAGCGCGACCAGACCCTGGCGGACGATGTGGTGATCGTCGACCACCAGCAGGCGGACGGCTTTGGTAGCGGAATCAGCGGATGCGGTCACAGGCGGCAATCTCAAGCGTTCCTCATGGTATATCGACGCGCAGGGAAATGCGCGTGCCTTTCGCGGGCCCGGTGTCGATGTGGAGAATGCCGCCGATCTCCGCGGCGCGCTCCTCCATGCCGCGGAGGCCAAAGTGGCCGCCTTCGACAAAACCTCCCGGATCATAGGTGAAACCGCGGCCATCGTCATCAATCGAAAGTTCGACCGCGCGGGCGTCGTAACCGAGCGTGACGTTGATTGTGGAAGCGCTGGAGTGATGCACAGCGTTGTTCATGGCTTCCTGCGAGACGCGCAGGAGCTGATCTTCGACAGCAGAGGGCGCGGCGCGGTAAGTGCCGCGAACGTGGAAGCGCAGCCTGGACGAGCTGTTGGCAGCGGCCTGGGTGACGGCGCGGTTCACGCGCGCAGGCAGGTCGTCGGCAGCGGCCGCGGAGCGCAGATTCCAGATGGAGCTGCGCGCTTCGGCAAGGCTGCTCTTCACCAGGCCGCGGGCGGCGTCAAGCTGGCCACGGGCGGCATCGATGGACGAACCGAGCAGACGCGAGACCAGCTCGAGCTGCACGCCGATGCCGACGATGTCCTGCGCGAGGGTGTCGTGAATCTCGCGCGCGATGCGGGTGCGCTCGGCGAGCACGGCATTGAAACGCAGCTCCACATTGTGGACGCGCATGCGATAGGCCTGGTAGCCGAGGAGCAGGACAGCGAGACCGAGCAGGGTGCGGAACCACCAGGTCTGCCAGGTTTGCGGCAGCACGCGGATATCGAGTGTGGCGCCGGTGTCGTTCCATACCCCGTCGTTGTTGGCGGCGAGAACGTGGAAGGTGTAGCGGCCGGGCGGGATGTTGGTGTAGTAGGCGACGCGGCGCGCGCCGGCGTCGATCCATTTCGTATCGAAGCCGACCAACTGATAGCGGTAGCGCACGCGCGCGGGTGCGACGAAGCTGAGGCCGGCGTAGTGGAGCGCGAGGCGCGTATGGCTCGGCTGGACGGCTATGCTTTTCGTGGAGGGCGCGGGCTGATCATCGATGGTTACGTTTTCGATGACGACGGGAGGAGGCAGGCGATTTTCCTGCTGCTGCTCCGGATTGGTAACGCTGATGCCGCGCAGAGTGGCGAACCAGAGTGTGCCATCCGGCGTGCGGACCGCAGCGGGATGGCCGGAGGAGCACTCGTTGATGCGCATGCCGTCCGCGACGCCGTAGGCGGAGACGTCGATGCTTTTGCCGGTATGGCCGGCGAAGGCGTTGAGCTGCTGCAGTGGCGCGCGGTAGATGCCGGTGGCGGCGCCGAGCCAGAGGTTGCCGCGGCCGTCCTCAAGGATGGCGTGGATGACCTCCGGAAGCCCGGTCGAGGTGGGGAAGGCGGTGACGTGGCCGTCGCGGAGCAGGCTGAGGCCGCCGCCGTTGGTCCCGATCCATAGCGAGCCGCTCGCGTCCTGGTAGAGCGCGGTGATTACGTTCGAAGGCAGGCCGTCCCGGGTGGTGATGGTACTCATCTGGCCATTCTCGAGATGGCTGAGGCCGCCGCGCGTGCCGATCCATAGCGCGCCGGGATGGGAACGGTCGCGCGCGAGCGCGCCGACGAGGTCGCTTCCCAGGCCGTTGCCGCGGCTCCACAGTGTGAGACCGGTGGGGGTCTGGCGGGTGAGGCCGCGCCGGGTGCCGATCCACAAAGAATCGTCTGCGGGATCGTAGAGCAGGGAGCGGACAAAGTCGTCGGGCAGGGTATCGCTGCGCTGCGCCGGGGCTGCGCGGCCGTTGAGCAGATGGTCGAGTCCATCGGGCGTACCGACGGTGAGCGAGCCATCCCGCCCGGCGGCGAGCGAGAGGATGGTGTTGCTGGCGAGGCCCTGCTGCGTGGTCAGGACCTGCCAGGCGGAACCCGATCCCGAGCCATGGAGGCGCGCGAGACCGTTGCCGTCGGTGCCGGCCCATACGCTGTCTTTATCCGCCAGGATGGTGCGGATCACATCGCCGGGCAGGCCGTCGGCGGTGGTGAAGGTGGTGAAGCGTTGCTCGCGCAATTCGAGCAGTCCGGCGGCGTCTGTGCCGAGCCAGAGGTTGCCCTCGCGATCTTCGTAGAAGGTTTCGACACCGGCAGCGCCGCTGCGGGCGTGCAGGGTTTCAAAGCGGCCGCGCGCATATCGGCTGACGCTGTCCTCGGTGCTGATCCAGAGGGCGCCCCGGCGGTCTTCGAAGAGATGGAGGACGCGGTTGGCGGGGAGGCCGTCGCGCGCGGTCTTCCAGGTAAACGCGCCGGCGGGCGAGCGAATGCCAAGTGCACCGGGGATCGCGACGTACAGGGTGCCGCTGCCGCCGGCGCAGAGGGCGCGGATGGAATTGTCTGTCATGGCAGGAAACCCGCCGCGGGCGTTACTCCCAACCCCGCCGCGAGCGTTAATCCGAACCCCGCCGCGGGCGCTTTTTCCCGAGACCGGTTCGCCGAGGAGGATGGGTGTCAGCACGCCGCGCTGGTAGTGGAAGAGCGAGCCGTCGCGGGTGAGCCAGACCGAGCTGTCGTGCGCGACGGCGAGCAGGTCGGCGGAGGCGGGGAGCATGGTCACGATGCGGCCATCGCGCAACTGAACGACATTGTGCGCGGTGGCCAGCCAGAGCGAACCATCAGGCGCGCCTGCGGCGATGGGGGTGCCATCGCGGCCGGTGAGCGGGGCGTCGAGGCCTGTAACGGCGACAAAGCGGTTTTCCGAGCCGAAGGCTACGCCTTCCGGCGTGAGCACCCAGAGGCTGGCCGGGCCGGCGGCGATCACGCCTGCGATCGGACCGGCGGGCAGACCGTTGGCTGTGCCCAGCACCTGGAGCGAGCCCTGGCTGCGGCGAACGAGGCCGTCGGCGGTGGCGGCCCAGAGCGTGCCGTCGGCGGTCTCGGTGAGGGCGCCAATCAGGTTACTGCGCAATTGCGGTGCGGAGCGCCGGTCGAAGAGGGTGAAGTCGACGCCGTCGAATCGGACGAGGCCGCCTTCGGTGGAGAGCCAGAGATAGCCGTCCTGGGTCTGGCGGATGGCGTGGATGGTGTTCTGGGGCAGGCCATTGTCGGTCTGCCAGAGCTGCTGGCCGTACAGGCGAAGGGACTGCGCGGGATCGAGCGCGTGGAGCGGGGGAGCGGCGCAGGCCAGCACGATCAGGGCCAGGAACGCGGCGGGGATGCGCAGACGGGCGGCGCTGAGGCCTAAACGCATCATGGAGCGGACGTACCCAGAGCTAACGCAGGCATGGACTTGGGGACAAGGATACAGCCGCGAATCAGCGTATGGCGGGGGCGGGGATGGGCTCGATGCGGCCGAGCAGGAAGAGGTAGCCGGCGATGCCCGCCAGCAGGTAAATGACCGGGACGCTGAAGGCGATGGCGAAGGAGTGGGTGTGGCCGTAGAGGTAGCCAGTGATGACCGGCGCGGCGATCGCGGAGACCTGGCTGGCGAGGTTCATCATGCCGGCGACGCGGCCGACGGCGCCGGGAGGCGCGACGAGTGCAGGGAGCGACCAACTGACCGGCGCGGAGGCGGCCAGTCCGCCGATGGAGACGCTGATCCAGAACAGCGCCATGGCTGGTGTGGTGGAGTGCACCGCGCCCAGGAGACCCATCCCGAGCAGCATGCCGGCGATGAGGATGGCCTGGCGGACGAGGGTGGATGAAAAGCCGCGCCGCATGAGCGCGTCCACCAGCCAGCCACCGGCGATGAGGTCCGTAGCGGTGGCGATGAGCCAGGGTACGCCGGTGTAGAGGAAGGAATGCAGAAGGTTGATGTGCAGGGTGACGGCGAGATAGGTTGGCAGCCAGGTGAGCAGGAGATAGAAGACGTAGTTATAGGCGCCGTAGCCGATAAAGAGGCCATAGATCTTCGGCTGGCGCAGGAGATACGTGAAAGGCACGGTCGGATGATGCGCCTGGGCGGTGTCGCCGTGCTGCTGGCCGGGCGGCGGATCGCGATAGACGAAGTAGAACAGTACGAAGTAGAGCAGGCTGGCGAGCGCGGTCGCGACAAAGGCGAGGCGCCACCCGACGTGCAGCAGCAGGATGCCGATGATGGGGACGCCGATGGCAGTGGAGAGTTTTGCCGCGGCATCGAAGATAGCCGTGGGGAGGCCGCGCTCCTCCGGTGGAAACCAGAGACCGATGGCCTTGGCGTTTGCGGGGAAGATCGGCGATTCGCCGATGCCGAGCAGCATGCGTGACGCGAAGAGGGTTCCGTAGGTGGGCGAGACGGCAGCAGCGAGCGTGGCGAGGCCCCAGAGCAGCGAGCCGATACGGCCTACGACGGCGACACCTACCGCATCGAGCAGCGCACCGATGGGCAACTGGCAGACGGCGTAGGTCCAGTTGTATGCGCCGGCGAGATAGCCGAAGGCGACCTCGTCGATGTGAAAGGTAGAACGCAGCGCATCGTGTGCAACCGAGAGATTCACACGATCGAAAAAATTGATGAGCACACCGAAGCCGAGCAGGAAGGCGATGCTCCATCGCGCGCGGTTGTGCGCAGGCGCGGGAGCGGAGCGCTGCGATGCGTGAGTGAGATCGGAAGCAGCCATCGTGCGAGAGTGCGTTATGCTGAAGGTATGGCTCGATCAGGTGCGTGCGCAAGGCAGCGTTTCATAGTTTGCCTGCGCCGCATGCTGTGTGCAGCGGTGATTTTGGCCGCTGCCGGCGGACCGCGTGCCTTTGGGCTGAGGACAAACACCAGCATTTTTTCTCCGGCTTCCACGCCATCGAGCTCGATTTACAGCTTGTCCTTGTTTGTGCTGGGACTCACTCTCGCCATTTTTGTCGTAGTCGGCGGATTGATTCTGTATGCGGCAGTGCGATTCCGCCAGCCTGCAGACGATGATGGCGTTGAGCCGCCACAGATCTTCGGCAGCAATCAGATCGAACTCTCCTGGACGATTATCCCCGTCCTGATTGTCGTGGTACTGTTCCTGGCGACGGCACGCATCATCTTTGCCATTCAGGATGCGCCGCAACCGACTTCAGCACTCGAAGTCACAGTTATCGGACATCAATACTGGTGGGAGTTTCGCTATCCCACGCTTCACATCACGACGGCGAACGAGTTACATATTCCGGTGAGCACAGAAAAGGATCCTCGGCCGACATTCATGAAGCTTACGTCTGCGGATGTGATCCACAGCTTCTGGGTGCCGAGACTTGCGGGAAAGGAAGATGTCGTTCCCAACCGAATCAACGAACTGTGGATGGACGCGCACACGCCGGGTCTCTATCTCGGACAGTGCGCGCAGTTCTGCGGCATTGAACACGCGAAGATGCTGCTGCGCGTCTACGTCGACACGCCGGAGCAATTTGCTGCGTGGGTGAAGCAGGAACAGCAGCCGGGCGTGCAGGATCCGGCGGTTGCGGCAGGGCGGCAAGAATTTGAAACTCAGGCGTGTGTGAATTGTCATACCATTGCGGGCACACCCGCGCATGGACAGTTCGGGCCTGATCTTACACACCTGGCGAGCCGGAAGACGATCGCTTCCGGAGCGGCTGATAACACCACCGAAAACCTTGAACGCTGGATCGACGATCCGGACCTGATCAAAGAGGGATCGCTCATGCCATCCATGCACCTGACATCAGACCAGGTGCATGACATCACGGCCTATCTGAATACATTGCAGTAGCAGTTGTCGGAGAGCGGGGCGCACATGGCAGAAGGGAGCATACCGTTACCTGGAGGACTGGGCGCGGAGGTGACGCCACCCGAGGCCTTTGATGGTACATGGCTGGAGCGGTTGCATAGCTGGGTGGTCACCGTCGATCACAAGAAGCTGGGCATTATGTATGTGCTGTACGCCCTGTTCTTCTTCATGGTGGGGGGGATCGAGGCGCTGATCATCCGGATTCAGCTCTTCTTTCCGGACAATCACTTCGTCGGCCCCGAGACCTTCAACCGCATGTTTACCATGCACGGGACCACGATGATCTTTTTCGTGGTTATGCCGCTCGTCTTTGGTTTCGGAAACTACCTGGTCCCCCTGATGCTGGGCGCGCGAGATATGGCCTTTCCGCGCTTGAATGCCTTCAGCTTCTGGATGTCGGCCTTCGGCGGTCTCCTGCTCTATTACAGTTTCATCGGCGGAGTGGGGCTGCAAGGGGCGGGCAACGCTCCGGATGTTGGCTGGTGGGCCTATTCTCCGTTGACCTCGCGAGCCTTTTCGCGCGGTCATTCGACCGACTACTGGGCGCTGGCGTTGATTGTCTCCGGGTTCGGCTCGATCGGCGTTGCGATCAACTTCATCGCCACGGCATTCTGTATGCGATGCAAGGGCATGACGCTCTTCCGGATGCCCCTGCTGGTCTGGCTTTATATCGTCATGTCCGGGCTCGTAATCCTGGCGGTGAGCCCGCTTACGGCGGCGCAGGTGATGCTGACGATCGACCGCTATCTAGGGGGGCATTTCTTCGATACGCAGGCAGGCGGTTCCGCGGTGATCTGGGCACATTTCTTCTGGATCTTTGGTCACCCCGAAGTGTATGTCCTGGTGATGCCTGCCTTTGCTGTCATGAACGAGGTCATTCCCGTCTTCTCACGGAAAGCGATTTTCGGTTATCCGGCGATGGTGGCGGCATCGGTGGGCATTGGCTTCGTGAGCCTGGGCGTGTGGGCCCACCACATGTTCACTATCGGGATGACGTCCATCGGCAATGCCTTCTTCGTTCTTTCGACCGGGCTGGTGGGCATTCCGACAGGCATCAAGATTTTTAACTGGGTCGCCACCATGTGGGGCGGCAAGATCCGCTATCGCACGCCGATGCTCTTCGCCGTCGGCTTCCTGGTGCAGTTCCTCCTTGCCGGATTGACCGGCATTATCCTTTCGGTTGCGCCGTTCAATTGGCAGTTGCACAATTCGTACTTCGTCATTGCACATTTCCATTATGTGATCGTCGGCGGCATCCTGTTTGCCTTATTTGCCGGCATCTATTACTGGTTCCCGAAGGTCACAGGCCGGATGCTGGACGAGCGGCTCGGCAAGTGGCATTTCTGGCTATTTCTGATTGGCTTCCACGTTTGCTTCGACGTCATGCACATTCCCGGCATTCTCGGCATGCCGCGATCGATCTACACCTACGAAGCGGATCGCGGGTGGACCACGCTGAACCAGATTGTGAGCGTTGGCGCCTTCGTGCAGGGAATCGCGATTATCGTGTTTGTGTATAACATTGTGCACTCCTGCCTGAAGGGCCGCGAGGCCGGACCCGATCCCTGGGACGCCTGGACTCTCGAGTGGTCGACGACCTCGCCGCCTCCACCCTATAACTTTGCCACCGAGCCGGTAGTCAGAAGCCGCCGGCCCTTGTGGGACCTGAAGCATCCGGACGATCCGGACGAGCCATTGGAAGCATGAGGAAGCGGATAGGAATGTCGCGGTCATGAGCACGATCCCTTTGACACACGCACCCGGTCATGCGGTCGACCCGGACTGGCGGTTGCCGTCGCGCGGCCATGTCGGCATGTATTCGCTGATCATGGCCGAGTCGGCGATCTTCGCGATCTTCGTTGTGGCTTATCTGTATTACATCGGCAAGAGCACCTACGGGCCGCAGCCGCGGCAGGTGCTCGAGGTGCCGATCCTGAACACGATCTTCCTGCTCTCGAGCAGCTTCACGATTGTGATGGCGGAGCGCGCACTGGTGAAGCGTGCGAAGGCAGCCTTCCGCGCGTGGTGGGCTCTCACCATCACGCTGGGCGCGATCTTCCTGGTGGGCACTGGGATCGAATGGGACAAACTCATCACGAAGGACGGCCTGACGATCAGCACGAACCTTTTCGGCACGACCTACTACTCGCTGGTTGGGCTGCACGCCTCGCACGTCGTAGTCGGACTGATCATGTTGACGGCGGTGCTGATCTTCTCTTTGACGGGCGCCTTGAAGGACGAGCACACCGGGAAGGTAGAGGTGCTGGCGCTGTATTGGCACTTTGTCGATGCGGTGTGGGTCGTGGTGTTTACCGTGGTCTACGTGATTGGACGATAAGCGATGGCTACCGACATACAACAAGGGCACCGTACTCAGGACAGTCTCCATTTCCACGAAGAGAATGCGCTCCACATGCCGGCCCCCACGCAGTGGCCGCTGATCATGGCGGTGGGGCTGACGTTGCTCTTCGCCGGACTTGTGACGAACGTGATGATCTCCGCGCTGGGTGTGGTTATGGCGATTGCCGGAGCGGTGGGCTGGTTCCGGCAGGTGTTGCCGCATGAGGCCCACGAAATGGTGCCGGTCGCCGATGAGGAGATCGAGATTGAGCGCGAGGGTCGTCGCGTAGCTCGCATTGAGCATGTACATCGGGTTTCCGGCCGCAGTGTGACGCCGGTTTCCACCTATCCGATCTCGTCGGGCATCAAGGGCGGTTTTGCCGGCGGCACGGTGATGATCGTGCTGGCGGAGATCTACGGGCTGGTCCGTTTTCACAGCATCTGGTATGTGGTGAACCTGCTGGGCGGCGCGGGCGTCGTGGGTTGGAATATGCCATCTGAGCACGACCTGGCGAAATTCCACCTGGCTGCGTTTCTGATCGCAATCGTGATCCACACTGCATCTTCATTCCTGGTGGGCCTGCTTTATGGGGCGCTGTTGCCGATCCTGCCGCGGCATCCGATTGTGCTGGGCGGTCTGATCGCGCCCGCGCTGTGGACTGGTCTGCTGCACTCCACGCTCGGGCTGCTCAATCCGTATTTTGATAACCACATCAACTGGTACTGGTTCGCGCTGAGCCAGGTGGGCTACGGGCTGGTTGCCGGCTGGGTGGTGGCGCGGGAGGGACGCCTGAAGAGTCTGCAGGGCGCGCCGCTCTCGGTGCGGCTGGGTGTGGAGCGCCCGGAGCCGCCGCGCCAGGATGACGAGGGCCAGCGATGAAAGCAGGCGCATTCGCGCTCGCGGTGTCGTGCGCTCTAACGTCGGTTGGCTGCGGCAAGCTGCCGGGAAAGCCCGCACCGGGGCCCGAGGTGCCGCGGCCGGAGAGCATCCTGTCGCCGCATGTGCTGTACGCACAGAACTGCGTGGGCTGTCATGGCGCGGATGGTTTGCACGGACCCGCAACTCCGCTGGCTTCGCCCGTCTACCAGGCGCTGGTGGACGACGCGAGCCTGCGCCGTGTGGTCGCTCAGGGTGTGCCCAATTCGATGATGCCGCCTTTTTCGAAGAGCTTTGGCGGCGACTTGACCGATGCGCAGGTGGACGCGATTGTGCGCGGCATGCGCGCGGATTGGAATACGGGCAACGCATTGGCAGGTGCGAATATGCCGCCGTACACGGATGACGGGAAGGGAAACGTAAAGGCGGGCGAGCAGGTGTATGCGAGCAACTGCGCGCGCTGCCACGGTTCGGCGGGAGGGAAGATCGGCAAGTCCGGTTCGGTGCTCAATTCGGATTTCCTCTCTCTGATGACGTCGCAGGGGCTGCGCACCGCAGTGATCGTCGGACGTCCGGACCTGGGCATGCCCGACTGGCGCAATCAGAGGAAGGGCGTGCCGATGACGGCACAGGATGTGAGCGACGTGGTGGCGTTTTTGGTGGCGCAGAAGCCCACGCTCACTCCGGAAAGAACGCAGGGGCCGCAGGCGATGCAGGGGCCGGCCCATCAGCCGAAGATGAGTGGAGGAGTGCGATGAATCAGGAGCCCGGTTTACCAGAGCCTGATCGGAAATCCGTAGTAGAGCGCGCGAAGGAGGTTGCAAGCGATGCCGAAGCGGGCGTTTCGCGCCGCGCCTTTCTTCTGAAGGTCAGTATTGCGGTGAATGCGCTGGTAGGGGCCGCAGTTGCAATTCCCGTGATTGCCTATCTGGTGGGACCGGTACGCAAACGCGGCGCCTACAACGCGTGGATCGCGCTCGGGCCGGTGAGCGATTATCACGAAGGCGAAACCGTGCTGGCCACATATCGTAACCCCCGCACGGACGCATGGGATGGCGACACGGGCAAAGTGGCATGCTACGTCCGGCGCGAGGCCGGAAACAAGTTCACCGTGTTCGCCGTGAACTGTGCGCACCTGGGCTGCCCGGTGCGCTGGTTTCCACAGTCGGAGCTCTTCATGTGCCCCTGCCATGGCGGCGTGTACTACTCGAATGGCGAGCGCGCCGCAGGGCCGCCAGAGCGCGGGCTGTTCACCTATGACTACCGCCTGACCGGCGGCAAGCTGATGATCGATGCCGGGCAGATGCCGACACTCGCCAATGAAGCCAAACTGGTCCGTGAAATTCAAGGAGCTAGGGGAATCCTGCCATGCCCTGGTACAAGCAAGCCTACGATTGGGTAGAGCGCCGTGTGCAGCTCGAGGGCTTCGTCAAGGAGTCCATGGAGCACCCGGTGCCGAGCAAGACGGCGAGCTGGTGGTACGTCTTCGGCAGCGCGAGTTTTGTGCTGCTGTTGCTGCAGATCGTTACCGGCATCCTGCTGGCGCTGGTGTATGTACCGTCGGCCGGATCGGCATGGGCCAGCCTGCAGGTGTTGAATCATCAGCTGCCGCTGGGCTGGTTCCTGCGCGGCATGCACGGCTGGGGATCGAACTTCATGGTCGCCATCGTGCTCATCCACATGACTCAGGTGTTTCTCTTTGGCGCGTACAAATTCCCCCGCGAGCTGACTTGGATACTTGGCGTCTTCCTGCTGCTGATGACGCTGGCCATGGCGTTCACCGGGCAGGTGCTGCGCTTCGATCAGGACTCGTATTGGGGGCTGGGCATTGGCGCCTCCATCCTGAGTCGCGTTCCTTTTCTCGGGCGGCAGCTGGTCGAGTTCATGCTCGGGGGTCCGATCATCGCCGGCGCCACGCTGACCCGCTTCTTCGCGCTGCATGTCTTCGTGATTCCCGCGCTGATGCTGGCGTTTGCCTCGCTGCACACCTGGCTGGTGCTGAAGCTCGGCATCAACGAGTGGCCGACGCCGGGGCGGCTGGTAAAGCGCGAGACATACATCCAGGAATACAACGAGCTTTCGCACAAGGATGGCATGCCGTTTGTGCCTGGCGCGGTGTGGAAGGATGCGATGTTCGCGGCGGGCATCGTGCTGGCGGTCGCGATCTGTGCGCTGCTTTTCGGGCCGATGGGACCGACCGGCGTGCCCGATCCAACGATCGTGCAGACGGTGCCTAAGCCGGACTATTTCTTCCTGTGGATCTATACCGCACTTGCATTCCTGCCGCCGTCGATCGAGACGCCGATCATGTTGATCGCGCCGGTGATCGGGGTCGCCATCATGCTGGCGCTCCCGTTTGTCGCCGGTCTGGGCGAGAAGAGTTGGCATCGCCGTCCCGTCGCGGTGATTCTGGTCGTTGTACTGGCCGTGGGTTTCGCCACTCTCACGCATCTGGGCACATACGTTCCATGGAGCCCGCAGATGGATGGCTGGAGTGCCGATCCGGTTCCGGTGCATTTTATCGAGGGGACCTCGCCGCTGGAACGGCAGGGAGCGATCGTCTTGCAGGAGAAGCAGTGCCGCAATTGCCACCAGATCGGCGGCCTAGGCGGGCGGCGCGGGCCATCGCTGGATGATGTGGCGACGCGCCTTACGGAAGACCAACTGGTGCGCCAGGTCACGCAGGGCGGCGGCAATATGCCGGCATACGGCAAGACGCTTTCGCCGGCACAGGTAACAGCGCTGGTGTCATTTCTGGAAACGCTGCATCCAGCGAATCAGCCTGCGGCGTTCGATGCATCACGCCATGTGGCGGAGACCAACAATCCGGCGCCCAAGGAGCCGGTGGAGGCAATCCGCCCGTAACCGGTTGGAGCTGTTGTGAATCCTGATCTGTCAGACGCGATTGCGGCCTCGTGGAGCTTTCCGCTATGGGCCACCCTCGGGCTGCTGCTGACAGCGATGGTGTACTGGCGAGGCTGGCGAGTTGCGCGGCTCACCCGGCCGGCTGAACTTCCGCCATGGCGCGCGGGATGCTTTTTTGCCGGCTTGGCGACCATCTGGCTGGCGATTGCTTCGCCGCTGGATGTGCTCGGCGATTGGCTGCTGCTGGCGCATATGGCACAGCATCTGTTGCTGATGTCTGTGGCGCCGCCGCTGCTGCTGCTGGGCGCGCCCACGGTGCCGTTGTTGCGTGGAGTGCCGCGCCCCTGGGTGCACGATGGTCTGGGGCCGCTGTTTACCTCGCGCACGGTTCACGTGATCGCGCGCTTTCTTACCCATCCGGCGACGGGCTGGATCGCGATGAATGTCGCATACCTTGGCTGGCATGTGCCGGCAGCCTATGAGCTCGGCTTGCGCTCGCCGGCATGGCACGAAGTGGAGCACGCGTGCTTTCTCTTCACGTCGCTGCTCTTCTGGTGGACCGTGTTGCAGCCCTGGCCAAGCCGCACGCGGTGGTCTCGCTGGGCTGTGGTGCCCTACCTGGTTACGGCAGATCTCGCGAACACGGCGCTCTCTGCGTTCCTTGCCTTCTCGAATCGCGTGTTGTATCCCACGTACGCAGCCGCTCCGCGCATTTTTGGTCTTTCCCCTATGCAGGACCAGGCAGCCGCCGGAGCGTTCATGTGGGTGGTGGGCTCGGCCATCTACCTGGTGCCGGCGATCGGCGTCACGATGTCGCTGCTCTCGCGTCGCCAGTCGCGGTCGGCGCTGGTCGGCTCGCGGTCGGCGCTGGTCGGCTCGCGGCACGCGCTGGTCACGATCGGCGGCGCGCCGGCCGCGGGAAAGATTCATGCGACCGGGCAGCCATTTGATCTGCTGCGTGTGCCCGTAATCGGCGCGTTGCTTCGTGCGCACTATGGCAGGCAATCGCTGCAGGCCATCAGTCTACTGCTGATGTGCATGGTGATCGCGGATGGTTTTGTAGGGCACCCGATGGCCGCGATGAACCTGGCCGGCGTGCTGCCATGGAATATTCTGCGAGCGCTCGGCGTGCTGGCGCTTTTGTTCGCGGGGAATCTCTTCTGCATGGCGTGTCCGTTTACGCTGCCACGCGAGCTGGGACGGCGGCTGGGCTGGGCGCGTCTTCGCTGGCCGCAGTGGTTGCGCATGAAATGGATCGGCGTCGGGCTGATGGTTGCATTCTTCTTCGGCTATGAACGGTTTGGCCTCTGGGCTAGTCCGGCGCGCACAGCATGGCTGCTCGTTGCCTATGCAGGGACGGCGTTGCTGGTAGACACCCTTTTTCGCGGTGCGAGCTTCTGCAAGTATGTCTGTCCGATCGGCCAGTTCAACTTTATCGGATCGTTGATCGCGCCTACGGCGCTGCAGGTTCGCAGCGCATCGACTTGTGGCACGTGTGCGACGCGCGACTGCATTCGCGGCAACACGCAGCAGCGTGGCTGCGAGCTGGAACTGTATCTGCCGGAAAAACGCAGCAATGCCGACTGCACCATGTGCATGGATTGCGTGAAGGCTTGCCCGCACGACAATGTCGGCATCCTGACGCGCAGCATGACGCAGGATGTGCTGGCGGTCGAGCCCACGTCGTCGCTGGGCAGGCTATCTCGGAGAACGGATGTTGCGGCCGCAGCGCTTGTTTTGGTATTGGCGGCGTTCGCGAATGCGGCTGCGATGGTGAAGCCGGGGGCTGCTTTCCTCGCGGCAGCAGGACGGCGCGTGCCGTGGCTGGCCACCAGCATGGGCAGCTTCGCCGGGGTGCTGGCCGCGGCGATGCTGGCCGCGGGGGTTGTGTGGATGGCTGCCCAGACCGCTCGCGGAGTCGCGTCGCGTCGCGAGGCGTTCGGTCGTGGCGCGCTGGCGCTGGTTCCACTCGGCATGGGGATGTGGGCGGCGCATCTGCTGTTCCATCTGGCGATGGGCGTGCCGGGGTTGCTGCCGCTGGTGCGGCAGGTGGGGCTGGACTTCGGCTTCCACTGGTTGGGCGCACCGCAGTGGGGTGCGGGCACGAGTCTGCTGCAAGCGAATGGCCTGTTGCAGTTGCAGCTTCTCTTTCTGGATGGCGGCCTGCTGTTGTCGCTCTATCTGGCGTGGCGGATGGCGACAGCGACGCGGGTTGGGCAGCGGCTGCTGGCAGTCGCGCCGATGGCGTTGCTTACGGTCGCGCTCTACTGCATCGGCTTCTGGCTGCTGCTTCAGCCGATGCAGATGCGCGGCGTGATGATGGGTGCGATGTGAGGCGACTGCTGATTGCTCTCCTGCTCGCATGTGCTGCGATCGCGGCGCGCGCCGATGGCGGACGGCTGCAGCTGCGGCAGGCTGCCGGGCCGTTTGTGGTCTCGCTCTTCAGTACGCCGGAGGCGCTGGCTGTTGGGCCGGCCGATCTGAGCGTGATGATCGAAAAGCAGGGAAGCGTTCTGCTGGACGCCGATGTGGTCATTACGCTGACTTCGGAAGACGCTCGCGTCGCTCCTGTGGTTGCGCATTTGTCGCATGTGCATGCGACCAATAGGCTGCTCGAAGATGCAGTGGTCCAGTTACCGCGCGCAGGGCGATGGCGCGCGGTGATTCATGTCAGTGAAGCCGGGCACGAGGGGAGCGTCGCGACCGATCTGACGGTGGCCAACTATTCTTCTCGCCGCGGCACGGTGTGGCTTTTTGCGGTGCTGCCGCTGTGTGCTGTTGCGCTGTTCGCTTGGGTGCAGAAAGAGAAGCGGCGCGCGCGGCGGCGGAGAGTGTTGCATCCGGCGTGACCTGAGCGGCTGCGACCGCTATAGTGAAGAGTTTGCTTGATGTCCTATGACGAACTCTTCCGCTCCACTCCTGCTTCACGGCGATCCTCTGACCTTGGCGCAACTCGACGCGGTCGCGGCTGCGCGACTGGATGTTGCGCTTGCTCCGGCTTCACAAAAACGCATGCTTGCTTCGCGCGCTGTGGTGGATCGTGCGGCGGCCGCGGATGCGGCGGCGTATGGGATCAACACCGGCTTTGGCAAGCTGGCCGATGTGCGCGTGGCACCGGGCCAGGTGGCGGTGCTGCAGCAGAACCTGGTACGCAGTCACTGCTGCGGCGTGGGCGAGCCGCTGCAGGAGCCCGAGGTGCGCGGCATGCTGTTGCTGCGCGCGAATGTGCTGGCCAAAGGCTGGAGCGGCGTACGCATCGAAGTCGCCGAGCTGCTGGTCGCGATGCTCGCGCGACGGATCCATCCTGTTGTACCGTCGCGGGGCTCGGTCGGTGCGAGCGGCGATCTGGCTCCGCTGGCGCATCTTGCGCTGGCGCTCATCGGCGAAGGCGAGGTGTTCGCTGATGGCAAGCACGTTCCTGCCGCAGCTGCGCTCAAGGCTGCAGGACTCGTGCCGTTGCAGTTGCAGGCGAAGGAAGGACTCGCGCTGCTGAACGGCACGCAGGCGATGGCTTCGGTTGGCGGGCTGAGCCTTCATCGTGCGCAGCGCGTGGTGCGGCTTTTTGATCTCGCCGGGGCGATGTCGCTCGAAGGACTGCGGGGCACTCCAGCGGCGTTCGATGCGCGTATCCATGAAGCGCGCCCGCATGCGGGACAGATGGCCGCGGCGGCGCATCTGCGCGCGCTGATGGAGCAGAGCGAGATCCGCGAGTCGCACCGGCTGAACGATCCGCGCGTGCAGGATGCGTACTGCCTGCGCTGCATGCCGCAGGTGCATGGCGCGGTGCGCGGCGTGCTGGATCATGCGACCGCGGTGATCGAGACGGAGACGGGCTCGGCTACGGACAACCCGCTGATCTTTCCTGCTCAAACCGCCGGAGACGAATGCTCGTCGCCAACTTCAGCGCCGCCTTCAACTGGCGACATTCTCTCCGGCGGCAACTTCCATGGCGCGCCGCTGGCCTTTGCGCTGGACTACGCGGCGATCGGATTGGCCGATCTCGTGAGCATCAGCGAGCGGCGCATCGACCGGCTGATCAATCCGGACATCAATGAGGGGCTGCCGCCGTTTCTCTCGGAACATCCGGGAATTTCGTCGGGCTTCATGATTGCGCATGTGACCGCTGCTGCGCTGCTGAATGAGGCGAAGGTGCTGGCGCATCCGGCGAGCGTGGACTCGGTGCCGACGTCGGGGGGCAAGGAGGACCACGTCTCGATGGGGATGACGGCCGCGCTGAAGCTGCGCCAGGTGGTGGAGAATGCCGAGATGGTGCTCGGGATCGAGTTGATGACGGCGGCGCAGGCGCTCGAATTTCGTCTGCCGCTGCGCGCTGCTCTCGAGGTAGAGGCGGCGCGGGCGCGGGTGCGTGAGTTTGTCGCGCCTCTGCGCGAGGACCGCGTGCTGGCGAACGACATTACGAAGCTGGCGGCGGCGATTCGTGGTGGCGCTTTTGATGATTGGCTGGGGTGACCCCCTCCCCCCTCCCGTCACCGGAGGCATGGTCGTAAGCTCCTTCCTTTCATCAGTTTAGAGTGGTTTGCGTGGCGTAAAAATGTCATTCAATTGGACTTACACGTAAAAATGTCTATCCAAAGGACTTACAAAGATGAAAGCCACGGAGTTTGATCCGTGGCTTTCGCTTTCTAGTCAGGCCTGATTTAAGGCTAGCAAATTCGATGGGGTGATTTGGCAGGTTTTTGCGTGAGCGGACTGTTTCGGGAATGGCTGCGGTTGATTAGTGCTAAGTCCTGTTACCAGCCGTTGAATGAAATATCCTGTTTACACAATTGAAAGCTCTCAACAAATGGAGAGGGTATCTGCGTTTTAGTCAACCGGAATAACTGGCTTGGACCGGGGAAGAACGATATCCGTTCTCATCGACGGGAGAGGTTTTGCCTCGCCAGAAAACCTCCCCTTTTTCCCATCGGGAAAGTACTGGTATAGGTGAGCAAAATTATTGTGCTGGGTGACGGGCACATCTTTCGCCAAGATGATCGTGTAAATGGGGCCAACTCTAGCCCACTCCTCCGTCAAAAACATTTGCACATGGGCAAGACATACTCCGGGCTTGGTCTCTGCGGCGAGGATATGTGCTCTCCAACCGTTAGGTACCACATCAGGATTCAACATGTTCACCAATAACGGAAGCTGCCGCTCGTTCATGAATTCATTAACGCGTCTGATCGGTTCTTTGGTGTCCACGTAAATGAATTCGCGGATTCGCGCGAACATTTCTTCGTGACCGGTGTACATCGTGAACTGGGTCAGGAAATAATGAAAGCCAATCTTTGCAAATGCACGATAGTACCGCTCTCCCAATTCAAACTTAACGATTGGGGTCTCGATGATGTTGCTCAGCGATTTGATTTCTGAAAACGTGACCGTGGGACACACTTCCCTTATGAGTTTCTGTACCCACTCCTGCTCGGTCGGATAGAACGATGCCCGCGTTTCAAACGGCTCGATAATTCTGAGACGGGTCATTCCTTCCCTCACTTGAGCGGCGGTCATTCCTTCTCGGAGCGGTAGATGATGAGGTTTTCCAGACGCTATTTCAATAAAGATCAATTCGCATATCTGCCTTGTAACGCCATTCACAATTTCGAGATTGACCTCAGCCCCGAAATTCCGATCAACTGTCGAAAAGTCCAGCCGTCGGCCTCCGGCACTTCCTCTTGCAAACGGGTTTATCTTTGCATGCTTCGGGCGACCCTCTACACCGTAATACTCGCGTAAGAACCCCTCTGGTCCGCAGCGCGATAGCTGTTGATCGAGAAGACCAAGGCACCTTGAATTGCAGTCCGCGCACAGACGACTTTCGAGGTTTGGCGAGTTGGTGAATTCGCCGAAAGCAGCGGGAAGAGCATGCTCCAGCGTATTTGTGTCTGCGAGGCAGTAAATGCACTTGCTCATATCTTGAATTATCTCGCTGGAAGCAGAGACTAGAAATTGAAATATTTATCTCTATTCCAATACGGAGCCCCAACCAAGTTGCAAATTCTGTCGAGACCTAATTGCGCACAATCGCGAAAGCACTCACTAAGGCCACGCAGCGACTTATTGAGTTCCTGTTGGCGCGGATTGGCCATCCGGCAGACGCGCCGATGACGCGATTTGTCGGGTTCGCCTTCCTTTGGTCGCTCACGATGAGATGTGTGGGCGACCATACCAACAGCGGATCCCTCCACTGCGCCGACCGCTCTGCGAGCGATGGCTCCGGTTGGGATGACAGTTCGGCGGGGGTCTTCGTTAAGGAGGCGGAAACTCTCCTTGACAGTTTAGGAGAGTTCGCCCTAGACTCCTAAGCAAATTAGGGAGGACCTGTGGGCGACCAGGCGCAACTGCTTCCCGGCACACTCGATCTGCTGATCCTGCGGGCGGTTTCGCTGGGGCCGCTGCATGGGTATGGGATTCTGCTGCGCATCGGTCAGATCTCCGGCAATGCGCTCTTGATCGAGCAGGGCGCACTCTATCCCGGGCTGTTTCGGCTGGTGCGGCAAGGGCTGCTGAAGGCGAAGTGGGGGACATCGGAGAACAATCGCCGGGCCAAGTTTTATGAACTCACCGCCGCCGGCCGCAGGCGTTTGCGCCAGGAGACGGATAACTGGAACCGGCTCGCGACCGCTATCGGCACCGCGCTGGCTGCGCAACCGGAGGAGATATGAAGCTTCTCGATTCTCTGGGCCTGAATATCAAAAAGCTATTTCATGGTTCGCCGGGGAATGCGGAGATGGAAGACGAGCTTCGCTCGCACATCGAGCATCGCGCGGATGATCTGGAGCGCTCGGGATTGGGTCGGGCCGAAGCGGAGCGGCGGGCGCGGGTGGAGTTTGGCGGCTACGAGCGATACCGGCAGGAGTCGTATGAGGCGGCGGGTGGGCAGTTTTTCGAAACGCTCGCGCAGGATGTGCGCTTTGCTCTGCGTACGCTGCGCAAGACGCCTGGATTCACCATTGCCGCTGTGGCGACGCTGGCGCTGGCGATTGGCGCGAATGCGGTGGTCTTCAGTGTGATGAATGCGCTGATCCTGCGGCCGCTGCATGTGCCCGAGCCCAAGAGTCTCTACGCTATCCAGCGCGGGAACGACCAAGCCATCACTCATTCGTATCCTGACTATCTCGATCTGCGCGATCGCAACCACAGCTTTGATGGGCTGACGGCGTATGGCCTTGCTTCTGTCGGGCTGGATACAGGCAATAACCCGACCCCGGCGTGGGTTTACGAGGTGACGGGGAACTACTTCGACGCGTTGCATGTTCATCCGTATCTTGGCCGATTCTTTCACGGCTCGGATGAGCATGGGCCGAACAGCGCTCCGTATATCGTGCTGCCCTATGCGTATTGGCAGAGCCGCTTTCAGGGCGATCGCGGTGTGGTGGGCCGCGTGGTGCGACTGAACAAGCATCCTTTTACGATCCTTGGCGTTGCGCCGCCGGATTTCAGAGGGACTTTGTCGTTTCTCTTTCCGGATTTCTGGGTGCCGATCGTGAACCAGGAGCAGATGGAGGGGGCGAATATCCTGAACGAGCGCGGGAACCGCCGCAGCATCCTGATGATGCTGGGGCATCTGAAGGCGGGCGTTACTCCGGCAGAGGCGGTTGCCGATTTGAACTCGATCGGCTCGTATCTGGAGAAGACCTATCCTAAAGACGATGGCCAGATGACCTTTTCCCTGGCACGGCCAGGACTTGCCGGAGACTGGTTTGGGCGTCCGCTACAAGGGTTCCTTGCGGGATTGATGTTGCTGGCGGGGTTGATTCTGCTGGCTGCGTGTGCCAACCTGGGCAGCCTGTTTGCCGCGCGCGCCGCGGACCGTTCGCGCGAGGTTGCTCTGCGGCTCGCGCTTGGTGCAAGCCGCGGACGCATTCTGCGCGGTCTTTTTACCGAGGCCCTGCTGATTTCGCTGATGGGCGGCGCGGCGGGGCTCTCGGGCAGTGTTGCGCTGTTGCGCTGGCTGAGCGCGTGGCGGCCGCTTTCCGCATCTGCTCTCCAGGTGCCGGTGAATCCAGACGCGAAGGTGTATCCGGTGGCTTTGCTACTGGCTTTGGCGAGCGGATTCCTCTTCGGCGCGGTGCCGGTGCGGCAGGTACTGCGCACTGATCCATACCAGGTGGTCAAGGCGGGATCACCGGTTCGGATGGGACAGCGGATGACGGCGCGCGACCTCCTGGTGGTGGTGCAGATTGCGATCTGCGCAGTGCTGGTGACTTCTTCGATGGTGGCATTGCGTGGACTGATGCGCTCGCTCAACAGCAACTTTGGTTTTGAGCCGCGGAACGCGATGACGCTCAGCACGGTTCTGAGCATGGCCGGTTACAGCGGCGACAGTGTTCCCGCGATGCAACGGCGCATGATCGATGCTCTAGAGACGATTCCCGGCGTGACGTCTGTGGGATCGGTGGACCGGCCGCCGCTGCACTACGGCGCGAACACCTCGACTGTCTTTACCGACAAGACGACGGATCTGAGACCGTCGAATGCCGCTGCGGAGCCGGCGACATACAGGATTTCTCCGGAATATTTCAGCGCCGCGGGGACCGCTTTGCTGACGGGGCGCGCGTTCACCTGGCATGACGGCAAAAACTCGCCGCGGGTCGCGGTGGTGAACCGGCATTTTGCCAGCAAAATCTTTGGCTCGGTGCATAACGCTGTGGGCCGCTATTTCAAGGCGGAAGACGGATCGCGCGTCGAGGTAGTGGGCATTGTCGAAGACGGAAAATATGGAAGCCTGACCGAAGATGTGCAGCCCGCGATGTTCCTGCCCATGCTGCAATCGCCGTCGAGCCAGACATGGCTGGTGGTGCGCTCGAAGCGCGATCCGGAGCAACTGGCAGCAGCGATCAAGAACAAGGTGCAGAGCCTGGATCGAGGGCTGCCCTTCAGCACCCAAACATGGAACCAGGAGCTGGAAGGAGCGCTGTTTGCTTCGCGCATAGCGACGGTGTCGCTGGGCGTGCTGGGCATGCTGGGCGCAATGCTGGCGGTGACGGGCATCTTTGGGATGGCGGCGTACTCGGTGAGCAAGCGGCTGCGCGAGATGGGGATCCGGATCGCGCTGGGCGCGCAGCGCACGGAGGTGCTGCGCGCGGCGCTGGGACGTGCATTCCGGCTGCTGGCGTTCGGCTCTGTGGCGGGGCTGGTGCTGGGGCTGGCGGCGACGAAGGTGTTGTCGTTCATCGTGTATCAGGCGTCGCCGCGCGACCCGCTGGTGTTGCTGGGCGTGGTGCTCATCATGCTGCTACTGGGGCTGCTGGCTACGTGGATCCCGGCGCAGCGCGCACTGTCGGTGAATCCTTTGATGCTGCTGCGCGAGGAGTAAAAGGGCGCGCTACTTCGCTCCGAAGGAGGGCGGCTCGTCGCCGGGGTTTGTGCCCCAGGATTTGTTGGGTGTGCTGCCGAGATCGAATTCGAGCGTGCCGCCTTTGAGCGCAAAGCTTTCCGGGAGCCAGGTCTTCGAGCTTGGTTTGCCGTTGACCTTGAGTGACTGCACGTAAGGAGCGTTGGTGGCGGCGGCCGGCGCGATGACGTGCACGTCTCCGTTTGCGCGGTGCACGGTGACCTGGGTGAAGAGGGGACTGCCGAGGACGAGCTCGGCGCGGCCGGGGATTTCAGGATAGAAGCCGATCATGGCGAAGACGGCCCAGGAAGACATCTCGCCGAGGTCGTCGTTGCCGGGGATGCCGTTGGGCGCATTCTTCCAGATGGTGTTGAGCACCTGGCGGACGAGCTGCTGCGTCTTCCAGGGCTCGGCGGCAAAATCATAGAGCCACGGAGTTTCGATAGAGGGCTCGTTGTCGAGCTCGGCGTGGAGCGGACCGGATTTTGTAACTGCCGGAGCGCCTTTTTCGTTGTAGAAGAAATGGTCGAGGCGCGCGGCGGCTTTGTCGCGGCCGCCCATCTGCTCGAAAAGACCAGCGACGTTGAAGGGAACCATCCAGACATATTGCGCGGCGCTGCCCTCGACGAAACCGTCTTCCGTAGATGGTGTGAAATCGTGGGGTGCCTTGTCGTTGTCGTCCTGGACTTTGGGCCAGGTGCCGTCGGCGTTGCGGTTCATGAAGTAGCCGCCATCGGGCGCAGCCTGCGGGTTCCAGATGTTCTTCCAGTACTGCGCGCGTTCGGCGAAGCGGTGCTGGACGGCGGTTTCCCCGAGGTGGGCGGCGAGCGTGGAGATGGAAAACTCGGCGGTGACATCTTCGAGGGTATCGGCGGCCGGTCCCCAGGCGGGCGCGCCGGCGGGAATGTAGTGGAGCTTCAGCCACTGGTCGAGGCCGGGGCGCTCGCCGACGCACTCGACGGGGCAGCCGTCGTGGCTGAGGTCTTCCTTGGTGGGGATGTCGGCGGCGCGAACCAGCGATACGAGGGCGGCGTGGGCGCGGAAGGCGCGGCCGCCGAACGCATAAATGTCCGCGATGGCGGGGGCGGCGGGGTCGCCGTTCATGACGTGGGTTGCGCCGCTGAGATGGGTCCAGCGGTCCCAGCGGCCGTTGTCCTGCTGCGACTGGTTATAGAGGCTCTGCGCGATGTCGCTGCCGCGCCTGGGATTGAGCCAGGTGAGCAATTGGAACTGTGACCGATACACATCCCAGCCGGAGAAGTTGGCGTACTCGACGGACTGGCCGGGGACGATGTGATGGAGCTTGTGATCCATCCCGGTATATTCGCCGTTGACGTCGCTGTAGGTGGTGGGGGTCATGGTGGCGTGGTAGAGGGCGGTGGTGAAGACGCGGCGCTGCTCGTCGGTCCCGCCTTCGATCTCAATCTGCGAGAGCTGCTTATTCCACGCCGCGCGGGCGCGGGCCGCTACCTGCTCATACGTTTTGGCTGCGACGCTTTCGGCATCGAGATTGGCGCGGGCGTTAGCCTCGCTGACGTAGGAGATGCCGACGCGGAGGCGGACTTCGCCCCCGGAGCCGAAGCCTACCCAGACGCCGGAGCCATGGCCGGCTTCGGGGAAGCCTTTGGGGCCGAAGCCGGTGCCGCCTTCGGCGGTGGTGGCGCCCGGAGTGACGGTCAGGTCCTTCCACGCGCCGGTCTCTGTGATGGGGCGGTCGAACTTCGCGACGAAATAAAGGGTGTAGTAGGGACGGCGGTCTTCCGTACCGATATAGCCGCAGAAGTTTCCACTTGTCACCGAGCCGGTGACGATTTGGGCGGCGCGGTCGATGCGGGTGCGGGCGGCGGTGGATCCGACTTCGGAGTCGGAGGTGCGGATGAGGATGCGGGCGGGCTTGCCGGCGGGGAAGGTGAAGCTGGCGGCGCCCATGCGCGTGGCGGCGGCGAGCGCAACCTGGACTCCGTTGCCGAGCTTGACCCGGTAGGAGCCGGGTTCGGCCGTTTCGTTGGCGTGGGTGAAGCTCGCAGCGTAGTTGTGTCGGAAATCTTTAGAGGGCGAGACGGTGACGGGGTCGGTGATGGGCATCAGCGGGATGTCGCCGGCGCCGCCGGCGCAGCCCCATCCTTCGACGTTGGTGAGGCTGAAGCCGCGAATCTGCTTCGCGCGGTACTCGTAGCCGCCCGGCGCGGCGATCATGCGTTTCGCGTTCACCGGCGTGGCTTCCGGGCTGAACTGCACCATGCCGAAGGGCATGGTGGCGCCGGGGAAGACATTGCCGCCATTGGTGGTGCCGATGAACGGGTTGACCAGCGAGGCGGGATCGGATTGGCCGGCGAATGCCGGTGAGGCAACGAGGACGGCGGCGATGAGCAGGCGGCTGAGGGGAGAATTGCCCGGGACGTGCATGGTCGTACTGTACGGCATGTTGAGGTGGGGGATGCTGGAGGGTGCGGGCACGATGTGGTGCGCAGAGGTCGGCAGGGCTGGCCTTTGGATCAGGCCAGGAAGGCGAGCTTTACGGTACGGAAGTCATGTGTGGCGGAAGGCGCGGCATGGGAAATGCAGAGCGGCGTCCAGGCTGCACGCTGCTGGTGCAGAACTGTCTGCACTCCAATGATTCCACGTCCGATAGCTTCACTTGCGAAGGCATCGAACAGGCCGTTTGATTTATGACACCTTCGGGGTGCACGGGGCGGACGAAGGCGGGAGGCAAATTACCCCGGTAATTTGCCCAAAGTGGGAGGGGACGCCATTCTGGCACCGAGGTGGACGTATGAAGACTCTGACCGCTTTGGTAATGCTTGCCGGGCTCACCGCTTCTGCGCAGACTCCCAGTTTGCAGGGTGCGAGCCTCGATTTCGACACGCTGATGAGCATGCCTTCGTTGGGCGAGAAGGTTGTGATGCAGGCCTTCAATGGAGGCGCCTGCCAGGTGACACCAATTTCGGACCTGCCGGTGGCCGTGCGCAGCGTCTTCGGCCGTCCTGTCTCCTCGATTTTTGTGGGTCAGTCGCCGCTGGCCGCGCACTTTATCGCGAGCGATATCGACAAAACGTATTTCTCGAACGGCAGAGTGGTGGTTTCGGTGTGCTCGCACCTGAAGCCGGGCGCAGAGCTGGATGCGATGCGCAAGACGGCGGAGAAGCATGGCGTGCCCAATGCGTCGCACCTCTCGTGGGTGTGGGAGACGCTCTCCTTCGACGAGAGCACGCACGAGGAGACGGTGCTGTCGCGCTTCTACCTGGATGAGCACGGGATGCTGGTGAAGGCGCTGGGCGAGCTCTTCCCCGGTCTGCCGGCACTGATGACGATCCCGGCGAACAGCCCGAACTTCCAGCACGACATTGCAAACTTCCTCGAAAGCCACCATCCGCCGGTGCAGTCGGCGCAGATGGAGCATCACACGGTGACCGCAACACAGTAGGTCCGGTCCTCTGCTCCGACCCGAGCCCTCGGCTGCCGGTTGACGCTTATCGCATCCCATAGCTCCGTTATCCGCCGGAGCGGGATCGACGAGTTCCCGGCGGCCGGGGGCTCGGCTTTTTTCGTCCGCCAACGAGTGAGGGTCTGCGCTTCGCGGAGTTGAGGGCGCTTATGGTGCCGCTCGGGATGCAGCCGGAGGGATGCAGGTGTTTCCGGGCATCTTTGTCCATCTGGATTTATGCGGAGACTGGTTGGGGCCGGCGGGCCAGTCTGCCTTCATCGTTTCGCCGTGATCGGCGGGCGTGGCGTGGAAGGTGTGGGAGCAGCAGAGAGCGCTATAGGCGCCAAGCTCGATCGACGGATTGCCGCTCTGCGTTGAGTGAATTTTCACCAGATCGCCGTAGTGCTCCCAGGAGTAGGGAGGCTTCGGAACCTGCGGTGCGAAGCGCACGGAGCCCCATGCGAGCAGCGTATCCGACCATGCGATGAATGCCGTGGGAGATTGCTGGGCGATGTGAAGACAGGTGATGCCGGCTGCGGATGACGTGCTCCAGCTTCCGACGAACCATGGCTGTGTGGATGAAGGCTGATCCGAATCTGTTTGCAGGGTGGGGCGGGCCAGGGTGACCACGGCATCGAAGTCTCCGCGGTGAAAGCGGCCTGTCCATTTGTCTCCCGGGATGCGGCGAAGGTCGAGATCGTATCCGGACGCATTCCCGGGCGCATGCAGGGTGAGACGGCCTTCTGCGTAGCGCACGCCACCGCCGCGCGGCGAATCACTGAAGCTGTTTTCTTCGCCGAGTTCGATCTCCGCTCCGGAACGGTGATAGAGGCCCACCTGCAGGCCGAGCCACGACTGCGTGACGCCGGCGAGCGTGGTTGCGTCCACGGGTGCGGTGGTGTCGAGGGTGAGGTGGATGCCGACCGCGCCACCATGGCCATCCGGCGCCTCCCACACCCCGGAGAGATCTTCCGGGTGAGCGACGGATGTGCCGAGATAGAAGCTTCGATCCTGCTGTGGCTGATCCGGCTGTGGCCGATCTTGATGTAGCGGCGGGGACGGAGCCGGGGCAGGTTGCGCGCGAGCTTCGCCGGCCAGCAGACACGCGGCGAACGCGGCTATCGCAAGGGTTTGCGATACTACGCTGCGCGCGATGTGAGACGCGATGCGCACCAAAAGTACTTTCCTTGCTCCGCGTTTGCCGGGACTGAACCATAGGGATCATACTTCGGCGTGGTTGGGAGGCGCGTGCGATGACGACCGGAGCGGCTGGCGTTGCCGGAGGCTGGGGTCGTGGTGAGCGGTGGCCGGTGGCGGTCGCGTCGCTTGCTGTAGGCGCTGCGTTCTTTGCGCTGTGGTTCTGGCTGCTGCCTTCGTGGCTGGGGTTTCATGTTGAGACGGCAGGCGCGGCGCGATGGCGCTGGTTGGCGGCAGTGCCGTCGGTGCTGGGATTTGCCGTGGCGCTGCGCTGTGTGTGGGATTTCGGATGGACGGGGCGGGGAACGCCGGCGCCGATGGTTCCGCCAAGGAAGCTGGTGGTGGTGGGCTTCTATCGCTACGTGCGGAATCCGATGTACGTGGGATTCTTCGTGGGCTGGATAGGGCTGTGGGTGGTCTTCGGAAGAGCGAGCCTGACTGCCATTGTGGTTGTGTGCGCTGCCGCGCTGGGCACAGCTTTGTTTGTGCTGCTGTACGAGGAGCCAACACTGCGCAGGAAGTTCGGCGCAGACTACGAGGAGTACTGCAGGAATGTCCGGCGATGGGTGCCGCGGCTGCGTGCGTGGGAGTCGTGAGCTAGGCCTGCTTGCGCATCGAGGGTGTGAGGGTGATCCCGATCAATAATCCTTCAGGTGACAGGAAACGAGTCACGGTCTGACCCCACGGTTCCTGCTTGTTTTTGACGAGCATGCGATAACCGCGGGATTCAAGCTCGGCGGTTGCGCTCTCCACGTTGTCGACATCGAACTCGAGCCACGCCGAGGGAACAGGAAGATCGGCCGGCCAGGACTCCTGACCGAAGCAGGACAGAGCTGCGTGCTCCAGCGGCCAGAGGGCGAAGGTCTTTGCTCCATCCAGCGACTCGGTATGAAGATAACCGCCCTCTTCTTCCTTGAACGGAATGCCGAGAATCTTCTCATAGAACTCCCGGCTGGCTGCTCGATTGCGAACGATCGGGCCGAATCCGGCGACGAATAGAGTTTTGATATTCGGGAGTTTTTCCATGGTGTGCGTCCGGCGTCGATTGTATCGGAGGGCAAGAGGTGCTCTGGAAGGCAAGCTTCCGTGCATGTGCATGGCGGGTACCGTGCATTGACTTGCACAGGCCGGCCACATACGATAACGGCGCCCCCTCCCAAGTGAGCCTTCGTCGTTGACCGGCCAAACCATCTCGCACTACCGCATCCTCGAAAAGCTGGGCGGTGGCGGCATGGGCGTGGTGTACAAGGCCGAGGACACGCGGCTGCGGCGTTTCGTGGCGCTCAAGTTCCTGCCCACAGATGTTGCGCGTGATCCGCAAGCTCTTGCCCGCTTTCAGCGGGAGGCGCAGGCGGCGTCTGCGCTCAATCATCCTGGCATCTGCACGATCTACGACATTGGCGAGGAGGATGGCGAGGCATTCATCGCCATGGAGTTTCTAGATGGCCTGACGCTGAAGCACCAGATCGCAGAGAAGCCGCTCGAGACGCGGCTGTTGCTGGCGCTGGCGATCGAGATTGCCGATGCGCTGGAGGCGGCGCACGCGGAAGGGATCGTGCACCGCGACATCAAGCCGGCGAATATCTTTGTGACCGCGCGCGGCCACGCGAAGATTCTGGATTTCGGGCTGGCGAAGGTCGTGCGTGGGGCGGGTTCTTCGGTTGCGGCGGGAGCGGGGAACAGCGCGAACGAAACCATGGACGAGTCGCACCTGACGAGTCCTGGATCGACGCTGGGTACGGTCGCTTATATGTCGCCGGAGCAGGCGCGGGGCGAGCCGCTGGATGCGCGGAGCGATCTGTTCTCGTTTGGCACGGTGTTGTATGAGATGGCGACGGGGTCGCTGCCGTTCCGCGGTGCGAGCTCCGCGGTGATCTATAGCGGAATCCTGGTGTACGATCCGGTTCCGGCAACGCGGCTCAATCCCGACGTGCCGCCGAAGCTCGAAGAGATTATCGAGAAAGCGCTGGAGAAGGATCGCGACCTGCGTTACCAGAGCGCGGCAGAGCTGCGCGCTGACCTGAAGCGGCTGAGGCGGGAGATAGAGTCGCGGCAGGGCGCTTCGGCGGGCTCGGCGGCGGCGAATGGCGCCGGTGCGGCCTTGCCTCCCACGCCACCTTCCGGCAGCTTCGATGCGGCGCTTCCTTCCGGTTCTGCTGCTGCTGCGGCCATCGCATCGCCGGCTTCACGCTGGAAGACGTGGCTGCTCGTGACGATGGTGGTGATTGCCGCGGCGATCGGCTTGTGGCTTTGGCGATCGAGAAAGCCCGCGGCAAATGTGGCACCACTCGCAGAGAAGGACACCGTGGTTGTGACGGATTTCGCGAACTCCACCGGCGATCCGGTCTTTGACGGCACGCTGAAGCAGGCGCTTGCGGTGGACCTGGAACAGTCCCCCTTCATGAATATCCTGACTGATCGAAAGATCGCGGACACACTGAAGCTGATGGGGCAGCCCCCCACGGCGCACGTTACGCCTGACCTGGCCCGCGAGCTATGCCTGCGCACAGGGAGCAAAGCAATTCTGTCGGGCTCAGTGTCGAAACTGGGGAGGCAGTATGTGATCGGGCTGGAGGCGAATGCCTGCGGCACCGGGGACTCGCTGGCCAACGAACGCGCCGAAGCGAATAGCAAGGAAGATGTGCTGAAGGCGCTGGATACAGCGGCGGCGGCGATACGCACGCGGCTGGGTGAATCGCTGGCGTCGGTGCAGAAGTTCGATGTGCCGGTGGAGGCGACGACGCCATCGCTTGAGGCGCTGAAGGCGTACAGCCTCGGCATCACGACGGAGCGCACCAGGGGAGACGCGGAGTCGATTCCGTTCATGAGGCGCGCTATCGAGCTCGATCCCAACTTCGCGATGGCCTATGCGGGGCTGGCGGTTGCGTATTCGAACCTGGGGCAGGCAAGCCTTGCGATGGAGTACGGCAAGAAGGCCTATGAGCTGCGCGACCGGGTGAGCAACCGCGAGAAGTACCGCATCTCTGCGTTCTATTTTCAATTCGTGACGGGCGAGCTGGAGAAGGCTATGGAGGCCTATGAACTCTGGGCGAAGAGCTATCCTCGGAATTCGGTGCCGCATGGAAATCTGGGTGTGCTTTATACGACGTTGGGGCAGTATGACAAAGCGATCGCAGAAACCCGGAGGGCACAGGAGCTGGAACCAACCATCGCCGGCTATTCGAATCTCGCCGCGCTTTACATCAGTGTCAATCGGCTGAAAGATGCGCGGCAGACGCTCGAGCAGGCGCAGCAGAAGAACTTCGACGCCTTCATTATCAGAGCGGGCCTATATTCCGTGGCATTTCTGTCTGGAGATACAGCGGAGATGGAGCGCGAGGTGGCCTGGACGGCGGGGCGTCCCGGTGAAGAAGACCAGATGCTGAACATCGAAGCCGATACCGAGGCGTACCACGGGCGCCTGGGAAAAGCGCGCGACCTTGCGCGGCAGGCAGCGGACTCGGCGGTTCGTATGGATGATAAGGAGTCGGCGGCGGGGTATCTGGTCTTTCAAGGACTGCGCGAGGCAGAGCTGGGCAATGCCGCGGCTGCCCGGCAGATTGTCAAGCGTGCGTTAGCCCTGTCGCCTGGACGCGACGTAAGAGTGATGGCCGCGCTGGCGCTAGCGCGCGCCGGCGACACGGCGCAAGCATCGGCCATACTGGAGGCGCTGAAGAACTCCGATCCGCTGAATACCATCCTGAAGGTCTACTGGTTTCCGGCGATCGAGGGATCGATCGCCATGGCGCAGAATGCGCCGGACCGGGCGATCACAGGACTCGAGCCCGCTCTGCCGTATGAACTGGGCGGGCAACCCGACACGGGTATTGTGACATTGATGTATCCGCCGTACATTCGCGGGCTGGCGTATCTTGCGCAGAAGAACGGTCCGGCGGCGGCGAATGAGTTCCGGAAGTTTCTGGATCATCCGGGAATCGTGCAGAATTTTGTGCTCGCGTCGCTGGCGCGGCTGCAGCTTGCCCGCGCGTATGCGCTTTCCGGCAATCCCGCCAAGGCGAAGGCGGCTTACGAGGAATTCTTCGCTCTTTGGAAAGATGCCGACCCGGATGTTCCCATTCTCAAGGAAGCGAAAGCGGAGTACGCGAAGCTGCAGTGAGAGTGTTGGGTTATTGGATTCGGGTGAAGACGGAGTTGTGCTCGAGCGCGAGGTCTTCGATCAGCACCTGATGTTTGTCCGGAGAGAATTTGGCGCCGCGGCGCCCCGCCGCCATGTTTTCAGTAGCGGAATGATAGGTGAAGGTGTCGCCATCCCAGTGAGTGAGCTCGTAGTAGGCTCCGCGCGGCGGAAGGCGGAGGATGAGACGGTTGTTTTCAAGCGAGACTTCCAGCGTGCCGAAGTATTCGTTGGAGTATTTGCCGAGATAGGTGCTAAGTGGTTTAGCGGCTGCGGGATTTTTTGGAGGCGGCAGCGTTGCGTAGTTCGGCGATGCACCCTCCGCCTCGGCCATCATCTGCTGCATCACGCCCGCGAAGAGCGGGAGATAGTCTCGCTGCTGCTTGCCGTAGTGCAGATAGTCGAGAAAGGTGAGGCAGATCGACTCCGGCAGGCCGAGCGGCG
Organism: Acidobacteriaceae bacterium; assembly: GCA_036500805.1. Taxonomy (GTDB): domain Bacteria; phylum Acidobacteriota; class Terriglobia; order Terriglobales; family Acidobacteriaceae; genus KBS-83. The sequence continues at coordinate 22,448 of DASYBK010000022.1, read as the reverse complement.
AGCTGTTGGTGAGAGCGAGGACGCCGATGTGCTCGTCAGGAATCATGTAGACGGCAGTAGAGGCTCCGAGACTAAAGGCGCCGCTGTGGCCGATCTGGCCATGCGCATCTTTTCCGGTGTTCCAGCCTAAGCCGTAGTATTGGTCGCCAGGGCAGGCGTCGGGCTTTGCCGGATCGGCAGCGACGCGACAGACCTGAGGCTTGTGCGTTTCCTCCAGCGCATTGGCGTCGATGAGTTGTTTGCCATTCCACTTGCCGCCGTCGAGCTGCAGGCGGACCCACTGAGCGAGATCGCGGGCGCTGGAGCTCACTCCACCGGCGGGCGATTCCGCATCCGCGTCGCGCACGAACCGGTTGTAGGGCTGACCGTCCACCATGATGTGGAGCGCGGCTTTGTTGGTGCGGTTTTCGTAATCGGAGAAGCGCGAGCTGGTGGAGGTCATGCCGAGGGGAGCGTAGAGCTGCTCTTCTGCGATCGTCTCCCATGGCTTGCCGATTTTTGTGGCGGCCGCAATGGCCGCGGTGGTGTAGCCGAAGTTGCTGTAGGCGTATGTTTTGCGAAACTGGCCCGGCAGTGGCAGATAGCGCATGCGGTAGAGGATCTCCGGGCGCGAGTAGCCGAGGTCTTCCAGTACATCGCCAGACGAGGTAGCGAGGCCGCTGCGGTGGGAGAGGAAGTCGCGGATGGTGACCTCGCGTGTGGTCTCCGGACTGGAGAGCTGAAAGCCGGGTTCGAGGTCGACGACGTGGTCGTCCCAGCTAATCTTTCCTTCGCCGACCAGCGACGCGAGGACGGTGGAAGCAATGGGCTTGGAGACGGAAGCGAGTTCGAAGACGGTGTCGGGATCGATCTGCGCCGACTCCCCGACTTTGCGGATGCCGTAGCCGCGGAGGAAGACGACCTGGTCTTTGTAGATGACGGCGACGGCTGCGCCGGGAACTTTGGTCTTGCCCATCGCGGAACGAATGTAGGGATCGAGCTGTGCAAGCGCAGCCTGTACGCGGTCGGGAGTGATCTCGGACTTCTGCTGTGCAACGCAGAAGAGTGGCAGGCAGAAGAGCGGCAGACAGCAGGCGACGACCATAGCGATGCGGCAGCGCATACGTACCTCGGACCCTTACTTGTTTAGGGGAGTGCATTAGAACATGCGCGTAAGCGAGCCGTCGATGAATTTATGCCTCAGGGCCGGGGACGGAGGGCGGCAAGGAAGTCGTTTGCGCTGCGGGTGTTGAGCACGTCTTCCGGCGTGAGCCAGGCGCGGCGTAGCTGGCGGATGCCGTAGCGCATCTTTTCGAGCGCGGAGACATGGTGCGCGTCGGTGTTGATGACGACGCGGCAGCCGCATTCCCTGGCCATGCGAAGGTCGCGGTCGCAGAGATCGAGGCGGTTGGGGTCGGCGTTGTGCTCGACCGCGACGCCGAGCTGGGCGGCGCGCTTCAGGATGGCGGGGAGATCGAGGTCGTAGGCGTCGCGCTGCAGCAGCTTGCGGCCGGTGGGATGGCCGAGGATGCGCACGTATGGATTCTCGATGGCGCGGAGGATGCGCGCGGTCATCTCCTCGCGCGGCTGGCTGAAGAGCGAGTGCACGCTGGCGATGACGACATCCATCTGGGCGAGCACCTGGTCCGAGAGATCGAGCGCGCCGTCGCCGAGGATGTCGACTTCGATGCCGGCGAAGACGCGGATCTTGCCGGCCATCTCTGCGTCGACTTCGCGGATGGCGCGGATGTGCTCGAGCGCGCGCTCGTCGTCGAGGCCAAAGGTCATCGCGAGATTCTTCGAGTGATCGGTGATGGCGATGTACTCGTAGCCGTGGGCGAGGCCGGCCTCGGCCATCTCGCGAATGGTGCTCTTGCCGTCAGTCGCGACGGTGTGCATGTGGACGTCGCCGCGGATGTCCTTCTCTTCGATGAGGCGCGGGAGCGTGTGGGCGGCGGCGGCTTCGATCTCGCCGCAGTTCTCGCGCAGCTCGGGCGGAATCCAGTCGAGGTCGAGGGCGTGGTAGACGTCTTCTTCGGTCGCGGCGGCGATCTGCGTTCCGTCATCGAGACGGGCGAGCGCGTACTCGCTGAGCGTGTAGCCGCGTTTGAGCGCGCGCTGGCGCACGGTGACGTTGTGCATCTTGGAGCCGGTGAAGTATTGCAGCGCTGCGCCGAAGGAGGCGCGGGGGAGAAGACGGACATCGATTTGTAAACCGCTTCGCAACCTGAAACTGACTTTGTTCTGTCCCTTCGCGATCAGCTCCGCGATCGGCGGATAGGCGGCGGTGTATTCGACGGCGGCGGAGACGGTGTCTTCTTCGCAGGCGGGGCCGGTGACGAGCATATCGAGATCGCCGACGGTGTCGCGGCCACGGCGAAGCGAGCCGGCGGGCGTGACGCTTTCGATGCCGGCGAAGTCCTTGAGATAGAGGGTGAGGCGTTCGGCGGCGATCTCCGCGTCGTCCAGATGGAAGCGGCCGGTGTTCTTGCGGTATTCGTCGATGCCTTTGCGCAGCTTCTGGATGAGCTTGTCGCCGACGCGCGGCAGGTTGGCGAGACGGCCTTCGTCGATGGCGACGGCGAGGTCATCGACGGTAGTGACGCCGGTGGCCTCGAAGATGAGAGAGACGGTCTTCGGGCCCATGCCGGGAAGCTTGAGCAGCTCGAGCATGGTGGGCCTGTAGCGGGTGAGGAGTTCATCCCGCAGCGGCATGGAGCCGTGCTGCTCGATCGACTGGATGTTCGCGACCATGCCTTTGCCGATGCCGGGGATTTCGAGCAGGCGCTTGGGGTCGCCGGCGATGGTGGAGAGCGGGATGGTGCTCTGCTCGACGGCTTCGGCGGCGCGGCGGTAGGAGCGGATACGGAAGGGATCGCCGCTGCTGATCTCAAGCAGATCGGCGGTTTCCGCGAGCAGTTGTGCGATGGCGCGATTTTCCATTGCGTGCGGGACGGGCTCTCAGAACGAGACAGCTCGCCTTTCAGCAATGTAACGCAACCGGGAGGGCCGATGCGTGCGACGGAGGCTTGTGCAGGGTAGAGAGCCCGATAGACACACGGCTAGAGCATTTTCGGTATAGGTGTAGATGGTCCAGCGACCGCTCTCGTGGCTTTTCTCAAAGGAAAAGCCACACCGAGTGAATCTTCTCTGACCGCAGTATTACCGAAAATGCTCTATCGGGCTGTTCTGACTTGTTGACGGGTCGGTTCAGGCTGCGGTCTGGGTGCGCTGCACCTGGTCCGCCTGCGGTCCCTTCTGCCCCTGGATGATATCGAACTCGACTTCGTCTCCCTCTTTGAGACTCTTGTAGCCATCGAGCTGTATCGAGCTGTAATGGACGAAGACGTCGGGCCCATCATCCCTGCCGATGAAACCGTAGCCCTTCGCATTGTTGAACCACTTCACCTTGCCTCTGTACTGGGACACGTGTCGGTTACCTCACTTCAGAGCAGATTCGAGCGAGAGCACAAATGCTGCGCCCGGTTCAGAGTTGGCGATGTGCCGCTGTTCCTTGAAAGAACGTCGGCGTCCATCTCCAGTCGTTACCGAACATATTTTGTGCTTCGCTCAAGGACGGGTGTTGACCCAGCCTGCCTTCCTGTAGTGACGCAATGAGAGTGGGTTTGGTTTGCAAAAAAATGTGAGCGGGGTACCTAAGGAAACTGTGAAGAAAGAGGTGAGGTTACCCGCGACCGGCACGTGCGGCGGCCCGCTCAGCGCGCTGGCGCTGCTTACGCACGCGCTCGTAGAGCAGGGTTGCGGCGATGGTCTTGCCGTCGTGAATGCCGCCTGCTTCGATCTCGCGGAGCAGCTCGCTCAAGGGGACGGCGAAGAGCTCGATCTGCTCATCGTCTTCCGGTTCGGCATCGCCGGGCGTGAGTCCTTCGGCGAGAAAGACCTGCATCCACTCGCCGAGAAAGCCGGGGCTCGCATAGAAGCGCACGAGCTTCGACCAGTGCTTCGCTTTGTAGCCGGTCTCTTCGAGCAGCTCGCGCTTCGCGCCGGCTAACGGATCTTCGCCAGGGTCGAGGCTGCCTGCGGGAACTTCGTAGAGGTACTGGCCGGCAGCGTGGCGGTACTGACGCTCGAGCAGGATGAGGGGATCGCGTTTGCTCTTTGCATCATCGACAGCGAAGACGACGACCGAGCCGGGATGGCGCACGACATCGCGGCGATGGGATTCGCCGCCGGGCTCGCGAACTTCATCGGTGACGACGCGGAAGACCGGGCCTTCGAAGGTGACCTTGGAGGATAGGACTTCGACGCCCTTGGGATAGGTACGGTCGGGTTGCTGCTTTTTTGCCGCGCTCTTCTTCTTCGTTGCCATCGTTTCCCTTTTTCTCATTACGGTACCATCCTGTCGCATGAGAGATGTGACTAGGCGGAGGCGATGAGCGCGCGGCACGGCGTGGCGGTGATCGGGTTGGGGAACTGGGGGACGTCGCTTGCTGCGGCGCTTGATGCTGCCGGTCTGCTCGCCGAACGTGTGCATGCACAGCGGCGCAGCTCTGGTGCGAGACGGCCTCTTCCAAAGCTGGATGCGCGGGTGCTTTGGCTGTGCGTGCCGGATGCTGCGATTGCGAGCGCGGCGGAGTGGATTGTTGGCGAGCGCCGTCATTTGCAAGGGAAGGATTTGCGCGGGCAGGTGGTGTTGCACTCGAGCGGCGCGCTGGATCGCGGTGCCCTTGCTGCTGCCGAGCGCGCGGGCGCGCAGACGGCTTCGTTGCATCCCATGATGAGCTTTCCGACGCGGCGTGTTGTCGCGCTGAGGGGGACGCGCTTCGGCGTGGAAGCGGCAGAGGCGCAGACGCGCAGAGAACTGTTCGCCCTGGTACGGCGGCTGGGCGGCAGGCCCTTTGCGATCGATGGCAGGGGCAAGGCGATGTATCACGCAGGGGCGATGTTCGGCTCGCCGCTGCTGGTGGCTACGCTGGCTGCAGGTGTGCGTGCGATGGGTGAGACCGGGATTGCGGAGAAGGAGGCGCTGGCGCTGCTGGGACCGATGGCGGCTCGGACGGTGGCAAATGTCGAAAAGTTGGGACTGGCGCGAAGCTTCAGCGGGCCGCTGGCGCGTGGGGATGCGGCCACCGTCAAACTGCATCGCGAGGCGCTGGCCGGGCATCCGTTAGTGGCACACGTGTATGACGCGCTCGCTCGGCTTGCGGCGGTGGATCTGCCATCGGCAGATCGTCGAGCGATCCAGGCGGCGCTGCACGCTGATTCGGTAGACAATCGAAGCAAGCATGTGAAGCGGCATTGAGGAGACGCAGTGGAAGCGGAGTGTTACCCCAGCTCGATCGTGCCGCACAGCAGCCGGCTCTTTCTGGACTACACGGAGAGCGCCGAGCCGCTGACGCCGTTCTATTCCACTGCGGCGGCGAGCAAGGATTGGATCTCCCAGGGGCGCAAGCTGAGCGCGGAGCATCGTGCGCGGCTGGCGGATCTGCTGGCGGAGCAGAACGAGGGCTTCGGCGGCGGTACGGCGACGGCCGAGAATATCGAGCGATTGCGTGCGGGAGCATCGGCGGTGGTGACGGGGCAGCAGGTGGCGCTCTTCGGAGGGCCGCTTTACACATTGCTGAAGGCAGCGACAGCGATTGCGCGGGCGCGGGAGGCGACTGCGGCGGGCTTCGATACGGTGCCGGTCTTCTGGCTGGCGAGTGAGGACCACGACTTCGCGGAGGTTGCCGAGGTGGGCCTGCCGGATCGTGATGGTTTGCGGACGATATCGATCGGGCCGCCGCCGGAGGTTGCGGTGCCAGTGGGCGGGATACGGTTGGGAGCGCGCATTGAGACGGCGCTGACGGAGGTTGAGGGGCTGCTCGGTACGAGTGCCCTGACCGCACTGTTGCGTGAGGCTTACCGGCCGGAGGCGACGCTTGCGGGGGCGTTTGGCAGCCTGATGGCACGGCTCTTCGCGCGCTGGGGTCTGGTCGTGATCGATGCGGCAAGCAGCGGCTTCCATGCGTTGGGCGCGAAGGTGCTGGAGCAGGCGATACGCGAGGCGGATGGGCTGCATCGGGCGCTGGTGGAACGCGACACGCTGCTGGTGGAGCGCAGATATCACGCGCAGGTGAAGGTGGGGGAGCAGTCGAGCCTGCTGTTCCTGATCGACGAGACGACGAAAGCGCGGCTGCCGCTGCGGCGGGTTAAGGCGAACGGTGGAATGCAATGGAAGGCCGGGGGACGGCGATATTCCTCCGAAGAGCTGCTGGAGATAGTTCAAGCGACACCTGAACGATGTAGTCCGAATGCATTGCTACGTCCGGTCTTTCAGGATGCCGTCCTACCCACCTCAGCGTACGTGGCGGGGCCGGCGGAGATTGCGTATTTCGCGCAGTCGGAGGTGCTCTACCGGCGGATTCTGGGGCGGGCGACGGCGCTGCTTCCGCGCCTCTCGGCGACGCTGGTTGAGCCGAAGATTCGGACGGTGATGGAGCGCCATGAGGTGCGGCTGCCGGATGCCCTGACCAGTGCAGATGGGCTGGCGCAGCGGCTGGCAGCGCGCGCTATGCCGATCGAGGGCAAGCGGAAGCTGGCCGAGGCAGGGAACACGCTCGACGGCGAACTGACCGCCGTGACCGAATGGATGGCGCAGATGGATGCCGGGCTGGGGCGCGCCGCGACGACGGCAGCGTCGAAGATGCGCTATCAGATGAACCGGCTGCGACGACTGGCGGCGCGGTATCAGTTGGAAAAAGAGACGAGCCTGGCGCGCCATGCGCAGGCGATTACGCAGGCGCTCTATCCGGGCGGGCATTTGCAGGAGCGGGCAGTGGCCGGGATGTACTTTGTGGCCATGCAGGGCGAGGGGCTGCTGGAAATGCTGGTTGAGGCGGCGAGCGATTCTTGTCCGGGACATAAGGTGTTGCCGCTGTAGAGATGGAGAATCCCACATCTCGGCGAGATGTCGGGGGCACCCGGCCGCTCCAAAGCGTTTGGAAACAGCAGACGTTTGGGAACAGCAGACCCCTCCGCTTCGCGCCTGTGGTCGGGGTGACCAAGGTGGGCGCAGCACCGTTGCGATTCCTCACGCGCCAACGGTGCCGGCTTGCCGCTACAATGGGTAGCCATGGCGAAGCAGATGAGCGCATTCGAAGTGACCTGCCCGGACTGCGGGGCGATCCTGAAGGTGGATCCGGAGACGCGCTCGGTCATCGGGCACAAATCAGCGCCGCGCAAGCGTACCTTCGAGGACTTCGAGGGAGCGGCACGCGCGATGCGCGATCAGGAGGAGCGCAAGGAGAGCCTCTTCCGGCAATCGATGGAGACGGAGCGCAATAAGAAGGACGTGATGGAGCGGCGCTTTGCCGAGGCGATGAAGCGCGCCAAGGACGATCCGACGACGGGCAAGCCGCTGCGGGATTTCGACCTGGACTGATCGTTTGCTGCGCGGAGGTGGCCGCCGCGGACTGCGCTGCATCCCATCAGTGAGCCGGGCCGCGGGATCAAAGCATGTTTCCTGATGCCGTGGGCCAGCGGAGATCGTCTCGGCGTGTTCAGCGCCGCGAGATCAAACGAGGAAGGACTGAAGATCCATGGCGAGGGAATTGAACAAAATGGCGGCACGACTGAGGGATTCTCTGGACGACAACCTGCCGGGCGGGGCGACCGCGTGGACGCGCGGCCTTGCTGCCGGGTCGCTGCTGACGGGCGCCGTGCTGCTGGCGACCGGGCGCCGCAGGGCCGGGCTGGCGGTGACGGCGGCAGGATCGCTGGTGGCGCTGCTGGAAGAGTCGGATGCAGTGCGCGAGCTATGGGACAATCTGCCCGACTATATCCAGACGGCGCAGGAGGCGCTGGGGCGCTTCGAGGGATTTGTGCAGGACCTGGCCGAGCAGGGCGATCGCATTCGGCGCGTGGTCCGGCAGCAGGCGCGGGGCTAGCGCGGACTCGCCGTCCGAGGCGATTGCGCCTATGGCGCATATTGTGGGGTTCGCTTCCTTTGGTCGCTCACGTTCACGGTGTGGGTGACCGGGCTGATTTCCGATGTCCCGACAGAGGGACGCGGGGACACCCACTTTGGCGGCAACGCATGTAGACACTAGGTCCTTCGCTCACTCAAGATCACACCGCAGTGGAGTCTCGGCGATCAGCTTGTGCGCTCGATGAGGTAGCGGGCAACGGCCTTGAGCGGCTCGGCTTGTTCTCCGAAGATGGCTAATTCGGTGAAGGCTTCTTCGATGAGCCGTTGTGCGTCCGCGGTGGAGGCGGGAATGCCGCGCACCGCCGGCCAGGTTGTTTTGCTGCTGGCCGCATCCTTGCCGGCGGTCTTGCCGAGCGATGCGGCGTCGCCGGTCATATCGAGCACATCATCGATGATTTGAAAGGCCAGCCCGGCCTTGCTGCCGAAGGTAGTGAGGGCTGCGACCTGCTGCGGGTTTGCTCCGGCGAAGACGCCGCCGCTGACGATGCTGACGCGGATGAGTGCTCCGGTCTTCGCGCGATGAATAGCCAGTACAGAGGCTTCGGTGGGCTGCGAGTGCTCGCCTTCGAGATCGAGCACCTGGCCGCCGATCATGCCTTCGACGGTGCCGGTGGCTTCGGCGACGAGCTGCACGATGCGGATCGCGGCATCGGGCGGACAGCGCAGCGAGCCCAGCACGGAATATGCGAGAGTCTGGAGCGCGTCGCCGGCGAGGATGGCGATGGCTTCGCCGTAGACAACGTGGCAGGTAGGCTTGCCGCGACGCAGATCGTCATTATCGAGCGCGGGCAGGTCATCGTGGATGAGCGAGTAGGTGTGGATCATCTCGATCGCCGAGCCGAGATCTTCCACGCCCGCGGGATAGGCTCCCTTGTTAGCTACCATGCGCGCTGCTTCCATGCACAGGATGGGACGCAGGCGTTTGCCGCCGGCGAGGACGCTGTGCCGCATCGCGCGATGGATGGAGACAGGTACTTGGTCGGAAGAGGGAAGCAGGCGCTGCAACGCCTGGTCTGTGCGTGCCGCACCGCTCTCCAGCAGTGCGCGAATGTCGGTCTGCATTGGGCTCATCATACCTGAGCTTCCGCTGGTGTTTTGCTTTCGTGATACCGCGTGCGGATGTTGAGGAAGACGCATGGATCGATCAAGTATGCTTGCCTTTGCTCCGAGACTGAAACGATCCGGAGAAAGGACCATTCTTTCTTGCGCATCCTGCTGCATGGGATCAATTACTCACCGGAACTGACGGGTATCGGGAAGTACTCGGGCGAGTTAGCGGAGTGGCTGGCGACGCGAGGGCATGGTGTGCGCGTAGTGACGGCGCCGCCGTACTACCCGGCGTGGCGGGTGCGCACGGACTACCGCGCATGGAGCTACAAGACGGAGGCGGGCAGCGGGCCGGATGACGTGCGGGTGTACCGCTGTCCGATTTATGTGCCGCGGCGGCCCTCCGGGCGGACGCGTCTGCTGCATCTGGGTTCGTTCATGCTGAGCAGTCTGCCGATCATGCTGTCGCAGGCGCAGTGGCGGCCGGATGTGGTGCTGACGATCGAGCCGACGCTGATGTCGGCGGTGGCGGGAGTGACGACGGCGCGGATGGCCGAAGCGGTGGCATGGCTGCACATTCAGGACTTTGAGGTAGATGCGGCCTTCGGCCTGGGGCTGCTGCAGGGCGAGGGCCGCGCGCACCGGCTGGCCGAGAAGCTGGAGCGGCGCGCGATGCGCGGCTTCGACCGCATCTCCACCGTCTCCGAAAAGATGATGCAGCGGCTGCCGGAGAAGGGCATTCCGGTCGAGAAGACGGTGATGTTTCCCAACTGGGTGGACACGGAGGCGATTGCTCCGCAGCAGGGTCCAAGCCGACTGCGCCGCCAGCTTGGCCTGGGACCGGACCGCGTGGTGCTGATGTACGCCGGCAACATGGGGATGAAGCAGGGACTGGAGCTACTGCCGCTGCTGGCGCAGGAGTTCGCGCCCGATCCGAAGATTCATTTCGTCTTCTGCGGTGACGGCGCGTACCACCCGCGGCTTGCCGGCGCAGTGCGCGGCGCCGCGAATGTGACCATGCTGCCGCTGCAGCCCTTTGACCGGCTGAACGATCTGCTGAATGCGGCGGACATCCATCTGCTGCCGCAGAGGCCGGATGCAGCCGACCTGGTGATGCCGTCGAAGCTGACCGGCATGCTGGCCAGCGGGCGGCCGGTGATTGCAACCGCGGCGGCGGGGACACAGGTGGCGCTGGCGCTAGGTTCATGCGGCGTCGCCGTGCCGCCGCTGGACAAGCCGGCGTTGTTCACTGCGGTGCGCACGCTGGCGGACGCGCCGGAGATGCGCCACGCATTGGGGGTTGCGGCGCGCGCGCATGCGGTGGAGCACCTGGGACGGGAGCGCGTCTTGCAGCGCTTCGAAGCGGAACTGCTGGCCGCTATTGCCAGGCGACGTTCCGCCGATGCGCAATGAGGTGGTCGGAACGGGTGTTGTTCCAAGGTTCCCCGGAGAACGCGTCTGTTCGCGCGTGGTACCGTATGCCTGACGTATGAAGAAAGCACTGATCACAGGCATCACCGGGCAGGACGGCTCATATCTGGCGGAACTTTTGCTGGCGAAGGGCTATCAGGTCCATGGCGTCAAGCGGCGCACATCGCTCTTCAACACGGCGCGCATCGATCATCTCTATCAGGACCCGCATGTGGAGCACCAGCAGTTGCTGCTGCACTATGGCGATCTTACCGACACCTCCAGCCTGATCCGCGTGTTACAGCAGGTGCAGCCGGACGAGCTTTACAACCTGGCGGCGCAGAGCCACGTCAAGGTGTCCTTTGAGGAGCCGGAATACACCGCGAACAGCGACGCTCTAGGCCCGCTGCGGCTGCTGGAGGCGATCCGCACCCTGGGCATGGAGGAGAAGACGCGGTTCTACCAGGCGTCGACTTCGGAGATGTTCGGGCTGGTCCAGGAGATGCCGCAACGGGAGGCGACGGCGTTCTACCCGCGCTCGCCATATGGCGTGGCGAAGCTGTATGCGTACTGGATCACCGTGAATTATCGCGAGTCTTACGGGATGTATGCGTGCAACGGCATCCTGTTCAATCACGAATCGTCGCGACGCGGCGAGACATTTGTGACCCGGAAGATCACGCGAGCGCTGGCGCGCATCAAAGTGGGGCTGCAGGACAGGCTCTACCTGGGCAACCTGGACGCGAAGCGCGACTGGGGCCACGCGCGCGACTACGTGGAGATAATGTGGCTGATGCTGCAGCAGGATGAGCCGCGGGATTATGTGATTGCGACTGGCCGGCAATATAGCGTGCGTGAATTTGTGGAGCGCGCGGCGGAGCCGTTGGACATCCGGCTGCGCTGGCAGGGCGAAGGCGCGGAGGAGCAGGGAATCGATACGGAGGGACGCGTGATTGTGGCGGTGGACCCGCGTTATTTTCGTCCAGCTGAGGTGGAGACATTACTGGGCGACGCGTCGAAGGCGCACCGCGAGCTGGGGTGGAAGCCGCGCATCGGCTTTGCGGAACTCGTATCCGAGATGGTGGCAGAAGACCTGAAAGAAGCGGAGCGCGATGCACTGGTGCACAAGCACGGGTTCAATGCATTCCGCTACCACGAGTAGGCTGAGGCGATGAATCGCGACAGCAGGATCTTTGTGGCCGGCCATCGCGGCCTGGTGGGCTGGGCGATCACGGCATACCTGAAGCAGAAGGGCTTCGCGCGGCTGCTGCTGCGCACACGCGCGGAGCTTGATCTGCTGGATGCGCGGGCAGTCGATGCCTTCTTCGCGACCGAGCGGCCGGAGTATGTCTTTCTGGCGGCGGCGAAGGTGGGCGGCATCCTGGCCAACGATACCTACCCTGCGGAATTCATTCGCGACAATCTGGTCCTGCAGACAAACGTGATTGAAGCGAGCCGGCAGGCCGGTGTGCGGCGACTGCTGTTCCTGGGCTCGAGCTGCATCTATCCTCGTCTTGCGCCGCAGCCGATTCGCGAAGACTCTCTGCTGACCGGCCCGCTCGAGCCGACGAACCGGCCGTACGCGCTGGCCAAGATAGCCGGTATCGAGATGTGCTGGTCGTACAACCGACAATATGGCACCCGGTACCTGGCGGCGATGCCGACGAATCTGTATGGCCCGCATGACAACTTCGACTTGAAGACATCGCATGTGCTGCCGGCGCTGATGCGCAAAGTAGTTGAGGCGAAGGTGGCAGGACGGCAGTTCATCGAGGTGTGGGGGACGGGCACGCCGCGGCGCGAGCTACTCTACAGCGAGGACCTGGCCGAGGCGTGCGTCTTCCTCATGCAGCTTCCGGAGAGCGAATTTCAATCGCTGATCCATCATGACAATGCGAATGGGCATGCGCCGCTGATCAATATCGGAACGGGCGAGGATGTGACGATCCGAGAGCTGGCGGAGCTGGTGGCGCGCGAGCTTGGCTTTACGGGCGAGCTGCGCTTCGATACGACAAAGCCGGACGGCACGCCGCGCAAGCTGCTGGATGTGTCGCGTATGCATGCGCTGGGCTGGCACGCGAAGACGGGATTGGCGGAGGGGATTCGCAAGACCTATACCGTTTTCACAAATACTGTGACTTCATCGACATCTAAGAGGAGCAGCTTTTCTTAACGAAAAAGCTGCGTCGAGCAGTTACGACAAACTATGTACCTTTGTGAAAACGGTTTACGCGGCGGCGGAAGCGCAGCTCATTGGTTGAGCGGCGATATCGAGCGGAAGATACATCAGGTCCTCACTCCACCTTCGGTTACGTTCAGGATGACGAGTATGTGCAAATCAACAACTCATCACATCAGATCGGTGTAGGTGCCGGGCGGATGCGGCGTTCGCGATACCAGACGAAGCCGAAGATGCAGAGGCCAAGCAGCGACACGGCGCGGCCGATCCAGATGTCGGGCGTGGTGCGCCAGCGGATGTCGATTTGCGAGCGTCCTTCAGGGACCGGGATGGTGAGCAGGCCGTCGTCGCGTCGTGGCCGTTGGGTAATGTCCGCCCCGTTGCGCCGGACGCGCCAGGCTGGGTAGTCCATGAGGCGGAAGACGGCGTAGCCGGCGGCGGGCGTGTCGAGCAGGACGGCACGGTGCTCGGATGACCATTCTGCCACCGTGATAGTTGCGTGTTCTTCGACCGCCGGGTCGGGCTGGTATGCGGGATTCTGCACCTTGCCGCTGTCCGGCTCTTCGGCGCCAGGATTGGTGAGCACCCGCACCTGCGGCATGTCCTGATCCACTTCGGCGTTGTCGTCGTCGCGCGGGGTGTATTCGTCGGTTCCTTCCTGGCCCGCGCCTGCGTGCATGAGGGCGAGCTGGGCGGAGACGTTGTCCTCCTCATCGCAGTATTGGTGGAAGTGCCTGGTGCAGGCGACGATCGATGCGATGCAGAGGATTACGGCTGCTGTGACGAACGCTGTTGCCCGCGCGCGTTGCGCGATGCCGCCTGCGACGAAAAGCGTGACGACCGGCGCAAGCAGGAGCAGCCAGCGCCAGGGAAATTGCATGTAGGCGAGCTGGGGTGCGTGCCGCCACAGAGGCGCGCTGACAGGCAGGAGGAGCAGCAGGATCAGCGGAACGAAGGATGCGAGCCAGAGCAGCGGGCGGGAGCGCAGCGCGTCACGCCAGAGCAGGACAGATGCGAGTGCGGCGGCGAGCAGGATGCACGCGAGGATCGATGCGGTGTGCAGGACGGCATCGTGGAAAGGCTCGCCGGTGTGGTGGAAGAGGAAGCTGTCCTGGACGCGCATCTCCGGACCGATGGCGCGGGCGATCTCGACCCAGCGCTCCTGATGGGCTGCGGGGACGAGATAGAAGGCCGCGAGCAGGAGCCCGGTTGCGGTGGCGATTGCGACGCGCAACGGGCCGTGCCACTTGTGTTCCGATGCCAAACGCAGCAGCGCGATCCAAAGCAAGGCATAGCAGGCCATGACGCCGGAGGGCGCATTCATGAGCCAGATTCCGGCGATGGTGGCTGCAAGCGCGGCGACGGGCGGCAGCGGGCGCACGGCGAACGAGAGCAGCAGCGGAATCAGCGCGGCGGCCATGAGCTCGCCGTACGCGGTGCGCTCATAGGCGACGAAGAGCAGGTATGGATTGGCGATGTACAGACATGCGGCGGCGGTCGCGGCGAGCGGGGTGAGCCACGCCTGAGCGAAGTGGCGCATGGCGAGGCCCGCGCAGAAGAGGCAGATGCCCGTGAAGAGCCATGGTGTGGCGTGCCAGCCCGCGATGCTGCCGAGGGCGGCGCCCAGCATCCACGATGCGGGCGGATAGAAGACGAAGCGCGGCTCGCCGGCGCCGAAGTTTGCCGACGATGCCCAGTGCGGATAGAAGAGGCCGCTGTGCCAGGCGCGCGCGACTTCGAGCCATGAGACGAGGTGGAAGTCGAAGTCGTGCCCGCAGGATGGGCCGCGTGTGAGCAGCACGGCGGTGGCAGCGAGCGTGGTACAGAGTAAAGCCGCGAGCGAGAGCCACAGTGCTCGCCTGGGCGTCACGGCGTGAGCCGCAGCGTGTGTTCGGTCTGCCGGTTGACGGCCGCGGGGGTGAAGGGCAGCGCGAAGGTGGAGGCGTTGTACCAGGCCGGCCACTGGTCGCGATAGTACGGGCTGACCGGATCGCCGGATTGCCCCATCACGATGTTCTCTGTGGAGGCATCGACATCGCTCCAGTCCATGGTGAAGCGCTGCGAGGGGCCGAAGGCGCGGCCGACCTGCTTCACGGTGGTGGTGTCGCCGGATTGCGGGTGGGGTTTGATGCCGGTCCAGCCGAAGAAGGGGATCATGCCATAGAGCGGATGCGCGAGCGCGATCGTGTGCTCGTCGCCGTAGCGCCATTTCCTGAGCGACAGGGGCGCATGGTGTTCGTCGAGCCCGCGGGAGACAGCGGTGGCGAGCAGGTCATCCCAGGTTGCGTATTTTTTCGGCAGCCACGCGGCGGGCTGGCCGGTGACGAGCTGCTCTTCGACATAAGCGCTCTCCGGCCACTCGTAGAGCTTCCAGTCGTTTCCGAGCTTGGGCTGGAGCAGCAGCGGCCAGAGCGCGTCACGCGCTGCGGTGACGATGGCGGGTGCAGCTTCACTGGTGTGCATCACGCCGTCCCAGGAACGGAGAATGTCCGCTGCTGCACGCAGGCGGGCAGACGGATGGTGCGCGTGATCGATGGCATAGGCGAAGCGTTGCGCCAGCTCGTGGTCGAGCTCGGAGTCGATGTCGGTCTGCAGCGCGAGCATGTCGGTGCGGGTCATCCTCTCGTGACTGGCGAGCCACTTCCAGATACGCTCGTTGCGATACGGCGAAGCCCATTCGAGCGAGAGCGGCGTGGGATAGCCGTCCGGGGTGATGCGCGAGTTGGCGGTGGCGAGGATGCCGCCGGGCGGATCGAGAGAGGCGGGCAGCGACGCGAAAGGGATCACGCCTTGCCACTCGTGCACCTCGTCGGTGATGGGCACGCCCACCAGTCCGCCGGGACGCTGGGGAATGTGACCGATGGCCTGATAGCCGATATGGCCCTGGTCATCGGCGTAGACGACGTTGAGCGTGGGCGCCCACCACTGGCTCATGGCGGCCTCGAACTCCTGCCAGTTGCTTGCGGTGTTGAGCCCGTAGATGGGCATGCCTCCAGCGAACTGCGGATCGTAGACGGTCCAGCGCAGCGCGAGAGTGCGCGACTCATGCGGCACCAGCGGCGTGATGACCGGACCGTGGTTGGTGCGCAGGACGTCGAACTCCTGATCCTTGCCGAAGCGCACGTGGATGGTCTCGTGATCGCGCTCCATGGGGCGCCAGGCGCTGCCATCCCAGTACTCGCCCTGCCCGTTGGTGCGCTCCACGTAGATATCCTGCGTGTCGCCGTACAGGGCGGTGTAGCCCCAGGCGATGTGTTCGTTGTGTCCGGCGACGATCAGGGGGACGCCGGGCAGGCTGACGCCGGCGGCGTGGAAGTTGGGCGCGCGCAGATCCATCTCGTACCAGATGCCAGGCACGGATTGGTCGAGGTGCATGTCATTCGAGAGCAGCGGGCGGCCCGAAGCGGTGTGGGCACCGCTGAGCACCCACTCGTTCGAGCCGGCGATGCAGCCGGGGCATGGATTGGCCGCGTCCAGCGCAACCCGCAGGCGCAGCAAATCGCCGGCGACGCCTTGGAAGGACTCGTCCTCATCAGGCGGTGGAGGCGGCGGCACATTGGTGGGCGGCTTGGTGAGGTCGGGTGTGGCCTGGGTGGGCGGATGATCGCGCCACGAGCCAGTGGGGTAGAGATCGGCGGCGAGCGTGGGGCCGATCTTCTTGGTGATGGCCTCGCGGCTGAGCTTGGTGGGCCATTGTTGGTCGAGCGTCTGGACCATGCTGAGCACGATGAGCACCGAGTCGACCGGCTGCCAGCGACGCGGCTGATAGTTGAGCAGACGGAACTCGGCAGGGAGAGCGTCGGCTTCCGCGATGTAGGCGTTGACGCCGCGTGCGTAGTCCTCGAAGAGACGGCGATCCTGCGGGGAGAGGCTGGCGGTAAGACGTTCGGCGGTCTGGCGGAATTCGAGGACGCGCTGGATTCGGTCATGCTCGACGAAGTTGCTGCCGAGAAGCTCCGAAACCTCGCCGGCGGCGACGCGGCGCATCATGTCCATCTGCCAGAGGCGGTCCTGCGCGGCGACATAGCCCTGCGTGGCGACGAGGTCATCGATGGAAGCGGCGGAGATATGGGGGACGCCCTGGTGGTCGCGCTCGACGGTGACCGGGGCGGTGACCGCGATGGTGCGCCGGTCGCCGTCCAGTTGGGGGAGCTGCGCCTGCATGGCGTGCCGCAGCCAGAGCGCGCCGGCGGCCGCGGCGAGGGCCACGAGCACGAGCAATATCAGGCAGACGCGCAGCAAGCGGAAGAACCAGCCGCGTTTCCGTGTCAAGACGGTCTCTCGATGGGCTGCATAACCACTCTGGATGGCATCCTCCATGCGGGAAGCTACGCCGGCACACACACACCATATCGCAACTGTGCCTGGTGCCCGTCATCATTCGCGGCTTGACAGCCGAGGGAAGCCCGGCAATCCTAATCATTCTCTCTAATGTAGTGAGTCAGGAGTTCGCAGCATTTGCATTTGGTTGAGCGGCGCTTTGCGCCGATATTGAACGGAAGGTAAAGCAGGTCCCTTCGACAAGCTCAGGGCAGGTCTTCACTCCACCTTCGGTTACGTTCAGGATGACAAATGTATGCACAGAACTGACGACTCACCACTCTAGACTGCATTTCCGCATCTGGTCGCCCAAGGAGCTGTATTGAAGGTTCGGGTCTTTTATCACGACAAGTGTTTCGATGGGGCGTGCTCGGCCTCGCTGTTTACGCGCTTTTATCGCGAGCGCATCGAGCCGGCAGCAACCTACAGCTACCACGGGCTGGTGCATCGCGCGGGCGCGCTCTTCAACGAGGCGGACTTTATCGGCGACGAGAACGCGATTGTCGACTTCAAGTATTCGGCGTCACCGAAAATTACCTGGTGGTTCGATCATCATCTGAGCGCCTTTCTGACGCCCGAGGACCATGAAGACTACCTTCGCGGCATGGCCGATGGACGCTACGTGATGCGGCGCTTCTACGACCCTAGCTACACTTCGTGCGCGGGTTTTCTGGCGCACATTGCGGCGACTTGCTTCGGCTTCGACGCGGCACCGGTGGCGGAGCTGGTGAAGTGGGCCGACATCGTGGACGGCGCGCTGTACCAGAGCCCGGAGACTGCGGTGGAGATGGCCGAGCCGGCGATGAAGCTGACGCAGATCATCGAATCGACGTCGGACCCGGCGCTGATCCCGCGGATGATTCCGCTGCTGACCGAGGAGCCGCTGGCTGCGGTGCTCGAGGAGCCTTTCATCGCGCCGCTCTTGCCGCCGCTGCTTGAACGCCACGAGGAGGCGGTGAGGCTGATCGGCGAGCGCGCCGAGTACAAAGACGGCGTGATCTACTTCGACATCACCGACCGGCAGCTTGAGGGGTACAACAAATTCATTCCGTATTACCTGCACCCTGACTCGACGTACAACATCGGGCTGAGCAAGTCGAGCTTTCGCACCAAGGTAGCGGTGGGATCGAATCCGTGGACGAAGCGAAGGCCCGACGAGATGGTGAACCTGGCGACGATCTGCGAGCGCTACGGCGGCGGCGGCCATGCGCGGGTGGGGGCGATCTCGTTTCCACCGGACCGGTCCGATGATGCACGCGAGGCGGCGGCGACGATCGTGGCCGAGCTGCGCGAACATGAGAGAAAGTTGCGCTGAGCGAATCCGGGTAACGTGACTCTACCCCCCCACCCCCCTCCCGTCACCGGAGGGCACCATGTAACTCCTTTTGCTGCAATGCGATAGATGGCGTCCCGAGGGCTAAAAATGTCTTTCCAAAGGACTTATCCGTAAATATGTCCAGCCATTGAAGTTATGAGCATGAAAAAAGCCACCGTTATGGTGGCTTTTCTGTCTGGAGCTTGTGACTGAAGTTGTGCCTATTTCCAGACTAGCAAATTCGGTGGGTGAATTTGGCAGGTTTCTTGCAGCTGTTCCCGAGATGGGAGTGGTGGACCCTTCGGTCGACTGGGTGGTTGGGAACCCCCCACCCTACCTGCGGTAGGATGGGGCACCCGGCTGGCCGTACTCATTTCCAGCTCGAGAGCTTTGTTCCATTCAGTGAGGTTGGGTGATGCAGATTTATCGTGCGCTGATCGTCTTCTGCTTTTGCGCTATGCTTTGCCACGCTCAAGCGACAAAGACAGACCAGGCACTGCTCAGTCAAGCGCGCAAGAAATATGATGCTCCGTTCAACAGGAACTTGCAGTCCTTCGATTGCGCTGTCAATTTCAACTGGAAGGAGCACTTCACTGAGACAACGCGCGTAGGAGATGAAGGCACAGACGAGGAACTTGAAAAGCTCATTCAGCCTATTCGGAACCGCGTCGCGGTGTCGCGACAGAATGTGACCGTTTCCTCCGGACTGACCGACGACGCAATGAACAAGCTTCCCTATCACGGCATGGCCGAGGGCCTGCTAGAACACGCGGTGCGGAAGAGCCTCTATAACTGGTTGTCCGCAAGTACGAACATGATGCTTCCGAATCTCGATACGCCGGTCTCCTTCGAGCAATCCCCGTCTGGCTACAAACTTGGCTTCCAGATGCAGACCTCTGATGTCGAGATGGTTCTTGCTCCCGACATGCGCCTTCAGAGCGCAACCTTGAAAGCACCTCAATCCGACCATTTCGAGACATCATTCGCGTCTGGGCCGCAAGGGTTTCTTTTGACCTCATGGACCATGGGTGAAGACGGGAACTTCGAGCGGGGCCACCGCCTAATCTTCACGTACACCTACCAGACCGTAGATAGTTTCAGCTTGCCCGAGCACGTTGACGTAGTCAGAGAAAGTCACCATGAGGTGTGGCGATACAGGTTGAGCGACTGCAGCGTGAAGACTAGTAAATGAGTTATCGACTGAGACATCTTTACAGCGCTTTGATTTCCTCGTGCCATGCATCCAGTGCTGCATGGACTGCGTCTCGGGTCATCTGTGTAAGGCGGCCTGCGCTCGATTCCTTGATTGCCATAACCTGTAGAGACACAATTCGTTTCCGGAGACGCTCGTTCGCCATCTGTTGGCGCAGGTCGTGAGCTTTTTCCGCCAGTGTCTTGCGCTTCATGCGACCGTTATACCGTCTGACGCAGACTCCTCACAAACCCAGGGACATGAGCACCCACGTGGTGGTGATGCACGCAGCCAACCGCAGATCCCTCCACTTCGCCGGTCTCGCTGACGCGAGACGGCTTCGGTCGGGATGACGAGTCCCGGTTGGAAGGGAAATTGGCGTGAGCGACGAGACGGAGCGACTTCAAGAATTGCGCCACCGGCGCGTGTGCCCTGCGGCGAGCGCTAGCAGCGGGACGGCCAGATGGGCTTGCGTTTTTCGAGGAATGCGTTGATGCCTTCGCGGAAGTCATCGGTGGCGCGCAGTTCGGCGTTGATGGCGACAGCGGCGCGGAGGTTGCGGCTGAGGCGTTCGATCTCCTGACGGTGCAACAGATGCTTGGTGGCGCGCATGGAGCAGGGGCTGTTGGCGAGTAGCGATGTGGTGAGCTCGTTGACGGTGCCATCAAGCTCGGCGGCGGGGACGGCTTTGGTGATCAGGCCGAGGGTGTGGGCTTCCGCGGCGTCGATGATGCGGCCGGTGAGGAGCAGATCGCGGGCCTGCTTTTCCCCGAGCTGCAGCAGCAGGAAGGACGAGACGATGGCGGGGACGAAACCAATCTTTACCTCGGTGTAGCCGAAGCGGGCGTCCTCGCTGGCGAAGGTGAAATCGCAAAGGGTGGCCAGCCCCATGCCGCCGGCGAGCGCGGCACCGCGCACCTCCGCGATGCTGGGCAGGGAGAGCGAGTAGAGGGTGCGGAAGAGCTCGGCGATGTTCATGGAGTCGCGGAGGTGCTCGTCCATGGTGCGTCCCGTCATGGCGCGCAGTTCGCAGAGATCGAGTCCGGAACAGAAGTGATCGCCCGCGCCGCGCAGCACGACCAGGCCGGCGCGGCTGTCCTCCGCGGTGCGGAAGGCGAGGGTCAGCTCGTGAATCATGGCGGAGGTGAGCGCGTTGCGCCGCTGGGGACGGTTGAGCGTGATGGTGAGGATGCGGCCGGCTTCTACTTCTGTTTCTTCGACGAGGATGGTTGTGTGATGCGCCATGGCGGGCCTTCCTTCGGTTCATTCTCGATCAGGTGAAAGCAGATCTCTCCACTTCGCTTCGCTCCGGTCGAGATGACAATGCGTTCATTGCGTCGCTCCGGTTCGAGATGACAGTGGTCAATAAAGTCGGTCAATAAGTCAATAAAAAGTTACCCAACGAACCGCTACTGTTTCACGCCCGAGTAGTTTTCCGCAATGGCATGGTTGGCGGCGAGCACCGGGGTGAGATCGGCGAGGCGAGGCAGGGTTGCTCCCTGCGCGGCGAGGGCTGCGATGACGGCCTCGGTGGGCACGTTGCCGACCAGGACATCCTGCGCGAAGGGGCATCCGCCGAGACCGCCGATGGCGGAATCGAAGCGGCGGCAGCCGGCGCGCCAGGCGGCAGTGATCTTCGCGGCGGCCTGGTCCGGACGCGCGTGGAGATGGACGCCGAGCTCGATCTCCGGCGTGTTGGCAAGGACGGCGGCGACGACCTCCTCGATGAGCTGCGGGGTGGCGAGGCCGACCGTGTCGGCGAGCGAGATGGTCTCGATGCCGGAGTCGGCGAGCAGATCGCAGGCGGCGATGACCTCCTCGACGCTCCACGGATCACCGTAAGGATTGCCGAAGGCCATGGAGATGTAGGCGACGATGTCGAGGCCGGCTTTGTAGGCGAGCGAGCCGACGGTTTCGATGGCGTCGATGGCTTCCTCCGGCGTCTGGTGCTGATTGCGCTCGAGGAAGCCGGGCGAGATGGAATACGGGAAGCCGACAGTGTTGACGCTGCCGCTGTTGATGGCGCGCTCCGCGCCTTTGGTGTTGACGACGATGGCGATGATTTCGAGCTCGTCTGTATTTGGCGTCGGGGGAGCGAGCGAGGGCAGGTCGGCGAGGGCGAGGACCTGCTCGGAGTCGGCCATCTGCGGGACGGCTTTGGCGGAGACGAAGGAGACGGCGTCGAGGTGGCGGAAGCCGGCGGTGACGAGCGCGCGCAGGTAGTCGGCCTTGACTTCGTTGGGGATGGGGACGGGCAGGCCCTGCCAGGCGTCGCGCGGGCATTCGATGATTTTGACGAGATCGCTCATAAAAAAAGCAGGAAACAGATGAGAGTAGCAAATGGGATCACTCCCGCCTGAATCCCGCATGGTGGGTGCGTCATCCATCTCTCAGACAACAACAGGAGATTTAAGGATGGCGGCTTTTTGTGCGTGCTGTGGAGCAGAGATCGGGCCCAAGGCCGAAGCGTGTCCCGCGTGTGGAGCGCCTCAGCACGGGATGTTGCCAAAGGATGCAGGGGAAACGGTCAAGGTGATCGGAAAGCCAAAGCGCGACGAGAAAGTTCGCACAGGCTCGTGCTGCCTGATCTGAATGGAATGAAGCCGAGCCGGGCTTAAAGCTGGGCGAGGATCAGAACGGCGGCGATGGCCAGTGTGTGGGTGAGCACGATCACGGTGGCGGCGCGCAGGAAGCCGGCAGAGCGCCACAGGATGCCGAGCAGCAATCCATAGAGCGGAAATTGTGCGTACATGAGGACCTGGGCGATGGTGTCGGCGGTTGCGTCCGGCACACCGAGCTGCGGCTGATGCGCCAGCATGGCGAGCGGCGCGATGAGTCGCAGGCGGAAGAGGCCTCCGGGGCCGAGCAGGGGAGCGACCTCGGCGTAGCGAACTGTGAAGTACGCGGCAACGATGCCGGCCAGGACGAGCGCCCAGACGATGCCCCAGGCGAGCGGAGTTCTGCGACTGGTTTTCTTGCGGGCGGCGGATTTCTGCCGCGGGTATGCTTCTGCTCTTGATGCCATGGTTTGAGGATAGCGGGCACGGCGGCCGAATGCCGAGGTGATCGAGGGCAT
>DASYBK010000021.1:0-64004 GCA_036500805.1 Acidobacteriaceae bacterium | reverse complement strand
AGACGCGGGAGCCGGTACATTCCGGAGATGCCTTATGAGCAAGCAGAGCATCGCCGCTGCGCTCGGCGTGGCAGCCGTCCTGTTGACGGGCTGCAACGTCGGCCCGAAATACAAGCGGCCTACCATCGACACGCCCACCGTTTACCGTGGCGCAGAGGCGAGTGGCAACACGCAGAGCAGCGAGACGCCGCACGACCTGAACGGCGCAGCGCTTCCTGGCCAGGCGAACAGCACGGCTTCCGCTGCGCTCTCACTCGGCGATGAGAAGTGGTGGGAGGTCTTCGGCGATCCGCAATTGCAGGATCTGATCCGCACCGCGCTCAAGCAGAACTATGATGTCCGCATCGCCGCCGAGCGGGTGCTTGAGTCGCAGGCGCAGCTCGGCGTCACCCGCTCGAACGAGTTTCCCCAGCTCAGCGGTAGCGCCGGCTACACGGCCCAGCGCTATCCATCAGCAGAGTTCGGCGGATTGGGCTCGTTCGTCTCCCATCTCGGCCAGCTGTCCACCGCAGCCTCCTGGAATCTTGACTTCTGGGGCCAGTACCGCAATGCCACCAAGGCGGCGCGCGCACAACTGCTGGCCAGCGAGTGGTCGCAGCGCGAGGTCATCGATACCCTCATCCTCGACGTCGCTCAAGGATACTTTCAGTTGCGCACGCTCGACCTGGAACTCGAAATCTCAAAGCGCACACTCGCTTCCCGTCAGGAGTCGTTAAAGCTCACTCAGACGCTTGAATCGGGAGGCAACACCAGCCTGCTCGATGTTCGGCAAGCCGAGGAGCTGGTAAGCACCGCAGCGGCGCAGATTCCCGATCTCGAGCGTCAGATTGCGCAGGAGGAGAACGCGCTGCAGACGCTGCTGGGTCAGAACCCGGGACCGATTGCCCGCGGACTGCCCATCGACCAGGAGCCGCGGATGCCGGTCGTTCCCGCCGGGCTGCCCTCCTCGCTGATTGAGCGTCGCCCCGACATCCGCCAGGCAGAAGAGATGCTCATCTCCGCAAATGCGGAGATCGGCGTCGCCAAGGCGCAATACTTCCCGGCGATCTCGCTCACCGGCCAAGTCGGCACGGGTAGCAATGCGTTGAACACTCTCTTCCAGGACTCAACCTTTGCCTATACCTACGGCGCATCAGGAACAGTTCCCATCTTCACTGCGGGCCGTATTCGTAACAATGTCCGTCTCACCGAGGCTCAGAAGCGGGAAGCCGTCCTCACCTACAAGAAAACCATCGCGCAGGCCTTCCAGGATGTGTCGAATGCCCTGGTGGGCTACCAGAAGTTCCGCGAATTTCGGGAGCAGCAGGAGCGCCTGGTCGTCGCTTCACGCGACGCCGTGACGCTTTCGAACATGCGCTACCAGGGCGGCTATTCCGCCTACCTCGAAGTGCTCACCAACCAGACAAACCTGTTTGCGGGCGAACTCACACTCGCATCCGCACGCGAGGAAGAGATGCTCTCGCTGGTGCAGCTCTACAACGCTCTCGGCGGCGGCTGGCAACAGTAGCAGGCCTTCTTAAGGTAACCACGCGGGGCCGTCTTCGGACGGCCCTTCTGCTTTGCCGCCCTCCCTGTGCAAATACGCACTCCGCATCTGCCACTTTCGTTGCACTTTTTTCCCGGCCACCCTCTTCGTGGGTCTGGCCTTGCACTTTCGTGGAACACGAAGTGGGAATCAACCTTGCCATAATGGGCCACGCGAGCAGGAAATTCTTACGCACCCTAAAGACTCGCAATCCGGCCCCCACGCGGAAATTGAACCTGCGTGCGAGCCTCAACTTCTCTCCCGACCACCGGCAGCCCTCACTCAAGCTCGCGGTGGAGATGGATGGCAGGATGGCTATGGTTCGCAAATCTTCTGTATCCGCCCAAGTGCTCGCTGCATGTGCCGTGGTTGGCACAGGCCTTCTCAGCCTCGGCATCGCAGCGACCGCCCATGCACAGGCGACTCCGCGCATCACCGGCCAGGTAGAAACGTCCGCGCTCGTGTCGCTTCCCGGTGAAGTGCATCCTTGGGCGTCTGCGCAGTTTGACCGCGGCATCGCGCCCGCGAACCTCAGCGGACACATGCTGATGGTGCTGAAGCGCTCTCCCGAACAGGAATCGGCGCTGCAGACATTTCTCGCCTCACAGCAGGATACGACCTCGCCGAACTACCACAAATGGCTTACGCCGGAAGATTTCGGAAAGCGCTTCGGGGTTGCCGACTCCGACGTGCAAACCGTGACCAGCTACCTGTCATCGCAGGGGATTAGCGTGGGCCGCGTCTACAGCAACCATATGGCGATCGAATTGGGCGCCACGGCCGGCCAGATCCGCTCTACCTTCCAGACCGAGATCCACGCCTACGCTGTCGGCGGCAAGACATACTACGCGAACAACTCGAATCCCAAGATTCCCGCCGCGCTAAGCAGCGTGGTCTCCGGCTTCGCTTCGCTCAACAATTTCCATGTCGCGGGCGGCTCAGGCGCCGGCACACAGGCCACGCTGGACGCAACAACCCATACCCTCAAGCCGCTCTACACGACAACGAGCGGCGGCAAACCCCTCTACGGCATCTCCCCCGCTGATCTCGCCGTCATCTACGGAGTCCCCGTGAGCACCGGCATCGGACTTGGTGGCACAAACGTCAATGTCGGTATCGTGGGCGACTCAGACATCAACATCAACTACGTCAACAACTATCGAACCACCTTCGGCCTCGGCACCAATCCTCCTGTAGTTGTGGTGGATGGCAACGATCCGGGCGTGAATGACGATGCCTACATCGCCTACAAGCAAATCGAGCTGGTCAGCGCGGTAGCGCCCAACGCAAACATCTACTACTACACGTCGGCTACAACCGATTACGACAACGGCATCTACTTCGCACTCATCCGCGCCGTCGAAGATAACCAGGTGCAGGTGCTGCTGAACGGGTTTCAGGAGTGCGAGCACGCAATCGGCGTCGGGGCGATGGAACTCGTCAGCGATGCGGCCGAGGAAGCGGCGGCACAAGGCATGACCTTCGTCGCAGCCTCCGGCAACAGCGGCTCGGCCGGATGCGCGATACCTGGTACGGCAGGCAGCGCCGTCAATGCGACTTATGCAGTCAACGGCTTCGCCAGTTCGCCGTACTTGACCGCCGTCGGCGGCACCGATTTTTATTACACCACCTCCACCGCTGCGGCGAGTTACTGGGACAAGAGCCTGGCCCACTACCAATCCATAGATAGCGCATATCTGAACGCGCATCCGCTGACCGAACAGGTGTGGAACGATAGCTACTCGGGAAACGGCAACTCCAACATCATGACCGCCGCGCCGTCAGTACAGATGGCCAGCGGCGGCGGTCCCAGCACCGACGGCCAGGATGGCACTCCCGCGTGCCTCGCTACGGCGACGACGCAGAACCCAAACCCGACATGTCCCCAACCGATGCCCCCCTATCAGATCGCCAATGCGAATGCGAAGACCATCGGCAATGGTGTGGCTCGCGTGATCCCCGACGTCTCGTTCTTTGCCGGAAGCGGCGCCAGCAATACCGAGGGATACAACGAAACCGCGTACATGTTCTGCATGAAATCCTCCGACTGCCTTTCAACCGGAACTGTGCAGTTCTCCTATTCCGGTGGAACCGAGGCGTCCAGCGCCGTCTTCGCGGGGGCTGTCGCACTCGCGGTAGAAAAGTACAATTCCGCTTCACGTTTCGGACTCGGCAACGTCAATCCCACGCTGTACTCGCAGCTTGCCGCAACTCCCCCAACCATCGTCAGGAACGACGTCACGCTCGGCACCAATGAGCTCGCGTGCAGCAGCGGTCCCAACTGCTCCGGTACCCACATGAGCGGTTATGCGGCCGGTACCGGTTATGATGCAGCTACCGGTCTGGGCAGCTTCAACATCACGAGCTTCGTTACCAACTACAAACCCACCAACACCGCGGCAAGTTCCGTAGCTCTCACCGTGACCGACTCAACCGGCAAGCCCTTGACGTCATGCGTCAGCGGCGGTGTGACCCAACCCCATTGCGTCGTGCACAGCACCTGGCTCCAGTTAGCGGTCACTGCGACGCCTTCAGCGGCAACCGGCGATGTCGCAATCTTTACTTCCAGCCCGCTCCAGGCCGAATCGTCAGTGGAAACGCTGACGCTGGTTAAGGGCACGGGCACGGCGAGTGATCCCTCCTGGAACCTGCTGCCAGGCGGCAGTTACAACCTCTACGCCCGTTACGCAGGAGACAGCACATACGGGCCCAGCCTCAGCACTGCCTATCCGATTACCGTCCTGCCGGAAAACTGCCAGATGAAAGTCTACGGCCACAACATCAACATCGGCGCGACAACCAACGTCCCCTATGGCACTCCGGTGAACATCACGGTTGAGCCATACTCCTCCTTAAGCACAAACAACGACGGCATCCCCTCCGGCTCCATCAACGTTACAGACAGCCCCACCCTTGCAGGCACTGGCTCCCTGATCACCACACTGCCCATCAATTCAGAAGGCGCCGCAACCTTCAGCTCGAACCTGCTGTCACAGGGTTCCCATTACATCACCCTCACCTATCCGGGGAATGCCAGCTTTAACAGTTGCGCGACAGGGGTGTTTCAGGCCACAGTTATCCCGGCTGCGACCACCACAACGCTGAATCCTCCGAATCCTAACCTGGGCTCCGGAAGCATCATCTTGACGGCAGTGGTGCAGGCCACACCATTGACGGTCAATGGCACCACATACCCCAGCAACGGCACACCCCCAAGCGGCTACGTTATCTTCAGCACAAATCCGACGACCCACGTCCCGCTCACCGCAGGCTTCGACCAGTATGGCAATGTCATCTCCTCCGCCAGCATCACGGTCAGCAGCGCCGGCACGGTCACTGCTACCTACAGCGGCGACCCAAACTACGGCAATTCGTCCGGGAGCACGACTGTAACCTCCTCTATGGCAACGCTGGGCGATAACATTGCGACGACCACCAGCTTCACCATAGCGGATACAGATAACATCACGAATTTCGTCTATCCCTCGCAGGACTCGCTCACGCTGAGCATCAGCGTGCCCAACCAAACGTATGAGGCCTGCGTCACCATCATCGTCCCCGTATGCTTCCCGATAGGCATACCTACGTATCCGGGCACAGTTTCCGTCTTTGCCAACGGCGTCCAGTTAAACACAGCTCCGATTACACTCGTTAATGACACTAACAGTAACGCGGGCGTCGCGACATTCACGCTCCCTGAACAGAATGGCTATCTCGCCGTGCCCACGGGAAAAGTGCAGTTGACTGTTACCTACAGCGGCTACGGTGTGAATGGAAGCTTTTTCGGCATCGATGTGGACTGGCTGCAGGTAGGAGCGTCCAGTGCCACTCAGCCCATCACTATCAACAACGACGGCACGACCGGTGACTTCTCACTGCAGTCGGACACTACAGTCAATCAGTCAGCCCCGCTCGTCTCCGCGGGACAGCAGCCCACGTATAACCTGCGCCTCACCTCGCTCTATAACTTCAACGGTACGTATGCTTCGACGCCGATCAAGCTGACCTGCAGCGTCATTGGCTATAGCCTGGCTGGTCTTCGCTCCACAGCGCCGGCTGGACTCACCTGCGGATTCGGCTCACTGTCCACCACCACCACCAACGTGACCATCGGCACCTCCGGTTACGCCACGCAAACGCTGGTCGTCGGCGCAGCCAGCGTCGCCGGCAACACCGTCCCCGCACAACCCGTCACCCGCTGGTGGATGGCTGCCGGTGGCGGCACCACACTGGCCTGCATCTTCCTGCTCGGCTTGCCCGCGCGCCGGCGCAAATGGCAATCCCTGCTTGGCGCATGCGTGCTGGCGATCGTCGGTTTCGGCATAACAGGCTGCGGCGCAACCGTAGCCAAAGGACCGAACCAGCAGTACTACAACACCATCAACGGCGGTTCCAGCGGCACTCCGAACACAACCCCCACCCCACTCACGTGGGGTACCTATACTGTTCTCGTCACCGCAACCGCAACTTTACCCACAACTACCCTCACCCATACTCTGCCGGTTCAGGTACTGGTCGGCACATCCAACTAAGCCTACGCACTGCCAAGAGGCCACACTCCCGCGAGTGTGGCCTCTTCTCTTTGAGGAAGCAATTCCTATGGCGCGCGCCGCAGCGTGACAAACGAACGCCCTTCATACAGGCGATACGTTCCCGCTGCCGGCGTATCGAGAACCTGCAACGGCGTCGGGCGGCGCATCTCGGCATCGTGATGGCTGCCCACATTCAACAGTTCATGTGCACCCAGATCCATCACCACGAAGCGGTCGTTCTGAATGAAGCCGACTCCGTAAGCTCCAGGCGCAAGCTTATTCGCTCCAGGGCCGTCCCCCAACCGCAACGGCACCTCCGTGATCAGGTAAGCCTGGTATCGCTGCTGAATGCCGCTCGAATAGCCTGAGGTATCCACCAGCGCCATCAGGGTGAACATCCCATCCGCATAGCGGATGCCACCGCTGTTGCGCATCTGCACCGTCGCACTCTGTCCGCGGAAGAAGACCTGCGCCGGCATCAGGTTGGCCATGTCTGCCGGCTTCAGGACGCCGGCCGTATGTGGAGTGGTTGCGCTTTCCTGCTGCGCCACGCCCGTGTACGGCGTCAGCAGACTCGCACTTATCCCGAGTATGCCGGCAAGCGCCAGGTATCGCGCGGCTGTCATCTTGCTCATCGCGCTAGCTTAAAGCAAAAGCACAGAGAGTGTGATGGGAAGCGATTTTCCCTGAGCAGCCGTTTTACGCTCTGATTCCTGTCACTCATTGATTCACAGCAGCAGCGGCAGTTTCATCGGCCGAGTGCAGATGCCAGGGCACGCTCTCGCCGGAAAGCTCCGGATGCTTGCGCAAAAACTCCAAAGTCGCGGTGCTGGCCATCGGATCGTCCTTCTCGTCGGCAAAGAGCGCCGCCTGTGCCGCCGCCTTCTGCTTGTCGCCCTCGCGCCGATAGATGATCGCGAGGTTATAGTGCGCCGACAGGTCGTCGGGCTCAATGCTCTGCACTGTCTCATACTCGGTTCGTGCCAGGGCATACTTATGCTGCTGGTAGTAGCTGAAGCCGAGCTCACGATGCGCATCGATGGAGCGTGGAAACAGCGCAATCACCTTCTGCAGGTTAACTACAGCGGAGTCCAGATCGCCCTGGTTGCGCTCCACCAGCGCCTGGTAGTACAGCGCGCGGGCATCGCCGGGCATCATGGCAAGCGCCTGCTTCAGGCTTGCCGCGGCATCGCCATACCGCTCCCACTGCAGATAGACGATGCCCAGGTTGGTATATGCATCGCCATAATCCGGCCGCAACTTCAACACCTCGCTAAACGCATCCTTCGCCTCGGCGTACTGCGCCTGGTCCAGCAACGCGATACCGAAGTTGTTCCACCGCATCCACTCCGCATTGTCCTCCGGCTCCGGTGCGGCCGGCGCGTTTTCCCCGATCTTCAGCACGCGCGAGCGCACGGCCATCTCCGCCACCGGGTAGGCCGGATGCTTATCGCCCAGCGCGAAGTTCGTGAAAGGCTCATCGAAATGCCGATAATTTACCTTCGCCGTGATGGTATAGGGACCGCTTCCATCCTTCGGGACGCGGAAACCGTAGCGCACCAGCGTAGCGCGTCCCGATTGAATCGTCGCGTCAGTCGCCGTCGTGTGGCGATCCCATATCTCGTGCTTCACTAGCAGATTTCCCTTGGCATCCAGCAGACGCGTCACAAAACTATGTGCATCCGGATCGAGATAGCCTTCCGGGTTCAGCCTGCCGCTTGCGTGCAACACCTTGCCCGTCGCATCGGTCAGCTCAAACTCTACCCAAGCCTGAAACATATCGCGCTGCTCGGGAATCAGCGTGTGGCCGATGCCTTTATTCTGGATCACCACCATCGCCTGCAGTTCATCGCCCGGCTTGATCTCGAATGCCGTTGTACCCAGCGGCGCCACCAAGTCCGAGCCGTCCGGCCGCGCCAGCGCAAACAGATCGACGTTGAGCTTGTCTGTTTTCAGGTAGTCCAGCGTCTTCTTGAGCTGCTCCTCGTAGCCATAAAGGAACGGCACTGCGGTGTTCCCACCGATCCAGCGGTGCGAGAAGATGGTGCCGTTCTTGGCCGAGACGTCCGCCTGCAGCGCCGCCTCGCGTGGCATGTGGCAGCTCTGGCAGGTTTCATTAGGCTTCTTATAAAAGGGCAACGGCGACTGTTTCGAATAGGAAGATCTCTGCCACTCGTCGTAGAGGCCGATCGCGCGCAGCCATTTGTAATCGTTCAGCGTCTCTGGAATATTCGCCTTGTGGCACGCGGCACAATACTCCGGCGTGCGATAGAAATCCTTCATCACCGCTGCCTTGTGCCGATCCACATGCGCCGTGATATCGGCGAAGCTCACCTCG
Organism: Acidobacteriaceae bacterium; assembly: GCA_036500805.1. Lineage (GTDB taxonomy): Bacteria > Acidobacteriota > Terriglobia > Terriglobales > Acidobacteriaceae > KBS-83. The sequence goes on along the minus strand of DASYBK010000021.1, from coordinate 55,609 downwards.
CCCGGAATCGGCTTGCCCTGTTCATCCACCATCACCGCCGGCACGCCCATCACATATGAACCCAGTCCATAGGTAGGCTGCAGCTTTTGAATGGAATGACACACCGTGCAGGTTACTCCATCCTGATCGGAGTCGCGATCGGAGAGTGCCGGATGCGGCGTCACCTGTCCGGAAAAAAGCATGATGGGATTGTGGCAGCCTTCACAATGCCGTGAGAACTCCATGCCTTTCGAGTTCTGCAGCAATCCCACATTCTTCGTATAGAACGGCGTGCGAAACGAGTTCGCGTGCACCGACTGCCGCCATTGATGGTAAGTCGCCTCATGACAGTGCCGGCAGTATTGCGCCGTAGGAAAGGCGCCCGGCTGGATGAACGTGTCGCCCTCGATCTTTGCGATGCTAGGCAGGAAAGGCTGGCCCGGCCCGAAGCGATAACTGTAGGTCTGAGCCATCTGCTCGGCATATTTCTGGCGCTCGGCGTCAATGCGCTCGCCGCCATACAGCGATTTCAGGCTGCCGACGCACACCGCCGTCACGCCCGCGCCGCATAGCAGCCAGCGAGAGATTCTGATTGCGAAGTCGCGACTCTTTGCGGTCGTCATGGACACGTCACTGGCCTGGCACTTCCAGAGAGAACACTTCGCACTATAGCGACCGCGCATATCGTCGAACAAGAAAGAACCACCGCTCGAAGCCCAATAAATACGGGCGCTTCGCTGCGCATGCTCTTTCTCCATCTTTCGATGGAGACGCAGGCCAAACCGGAGTTTGGCGAGAGCGGCGGAAGCGGCATCCTACTTCCTGAACAAACATGAGACAGGCACGCATCACAGATCAGATTGCGTCACGGTAAGGAGCGCCATGCCGATTCGCGTTACTGGCAAACATCTCTCCCGCGAAGAAGAATCGGTTTCACCCCAGGTGCAGCAGGACCTGGAGCGCCCGACAGCGATTCAGATCTACGCGCAGGTAGCGAAGAACGCGCGCAAGGAACTGCGCCGTTCGGCGCGCAGCCTCGCCGTCTCGGGATTCGCAGGCGGAATCACCATGGGACTCACCGGCCTCGCGACGGCAATCGCACGCGCAGAACTCGGCACCAGCGGCATCGCCCAGTTCGTCACCAACCTGCTCTATCCGGTGGGATTCATCGCCGTCATCCTCGGCCGCGCACAACTTTTCACAGAGAACACTCTCTATCCCGTCGCGCTGGTGCTGAGCGAACGCCGACACTACCTCGCCACTCTGCGGCTCTGGGCCATCGTGCTCGTCTTCAACTGTCTGGGCACACTCGCCTTCGCCGCGCTCATGGTTCGTACCGATGCGCTGCAGACAAAGTATGTCGACAGTCTTGTCGCCCTCGCGCTGGAGACCGCCAATCACTCGATCTCAACCATATTCTGGAGCGCCATCATCGGTGGATGGATTATCGCGCTCGTCGCATGGCTGGTCAGCGCCAGCCACTCCATCAGCGGATCGATGCTGCTCATCTGGCTTCTTGCCTTCATCGTCGGGCTCGGCCACTTCGCGCACTCCATCGCCAGCAGCGGCGAGGTGCTCGCGGCCGTCCTGCACCATCAGCTCGCGTTCACCGACTATCTGCGATGGTTGTGGCCGGCCGTGCTCGGTAATATCGTTGGCGGCGTCGGGCTGGTCACGCTGCTCGAATACGGACAGACCGCCGAGAGTGATCAGGAAACCGGCCGGCGGCCCTGAACACCGCTCTGTTTCCGCAGCGCGGCTTCGCGGAGCGCGCGGAAGCGTTCCGGAGGATCGGCCATCAGCGAGTGCTCCATCGCGCGCTTGTAGCCGCCGGTCCAGATCGTGTACATCACGGCCAGCGCGCAGCCCACGCCAAGGGCGAAGCCAAAGAAGTAGCCGATCATGATGTTCCACAGCTCACTCATCGCGCTTCCCCATTCCTTCGTTCCTGAAGTGCACGATACATCACCAGCGCATCCACATAACCGAGCATCGGATGCAGAAACGCGCCCGGCAGGCGCCCCACAGTGGCAAAGCCGAGCGACGTCCATAGCCGCACCGCGCGCTCGTTCGTGCTCACAATAAAGTTGAACTGCATCGCGCGAAAGCCGCGCTGCCGCGCTCGATCGAGCGAGTGCACACACATGGCGCGGGCTACGCCGCGTCCGGCCGCATGCTGCGCCGTCATATAACCGCAGTTCGCGACATGCGCTCCGCCGCCCTGCTGGTTGGCGCGGAGATAATATGTGCCGAGAACGGAGCTCTCCTCCTCGGCAACGAACGTCTCGTGTGCCGGTGAAAACCAATACGCCAGCGCATCTTCGCGATTCATCTCGCGCGGCAGTGTATATGTCTCGCCCGCGCGCACCACCGGTTCCAGAATCTGCCAGATCGCATCATCATCCTGCCGCGTCGCTGCACGAATCAGCATTGGCTGAGAAACTCCGTCAGAAACAGCGATGCCTCGCCTGAAGCAGACGAGGCGCGAAGCTGTCATTCATCACGCGCTAGAGCTGGTTCATCTTCTGCAGGAATTCGGCATTGTTCCGCGTTTTGAACTGCCGGTCCACCAGCAGCTCCATCGCCTCCACCGGCGACAGCGGATTGAGCACCTTGCGCAGAATCCAGATACGCTGCAGGTCTTCCTTGGGGATGAGCAGCTCTTCCTTGCGGGTGCCGGAGCGCTGGATGTCGATTGCCGGGAAGACACGCTTGTCCACCAGCTTGCGATCCAGGATCACTTCCATGTTGCCGGTGCCCTTGAACTCCTCGAAGATCACCTCATCCATGCGCGAGCCAGTATCGACCAGCGCGGTAGCGATGATGGTCAGCGAGCCGCCTTCTTCGATATTGCGCGCCGCGCCAAAGAAGCGCTTCGGCCGCTGCAGCGCATTCGAATCGACACCGCCCGAGAGCACCTTGCCCGACGGCGGCACGATCGTGTTGTAGGCACGCGCGAGTCGCGTGATCGAGTCGAGCAGGATCACCACATCGCGCTTGTGCTCGACCAGGCGCTTCGCCTTCTCGATCACCATCTCCGCCACCTGCACGTGGCGCGCGGCAGGCTCATCGAAGGTCGAGCTGATGACCTCGCCCTTCACCGAGCGCTGCATGTCCGTCACCTCTTCCGGCCGCTCGTCGATCAGCAGCACGATCAGCGCCACCTCGGGATGATTGGTCGTGATCGAGTTCGCGATCGACTGCAGCAGCATGGTCTTCCCGGTGCGCGGCGGCGCGACGATCAACCCGCGCTGTCCCTTGCCGATCGGCGTCAGCAGGTCCATCACCCGGCCGCTGGTGTTTTCATGCACTGTCTCCATGCGGATGCGCTCTTCCGGATAGAGCGGTGTCAAGTTGTCAAACAGAATCTTGTTGCGTGTCTCTTCCGGCGATTCGAAATTGATCGCTTCGATCTTCACCAGCGCGAAGTATTTCTCGCCCTCGTGTGGCGGCCGCACGTTGCCGCTGATGGTGTCGCCGGTCTTCAAATCGAACTTGCGGATCTGGGATGGGGAGACATAAATGTCGTCGGGGCCGGGCAGGTAGTTGTAGTCGGGAGAACGGAGGAAGCCGTATCCGTCAGGCAGGATTTCCAGCACGCCCTCGGCGAAAATATGCCCCTCTTTTTCGCTCTGCGCCTGAAGGATCTTGAAGATAAGGTCTTGTTTGCGAAGCCCGCTGGCTCCGGGTATTTCCAGGCTGCGGGCAATCCGGCTCAGCTCAGTAATATTTTTTTCTTTGAGTTCTGCGATAGTCACAATTCACCTGCGGTGGGAGGTTGGGAGGGAGATCGTTGGATGTAGGAGGGTGTAGTTCAGGAAGGGTTCTACTGTTGCGGTTGGACAGCTCGCCGCAGCGAGCGCCCGCACTATGCTGCGCGGCGCTGCTGCTGCGAAACGTGCTCTGAAGCTGCTCTTACGTCGCCGGCCTCGCCCATGGGGCTTGTCTGATGGAACCGGACGAGTACTTCATTCGTGGTGTCCTGCAGGCGGGTGTTCGGCTTGTGCAGCTTCCGTGTGGCCTTGGAGGCCAACTGACAGAGCTGGTAGCGATTCGAAATGTGGGTAAGTGCCCCATAGATCAGATCGGAACGCATGAAAATTTTCCTCTCATTCTTTGACATTCTTGGCGCGGTCCCCCATGGTCATTCCATTGGACGCCGCCACCTCAGTCTCTTGTTGTTTCTTTAACCTATAAGTGACGCATGAGCTTCCAAAAAGATGCAGAAGTGCGCCACGCGGGACCGCCTTTGCTTTCCACGATTTGCAATTCTTGGAATCGGCAACTCGACGTCGGAGCCGCACACCTGAAATGACCCGGAAACGCGAACTTGGGCTTACCGAAACACCCTCATTCTACCGGTTCAGGACGCGAGAAACCTTTGTCTTGGAGGTGACAAAAGAGCGGCATCACCCCTGGCACGTTTGACATTATCGTTAACTTTGGCAGAGGTCAACACTTTTTTCATAGACCGATGCAAAAGATATCCGCATATTCGTACAATGTCATTAAGTGCCTTATTTTTCTATAGATTGCATCCGGCATGACAAAGGAATCACGCGCCGTGAAACCGCGACAACGGGCCTAGACTTGCCTTAAAGTCTCCTGAAAACCATAGCGCAGGCCGCCTATTCCACAGCCGTCAGCTCCAATAGTTCCGGTCGAGAGTGCGATATTGAATCGCCTCCGCCAGATGCTGCACATTCAGCGTCGCCGCACCTTCCAAGTCTGCGATCGTCCGCGCCACCTTCAGTATGCGATCGTGTGCACGCGCGCTTAGTCCCTGCTGTTGCATCGCCCGCTCCAGCAGCCGGTCTGCCTCCGACGGCAGCTCGCACCACTGCCGGATCTGCCGCGTGGTCATCTGGGCGTTCGAATAGATCGCCTCGCCGGGAAACCGCTCATGCTGCCTGACGCGCGCCGCCAGCACCCGCGCACGAATCTCCGCCGATCCCTCATTCGCCTGCCCCGCCCGCAGCTCCCGATACTGCACCGCCGGCACCTCTATATGGATATCGATGCGGTCCAGCAGTGGCCCGGATACGCGAGACACGTACCGCTGCATCATCGGCGGCGTGCACTGGCACTCTCGGCTTTTGTCATTGAAGTAGCCGCAGGGACATGGATTCATCGCTGCCGCCAGCATGAAACGCGCCGGGAAGTTCAGCGACATCGACGCACGCGCAATCGTGACCGTGCCGTCCTCAAGCGGCTGCCGCATCACTTCGAGCACGTTGCGGGGAAACTCCGGCAGCTCATCCAGAAACAGCACGCCGTTGTGGGCCAGTGAGACCTCGCCCGGCCGCGGCACTGCGCCGCCACCGATCAGCCCCGCGTCCGAGATCGTGTGGTGCGGCGAGCGAAATGGCCGCTGCGTCACCAGTCCCGAGTCGCTGTCCAGCACTCCCGCAACAGAATGGATCTTCGTCGTCTCCAGCGCCTCGGCAAAGGTCAATGGCGCCAGGATCGACGGCAGCCGCTTCGCCAGCATCGTCTTGCCTGACCCCGGCGGCCCGATCATCAGAATGTTGTGGCCACCCGCAGCCGAGATTTCGAGGGCACGCTTCGCCACCGTCTGCCCACGCACATCCTTGAAGTCGGAGGGATAGTGCTGCAGCGCATCCAGCATCTGGCTCGAATTCACGCGGTAGGGTTGCACTTGGATGCCACCATTCACCGCGGCATTCAGCAGCTCGCGCGCCTGTGGCAGCGATTCCACCGGATACACATTCAGCCCCTCGACCACCGCGGCCTCCGGCGCATTGGCTGCCGGCACGATCATGTTTGCGATACCGCGCTGCTTCGCAGCTACCGCAATCGGCAGCATGCCTGGCACGCCGCGCACACTGCCATCCAGCCCCAGCTCACCCACGGTCAGAAACTGACTCAGATCGCGATTCTCAAGCGCGCCGTACGCACCCAGAATCCCCACCGCAATCGGCAGATCGAAGCCTGAGCCTTCTTTTTTCAGATCAGCGGGCGCCAGGTTGATGGTGATGTGGGTGGCGGGCAGCGAAAAGCCCGAGTTACGAATCGCAGCGCGCACGCGATCGCGGCTCTCGCGCACCGCGGCATCGGGCAGCCCGACGGTAGAGAAGCGCTCCTGCGCCTCCTGGATGCCGGAAAAGTCCACCTCAACATCGATGATGTGCGCGTCGATGCCATACACCGCAGCACTCAGCGCCTTGAAGAGCATCCGTGGGCCCGCCTGTGATTCCCGCGTGTATTCCCGGAAAAGCCGAGTATAGCCAACAGCTTGCAGGCGGAGGCAGACCACAAAGGTTGCAGAAGAGCAGCGAGTCGCCAAGTCAGCCAATGAGGCCTGCTTGGAACGCGTATAAGGCCGGGCGCGATGTGTCAGGGGGTGCAATTGGAGCGAGCGTGAGCCGAAAAGAAGACCAAGCATCGCGTTTAGCTGACTTGCTGACTTGCTAGGAACGCCACTGCTACCATAACCAGTCGTGAAAACCTCGCTGTTCGATCTCTACAAAGTCGGTATCGGCCCTTCCAGTTCGCACACCATGGGTCCCATGCGCGCAGCACGCACTTTTCTGCTGGCGCTTGAAGCACGCAATCTGCTCGCGCCCACCGTTGAAGTTCGCGTCGATCTCTACGGCTCGCTCGCGCTCACCGGCGCAGGCCATGGCACCGATCGTGCCGTCATCCTGGGCCTGCTCGGTGAAGAGGCAGCCAAACTTGATCCCGACACCATCGACAGCAAACTCGAAGCCATCCGCCTCTCATCCACGCTCTCGCTCCTCGGCCGCCATGTCGTTCCCTTCCGCGAGGCACAGCACATCGTCTTTCATCGCGACCAGATGATGCCGCCCGGCGCCCACACCCAGCACCCCAATGGCATTCGCTTCACCGCATGTGATGTCACCGGCACACCGCTCTTCAGCGCGACCTACTTCTCCATCGGCGGCGGCTTCATCGTCGAAGATGGCGCCGACGTGAACGCGACCCCCATGATGACCACCTCTTCGCTGCCCTATCCCTTCCACAACGCGGCAGAGCTGCTCGCTATGGCAAAGCGCGACAACCTGCGCATCGACGAGATCATGATGCGCAATGAGTGCGCGCGCCGCGGTGACGCACCGAATGCCGCAGACTCCGTGCGCCGCAACATCCTGCACATCTGGGATGTCATGCAGAGCTGCGTCGCGCGCGGCCTCGCGACCGACGGCATCCTGCCCGGCGGACTGCGCGTGCGCCGGCGGGCAAAACGGCTTGCAGCTCGTTTGCAGCAGCAGGAGGCTGCCGGCAAAGGCACCGGCGATCCGCTCGCGCCGCTCGACTGGGTAACGATCTACGCCATGGCCGTGAATGAGGAGAACGCCGCGGGCAGCCGCGTCGTCACCGCGCCCACCAACGGCGCAGCCGGCGTTATCCCCGCCGTCGCCCACTACTACCGCAACTACATCGCCGGTGCGGACGAAGCCGGCATCCTGCGCTACTTCCTTACGTCAGCAGCCGTCGGGATTCTATACAAGGAGAACGCCTCGATCTCCGGCGCGGAGGTCGGTTGTCAGGGCGAGGTGGGCGTCGCCTGCTCCATGGCCGCGGGTGGATTGGCCGCAGCGATGGGCGGCACCAACGCACAAGTCGAGCACGCCGCCGAGATCGGGATGGAGCACAACCTCGGCATGACCTGCGATCCCATCGGCGGCCTGGTGCAGATCCCCTGCATCGAGCGCAACGCGATGGGTGCCGTGAAAGCCGTGCACGCCTGCCGGATGGCGCTAGCGGAAGAAGACGAGCACAAAGTATCGCTCGACCAGGTCATCCGCACGATGTACGAGACAGGTCTGGATATGCAGTCGCGCTATAAGGAAACTTCGCTCGCTGGGTTGGCGTTGAATGTTATTGAGTGCTGAGCAAGGCTTTGATTGATCAGCTGATTCGACTGAGACACGGTTACCTTTGACTCGACATAGGTAAGTTTGTGGGGTAAAAGCAATTCGCGACACTTATGATTTGGCCATGAAATCCCTCTTGCTTCTCTTCGCGCTCGTTGTGGCCTATCAAACTGCTCTCGGACGCCAGACTAAACCTGATCAGTCCGCCGCTATCACCCCTCCTGCGCCTGGCATCTTCTATAAAAGCGATTTACGCCTTCATTTTTATTATCCGGTGGAAATGGTTCCGTCCGATCTCGTAACGGCAACCGTTCTTGATAGCACGGCGGGGATTGGTAAATCACAGCCAGGTGACAGTGAGCGCGACGGATCAGAAGCCTGTCTGCGTACTATGCTGCGTGCTGACCTGCCCGCAGACAAGGCGGACACTAGGATGGCCACGCTTGGAGCAATTGAAAATACTCCTTCTCCGGAGCAGGAGCGCATAGCGGGAACGATCTGGTTGTTTGATGTCGATATGGATTGCGTGTGTGCTGCTATGCGGAAAAAGCGGGATGCAGCTATGCGTGACATTTCCGCAACAATTACTCAAGCCCAGGGGATGACGAGAATGGGGCCGCCTCTTTGGTACGACTTGGGAAAGCAAAAGATTCATATGTCAGCCGCGGTAGGTCGCCATAATCCAAGCGAACGTCCTGTTTTGGTGATGGATATGGTTACTGACTACCACGGCCATGTATTGATGTGGATTGTGCAGTCAAACGACGCGGAGACGTTCAATACCTTAACCAAGAGCACTGTTCAGTTCGACAAAGCACCTGCTCTGCCACTATTCCCGGCCGATGTTGGGCCGCAAGGCTTTGGGGGCGTCCCGATGAAGATACTCCCCAGGTGAGACGTGCTACTACACGGGCGCCGCAAACCCCGACCGTAGCCGCCCCAAATGCAACTGGCAAACCAGCGAAGTCACCAGCAACCCATCCTGCTGATACTCCTCAAACAAGGCCCGCAACTCCGCAACCATCCCGTCATACCCACGCTCGCCCGGCCGCGGAATCGCCGACAGCGACTCCGCATAGCCCAGCAGCGTCGGGAAATCCACCGTCATGGAGTGATGCAGCGTCGACCGCTGCCAAGATGATGTATCGAGAAAATTCTGCAACCGTTCCTTGAAGTCGCGTCGCGTATCCGCCTCGGTGGAATCGGTGCGCCAGCGGCGAAGAATCTCCGAGAGCCGGTTTGAGACTGCCGGGCCGCTGTCGCGATGGCCATTCGTCGCCACCAGCACCCAGCCGCGCGGCCGCAAAATTCTCGCAAACTCACGATGAGCACGCGGCCAGTCGAACCAGTGCATTGCACGGCCCACCGCAATCAGATCGACCGAGGCATCCGGCAGAGTTGTCCCCTCCGCCTGCCCCTGAATCACCTCTAGCGCCGGCTGCTGAGCGGCTAATACACGGCATGCTTCCAGCATCTCTGCATTTGGCTCGACTGCGATGACCCGATGTCCGGCTTCGAGAAATATCTCCGCCAGCATTCCAGTGCCAGCGCCGATATCCGCAATAATGGAATCCGCGACCCGCGCGCCTTCTCGCAATGCGCCATGCTCACGCAAAAAAGCGATGATGCCACGCGGAAATCGCGGACGATACGCGACATACGCCTGCACCCGGCCGGAAAATCGCTCCGTGTGTGAGGGACCCTGACCCAAATCGTGTCCTCAGGCGGCGGAGTGCTTCGCCTGTGCATCCACGAGCGTGCCATCCATCTCATGCCCGTCCTGAATCTTCAGCAGGCGCAGGATCGGCGAGGTCAGCATGGTCGTCACCAGCGCCATCACTACCAGCATGGTGAAGAGCGTTGGCGAAAAGACACCAACGTTGTAGGCGATGTTCAGCACGATCAGCTCCACCAGGCCGCGCGTGTTCAGCAGCGCCCCCAGCGCTCCGGCATCGCGCCAGGAGTGGCCGTTCCAGCGCGCGGCGAGAATCGCGCCGCCCATCTTGCCCGCCACCGCCGCTATCAGCACAATGCCTGCCCACAGCCACATGTTCGCGTCGTTCAGCAGGTCCAGCCGGGTGCGCATGCCAGTCAGCGCGAAGAAGAGCGGCAGCAGCAACACGGAGATCAGCATGTCCAGCCGCTCGCGAATCTCCTCCTGCCAGCGCGGAATGCGCGGGAAACACACACCGGCGAGAAATGCGCCGAAGAGCGGATGGATGCCCAGGACATCCGTCGCCGCAGCGGAAAGCAGCACGGAGGCCACGACAACTCCCAGCAGTTCCAGCGATAGCTTCGTCGACTTGTGGCGCTTGACCGCCAGATTTGCCAGCGGACGCACGACGCCCAGCATGAATAGCAGATAGCCCGCCAGCCCGGCCATGCGGACGCCCAGGCTGGCCGAGCCGCCGTCCTTGCCCAACAGTGCAAGGCCGAAGGCAAGCAGCAACCATGCCACCACATCGTCTACCGCCGCGCACAGGATGGCGGTTGTTCCCAGCGACGTAGTGTTCAGCCGGCGCTCCTCAAGGATGCGCGCCAGCACCGGGAATGCCGTGATGCTCATCGCGATGCCGAGAAAGAGCACGAACGGCATACTGCCAGTGCCGTGCGGCGCAAAGCGGATACGCAGCGAATGCGCCAGCAGCGCCGCCATCGCAAAGGGAAACAGGATGCTCATCCCGCTGGCCAACACCGCGGTGCTGCGCTGCTTATAAAGCTGCGCGTAATCCAGATCCATGCCGATCAGGAACAGATACAGGATCAGCCCCACCGTGCTCAGATTTTCGAAAGCGGCAAAGGAGTGCGGGGTGAAGATGTGGGCAACGTTGGGGAAGTATCGTCCCAGCACCGACGGCCCGATCAGGATGCCGCCTACAATTTCGCCCACCACGCGCGTCTGACCGAGCTTGCGGGCAATCCAGCCGCATAGCAGGGTTACCAGCAATACGATCGACATCTGCAGAAGCAGGAGCGTCATGCGATGCGCTGTCCCTTTCGTTTCCGAAGGTTTCCCGAGGCAGTGTTGAGATGCATGTCAGGCGCAGCGTGGATTCAGATGCCCACAATCTGCACCGCTTCGGGGACAGCGCATCGCGCTAAAAGATGCCGCCCCTCTCAGGTGCCCGCTCTCGCCGGCGTTTCCCTATTGTAGCCTTCCATGCTCACGGTATGCCTGTGCGAACTGCGACCCGAGACCCGCCCTTTACCGTTCCACCGCCATCGCCACGGAGTTGCCGCCACCCAGGCACAGCGCCGCCACGCCCCGATGCAGATTGCGATGCACGAGCGCGTAGATCAGCGTAGTGAGCACGCGCGCGCCGCTCGCTCCAATGGGATGTCCCATGGCCACCGCGCCGCCATTCACGTTCATCCGCGCGGCAAGCTCCGGCGCATCCAGCCCAACTTCTTTCATCACGCCCAGCGCCTGCGCCGCGAAGGCTTCGTTCAACTCGTAGAGGTCCACCTGCTCCTTCGTCCAGCCCGCTTTCTTCAGTACGCGCTGGATGCCGATCACCGGCGCCAGCATCACCCACTTCGGGTCGATGCCGCTGCTGGCCTGCGCGCGGATCCGCACCAGCGGCGTGAGCTTCAACTCGGCAGCCTTCTGCGCAGACGTCACTACCACCGCGGCTGCGCCGTCGTTTACGCCGGGAGCATTGCCCGCCGTCACCGTCCCGTCCTTCTTGAATGCCGGCTTCAGCGCGCGCAGCGCCTCCAGCGAGGCATCCTCGCGTACGCTCTCGTCGCGATCCAGCACGCCGGCTGGCTCGCCCTTCTTCTTTGCCGGGATCTCTACCGGCAGCATCTCGTCTTTGAACGCGCCCGCCTTCTGCGCCGCCGCCGCCTTCTGGTGCGAGGCCAGCGCAAACGCATCCTGCTGCTCGCGCGTGATGGAGTGCTTCTCCGCCACGTTCTCGCCGGTCACGCCCATGTGGTAGTCGTTGTAGATCTCCCACAGGCCATCGTGGATCATTGAGTCCACTACCTTTCCATCGCCCATACGAAAACCATTGCGCCCCTGGGGCAGCAGATACGGCGCGTTCGTCATCGACTCCATCCCGCCCGCGACCACGATCTCCGCATTGCCCGTTTGGATCGCCTGCGCCGCCAGCGCTACCGCCTTCAGTCCCGACCCACAAACTTTGTTGATGGTCATCGCGCTCACGCTCGGGGGCAGTCCGCCACCGAGCGCTGCCTGACGCCCGGGATTCTGCCCCAGTCCGGCGGAGACCACATTGCCCATGATGCATTCGTCGATCTGTTCCGGCGCGACGCCCGCGCGGCGCACCGCCTCGCGCACCGCCAACGCGCCCAACTGCACTGCGCTATAACCGGAGAGCGATCCCTGAAATTTTCCCGTAGGCGTCCGTACCGCGGAGACGATCACAACCTCTTCCATTCTGAAACCCTCTACTTCCCGTAGACCTCGCATGCGCGGGTTGCGCCGTGTGGCCAACGTGTGAAGATAGCAGGGAGCAGAATCCAGCGGCAATCTGCACCCATGAGCACGCTCCACAGCGACATCCCCGATATCGACTCCCGCCCGCCCGGCAGGCTTCTCGCGCCGCTCTGGCACACCGCTGTCATCGTCCTTTTGCTGCTCGGCGTTTCCCTGCTGAATGCGCGCACACACCACTTGGCAACGCAGTCGCACTCGCACTTCGCGATATATTCCATAACCCTGGTGTGGGAGTGGATCATGCTCGCCCTGGTGCACTGGGGCCTCTTGATGCGCGGCACCTCGCTGCGTCAACTGCTGGGCATCCGGCGTCGCGGCGCAGTGGAAGTATGGACTGACATCGCCATCGCCGCCGGCTTCTGGTTCGCTTCCCTGATCGCGCTCGGCGCCGTCGGCCTTCTGCTGCGGGTCGCCCGCTTGCATCCCGGAGACATCCGCGGCATCGTCGCGCAGTTAGCCCCATCATCGCCCGGCGAGCTCGCGCTCTGGATCGCGCTCAGCATCTCTGCCGGCACCTGCGAAGAGTTCATCTTCCGCGGCTATCTGCAGCAGCAATTCACCGCGCTCACGCGGCACATCTGGCTCGGCATCGCGATTTCAGCAGTGTTTTTCGGCCTCGCGCATGGGTATGAAGGTGCAAGCGGCATGCTGCTCATCACCCTTTACGGCGGATTCTTCGGCGTCCTTGCGCATCTGCGCCGCAGTCTGCGCGCGGGCATCTTCGCGCATGCGTGGCACGATTCCGTGAGCGGGATTGTCCTCTACTTTGCCGGCCACCTGCTTCACCGCATCCCACACTAGTTGCAGACTCGCCCTCAAAGATGAAGTTGCGCGAGGAAAGAAGAGCGAATTCCGCGATTTTTTTCTTGACACTCCATTACCGTCACTCTATACATTCCGTAACTGCAACAACTGCGTTGCAGCACAAGGGAGAATAGACACCATGGCAACAAAGAAGGCAGCCAAGAAGCCGGCCAAGAAGGCGGCAAAGAAGGCAGCGAAGAAAAAGTAAGTCAACCTAAACAAGGCAACAGACTCGGGGGACGCAGGCAAGCGTCCCCCGAGGTGTTTTTGCAGCGCCTCTTTTCGCAGCCTCAGACAAGATAAAGTTTCTGCATGACGCGCCGCCGCTGGATCGCAGATACCTGGGACAGCACCACCGCCAAGCTGCATGGCGACCAGGCCCAGCATCTCAGCCGCGTGCTCCGCGCCCAGCCTGGTATGGAGTTTGACGTGGTCGCCGGCGGCCGCGCGTGGCTCGCGCGCATCGCATCCATCGATCGCGACAGCGTCCAGTTCACACTTCTCCAGGAGCTCGAGGCGGCGGCGGCGCTTCCCATCACGCTGCTCCTCAGCGTCTTCAAATTCGACCGCATGGAGTGGGCTATCGAAAAAGCAGTCGAACTCGGCGCGAGCCGCATCGTGCCTCTGCTCGCCGAGCGGACAGAAAAACATCTTGCCCAGGCTGCCGCCCGGCGGGTCGAGCGCTGGCGTCGCATCGCGCTCGAAGCCGCCAAGCAGTCCCGCCGCAGCGATCTCGCGGAGATCGGCGAACCTCTCCGATTAGCAGCAATCCTTGCACCGGACGAGCCGGCGAGTCCGCCTTCCGCCGACGCGGCGGTAACCGGCCCGCTCCGCATTCTGCTCTCCGAAACCGAAGAGGATCAGCCACTGTTACGCATTCTCCAACAGGACGCCGCCGGCACGGCGGCAAGCGCAATCATGCTCGCAGTCGGTCCGGAGGGTGGATGGACTGCTGCCGAAATCAGCCTGTTCACGCGCTCGGGATGGCACAGCGCCAGTCTTGGTCCGCGAATTCTGAGAGTGGAAACTGCCGTCATCGCCGCGCTGGCGGTAGTCAACGCAGCGGCCGCGCAGAGCAGCCTTGTTCAGATCAGATCACCGCAGTAGTTGTCATTCTGAGCGGAGCGAAGGATCCGCAGTTCACGCTTGCAAGCCGCGGGTATCCATGTCGCTCCCTTGAGAAAATGGACCTCAGCCGACACGCCCACAACTATGAGCGTGAGCGACCAAAGGAAGCGAACCGAACGGCACGCGCCGCAGACGCCGCCCGGATGGCGAATCCTAGGTGAAGAGATCTTTCATCTTGTCCATCAGCCCGCGCGAGGCCATCCGGTTCTCCACCCCGAGCGTGCTGCCCAGTTGCTGGATCGCCTCGCGCTGCGCCTTGGTCAGCTTCTTCGGCGTTTCCACCACCACCTGCACAATCAGGTCGCCGCGCCCGCGCTCGTTCAGGTAGGGCACACCCTTGCCGCGCAGCCGGAACTCCTTCCCGCTCTGCGTGCCTTCGGGAATCTTCAGCACTGTCTCGCCCTCCAGCGTCTGGATCGCTATCTCCGCGCCCAGCGCCGCCTGCGGGAACGAAACAATCACGGCAAAGTGCAAGTCGTGCCCCTCGCGCTCGAAGTAGGCATGGGGCTTCACCGCCAGCACCACGTAGAGATCGCCGGCATTGCCTCCATAGCGTCCCGCATCGCCTTCGCCCTGATAGCGGATGCGCGTGCCGTCTTCGACGCCCGCCGGAATCTTTACCTGGATGATGTGCTGGTTCTCCACGCGCGCCTCACCGTGGCAGGTGGGGCATGGCTCGGTGACCACCTGGCCCGTTCCGCTGCAGATGGGACAGGTGCGCGCGATCGAGAAGAAGCCCTGCTGGAAGCGCACCTGGCCGCGTCCGCCGCATTGCTGGCAGGTGCTGGCGGATTTGCCCTTCGCTGCGCCGGAGCCGCGGCACTCCCCGCAGAGATCCATGCGCTTGACGGTGACCGTCGTCTCTTTGCCGAAGACCGCTTCTTCGAATTCGATCGTCAGGTCGTAGCGAATATCGCGGCCGCGCTGCGCGCGCGAGGCACGCCCGCTGCGTGCGCCGGCAACGTTGAACATCTCGCCGAAGAAGTCGCCGAAGATATCGCCCAGATCCACGCCGCCGGGGAAGCCGCCTTCCGCGCCCGCCGCGCTCACGCCGGCGACACCGTAGCGGTCGTACGCGGCGCGCTTCTGCGGATCGCTCAGCACCTGGTAAGCCTCGCTCGCCTGCTTGAAGCGCTCTTCCGCCTCCGGATTGTCCGGATTGCGGTCCGGGTGATAGCGCATCGCCAGCTTGCGGTATGCGGTCTTCAACTCCTGCTCGCCGCAGTCTCTCGAAACGCTCAGGACTTCGTAGTAATCGACGTGTGCCACGTTTGCCATTTTTCCTGTACTCGATCTTCTTCTGTTCAGTCTGCCGGGGGATCCATCCTCTCCGGGTTATAGGGATATCGTTTGTGCGCCGCGCTCGCCGGCGACTCGCCTCTACGCTTCCGATAAATTCGGATTCACCGAGATGCGTACCAGCGCCGGCCGCAGCAGCCGGTCCTTGATGCGGTAGCCGCGGCGGATCTCCTCTACTACCTGATGATCCGGAAGGTCCGTACGCTCCACGCTTTCGAGCGCCTCGTGCACCCGCGGATCGAAGGGCTGCCCTACCGTCTCCACCGGCGTCACATGCAGGCCGCGCAGCACATCGTCCATCTGCTTCGCGATCAGCTCCACGCCCGTGCGCAACTGCTCCGCCGTGCCATTCGAGTTCAGCGCCAGCCGGAAGTTGTCCAGCACCGGCAGGAACTGCTCTACGGCATCGGCAACGGCGAAGGCGCGGTAGTCGGCGCGCTCGCGTTGCTCGCGCTTCCTTGCGTTGTCAAACTCCGCCTGCAGCCGCGCCAGCCGGTCAACCAACCCATCCCGCTCCGCCCGCAGCCGGTCGCATTCCTCGTGCAGGCCGGTCATGGTCTCGGCTACCGCCGTGGATGTAGCCGGTGCGTCGCCGCCCTTCGCCGCACGTGTGCCCTCACGGGCCTCAGCCGCCGCCTCGGGCTTGGTCTCAGCTTTGGGCTCTGGCTTCACACCTGGAGGAGGCTCAGGGAGGATATCGTTGAACCTCGGTGTCTCCGTTGCCGGTGCTTCGGCCTTGTTTTCCGCCTTCTGTGTCTCGGTAGTTGCGTCTGTCGCGTTTTCAGTCATAGCCATACGTCTCTCTCGAATTCCTGGTTCCTTCCTCGATTGCTTGTCTTCGATCGCGTGCCCACGGCACGCTAGCTTCGCGGCGTCTGCAGAATCCGCTCCGAGAGCTGCGCGATGTACGAGACGGCCTGAATCGTCTCGTTGTAGCGAATGCGCGTCGGTGCCAGCACTGCCACTGTCCCCACGCTCTCCGTGCCCAGCCGCGCGCCGGTGCCGATCAGCACCATATTCTCCATATCCGGGATGGTGTCTTCCAGACCCACGACCACCCGCACCGCCTGCTGCCGTGCATCCACATACGCGCTCAGCAGATCGATCAGCCGCTGCTTCGTCTCGAGCGCGCCCAGCAGCGCGCGCAGCCGTTCCTGATCCACATCGCGCTGCACCAGGTTCGCCACGCCCTCGACAAAGATCACCTGCGATGGCGGCACGCCTTCGAGCGCTCCTTTGCGAAAGAGCTCGTTCACCGACCGCATCAACCGGTCGTACTCGCTGCGCTCCTGCTCCATCCGGCTCTCGATCTCCGCCCGGATGCGCTCGATCGACCAGCCGCGGAAGTTGCCGTTCAAAAAATTCGACGCCGCCTCCAGGTCGCTCTGCTCCAGGTCGTGATCCAGTTGCAGCACCCGGTCCAGCACCGTGCCGCCGCGCGTCACCACCACGGCCAGCACGCGCTGCGTCGTCAGCCGTGAGAAGTGGATATGCTCCAGCCACTCCGTCTCACCTGCCGCTTCGGTCGCCACCCCCACTCCGCTTGAGATCATCGCCAGCACGTGCGAGGTGCGCTCCAGGAAGTGCTGCCGGCTGGTCACCCCGGCAAAGCAATCGTCAATCTGCTGACGCTTCTCTGCCGAAAGCTGCGGCGCATTCGTCCCTGCCGCCGCGCGCGCGGCTCCCGCCAGGTGCTCCACGTAGAAGCGGAAAGCCTTTGCCGTCGGTATGCGGCCCGCAGATGTATGCGGCTGCTCCAGCAGTCCCGATTCGCTCAGCGACACCATCACGTTTCGGATCGTCGCCGAGCTCATCCCTTCCTTATCGGCATAGATCCGGGCCACCGCCTGCGACGCCACCGGCTCGCCCGTGGCAATATACATCTCCAGGATGGCCGTCAATATCAGTCGCTCCCGCGGACTGATTCGGAGCTCTGCTGTCATGGCCGTATCACCTGCGCACCCAGCCCAAACGCTGCTTTCGGGTAGATGCCGCCTCATTTATCGTATCAGGTCGGCGAGCTTCACCCGGCTCGCCGAAAACGCTTACGGGCACGACCGTAGCTAACCGAAGTACCATCAGAGTGTTCCTAACAGGGTAGTTCGGGTCCGAATCGAATCAGATCCGCCCTGCAACCAGAAAGAGGACTCCTATGATGGACAGGCGTCGTTTGTGGATCACCATTGCGGCAGTCGTGGGCGGCATCATCCTGATCCTGCTCATCGCCATTCCCTTCCTCCTGAACGCAGACAACTACCGCCCCCGCGTCCAAAGCATGCTCTCCGATGCAACGGGCCGGCAGGTCACCCTCGGACACCTCAGCTTCTCCCTCTTCACCGGCTCGCTGGTCGCGGACCAGCTCAGTATCGCCGACGATCCCGCATTCAGCCAGCAGCCCTTCGTCCAGGCCAAACAGGTCCACATCGGCATCGAGGTCGGCCCGCTCCTCTTCCATAAGCAGCTCAAAATCCGCAGCATCACTATCGACACACCCAAGATCAATCTCATCCAGAACCAGGCCAACGTCTGGAACTACGCCAGCCTTGGCAACTCCAGCAAACGTTCGAACAGTGCGGAGACGCAAAGCTCCATGCCCAATCTCTCCATCGGCGTGCTCGAGGTGAAGGACGGCCAGGTCACCGTCACCGACCTGGGCGCATCCACGCCGCCGCACGTCATCCAGAACGTGCAGGCCAAGGTCAGCGACTTCTCGCTCACCACGCCCTTCACCTATTCGCTCTCCGCATCCTTCCCTGGCAATGGCACGATCGACGTCAGCGGCAAGGGCGGTCCATTCAATCAGGCCGATGCTTCGAAGACTCCGTTCACCGCGAAGGTCGAAGTCAAGCACGCGGATCTCATCGCCAGCGGCTTCGTTCCGCCCTCCGCCGGCGTCGCCGGCATTGCCGATCTCAACGCCGATATCACCTCCAACGGCCAGACCGCGCACGTGCAAGGCACCATCGATGCGTCGCAGCTCAAGCTGGCTGCCAACGGCTCACCCGCCCCTCGTCCCGTGCACGTCAACTTCACCGTCGACCAGAACCTCACCTCACTCTCCGGCCAGTTGCAGAACACCACCCTCGCCTTCGGCAAGGCCCTCTTCAACATTGCAGGTACCTACCAGACCCAGGGCGCGAAGACCAATCTCAACGTGACCGCTGCCACACAGGGCGCTCCCGTCAACGACCTCGAAGCCTTCCTGCCGTCGCTCGGCATCCAGATGCCCTCCGGCTCCAAGTTGCAGGGCGGCACGCTCACCACCAACCTCGCCGTCACAGGAACCACCGACGCGCCGGTGATCACCGGTCCGGTGCGCCTGAACAACACGCAGCTTGCCGGCTTCGACCTCGCGTCCAAGATGGGCCCAGCGGCCGCGCTCGTCGGCGCCAAGCCAGGCAGCGGTACAACGATTCAGATACTTAGCCTCAACTTGCGCGAAGCTGGAGGAGGATTACAGGCTCAGAACATCCTCCTCACTGTCGCCAGTCTCGGCACGGCGACCGGCAACGGCACCGTCACGCCGGCCAAAGCACTAAACTTCCATGTCGTCGCAAAGCTCCAGGGAGGTGTGGCCAGCGCAGCCACTTCTGCTATTTCAATGATTGGCGGTGCGGCGGGCGGACTAGCAGGCAATGCATTGAAGAACGGCATTCCGGTCACTATCACGGGCACGGCATCAAGCCCCATCATTACGCCCGATATGAAAGGGCTGACCAGTGGCGCCACCAACCCGGCCAGCCTGCTCGGCAAGAACGGTCCGCAGATTCCCAACACCAAGAATCTCGGCAAATCACTGGGGGGGCTGCTCGGCAAGCACTGAGCAGACGATGCTTCTAGAGCGGGGACGTCTCACAACGTCTCCGCTCTTTAGCTATGTGATCTCAAAAGCTATGTGATCTCAAACACATTCTGCTCGTGCGCCCGCTGCTCCTCCGCGCGCTCCATCAGCTTGCGCGCAATCGCATAGAAGCTGGCCGTTCCCACCGACGATTGCTCCGGCGCCAGCGCCACCGGCAGGCCGCGATCGCCTCCGTGCCGGATATTCGGGTCCAGCTCCACCGAGCCCAGAAACGGCAGCTTGAACTGCTGCGCCGTGCGTTCCACGCCGCCCTTCGAGAAGATGTCGATCACCTCACCGCAATGCGGGCAGGTGAACTGGCTCATGTTTTCGACAATACCCAGCACTTCCACATTCACCTGGTGAAACATCTCCAGCGCTTTGCGCGCATCCTGCAGCGACACATCCGATGGCGTCGAGATCACCACCGCGCCTGTCAGCGGCACCGTCTGCACCAGCGAGATCACCACGTCCCCCGTGCCCGGCGGCAGATCGATGATCAGATAATCCAGATCGCCCCACGCCACCTGCTGCAGAAACTGGCGGATGATCTGGTGCAGCATCGGCCCGCGCATCACCAGCGGCTTGTCGCCTGGCGTCAGCGAGCCGACCGAGATCATCCTGACTCCGTGCACCGTCAACGGCTCGATGCGGTTGCCCTCAATCACCCGCGGCTGCGCGGTCGCGCCCATCATCAGCGGCACATTCGGCCCGTAGATGTCCGCATCTACCAGCCCAACCTTGTGGCCCAGCTTCGCCATCGCAATCGCCAGGTTCACCGCCAGCGTGGTCTTGCCCACCCCGCCCTTGCCCGAACCGATCGCGATAATGGCCTTCACGCCCGGCAGCGACTGCGGCTGCGGCATCTGCTGTCCACGTGCTCCCATCTCTTCTCACTCCCTGGCCGTTTCCGCGCGGTTCACTTGTTCCGAAATTCCGCACCTCGGCCCATCTCTTAAGATTAGCGTGTCTCTCCCGTCCGCGCGCGCGTCAGCATGGATGCTATGAACGTCATCCAGGCCGCAGACCTCTTCGAAATCCCCTCCGGCGACACCGACCCCCTCGTCGCGGCGATCGGGTCTTGACTATGAAATCCGCCGCAAGAGGCAGTGCGCCGGAGATTCGTCGCATCGCGGCCCGCGACACCATCGCACTCCGCGATGCCATGCTGCGTCCCGGCTTGCCGCTCGGCGGGAGCATCTATCCCGGCGACGACGCACCCGACACCCTGCACCTCGGAATTCTCCTAGACAACGTGCTGGCCGTTGTAGCCACGCTCTGCCGGGAGCCCATACCGGGCGAGACGATCACCACATCCTGGCGTCTCCGCGGCATGGCGACGCTTCCCGAATACCGCGGCCGCGGCTTCGCCACCCAACTCGCGGAGGACTGCATCTCCTATGCCGTCGAGCAGGGAGGCACTCTCGTGTGGTGCACCTCACGTATCGCCACCGTGCCCTTCTACCGCCGCCTTGGCTTCATCGAATCGAGCGACGCCTTCCCGCTGCCGCAATATAGCGACGCGCTCTACATCCGTATGCAGCGTCCGCTGCCTTAGCTCGCGGCCTACTTGGTCGAGTACTCGTCCGGCCGCACTGACCCCGCCATCGCGTCCTGCCGCGGCTTTATCTGACGCCGGCGCTCCAGCTCCTTCTGTCGCAGCTCGCGCCGCCGCGCCGCATCCTCGTAGTGCTGCTTCTCTTCCTCGGTCTCCGGCTGCAGCCGGGGCACGGGCACGCGCCGCCCCTGGCTATCCACCGCGACAAACGTCAAATATGCCGACGCGACATGCCGGTGCATCCCGGCAATCGTGTTCTCCACCCACACCTTCACCCCCACTTCCATCGAGGTGTTGAAGGCGCGGTTTACCGAAGACTTCAAGATCAGCAGATCGCCCACGTGTACCGGCGCGATGAAATCGATGTGGTCCATCGAAGCCGTCACCACATGCGTCCGCGCATGCCGGTAGGCCGCCATCGCGCCCACCAGGTCGATGAAGTGCATCAGCCGGCCGCCCAGCAGATTGCCCAGCGTGTTCGCGTCGTTCGGCAGGATCAGCTCCGTCATCTCGCTGCGCGATTCGGCAACGGAGCGGGTAGGCAGTTGAGCGGCAAAGTCCATGGATGCGTCTCTTTCATGTGAAGGGCTACTCTTCAGTGTCCGGCATCCTGCGCAAACCCGCAATGCAGACGCTGTAAGAGCCGTGCTACGGTCATCGGAGGAGCCGCACGGATGGACAAAATCGCCATGCTGAAAGAAATTCTCGCGCAGAACCCGAATGACGCCTTCGCCCGCTACGGCCTCGCCATGGAGCACGCCAATCAAGGCGACACCGACACCGCCCTCGGTGAATTTCAGCAGCTCACCAGCGCGCATCCCGACTACACCGCCGGCTATCAGATGGCCGCGCAACTGCTCATCAAGGCCGGCCGCGATGGTGAAGCGCGTCAGCGCCTCGAAGCCGGAGTCGCCGCGGCGCGCCGCACCGGCAACGCACTCGCGCTGAATGAAATGAGCGCCATGCTCGACGAGCTTTCTGCCTGATTGCGTCCGTCGCGCGGTGCCTCGTCGAGATCGCAGCATCGACATCGCCTTATTGCGTTCAAAACCACTTGCGCCTTATGCAATCCAAATCGTCGAGAGCCGGCCACATGCGCGCAACCGCCGCTCGCTCAGGGCGATAATGGGCCGAGCAAGAGACCGGAAGGTGAAGATTCGGATCCGCCAGCAGAGGATGGGCCCTGGTTTGAAGAACAGCCTCTCATTCCATCTTGAGCCTGCGACGCAGCCGGAAAGGCGTGCGATCGCATGAAGATTCCACTCTTCCCGCTCGAGCTTGTGCTCTTCCCCGGTGTGCCGCTGCCGCTCCACATCTTCGAGCCGCGCTATCGCGAGATGATCGCCGAGTGCATCGCCGGCAACGTGCCCTTCGGTGTCGTGCACGCGCAGCGCGATGGCCTCGCGGTGGTTGGCTGCACCGCGCAGGTGGTCCGCGTGCTGCGCAGCTACCCGGACGGCCGAAGCGACATCCTGACCGAGGGTATCGACCGCTTCGAGATCGAACAGTTGGATGATAGCCGCAGCTTCCTGCAGGCCGAAGTCGATCTCCTTCCCGACACCGGCGACCCCGCAGCCCGCGCCGACCGCGAGGAGTGCGTCGCCCTGCACTTCGAGGCGCTTCATCTGCTCGGCGCGGGCGAAACTCCCATGAATCTTAACCTGGACCTGCCGGTTGCCTATCTTCTCGCCGCCGCCATGCCCGCCGACCTGAACTTCCAGCAGGCGCTGCTGGCCATGCGCTCCGATGCTGAGCGCACCGAAGCCCTCTTGACCTACTACCGCGCCTTCCTGCCCAAGCTGCGCAGCGGCGCCAAGGCCAGCCAGCGCGTGTCCACCAACGGCCACATCATGTAGGCCGGCCTGCCGCATCCTCAGGCCGCGCCCCCACATCTATTGCTTGAAACAGTACAGTAGAGAGAGCGAGCGCCAGGAGGTCCTCCCCGCATGCCCCAGACGATGCCCCAGTCAAAAACGGCCAGCGCACAGCCAGCCACCCTTGGAGACCTGCGCGCCAGCAAGCAATTCACCGAGGCTTACGTCAGCCGCAGCGTCAAGGACGAGCTGCGCGCCAACCTCATCCGCCGCCTGCAGGAGCAGGTATCCGGGAAGAATGGGCAAGCGATCTTCCCCGGCATCATCGGTTTTGACGATACCGTCGTTCCGCAAATCCTCAACGCCATCCTCTCGCGCCAGAACTTCATCCTGCTCGGCCTGCGCGGCCAGGCGAAGAGCCGTATCCTGCGCGCCCTCACCGAGCTGCTCGATCCTGTTGCCCCGTACGTCGCCGGCTCGGAGATTCGCGACAATCCCTACCGCCCGATCTCGAAGTACGCGCGCGATCTGATTGCCGAGCGCGGCGACGCCACCCCCATCGCCTGGATGACGCGCGACGACCGCTACGTCGAAAAGCTCGCCACGCCCGACGTCACCGTAGCCGACCTCATCGGCGATCTCGATCCCATCAAGGCCGCGCGCTCCGGCTCCGATCTCTCGAACGAGCTCACCATGCACTATGGCCTCCTGCCCCGCGCCAACCGTGGTATCTTCGCCGTCAACGAGCTGCCCGACCTCGCCGGAAAAATCCAGGTCGCCCTGTTCAACATCATGCAAGAAGGCGACGTGCAGATTAAGGGTTACCCGGTGCGCCTCGCGCTCGACGTCGCGCTCGTCTTCAGCGCCAACCCCGAGGACTACACCGCGCGCGGCAAGATCGTCACCCCGCTCAAGGACCGCATGGGCTCGGAGATTCGCACCCACTATCCGCAAACCCTCCCCGAAGGCATCGCGATCACCCGCCAGGAATGCTGGAGCAATCGCGGCTGCCTCACCTCCGAAGTCGCCGACTATATCTACGAGATCGTCGAACAGATCGCGTTCGTCGCCCGCGAGGACAAGAAGGTCGACAAACGCTCCGGCGTTTCGCAGCGCCTACCCATCTCCACCATGGAGCTCGCGGTCTCAAACGCGGAGCGCCGTGCTCTGCTCCATGGCGAATCGCTCGCCTTCCCTCGCGTCGGCGACATCTACACCGCACTCCCCGGCATCACCGGCAAGATCGAGCTCGAATATGAAGGCGAGATGAAGGGCGCCGATGTCGTCGTGCGCGAGATTATCCGCACCGCCATCCTGCGCGTCTACGACCGCTACTTCGCCGAAACCAATACGCAGCAGATCGAGGAGTGGTTCAACCTCGGCGGCGCGGTCAAGATCGAAGACACACAATCCGCCAAAGCCACACTCGCCGAGCTCGAACAGATCCAGGGCCTCTTCGAAAAACTCTCACCGCTTGGCATCTCAGCGAAAGACGAGCCGGAGAAGATCGTCGCCGGAGCCGAGTTCCTGCTCGAAGGCCTCTATGCGCACAAGAAGCTCAGCCGCAGCGAGGAGCGAGGCTTCACCGCGCAGGATCGCGCCCGAGCCGGAGCCGAACGCAGCCAGGAACGCCGTGACGAAACCCGCGAGTATGAGCAATGGCAGCAACGCCGCTCCAACAAGCAGCGCAGCGGCCTGAACTAGATCAGGTATTCATCGCCCAGATGGGGAATCCCTTTTCGTTTAGCCGACTCAACGAAGATTCGTCATCCCGACTGAAGCGGGGCTCTTGTGAAGCGAGAGTCCCGCAAAGTGGAGGAATCCGCTGTTTGCTCGCATTCGCAAGAACTTTATCTCATCACGCAAACTCTTCATCCCTTCCGGCTACCGTTCTCCTCTTCATCGAAGTCAGGCCAGTCGCTGTATCCCTTCTCATCCCCACCGTAATACGTCTCCTGCGGCGCATCCACCAGCGGCGCGCCATCGCGCAGCCTCTGCACCAGATCAGGATTGCCAATAAACGGCCGTCCAAAACTCACCAGGTCCGCGCGCCCGGAGCTCAACGCCTCCTCGGCCAGCTCCTTGTCATAGCGATTGTTCGCCAGGTAGCTGCCGCGGAAGCGCCGCCGCAGTGCAAGAAAATCCACGCCCCCCGGTATCTCGCGTGTTTCGCGTGTCACGCCCTCGATCACATGAATGTATGCAATGCCCAGCGCGTTCAGCCCATCGATATACCGGCCATACGTACCCATCACATCGCTGTCGAGCGGCGTCTCACCCGGGCTCGTCGTGGTGGGAGAGATGCGTACGCCCACGCGCTCACCCCCATCCCACGCATCCACCGCCGCCTTCACTGCGGCCAGCGGAAAACGCAGCCGGTTCTCCACCGAGCCGCCATATTCATCCGTGCGCTGGTTGGTGGAGTCGCGGATGAACTGCTCCAGCAGGTAGTTATTCGCAGAGTGCACCTCGACGCCATCAAAGCCTGCCCGCCGCGCATTCTCCGCCGCATGGCGATAGTCCTCCACAATGCCGGGTATCTCGCGCGTCTCGAGAGCGCGCGGCGTGGGCAGCGGCTTCGGACCCTCATACGTGAACGCGTCACCCCCAGGCCTGATCGCAGAAGCGGATACAGGCATCGCGCCGCTGTGCAGGTCCGGATGCGAGATGCGGCCGGTATGCCAAAGCTGCATCACGATCAGTCCGCCACCGTCATGCACCGCCCGCGTCACCCGCTTCCAACTCTCCACCTGCGGCGTGTTCCAGATGCCCGGCGTAAATGCATAACCAATCGCCTGCGGTGAAATATTCGTCGCTTCGGAAATAATCAGCCCCGCGCCGGTGCGCTGCTGGTAGTACTCCACTGCAAACTCCGGCGGCACGCCCGCGCGGCTGGATCGGGCGCGCGTCAGCGGCGCCATCACGATCCTGTTCTTCAAATGCAGCGGCCCCATCTCATAGTCGTGAAAGAGCAGTGACGTCTCTGTGCTCATATGGCGGATCTCCCTATCGTGTTTCTCCCTATAGAGATGCACGCTCCGGGCCGATGACTCCTGCTGAAAAAGCTCGCGTCACCGCGCCGGCACAGGTAAAACTTGCATCATGGATGCAAATCCTTCGAGATCCAGCGATTGCGCGCCATCGGAAAGCGCACGCTCCGGCTGCGGATGCACCTCGACGATCAGCCCATCTGCCCCCGCCGCCAGCGCCGCGCGTGATACAGCCGGCACCAGGTCGCGCCGTCCCGTCGCATGCGACGGATCGGCAATCACCGGCAGATGTGTCATCGTCTTCGCCAGCACCATGCCGCCAATGTCAAATGTGTTGCGCAGCTCCGGATCATACGAGCGAATCCCGCGCTCGCACAGCACCACCTGGTCGTTGCCGCCGGCTAGGATGTACTCCGCCGCAAGCAGCCACTCCATCACCGTCGCTGCTGGATTGCGCTTCAGCAGCACAGGTCTTCGCAGCTTGCCCAGCCGTCGCAGCAGCGGATAGTTCTGCATATTGCGCGCGCCCACCTGCAGCATTTCCACATGCTCGCTCACCACCTCGATGTCATCGGTGCTCATCACCTCGCTCACCACCGGCAGCCCCGTCCGCTTGGAAACCTCGCGCAAAATCAGCAGAGCTTCCAATCCCAACCCCTGGAAATCATAGGGTGACGTCCGCGGCTTGTAGGCGCCACCGCGCAACAGCGTCGCGCCCGCCGCCTTCACGCCCTCCGCTGCAGCCAGCAACTGCTCGTGCGACTCCACCGAGCACGGCCCCGCAATCACCACCGGCACGCTCCCGCCAACCGCAACCTCACCAACCCGCACCACCGTCGCGTGAGCAGCATCGCGCTTCGCCGTCAGCCGCGCCTGCTGCGGAGCCGGGACCGCGCGTTTCTCCTCTGGATGAATCTCTACTTCCTCCAAAACCGCTGCTGCTGCGTCGCTCATGGCCTCTCTCCGGATTGCTTTAGGTTTGGCTTGAAAAACGAAAAGGCCGCGATTGGAATCGCGGCCTTCGGGGACTTTTGCGCTCTGCTCTTACATCATCTTGAATCTGGATGCGCGCACGCCGCCGAGGCCGCTATCGGAAACCAATAACGATAAGCAAAGCTAAATCGGCTGGTGGCGCAGAACGTCATCATTACCAAGGTGCCATTCTGCCGCCGCATTGTCAACCTGAACCCCTCATTGCCCGCCGCCAGACCGCACCTTCCACAGCAGCTTCCGCACCATTCCCATCAGCAGATGTGTATCCGCATCGGTGACGTGAAGCCGCCTCAGCATCCGCCGTACCTCTGCCTCGGTGCCCGCTGCCGTCTCCGGGCGCACATACCCGCCCGCATCCAGCAGTTCCATCAGCAGCAAACCCAGCCGCTCCAGCTCGCCGGAAGCAGCCCGCACCTCGCCTTCCACTACCGGCGCATCTCGCTCCCGCGCCAACTCCCACAGGCAAACCGCCGCAGCCTGCCCCAGGTTCATCGAAGGCTGCGCCGCGTCCGTCGCGATCCGCACCAGCCAGTGGCAATGCTCCATCTCCTCGCGCGTCAGCCCATGCTTCTCCGAGCCGAACAGCAGCGCTACCCGTCCCTGCTCGAGCGCTGCCCGCACCGGAGCCGCCGCCTGCTCCAGCTCCAGCAGCGGCCGCTGCAATTCCCGCCGCCCCGCCGCCGTCGTGCCAATCACCAGCCGGCAATCTGCCACCGCCTCCGCCACACTCGCAAACTCCCGCGCCCCGGCGAGCACCGCGCCTGCCCCGACCGCCGACCGCGCTTCGCGAAACGACGCCTCATACGGCGCCACCAGCCGCAGCTCCCGCGCGCCAAAGTTCTGCATCGCCCGCGCCACCGCGCCAATATTCAGCGGATTGCGCGTCCGCACCAGTAACAGTCTCAGTTCTTCAAGCTTTGCCATTGGCTTAGAGGCCGTCAAGTCCGTTCTCTTCCCGTATCATCGGACGCATGAGTTCGACCGCTCATAATGCTTCTCGTCCATCGGCCCCTGAGGATACAACGCCGCTTTCCTTCACCGTTGGCCTCATCATCCTCGCGCTGGCGCTGCTCACGCTTCGCATCACCCTCTGGAGATACTTCGTCAATTCCGATCTCCTTACAGCATTTCTGCCATGGCAGACCTACCTGCTTGAGCACGGCCGATGGCATGCTTTGCAGCACCCCTTCAGTATGTATTTCCCGGCCTACTTCGATCTCACGGCGATGACCTCGTACCTCGACGGCCATATCAACCGGGTGTCGCAAATCAAGCTTGTCTCCTTCGTGTTCGATATTGCCACTGCCGTTGTAGCCTATTACCTCGTAGGCCGGCTTACCCGAAGCTCGACTCCCGGCGAACGTAGATCCGTCGCACAGCTCGTCGCTCCCTTCTGCATTCTCGCCGGTCCCACCGTGCTGGTGAACGGCGCGGTCTGGGGGCAGTCCGACATCGTCTACACCTGCTTCCTTCTTCTCAGCACCTTCAGCGTGATCGCGGGCAGCGGGGCCTTCGCTGCGCTTTTCTTCGGCGTCGCATTTGCTTTCAAACTGCAGGCCGTCTTCCTCGTCCCCTTCATCGCTGCCATGGTGTTGCAGAAGCGTATTCGCTGGTGGCACCTTCTTCTCCTGCCGGTTGGATGGCTGACCGCCCTCATCCCTCCGGTGTTGAACGGGGCCAGAGCCTGGGAGTTCCTTTCGCTCACTTCATCACAGGGAGAGACCTTCCCTACCCTTGCCATCAATGTTGGCAATCCCTGGATCATCGCCGACCGAATTCACCTGAATGTGCACTTCGGTGCGCTCGTCGGCATCGTCCTCACCCTTCTTCTTATGATCGCCATCACCATCTGGGGAGCGCAGCCCGCATTCCGCAGCGCAAAGAACACCCTGGTCCTCGCCACCCTGAGCCTCCTCTCCGTCGCGTATGTCATGCCCAAGATGCATGACCGTTATTTCTTTCCGGCGGAGATATTCCTGTGCATCCTAAGCTGCGTTGACCTGGCCTTTGTACTGCCGGCCGCCCTCGTGCTCAGCGCGTCGCTCATCTGCTACGGCAATTACTTCCTGTATCACGTGCGGTATTCCGTCCTGGCTGGCGCCCTGCTCGCAAACACAGCAGCCCTGTGGATTGTCTTTCAGCAGGTCATGCTCCGCATCCGCGCAGCAG
This sequence comes from Acidobacteriaceae bacterium, assembly GCA_036500805.1. Classification (GTDB taxonomy): domain Bacteria; phylum Acidobacteriota; class Terriglobia; order Terriglobales; family Acidobacteriaceae; genus KBS-83. Next base: position 26,713 of record DASYBK010000021.1, on the reverse strand, counting down.
AAGCTCCGCAATCGCAGCCTCCACGGACCGCATCCCCGTCGCCGTCGCACACGCCGATCTCCTGACGCATTCAAATCCGCGTGCTCGACGCAACGCCGCACGGTCTCGCTCTACAATCATGCTTGTCACCTATGGCCTCCTCATCGCCTGCATCGCAAACTGCGGACCCCGGTCACTCACTCGCCGCCGGCCGCAGCCGCATAGCGATTGCATTCGTGCTGCTCTCAGTCCTCTATTTTGTCGACACATTCCTCCGCGCCACTCTTAAAACCTTCTGGTACGACGAGCTCTTCACCGTATATCTCTGCCGGCTGCCCACCTTCCACGCCACCTGGACCGCCGTCCTCAATGGCACCGATCTCAATCCGCCGCTCTTCTATTTGATGACGCGGTGGGCCGAGCATTGGACCGGTGAAGCGCTCATCGCCACGCGCCTGCCGGCCATCATCGGCTTTTGGATCTTCGGTGCCTGCCTCTACTTCTTCGTCGCGCCTCGCCTCGGACGCATCTGCGGCATAATCGCCGCCTTCGCGCCATGGTTCACCTTCGCTGGATATTACGCATACGAGGCCCGCCCTCACGGCGCAGTGCTCGCATGGTGCGGCCTCATGCTTGTGTGCTGGCAGCGCTCTCAGGATGTCGCCCACGCAAAGCGGAGATCACTCCTCTGGCTCGCTGGCCTCTTCCTCTGTTTCATCGCCGCGCTGCTCACGCACGTCTACGCCGTCTTTCTCTCCGTGCCTTTTCTCTTGGTGGAGTGCGATCATCTCCTCCGTCGCCGTCGCATCCACCTGTGGACTTGCGCCGCGCTCCTGCTGCCCCCGTGCCTGGTCGCAACGCTCTACCTGCGAATGTCGCGGATCTATTCCACCGGTGTCCCCAGCGGGGGGCTGCACGTGCACCCCTATGAAATCGTCCAACACTTCCTGATCACCGTCTTCGGTCCTAGCCTGGTGCTGCTCGTCATCCTGCTGGCGCTCCTTGCCTGGCGCAACAGGCAAGTCCGTCCGTCGCACTCTCCCGCGGCCTCGCTCACGCGCGATGAGCTCATCGTCGCCATCGGGCTTCTACTGTTGCCCATCCTCGGCGTCCTTGCCGCGAAGGTCACTCATGGCCCCTACTTCGATCGCTATTTCCTAGCTGCGACTGCGGGATACGCCATGCTTCTCGCACAAATCGTTGCCACCTCCGGCACCCGCTCTCTCGTAGCGCGCGGCCTCCTCGCCGTCATGCTGCTCTTCCTCGTCTGCGATGCGCTTATCGCCGGCTACTGCCATTGGCGTCACGCGGACCTCGATCAGATCGGGCCAGGCAACCTGATCGTCTTCGCACCCGACCCGGCGCGACCTTTCGCGAGGAACGACAGCCTGTTGCTCGACACCTCGCAGCGCGACATTCTCGTGACCGGGCACCCCGACTATCTCTTTCTCGAGTACTACGCCCCGCCCGCGCTGCGCCGCCGGCTGATCTTCGCCGCGCCCAGTCCCACAGAGCCCTTTCTCATCGGCTATCGTCGCCTGTCGCGCTGGACCGGCATCGGCTTGCAGACCACAACCTTCGCCGAGTATTTCGCCACTCATCGGGACTTTCTCGTCTATGCCAACAAAGCCGATTGTCTTGACTGCACCGACACAATCATCCGCGACGGCTTCACTTTGCGCTCTGTGAAACTCGACATCGACGGGCGCCTGGAGCACTTCAGCAGATAGCGCACTCCGCATCCAACCATGGCGCGGGCACCGACAAAGGTCTACGCTAAAAGCATGAAGCGCGTCCGCTACACCAAATACATCGGTGACCTCGCCTCCGAGGTCGAGATGGACGACCTGCTCAAGGCCCTCTCCGACTATCTTCTCGATTCCGGCTTCCAGGACCCCTACTCGCGCTTCTCCGAGTTCAATGGCGACCACACCCTCGAGAATCTGCGCGAAGCCATCCGCCAGGCGCTCGAGTCCGGCGAGCTGCTCGACGAAGACGCGCAGCAGCGCCTCCAGCAGATGTCCGCCGAGCAGATCGATCAGCTCATCGACCGCATGATCGAGCGCATGCAGCAGGAAGAGTATGTCTCCATCGATGCGCCGCACGATCCCAGCCGCATGGCCAATCGCCCCGGCAACACCGGCCGCGCTGAAACCGAGGCCCGCTTCGAAGTCACCGACAAGAGCCTCGACTTCCTCGGTTTCAAAACCCTGCGCGACCTGCTCGGCTCACTCGGTAAATCCAGTTATGGCCGGCACGACACCCGCCACTGGGCCACCGGCATCGAAGCCTCCGGCGCCTCCAAGCAATATGAGTTCGGCGATGTGCTCAACCTCGATGTCAACACCACGCTCAACTCCGCGCTCTCCCGCGAAGGCCTCACCCTTCCCCTCAACATCGAATACCGCGACCTGCACGTCCATCAGTCCGAATACCAGAGCTCCTGCGCCACGGTCGTCATGCTCGACTGCTCGCACTCGATGATCCTCTACGGCGAAGACCGCTTTACGCCTGCAAAACGAGTGGCCATGGCGCTCTCGCACCTCATCCGCACGCAATATCCCGGCGACTCGCTCTCGCTCGTCCTCTTTCACGATTCCGCCGAAGAGATGCCGGTCTCACAGATCGCCCGCGTCAAGGTGGGCCCGTATTACACCAACACTCGCGAAGGCCTGCGCGTCGCGCAACGCATCCTCGACCGCCAGCGCAAGGACATGAAGCAGATCGTCATGATCACCGACGGCAAACCATCCGCACTCACCCTGCCCGATGGACGCATCTACAAAAATGCCTTTGGATTAGACCCGCTCGTCATCGCCGAAACCCTAGAAGAGGTCAGCCGCTGCAAGCGCAAAAACATCATGGTGAATACCTTCATGCTCGCCCAGGATTTCGGCCTGGTGCAGTTCGTCCAGAAGGTCACATCGATGTGCCGCGGCAAAGCCTACTTCACCACCCCCGCCCGATTAGGCGAATACGTGATGATGGATTACATGCAGCGGAAGATGAAGACCATTCATTGAGTGTCATAGGGCAGCTAAATCTGCGAAGCCGCCAGCGGGCTCAAAATCAAATTCGAAATATTGCTGACAATCGACTCGTAGGCGTATCGCGGCGAACTCTGCAGCTTCTTCCAGTTCGGATCGGAGCTGAATGCCGCCCAGCCGGCTTCCAATTCTGTCAGATTCGTGAAGCTCAACATGTAAGTCAGCTGCGGCAATCGCGAACCAATCAACGCATCGCCGAAAAAGACCGGATGGCAGCCCGCCTTCTGAAAGATCTCGAACTCGCCCTTGTGAAACATCTCCACCTTCCGCACGTGGTCCTGATCGCTGGGGCTCTCGTATGTACGAAGCTGGAAGATGCGTTTGCTCTTCGTCGCTGTGGCCGCCGGCGGAGTCAGCCGCGGCCATCCCTCAAACGCCGCCAGCAGCCAGCTCTCCACACGCAGAAACGCAGGTGCAGTGGAAGGTGCATTCCAGAACGGTTCAGCAGCCTTCAGAAAACTCGAATCCTGCCTAAGCCGTAGGTCGATGGTCGCCAGCGTCTCGACCGACCGTCCCGGAATCAGCACATAGAACGCCGGCGTCTCCGGCCCGAAGTCCAGCTTGAATGCGCCGACCGGCCCCATCCCCATGCGCGTCAGCGCGGGTATCAGCGCATCGCCAAAGTAGCTTTCAGCAAGCTTGGTCTGTGGGCCCGCCTGCAACTGATAACGAAGAATCTGGTAGTACTCGCGTGTGCTGGATGCTGCTGCCGGCTCTGCGGCGCCTGTGCGTGCTGCCGCAAGCGCTGCACTGGCCAGGGAAGCGGTAAGAAATTTCCGGCGTTCCAATGGGTTCTCCTCGATGCCCGATCTATCGCTGGTGATCCTTCACCTCTGCATGGACTTTAACCGATGCACATCAACGCCCCTGCTCCGCCCGCGCCTCGCGCAGCACCTCAAAAAATCGGATCACCGCCTCAAGATCACTGGGCGGCAACGTAGCCAGCAGCCGCCGAGTCTCGCTCTCCACCTCTCCATACATCGCGCTCAATTTGCGATTGCGTACCGGTGCCAGCGTCACAATCAGGCTCCGCCGGTCCGCCGGGTTCGGCTCGCGTCGAATGTAGCCAGCCTTCTGCAGCCGATCGAGCGCCACCGTCACGCCGCCCGTGCTCAGCCCCGTCCACGTGGCCAGCCGGCCAGGCGTGGCCGCCCCGTAAAGCTGCAACACGTGGATCATCTGCATATCCGTCAAGCTCAGCCCAATCTTCTCCGCCGCCTTGCTATTGAAAAAAATCGCCGCCGCGATGAACTTACGAATTTCCAGCACGACCTTGTCCGCTGTGGTGACCGGCTTCGGAACCATCGTGAGAACATCCGCCATGCCGCCGGGAACAGGGCTGGATTTTTTCTTCACCGCCATAGACAACTCAATCCTCTTGTCTTATTCTCTATTTATCTTATTAAATAAGATACATGGAGGATAAGGAGATGGCTGCTGCAGTAAAAGCTTACAAGGGAATGGGCATGGAAGGCAGCATCGCGCGCTGGTACGACCGCACCACGCGCAAGGACATGCCCGAAATTCGTCAACTGGCAACCAGCATCGCAGCAGCGGTTCCCGCAGCCGGCTCAGTCTTGGAGGTCGCGCCCGGCCCCGGCTTCCTGTCTATCGAGCTCGCCAAGCGCGGCCTCGACGTGCGTGCCGTGGATATCAGCAAAACCTTCGTCGAGATCGCCCGCCGCAACGCCGCAGCCGAAGGAGTCAAGGCGCGCTTCCAGCTGGGCAATGCCGCCGCCCTGCCCATCGACGACGCTAGCGTCGACTTTGCCGTCTGCCGCGCCGCATTCAAAAACTTCACCGAGCCCGTCAAGGCTCTCGCCGAAATGCGCCGCGTCTTGCGTCCCGGCGGCACCGCGTTGTTGATCGACATGCGGCGCGACGTCTCCGTCGCAGAGATTCGCCGCTATGTAGATGGACTCGGCGTCAGCCGGCTCAACCGCTGGTTCATGATGCTCACCTTCCGCGGCATGCTGATCAAGCGCGCCTACCCCGTCGAAGAGATCCGCCGCATGGCCCTCGCTGCCGGCTGGATCGATCCGCGGATCGAGACTGCGCCGCTAGGATTCTCCGCCCGGACAACGAAGTAGTGGCCCCCGCACTTCGCGCAACCATCCGGCTCGCCGAAGGACTGCCTTTGCGAAAGCCCTTCGGCGAGTGAATCATCACCGCTCACCGCTTGCCCAAACGCAAACTCTCCCAGCTACCATCCACCGTCCATCCACCATCCACCGCCAGCGACTGCCCATTGATAAACCCGCTCTGGGCCGGATCGGCCAAAAACGCAATCGCCCGCGCCACATCGTCCGGCGTTGCAAATCGCCCCATCGGATTCCGCCCCTCGATATCTGCATCGGAGTAAGTGCCGCGCGCCTGGTCGGCCGCATCCATCTCCGTCTTCACCCAGCCCGGACACACCGCATTCGATCGCACGCCGCGGCCGCCCCACTCCGCCGCCAGCGTGCGCGTCAGCCCGATCAGCCCATGCTTCGATGCGTTATACGCCGACCGATCGCTCACGCCCATCAGCCCCGCAATCGACGCCACATTCACAATGCTTCCCGCGCGCTGTTTCAGCATCATCCCACCAAAATGCTTTGCCAGCAGAAACGGCGCCACCAGGTTCACCTCCAGCACGCGCCGGAAGTCCTCCACCTGCATGGACTCCGCCGCCGCGATAAAACTGATCCCGGCGTTGTTCACCAGCACATCCACGCGTCCCCAGCGCTTCGACACTCCCGCGGCGGCGCGAATCACCACCCCTTCATCCGCGATATCGCCGCGGAACTCCTTCGCATCCGCCTCATGCGCCTGAACAGCCGCCAGCGTCGCCTCGCATGACCGCGCATCGAGCAGCGCCAGCGCATAGCCCGCCGCAGCAAACACCTCCGCTGTACGCCGCCCGATCCCCTGCGCCGCCCCGGTAATCACCGCAACCTTCATCGCGTCACCCTCGACCGTTTTCACTGTAGGTATATAGAAGAGCGCGATCATCCGCGTGGCTTTTAGTTAAGAAAAGCCACAATTCGCGAAACTCAGCTGTACTACGTAACTGTGAAACCGGTGTCGTGACAGGATTCTATTTCGACAGCCCGACAATCTGCCGCACATGCGCCGGTCGCTCCGCCTCCTTCACCATAAAATCCGCAACGCACGCCCGCGAGATAGTCATCCCTTTCGGCAACCGCCCATCCGCGACGCGATAGCTCTGCGTCAGCGGCCCATTGGTGAGCCGCGGAGGTCGCACGATCGTCCACTCGAGGCCGTCCTTCTCGATGGCCGCCTCCATTGCCGTCATATCCGGAATGAGGTTGTGGAAGAGCGTTCCCCGCAGAAGCTTTCCGATGGCGTTCTGCTCCGCAAACAGCAATGCGGACGACACCACCAGCCCTCGCCGCACACCGCTCTGCTGCATCGCCTCCGCCAGCGCCCTGCCGAACTCGTGTCGCGTCGTGACCCGGCGCAACGTCGAGGGCCCGAACGCCGACAGCACTGCATCATGTCCCGACATCACCTGTGCCAGTTGATCCACATGCAGCAGGTCGCCCGGAATCACCCGTAGCTTGTCGCCTTTCAGCGCAACCTTCTGCGGCGAGCGTACAAACGCCGTCACCTCATGGCCGCGCGCCGTCGCATACTCCAGCAGATACTTTCCAATCCCGCCCGTAGCTCCCAGAACCAGCACTCGCATGCAACTCACCTCCCGCGATTGAACATGAAACAGCCGGCATGGCTGCCGAATCTACCTCGCCTGGACGGCCTTCACGCCCGCCAGCGGATCAATCCCCAACTGCTGCAGCATGCCCATCCGGTCCATCTGCGCCCATATCTCCGCGATCTTCCCCTCTTCCATCCGGTAGATCACCGTTCCCCGCTGTTGCACTCGCTTTCCCGTTGCCGGGATGCCGGCCAGCGGACCCGCATGCGTCGCATCCATCGTCCAGCGCACCACCACGCGGTCATCGCTGGCAATCAGGTCGAGCAGCGCGAACTGCATCTCGTGGAACGCAATGCGCAGCCGCTCCGTCAACGCCGCATACGCCGCAATCCCGCGCTCCTCCGTCGGCAGGTGCAGTACCAGGCCCTCCGTCACCAGCGATGGCAGAAGCTCAGCGCGGTTCTCATTCAGATACTCCTCGTACAGCCGGCGTACCGTCGTTGCATTCGCCTGTTCAGCAGCAGTCATCGGATTCACTCCATGTCTTGATATTAGATATATAATCATATATCGAATCGTGGGTTATGCTGTCAAATAATGAAAGCGGCTAGAAAGCGCTCCTATCAGTCCCCCACCCGGCAGCGGCAGGCTGACGAAACCCGCAGCCGCATTGCTGCGGCAGCACGCAAGCTACTCGAAGAGCACGGCTATGCCGGCATGACCATGGAAGCCATCGCCAAGAAGGCGGGCGTGGCCGTCGCCACCGTCTACGCCGTCTTCGGCTCGAAGACCGGCGTCCTCTCCGAGATCGTCGACGCCGCCCGCTTCGGCGACAGCTATCAGCACCTCGTGCGCGACGCCATGCAGGCCACCGATCCCCGCGAGCGCCTGCGCTTTCCCGCGCGCATCGCCCGACGCATCTACGAGTCGGAGGATTCGGTCCTTGATCTCCTCCGCGGCGCCGGCGCTGTCGCTCCCGCACTCGCACGATCCGAGTCGGAACGCGAGTGCACACGCTACGATGCCCAGGCCGGCATGATCCAGTACCTTGTCCGTTCGCGCACTCTGCGCCGCGGCCTCGACCCCCAGCACGCGCGCGACATCCTCTGGTCGCTCACCAGCCGCGATCTCTATCGCATGCTCGTCCGCGAGCGCGGCTGGACCGCGCAGCGTTATGAAGAGTGGCTCGCCAACACGCTCGTCGAAGCGCTCGTCCGCGCGGACCTGCCTCGCAATCCATGAAGACAATCCACCAGCCGTCGGGTTACGCTATCTTCCCCAAACCTCCGCTCATCGCAAACCGAGGAGAATCCACCAAAAAAGCGCGCGCCGCCGAAGCTACAGAGCAGGAGATCGCCGAGATTGTCGTCATCGCCGCCGCCCTCCGCGCCGGCGCCGCCATCACCCGCGGCACCCACGCCGTTCCCTATCCGGATCTTGACGGCGAGAAGCTCTGGAACCGTGCCATTTCGCGTGTGCTACCGTTCCCGCATGGCACGTGCATCCGCAATTCTCGCCGCTCTTCTTCTGCTCACCGTTCCCGCCGTCGAAGCCCAGACCGCGAAAGCCGCCCTCCCCACCTCCATCGCTGCGCATCCTGACTGGCCCAAAGCCAATCCCGCAGATGTGCAGTCGGTCGACGCCATCCTCGCCGCTCTCTACGACGTCATCTCTGGGCCGGCCGGCCAGCCTCGCGACTGGAATCGCTTCCGCTCCCTCTTCATTCCCGACGCGCGCCTCATCCCTACGCGCCACAGCAAAACCGGGCCCGGCGCCGATGTCCTGCCCCTCACCGTCGAGCAGTATCAGCAACTCGCCGGCCCCGGTCTTGCAAAAGGCTTCTTCGAGCACGGCATCCACAACACCACCGAAAGCTTCGGTGACATCGTGCACGTCTTCTCCACCTATGAATCGCGCAAGACCAAAGATGGCCAGCCCTTCGCGCGCGGCATCAACTCCATCCAGTTGCTCAAGGACGGAAACCGCTATTGGGTGGTCACCATCCTCTGGGACGAAGAGACGCCCACCACACCCCTTCCAGCAAAATACCTGCCATGAGTCGGTAGCGCTTATCGCGGCTCCCACAGCTCTACGCGGTTCCCCTCGCCATCCCGGATCCACGCAAATCGTCCATTCACCTCATCCAGCCGCTTCGCGTCGATCCACACATCCTTGGCCGCGAGCTCCGCCAGCAGCACGTCCAGGTCATCCACGCGGAAGTTCAACATCACCGGCTGCCCGCCGTCGCCAAAATACTCCGTGTCCGCGGGAAACAGCGACCACACCGTGCATCCGTGGCCTTCCGGCGCCGCGCACTCATCCCACACAAACGCCACGCCGCCCCAGTCCGTCACGGCGAGTCCAAGATGCTCCGCATACCACGCCGTCAGCCGCTTAGGATCACGCGCCCGCAGAAACACTCCGCCTAACCCCGTCGCCTTCGCCATGCCGTCCTCCTCCGATCCATCACGCGCGCCAGGCACATGCCAGTCGCCCCGCTCCGCCGCGCACCGCCAGCCCATCCCTGCGCGCTACAAAGTATCGCGCACTGATCGCCTCCGCATCCAGCTCTTCCACCCGCGCAAAACCGCACTCCCGCAAGAGCTCCCCGAGCTCCACCGGCTCAAAGGTCAGCCGAAAAGGCTCCCCGGCGCGCGCCACGCGCTCTGCCAGATGATCGAACGCCGCCTGCTGCACAGGCGAAAGCGATCCACGCGCTACAGCATAATCGAACGCCACTCCGCTGCCCGGCGGTAGCTTGCCCAGCGCGCGCAACGTTCCCGCCGCGGCCTCGCGCGTCAAATAAGGCACCACGCCCAGCCAGGAGCAGAACGCCGGCATGCGCGCATCGAAGCCCGATGCTGCTAGCTTCACCATCAGATCCTCGTGCTCAAAATCCACCGGCACAAACGTCACCGTATCAGGCACGTGTATGCCGCCGCGCTCCAGCCGGTCGCGCTTCCACGCCTGGGTTGCCGGATGATCCACCTCGAAGATGCGCAGTTCGTCATGCGTCGAGCGGCCCAGGTACGTATCGAGCCCGGCGCCCAGTACCACATACTGCCGTACGCCGGCCGCGACAGCCCGCTCCAGCGCGTCTTCGGCGAACCGGCTCCTCGCGCACATGAACGCACGCATTGCGCGCGCAAAGGGATGCGTCCGCTCCACCTCTTCGCGCTCCCGCAACTCCACCAGGGCCTCTTCCGGCAGTATCCGCAGCGCCAGCGGATCGCTGAACACCAGCGGTGGATCATCATAAAGCTGATGCGCAGCACGCCGCATCGCCACCCGTTCCGCTGTCCTGCTGGCTCTTTCTCCCTGCATGACGGCATTCCACCCGACGAGCCCAGCGGCGTCAAATCCCCGCACCTGCGATCATCAAAGCATGAGCCCGCCAACCCGCACCGGCAGCATCGTCCCCGGCGATTCGGCAACCGTCGCGTCACAACCGGTAGGCCGCGCCCTGCCCGCCTGGCAGCCGCGCCCGCGTCCGGAGCGCCGTAGCTTCCATGGCCGCTACTGCCGCGTGGAGCCGCTCGACTCCGCCAGGCACGCGGATGCGCTCTACGCCTCACTCTGCAATGCTTCCGGCGCTACCGGTTTCACCTACCTGCCCGCCAATCCGCCGGCGGATATAGAGGAGTGGCACCAGCGGCTCGAGCAGTACTCCGCCAGCAGCGACCCGCTCTTCTTCACCCTCTTCGAGGAAAGCAGCCGCGTCGCCGGCATGTGCGCCTATCTCCGCGTCGCGCCGGAGCACGGCTCAATCGAGATTGGCCACATCCATTTGTCGCCGCAATTGCAACAAACTCGCTCCGCTACGGAGATTCAATATCTGCTCATGCGCCATGCCTTCGAGCTCGGATACCGCCGCTACGAGTGGAAGTGCGATGCGCTCAACGCTCCTTCGCGCCGCGCAGCCCTGCGCCTCGGCTTTCAGTTCGAAGGCATCTTCCGTAACGCCCTGGTCTACAAGCAGCGCAGCCGCGATACCGCATGGTTCTCCGTCATCGAGGAGGAATGGCCCGAGGTGCGGCGCGCCTTCGAAGTGTGGCTCGCGCCGGAAAACTTCGACGCCGCAGGCCGCCAGCTAAACTCGCTCGCCAGCCTGCGCGCTCAGGGGTAGGGTTCTAAAAAAGGATATCGTCACAGCGTGAGCGACAATATATAGTCGTCGCACAGCATCGTGCCCACCAGAAACTTTCGCTCCCCGATCCGCACAAAACCCACGCGATCGTAGAACGCCAGCGCCGCCGTGTTGTCGGCTTTCACGCCCAGCAGCAGCCGCCGCTTCCCCAGCGAGCGTGCCTGCGCAACCGACCACTCCAGCAGCCGCCGTCCCAGGCCGCCGCCCTGGAAGCGATGCAGCAGATAAATCCGCTTCAACTCGATATCGTCACCGGTCACAGCGACCGGCAGATCCGGCGGCGAGAGCACCGCGAAGCCCACCGGCGCACTCCGGAACTCCGCCAGGCACTGCCGGTACCGCGCGTCCGCGAGCCACCCAGCATACTGGCTTGCCGCATGCTGCACCCGGCAATGCGCCAGAATATCTTGCCCGGTGAGCAGTCCCGCAAAGGTCTCGAGAAACGTGGCCGCGCCCACCAGGGCAAGCGCCTCTTCATCCCCAGCCACGCATCCGCGCAACACGATCTCTTGGTTGAGAGACATGCGCCGATCTTAACAACCGGCACACTCGCCTGCGGAGGTCCCCTCAATGCTCATCCGAAGCGAAAGCAGATTGAAGAGCCTTGCCCGGTGAGCTTGGCGAAGGAGGACCTGCAGTATGTATCGAAACAGGATCGCGGCACGGTTGCCCCACATCTCGCTTTTTGAGATGTGTGATTCCTTCGGACCGTCGTCATCCTGACCGAAGCCATCGCTCGCAGAGCGATCGGCGCAGTGGAGGAATCTGCTGTACCTGCCGATACCGGATCGGCGCGCAGCCCCCGCTCCACCAAGCACCCTTGCTAGACGTTAGAAGAAGCTAAGCCTGCGGAACATCCAGCCGCTGCTTCAGATTCCCCGCCAGCTCCGCCATCAGGCGCAAGCGCTGCTCCAGTTGCGGAGAGGGCGGGCTCTCCCGAAGCGCAAGCTGCGTATGCAGCAGCAGCCCGGAAATGGAATTCCGCAATTCGGCTTCCACCGCGCGCAACGCAGCCCGCTGCGCCACGCCCTGTTCCTGCTCCCGCCGTGCCAGCGCCGCCCGCAGATCGCGTATCAGCCGCGCGCTTCCCGTCAGTGCGAAGTTCACCTGCATCGGAATGGCCAGTCCGGCCATCTTCCACAGCACCTCCGCGCCCCGCGGATCGCCCTCGGCCAGCGAGTCCTCCACGATCAGCGCCGCATAGCTCCCCGCACGCAGCGCCTCCAGAGCCTCGCGACGTCCCGGAACCACTTCCACATCCAGCCCCATCTGCTGCATGATCGCCGCGGCGCAGTTCTGTGCTCCGCTCAACCCTGAAACCACCAAAACCCGGTCGACAACGCTCCCTTTTTCCTTCATAGCCCAGTCCCCTTTTTCGTTCCTATCCCGTCGTTCCTATCCGGTTCGATCACATCCCGGTTCGGATAGCGCTACTCCCGTTCATCGGCTCCAGCGAATCCAGCGACATATTCTCCGAGAGTCCGTATTCCTTCAGTTTTCTGTACAGCGTCGTCTTCCCGATGCCCAGCAGACGCGCCGCCAGCAGCTTGTCGCCCTTCAGTTGGCGGATCGTGGTCAGGATTGCCTGCTTCTCCAGCTCCGCCAGCGGCGTCACCCGCGGCATCGCGCCCGGCTGCAGCACCGCCTGTGCCTTCTGCATCTGCGACGAAGCCTCCCGCCGCAGTCCCAGCTCATGATTCTGCAATTGCGTCGGCAGGTCGCCCATGTGGATCACCGGGCCCGACGCCATCGTGCACGCCCGCTCGATCGCCCCTTCCAGCTCGCGCACATTCTGCGGCCAGTCATAATCCATCATGCTGCGCAGCGCGTCGTCGCTTAACGTGTAGTTCTCTCCGCTCTCGCGCGACATGCGATCCAGAAAGTGCGTCGCCAGCAGCGGGATGTCCGAGCGGCGCTCACGCAGCGGCGGAATCCGTAGCGTCACCACATTCAGCCGGTAGTACAGGTCCTTGCGGAAGGTCCCCTTCGTCACCGCCGCCGCCAGGTCCGTGCTGCTCGCCGCCAGGATGCGCGCCTGCATCGGAATCCGATGCGTCGCGCCCGCCGGCCGGATCTCCTTCTCCTGCAGCACCCGCAGCAGCTTGCCCTGCAGCTCCGGCGTCAACTGCCCGATCTCGTCCAGAAAGACCGTGCCACGCTCCGCCGAGGCCAGAACGCCCGGCGCATTGCGCAGCGCGCCCGGAAACGCTCCTTTCATATACCCGAACAGTTCATGCTCGATCAGCTCCGGTGCGAACGCACCGCAGTCCACGGTCAGAAACGGCTGCGATGCCGACTCGCTCTGCGCATGGATGGTACGCGCCACCATCTCCTTGCCCGTGCCCGGCTCGCCCGTGATCAGTGCCGGATGATGGCTCTGCGCCACCTTGGCCAGGATGCGATACAGCTTGTCCATCTCCTGGCTGCGTCCTACCAGGTTTCCCGCCCCGCCCGAGCTGCGCAGCCGCTCGCGCAGTGTCCGGCTGGCGCCGCTCGCCTGCCGCTGGTGCGCCGCCCGCTCCAGCACCGTCCCCAGCTCCTCCATCAGGAAAGGCTTGGTCAGGTAGTCGGTCGCTCCGCCCCGCATCGCCTCCACCGCCGAGCCGATCCTGGTTGAGGCGGTCATCACGATGATCGCGGTATCCGGCTTCAGCGCCTTTACCTCTTCCAGCAGTTGCAGACCCTCGCGTCGGCTGGCCTTCAGCTCCATCAGCAGCAGGTCTACGGTATGGCTGCGCAGCAGTTGTTGTGCATCATTGCCTGCTTCGGCCAGGCCTTCGGCTGAGAAGCCTCGCTGCGTCGCGATCTCCATACAGGCCGACCGCGTCGCGTCGTCTTCCTCGATGACGAGAACGTGAAGTCTGTTCCCGCTATGTTCCATCCCCATCATTTCGTCCAAGGCAGCACCTCAAAAAGTGAAAAATTGCCGATCTCGAATTACAACGTGCATTTCTTACACTGCTACCGTGCAATCTCTATACAGTCCGAAGTCTAACCAGATTTCATTCCGGGAATGGTGCTGAAAATGTCAGAGAACCTGACTTCGGTAATGACTCAGCGCGGTGACACCCCTCCACCAAAGCAGCAGCCGCCATGTATTATGTGCGGTTTAGAACCTCCGCCCTCGATCCGCTGCGGCTGCCATACAATCCGCTACATGGCCCCCGTTCAACCTCCCGCCCAGGCCCCCGGCATCCGTTCCGGTCGCGCCGCCGCCGAGCTTCGCCCGGTCTCGCTCACCCCCGACTACGTCGCCACCGCCGAAGGCTCCGTCCTTATCTCTATCGGCCACACGCGCGTCCTCTGCAACGCCACCATCGAACAGGGCGTGCCCCCCTGGCTGCGCAACAGCGGCCGGGGCTGGGTCACCGCCGAGTACGGCATGCTCCCCCGCGCCACCCTCACCCGCACCGCGCGCGAATCCGAGCGGGGCAAAATCTCCGGCCGCACCCACGAGATCCAGCGCCTCATCGGCCGCTCCCTACGCGCTGTCGTCGACATGCAGACTCTCGGCGAGCGAACAGTGATCCTCGACTGTGACGTATTGCAGGCCGACGGAGGCACCCGCACCGCGGCCATCACCGGCGCCTGCGCCGCGCTCGCCCTCGCGCTCAACCGCCTCGTGAAAGCAGGCACGCTCAAGCAATCGCCGCTGCGCCAGCTCGTCGCCGCCACCAGCGTCGGCATCGTCGATGACGAAGTCCTCCTCGACCTCGCCTACGAAGAAGACTCCCAGGCCGAAGTCGACATGAACATCGTCATGACCGAGGACGGCGGCCTCGTCGAAGTCCAGGCCACCGCCGAGCGACAGGCCTTCTCTCGCGCAAAAATGCTCGAAATGATGGACTACGCCGAAGCCGGCATCCGCCACCTCTTCGAAGCCCAGCGCGCCCTGCTCGCGAAATAAGCTCGGCTGGGCAAAGCCTCGATCCCTTCGTTGCGATCGTCGTCATCCCGCGATCCTGTCATCCTTGGTCAAGAAGACCACGGTCAAGAAGGCCCACGCCGGTGATACGATCACCTGCGAATCCTCCGGCAAACCACGGGTGATCGCGAATGAAAAAGACTCTGCTTGGCCAGAGCATCCAATTCGTCATCGTCATAGTTACATTAGCCCTGCCGCTCGCTGTAGCTGCGCAGAAAAAACCCGAGCCGAAACCCAAGCCAAAACCTGCGCAATCCATCCCCGAGCTGCGCGAGCAGCTCGAAAAGATCCTCCACGACACCCACACCCCCGGCGTCTCCGTCGCCATCGTCCACCGAGATGGACCCGAGTGGGTCGCCGGCCTCGGCAAAGCGAACGTCGCCGCCAATCAGCCCGCCACCCCCGACACCCTCTTCCGCATCGGCTCCACCTCCAAGGCCTTCGTATCGCTCTCCATCCTCAAGCTGGTGGATCAGGGCAAGCTCTCGCTCCAGGACCCCGTGCATAAGCTCGTCCCCGAGATCTGGTTCGAGAATCGCTGGGAAGCCACGGACCCGGTGCGCGTCGTCGATCTGCTGGAACACACCACCGGCTGGGACGACCTGCATCTGCCCGAGTACGCCAAGGATGCCAAAGGCATGACCACACGCCAGGGCCTCGACTACTACCGCCATTCGCGCATCTCGCGCTGGCCGCCCGGCACGCGCATGGCCTACTGCAACTCCGGGCCGCCCGTCGCTGCCTATATCGTCGAGAAGCTCACCGGCGAGCGCTTCGAAGATTACGTCACGCAGAACTTCTTCCTGCCCATCGGCATGAAGACCGCCACCTACTTCGAGCAGCCCTCACCGCAATTGACCACCCTCTATCACAACGACGGCAAAACCCCCTATCCCTACTGGAACATCCTCGAACGCCCCGCCGGCGCCATCAACGCCTCTGCCAACGACATGGCCGCCTATGTCGAGTTCTATCTCAATCGCGGCGCCGTCCACGGACAGCAGATCCTGCCCGCTGCCGACATCGACCGCATGGAGACCCCCACCCGCACCTGGCAGGCGCAGCAGGGCCTGAAGGCGGGATACGGCCTCAGCAACTACACCACCGTCCACGATGGCTTCGTCTATCACGGCCACAACGGCGGCGTAGCAGGCGGCCTCACCGAGATGGCTTACATGCCGGATTACGGCGTCGGCTACTCCTACAGCATCAACTCCGGCAGCGGAGAGGCCTTCGGCAAAATCGGCGATGCCCTCCGCGCCTATATCACGCGCGGACTCACGAAGCCCGCAGTGCCCGCCGCCGCTCCATTGCCCGCAGACGCAAAGCAATACGCCGGCTGGTACCAGCCTGCCTCGCCGCGCAATCAATTCACCTACTTCATCGACCGCCTCGTCCTGCATCGCCTCCGCTTCGCGCGCGGCAACATGATCCTCTCCAACATGTTCGGCGCCAGCAACGACACCTTCGTGCCCGTCAGCGGCAATCAGTTCCGATATCTCTCAAAGAAGGATCCGCCAGAGCCCATCGCCACCGCGGCCCTCATCGCGCCCAACCCCGAAGGTCGATTCGTCTTCATCGGCGGCACCTGGAAGCACATTCCAGCGTGGCTCGCCTTCGCCGAGATCGCTTTCATTGCCTGGTTTGCCCTCGCGCTCCTCGCCATCCTTCTCTATGCGCCGTTCTGGCTTATCGGCGGGCTCTTCAAAAAACGGCGCCGTCCCGCCGAGCGCGCCATCCGCCTGTGGCCGCTCATCGCCCTCCTCAGCTTCGCAGCATCGCTCGGCCTCTTCATCCTCGCCTCCGACGATCCCATCACCCGGCTTGGCAACTTCACCGGCTGGTCCTTCGGCATCTATCTCGGCACCTTGATCTTTGCCGCTGCGTCCTTGGCTAGCGTCGGCGCACTGTGGCTCGCGCGCAGGCAGCAGATCCGCAAAGGCGTTCGCTGGTTCTCCATCGCGGTCACCCTCGCGCTGCTCGTCGCCACCGTCTACCTGGCATATTGGGGCGTCATCGGGATACGACTCTGGGCCTGATCTTCGCAGCGCTGCAGATGGTGAATCCTCAGTGGTCGAGCTACGGTCGCATCAGGATGAAGCGACCAGGTGCCGCTCCTTCGCGCCCATAATCGCGAGCCAGAGCATGATTGCCACCTCGCCCGTGATGAGCGGCTGAGCGTAGGTATAGACCTTACCTTCAAATTGTGGGAACAGTAGACCTGTAACACTGATGGCCAGATAACCGAAGCAGCCGGCCATCAGCCATACGCCCAGGATGCGGGGCAGAAAGCGCGACCTGTACACGAGAACGCCGAATGGAAGCAGCCATAGCCCCCAAAATATTATGTTGACCAGATCACCCTGGTGGTGCAGATGGAGAAACAGCATGGCAAAGGCATCGCGCTGCGGCTTGTCAAATGCGGTCAGTAAATCGCCGCCACGCGAGAACATCAGGGCCGCTGCGTCATTCACCGCGTTGATGAAGAATATAGGCACCGGCATCAAGCTGCCGAGGATCACCATAAGCACCGCAAGGCCCTGATCCACTCCCTTGAATAACCGATAAAGAGCCAGCGTAACGAAGATCCACCCGGCTGCGCAGAGAAGCTGGCTGACAATGCCACAGCGGAAGAGCCACTCGTGCGCGGCGATATTGTTGGCCGTCGCTGCCGCGTTCCCATTCACAATCAAGGCATTGGGAATGTAAATAAGGCGTACGACACCAAACCCTGAGAACAAAATGTATAGGAGCCCTGCGGCTCTGGCGTTCTTGCTGAGCGGGGTCATGTGTTGTTCCTATAAGGTTGTACCTGGAGATACGGGCGATCCGCGTTAAAGTTCCGGCAGCTTATGGTGGCGGCTGGTAATTGTAGATAGCAGGCGAGTCACTCATTGAGAGATGTAGATCGGATCACTGCGTGTAACCGGCTCCACGAAAACATAGGCGACCGAACACCAGCAAGTTGGTTACGACCATGTCCGGAATAACCCATACCATGGCATTTGGCGAATTGATGAGTTATTTCACAAGAATGGAGCATTCACGTATGCAGACCCACCGCAACAAACCGCTGCATGGGCAGACGCGCAACCACCACCTCTATCGCCGCGTCACGCTCGCGTTGTCTCTGCTGATCCTCATCTGCGGCATCGCACACGCCACTACGCCCGATGAAGCCGCAATCCGCGGCGTGCTCGACGCACAAGTCGCCGCATGGAACCGCGCCGACATTCCCGCCTTCATGCAGGGATATAGAAATTCGCCCGCCACCACCTTCGTCGGCAAGACAATCGAGCACGGGTACGCCGAAATCCTCGCCCGCTATCAGCGGACCTTCACCGACAAAGACAAGATGGGCCAACTCACCTTCGACGACCTGGACATCCACCAGCTCGACGCGAACTTCGCCGCCGTCACCGGCCGCTTTCGCCTGACGCGCAGCCCAAGCGCCGGCGGAAACGCAACCGGCATCTTCTCCCTCATCTTCGAAAAGACAGAAAGCGGCTGGAAGATTATCCTCGACCACACCGCCTAGTCGGTCTGAATCGTTAGTTCCTCGTCTATCATCCTGAACCTAGGCAAAGTTGGAGTGAAGAGCCGCCCTGAGTTTCCCGAAGGGATCTGCTGTATCGTTCCATCCGGCGCACAGCGCCGCTCAACCAAACCCACCCGTAATCCCGAACGTAATATTGGGCCACTCTCCGCAACATCCACACATCCGCAATCAAAACGACGATTGCTCTCACAAATCTTCCTACCCAACAGGAGAACCTCCCATGAAAACCATCACCGTCAAAGACGGAACGAACCTCTACTACAAGGACTGGGGAACTGGCCAGCCCATCGTCTTCTCTCACGGCTGGCCCCTGAATGCGGACGCCTGGGACGCACAGATGCTCTTTCTCGGCCAGCAGGGATATCGCGTCATCGCGAACGATCGCCGCGGCCATGGCCGCTCCACGCAGACCTGGGACGGCAACGAAATGAACACCTACTCCGATGATCTCGCAGCGCTCTTCGACGAGCTTGACCTGAAGAACGCCGTGCTCATCGGGCACTCCACCGGCGGCGGCGAAGTCGCCCGCTATCTCGGCCGTCACGGAACAAAGCGCGTCCGAAAGGCAGTCCTGATCGGCGCTGTGCCTCCGCTCATGCTCAAGACCGAAGCCAATCCCGGAGGACTCCCGCTCTCGATCTTCGATGAGATCCGCGCCGGCACAAAGAACGACCGCTCGCAATACTTCAATGACCTCGCCATGCCCTTCTATGGCTACAACCGCACCGGCGCGAAGATCTCGCAGGGCGTCATCGACAACTTCTGGTATCAGGGCATGCAGGGCGGCATCAAGCCCGAGTACGACTGTATCAAGGCCTTCTCCGAAACCGACTTCACCGAAGACCTGAAGAAGATCGACATCCCCACGCTCGTCCTCCATGGCGACGACGATCAGATCGTCCCCATCGGCGCAGCGGGTCTCCGCACGGCAAAGATCGTGAAGAACGCTACCCTCAAGGTCTATCCGGGATTCCCCCACGGCATGTGCACCACCCACGCCGATGAGATCAATACCGACCTGCTCGCCTTCATCCAAGGCTGAACAGAATGTGCCACCACTCCGGGTGCCCCCACATCTCGCTTTTGAGATGTGGGGATCAGCACCACCTAATCAGCGTCAAAGATCGCGCAGTCTGCCAACGTCATTCTTCGTAAACTTAAACGATTAAATACGTGAGAGAATGGCTCGCCTTAACAAACGAGCTCATGCGCGCACATCCATTTTCTCCCTTCCTCCGCTCTGCCTTTAGTCTCGTCACCACAGCCCTCGCCGCCGCTCTCTTCACCTCGCCGGCATACGCCGCGCAGAACCCCGCCTCGCCGCAGAGCGCAAGCATCTCCTCCCAATGGATCCAACCCCACGCCCCCGGCGATCCGCTCATCTGGGGCCGCAAGGACGGCATCCTCTTCGGCCTTCCCTCGCCCGGAGGACTCCGCGGCCCCCGCGGCCTCATCCGCGTCGGTCTCCTCTCGCCCACCACCGGCCAGCCGGAGCTCATCAACTTCATCGCCGTCGAGCCCGTCATCCTCGGCCCCGGTAGCCGCCAGAGCCGCATGGCCTTCAGCGAGCTCGAGCCCAGCCGCCTCGATCCCGGCCAGCATGGCAAGCGCCTCTGGCCCGATCTCTCCTCCTACGGCCAATCCGCCATTCCCGCCGGCAACATCGAGCAATTCCCCAACCAGAAGGGTGCGATCGAACGCCTCAGCGTCCAGATCGATGTCGAACGCTTCTCCGCCAACAACGCCCACGTCCACCTCGTCGCCTCCATCGACAGCGATCACCCCGACGAGCTGCGCCTCTCTGTCTTCGCGGACAACGACAGCCCGCCCATCGAAGAGCTCGCGCTCACCGCCACCATGGGCAACTTCGAACGCCTGCGCCGTCTCTGGCTCCATCGCTGTGTCGTCGACAGCCGCGAGCTCATGGGCTCCTACACCGGCGACGCCTTCGACGACCCGCCCAACTACCCGCTCCGCGACATGCTGCGCACCGCCGACGGCGACGGCATCGTCTTCGCCACGACCAACGAGAACAATCCGTCATCCACGCCCGCACCCGGCCACTGGCATTACCCGCTGCCCAGGCTCACGCAGTACTGGCGCATCGCCGCGCACGACATAGAGCCCGACCTCCGCGTCCGGGTCAACGGCCGACGCGTTTACTGGGCCTCGCACGACCCCGTTCCCGGCGGCATCGCTTACGAGAACTTCGACGTCCGCCAACGCTACATCCCCGGCCAAACCTTCATCTTCGGCATCACCCCAAAGACGCCATCAGAATTCACACCTACCGTCCCCGGCATCGAACCACTCCCCGCAGGATCAGGTGAAGCCATCCAAACATCCAAAGGCTGCGCCTTATAGCAATCGGGTGCATAGCGATCAGGTACCCATATCTCGCCCCCACATCTCGCCTTTGAGATATATGAAACGTCAAGTCACCCACGAAACCCAACGGCGGCGACCAAAGGAAGCTGCCCCAACAAAACGCGCCGCCGGCGCGTGTGCCTCGGACGGCCAGTCCGCGCACCACCGGCGCCTTTGCCCCAGACGGCAAGTCTGTAGAATGGTGGCGAGTTCCTTTCCCGCTCAAGACATCTGCTCTACATACCTGGTTAGGAGAAGCATCATGATCAAGCTCACCCCCGGTAAGCTCGCCGGTCTCAAATCTGTCTCCGATCACCGCGGCGTCATCGCCGCGGCCGCCATGGATCAGCGCGGCTCCCTTCAGAAGTCGCTCGCCAAGGAAGCCGGCACCGGCACCATCCCGCCCACTGCGCTCGAAGAGTTCAAGACCCTCGTCACCTCCGTGTTGACCAAACACGCCTCGGCCATCCTCCTCGACCCCGAGTACGGACTCCCCGCCTCCAAGCACCGCAACGGCAAGGGCCTGCTGCTCGCCTATGAGAAGACCGGCTACGACGCGACCAGCCCCGGCCGCCTCCCCGATCTGCTCGACCACTGGTCCGTCCGCCGCCTCAAGGAAGCCGGCGCCGACTGCATCAAGGTCCTCCTCTACTACACCCCGATGGAGCACTCTGACATCAACGACCGCAAGCACGCCTTCATCGAGCGCATCGGCGACGAGTGCCGCGCCCACGACATCCCCTTCTTCCTCGAGTTCGTCGGCTACGACCACAGGGGCGGCGACGAGAAGTCCCTCGCCTACGCCAAGGCCAAGCCCGACATCGTCTCCGGCTCCATGGCCGAGTTCGGCGAGGAGAAGTACGGCGTCGATGTGCTCAAGGTCGAAGTTCCCGTCCAGATGGAGTTCGTCGCCGGCACCAAAGCCTTCAAAGGCGAGCAGGCCTACACCCGCGCCGAAGCGCTGCAGCACTTCCGCGACGCCGCCGACAACACTCATAAGCCGTTCATCTATCTCAGCGCGGGCGTCTCCAATCCGGTCTTCATCGAGACCCTCGAGTTAGCCGTAGAATCCGGAGCCAATTTCAACGGAGTCCTCTGCGGCCGAGCCACCTGGAAAGACGGCATCAAGGTCTACGCCACCAAAGGCGCCAAAGCCTTCGAAGAATGGCTCAACACCCAGGGCGTCGAGAACATCAACAACGTAAACAAGGCGCTGCAAGGAGCGCACAGCTGGCATCAGAAGGTAGACCAGCACGCCACTCTGCACGAACCCGTCCACGCGTAACGATTTGCCATCGAGGCAGACGCCCTTCGGGAGTAACACAAAGAGCGCCGCGTCAGCGGCGCTCTTGTTGCGCTTCGTCCTCGATCAGCTAATCGGCGGCTTAATAGTAAGCGTCGGCCTATGACCGTCTTGACATGGAAGGCGATTTTCTCACCGTCCTTGAGGGGCAACGGTGATTCAGAACAATCAGTGAGCGCTATGTAGACCGCATATTTGCGCTTCACGAGCTAGCTCAACCAGCCAACCAGCCGGAGTTCTCACTCAAGCTCCGCCTCCATCAGCTAGCGGGCCGTGGTGCCGGGCAGAAAGAAGGATGACAATCTCCGAAAGCGAACCCAGGACAGTCCCGCCGCCGCCAGACAGAGGAACGGTGGAAGAATGGCCGATGCCCAGGCCCACAAGCCATAGTGCATTCCAAGTTGTGTATTGATCCAGAAGGCGTGGACACCTTGCCAGCCGTAGAGCACTGCCGCTGGCATCACGATAAGGACACTTACCATGGCAATGAGGCTTATGCCCGGCCATCGGGTCCAGGATCCAAGCGCCGCAATTACCAACCCTACGCCGCCCGCCAGCGTGCCCATGAGAAGAGTTCCGGCTGCGAGGCTTACTTGCTCTCCTCCATCCCCAATTGCGAAGGCAAAGGCAAATGTGTCGAACCCGGCAAAAAGGGCACACCCAAGAAGCACCATGGCATAGATCAGCGGAACAATCTTGCCTTTCGGATTCATATTGCCTCTTGTCTAATTCTAAAAGCTTTTTGAAACACACTGCGATGAACTAAACAATCAACTGCTCTTAGCGCATAATAGTGTCTTTTAAACAGAAGCCGGGTGCCCCATCCTAGCAAAGCTAGGGTGGGATAGCTCTCTCCGGCCGCAGCGGCAACCGAGCCCCATGTCGCACATGAAGAATAACCACACGACCAGGCTGAATCGTGAACAGAACACGATACCGCCCGAAGATCAGTTGCCGGATTTCCTCCGTATGACTTTCGTTCTCAGGAGCAAGCGGACATCGGGACGGCATCGTCTCAAGTCGATCGACGACAGCAAGAAGGTCGTCCAGCCAGCGTCCTGCGGCT
Organism: Acidobacteriaceae bacterium; assembly: GCA_036500805.1. Taxonomy (GTDB): domain Bacteria; phylum Acidobacteriota; class Terriglobia; order Terriglobales; family Acidobacteriaceae; genus KBS-83. The sequence goes on along the minus strand of DASYBK010000021.1, from coordinate 3,662 downwards.
TCCAGTGAATCTGCCGCAATCCACTCTGCTATCTCCTCAATCTCACGTTCCGCAGTCCGGGTGAACTCAACGAGATATTGAGCCACGCTTTTCCTTCAGACCCAGAGCCCGCTTCTTCTTGAGCGTAGCGATCACCTCTCGCGCAGGCCGAGTACGCCCTGCGGCCATGTCCTCGAGCCCACGCCGAATCCCGGCATTCGCCTCCGCGCGCTCCAGCGCATCGAGCGTCGCCTGGTAGCTCGCCGCATCCTGCACCACCATCTCCGCGCGCCCATTCACCGTCAGCACCATCGGACGATGACTCTTCCGCAAATGCTCGAGCGCCGCCGTCGTATCGCGCTTGAAATCGCTAAGGGATCGAATGTCTTCCGCCAATCGGATCATGCATTGAATTTACATCAAATTGAATGTTCAGCCCGGACCAGAAAAGCGACGTCATCCCTCTGCGGTGCAATCCAAGCGGGTGCCCTACTCGAGCGAGCTAGGTGGGTCGTTCGAGCGCATACAAATCGAAAACGTATCGTGAGACAAATCACACGGGGCGTAGTCACACGGGGCGTAGTCACACGGTGTCGATGACACACTCTGACAACGGCAAGCTGGTGCATTCCTCGCAGCAATGACGGAGGGCCGCATCAGCAGCACGAATCCCATAATGGTCTCGCCCCACAAGCATTCCGCAGAAACCTGCCACTTCACCCCACCGAAACTGCTAGCCTGGAAATAGACGCGGCTTTACGCCGCGTCTTTTCGTTTCTCAGCTCCCCTCAAGGCGCGCTAACCTCCCGCTAACCCCTTTGACTGGACGAATTTACGCGTAACTCCTTTGCTATGAAATTTTTATGCCACGGAAGAGCCACTAACCTGCACATTCCCGACAAGATAGAAGACGCCCTCCGGTGCCGGGAGGGGGGTGGGGGGCTGGGTAACGTGACCGCGCCAATTCAACCTTCAACGTCGCTTCGTCGCAACAACACCACCACCGCCAAGCCTCCCAGCCATGCACTCACCGCACACCAAAACATCACGTTCCGATACCCCGCCAGGAAAGCACGATCGAGCATCCGCGCAGCCTCTGCACGTTGCTGCTCCGACAGTCCCGAAGGAATCGGCGTGTCATGCAGCCGCGCCTGCTGCGCTGTCATCTCCTGCCGCGCCGCCACCGGCAAATTCGACTTACCCAGGTCGTCACCGAGTCGCGAGGCAAACCCGTGTGCCAGCACAAACACCAGCACCGATACCGCCAGCAATCCCCCCAGTCGCGAAAGCGCATTGTTCACCGCCGACGCGATACCCGTCCGGCTCTCATCCACCGACGACATCACCGCCGTCGTTAGCGGCGCCATCGCCAGCGTCATTCCCACCCCCAGCAGGAGCACGCCCGGCAGCAAACTGCGCCAGTAGCCTCCTGCATCCGACAATGCCGCGAGCAACAGAAACCCAACCCCGGCACACGCCGCCCCGCCCGCCAGCAACCGGCGCTCGCCCACTCTCGCTGCCATCGCGCCCACCCGAGCGGAGAAGAAGAACATGATTACAATCGCCGGCAGAAAGACGGCACCCGCCTTCGCCGGCGGATACTGCCGCACCTGGATCACATAAAACGGGATCACAAACAGTCCGCCGTACAGCGCGCCATACAGCAAAAACGTCAGCAGGTTCGGCGCCAGGAAGCGCGGAATACGGAACAGCGATAGTGGCATCATCGCATTGGCACGTCCTGCCTGCGACCACAGAAATGCCGCCAGCAGCACTCCACCGCTGACTAGCGGAGCCAGCACACGCAGATTGCGCCAGCCCAGCTCTGGCGCGAAGGCGAGCGCATAGATAGCCGCCGCAAACCCAGCCGTCGCCAACCCTGCGCCCACCCAATCGAGCGGCTGCGCTTTGCCGTCCACGCCGCCACGACTCTCCGGAATACGCGGCGCCAGCATCAGCACCGTCAGCGCCAGCGGCAGGTTCAATACAAAGATCAGCCGCCACGACCAAACCTCGAGCAGCCATCCGCCCACCACCGGACCCACCGCCGCAAACACGCTCGTCCACGCCGACCAGGTCCCGATCGCCCGGCCGCGCTCTTCTCCTGAGAACGATGCGGACAGGATCGAGAGTCCCTGCGGTATCAAGAGTGCCGCGCCGATGCCCTGCACCGCGCGCGCCGCCACCAGTTCGCCCAGCGAGAACGACGCCGCGGCTCCCGCCGAAGCCAGCGCGAATACTGCCACGCCCCACACATAGGTGCGCCGCCGCCCGTAATGGTCGCCGATGGCCCCGCCCAGCAGCAGCAGGGCCGCGCCGAAGAGCGCATAGCTCTGCACCACCCACTGAATGCCGCCCCCGGTTGCATGAAACGCAGACTGCAGCGCCGGCAGCGCCACGTTCACCACCGAGCCATCCATGAATGCCAGAGCCGAACCCAGAATGGTCGCTACCAGCACCCACTTGCCATTCTCCGGCGTGCATGGCGCCGCGCCGCCCGCCGCTACGTGCCCACACGGCGGCGCGTTCGGCGACCTCGTTATGACCGCAACGCTCACGGAGCAGTGGATGCTCCGCCGGTGACGAATGCTTTTAGAAAAGTGCGTGAAAGCAGAGAGTTATCGCTGAATCATGCCGGTCTCGCGCAAGAACCGCATTCGCGCCTCGATCGCCTCTTCTCCCACCACATGCCCATCCGTCCACTTGGTCTCCCACACCTGCTCATCGGTCCGCGCGGAGCTGTTGTATCGCCGGCCATACCGGTGCCGCAGCATCTCGATGGCATGTTCGGCCGTGTCCCGCCCCGGCTCAGTCATCAGCAGGTGAAAGCGATCCGGGAGCACCGCAACGCCGCGCACCTGGAACCCGAATTTCGCCGCAATCTGTTCCAGCAGCTGCAGAAACAGCGCGCGATGCTTCTCCTCGGCCAGCTTCGGTTGCTGCCGATAACAAACCGAGGTGATGAAGTGCAGCTCACCCACCCCGTACATCCGCCGTTGTCCCTTAGGCATGCAGAATCAGATCACACTCAGGTTCAAACGCAGAATCGGTTGAAGGGCTGCTCGGAGCAAAAAAAGGGCCCCTCTTTTGGGGAGGGGCCAATCTGCCTTGGTTCTCTCGTTGTGTGAGAGCTTGGTTGCGGCCAGCCTTACTGCTGAGGCTGCGCCATCGGCTGCGACGCAGCACCCTGGGGGGAGGGCTGCGAAGGCGACTGCTGCGTCGCACCAATGGGCGAACTGCCATCCGTAGATGGCCCGTTCAAGGCCGCTAAACTGTTATGCATCAGCGTCACGTGGACAAGGCTGCCACGCGCCGCCTTCCCGCTGTTGTCCTCAACCGGGGCATTCCCCAGAGCAACACGGTAGATGCGGTAGACCGGAATGTTGTGTTCGACGACGAGGTAGCGCACCACCGCGTCCGCCATATGCTGCGAGTTGGCAATGCCGGCCTGCCCGCGTGCCCGCGAGTAGCCCTGCACCTCAACGATGTAACCCTTCTGCCCTTGCAGCTTGGTTGCAACGTCATCCAGGGCCTCTTTGGCCTTTGCATTCAACACTGTCTGGCCGCTGCGGAAGTGTATCTCCGTGTCCGCAATCGGCTGAAACTGATCCAGGTTCGACACCGTCGTGTTCAGGTTGTCCGTGCGTGTGGAAGCCTGCTGTGCCATTTGCGAGGCTTGCCCG
>DASYBK010000020.1:0-24771 GCA_036500805.1 Acidobacteriaceae bacterium | reverse complement strand
CGGGCCGGGCACGGATCTTCGCGTCGGTCTGGCTGACGACCACGTGTGGATGGGCGGCGGTACGACTGCGGGCAATGGACAGGCGTGCATCCCGAACATTCCCACCGAGGAGGTCTTCACCACCCCCCATTGCAAGCGTGTGGAGGGCATGGTGACCAGTACCAAACCGCTCTCGTACCAGGGCACGCTGATCGCGGGCATTCAGGTTCGCTTCGAGGGTGGACGCGTAGTGGAGTCGCATGCATCGCAGGGTGAGGCGGTGCTGCGCAAGATGCTCGAAACCGACGAGGGCGCGAGCCGACTGGGAGAGGTGGCACTGGTGCCGCACTCGTCGCCAATTGCGGCGAGCGGATTGCTCTTCTCGAACACCCTGTTCGATGAGAATGCGGCCAGCCATATCGCGCTGGGACAGGCATACAGCACCTGTATCCGCGGCGGCGACACCATGAATGCCGCAGCGCTGGCAGAAAAGGGCGCGAACGACAGCCTGATCCACGTGGACTGGATGATCGGCTCGGGCGAGATCGACCTGGATGGCATCACAGCGGGGGAAGCGACGGAGCCATTGATGCGCAAGGGTGAGTGGGTTAGTTAGCCGCTAGAGCGCTCTCTACGTCCCGGCAGCGATCTTCTCCGCCTGTTTCGACATCTTCGCGGTGCGCTCGATCTTATCCCAGTTGAAGGGGCGGCCATCGATAGCACGCTTGATGGTCTTGAACAACACAACGGAGAAGACCTGCCGATAGGCAAAGCGCTGCAGCCAGATATGGAAGAGCAGCCAGCCGTCGCCACGTTTCGCCGGATGTCTGCGCTCCAGCGAAAACGCCAGCGCTGAGGTTACGAAATCGATGATGAGGAAGGCGAGGAAGTAGGTGAGCAGTTTTTTGAAGCCCGCGGCATCGACCGTGTCCGGGTGGAAGTGCCGGTCGAGCAAATACTGGATCGTGCCATAGACGAACATCAGGTCGATCAGCGGTGACACCAGCGGCAGCAGGATCTGGAAGATGAGGATGTTGGGCAGGGCAAAGAAGCCCATTGCGCGATTCTTGGTGAAGGCCTGCTTGTGCTTGAAGACTGCCTGCAAGGTGCCGAAGGACCAGCGGAAGCGCTGCCGCATCAGGCCTTTCGCGTCGATGGGCGCTTCGGTGAAAGCGAGCGCCTGATCTTCGTAAATGACCTTATAGCCCTGTTCGAGCAGGTTCATGGTGAGGTCGGCATCTTCAGCAACGGTATTGATGGGATAGCCGCCACCCTGGCGCGTCGCCTCCGTGCGCCAGCCGCCGATGGCGCCGGGCACCACGGTGACGACGTTGAAGAGATCGAGTGCGCGGCGTTCGAAGTTCTGGCTGGTGATGTACTCCAGCGCCTGCCAGCGCGTCCATAGATTCACGCGATTGCCTACCTTGGCGTTGCCGGCGACCGCGCCCACCTGCGGATCTGCAAAGTGGCATATGAGCTTTGAAACAGCATCGCGGGCGATCACGGTATCGGCGTCGATGCCGACGTAGTAGTCCTCGGTGAGCAGGCCAATGGCGTAGTTGAGCGCTTCTGCCTTGCCTGCATTCGGCTTGCTCAGCACCTGCAGGCGCCCCGCGGCAATCTCGTCACGGTAGGCCTCCCGTGCAACATCGTAGGTGCGGTCGCTGGACCCGTCGTCGATGACAATCGCGCGCAGATTCTCGTAATCCGAGTTGAGCACGGAGCGGATCGTCCGGACGATTACCTTCTCCTCGTTGTAGGCGGGAATCAGTACGGCCACTCGCGGTGCGAAACCGCCGGCTAACTCCGGCACCCTGCGATGGCGCAGGCGATCGATGATGGCGAACAGGCCGATGAGCAAGAGCCGCGCGCTCATCAGCACGTCGCCGATGAAAAAGACCATGACGATAAAGCGGCCGACAAAAGCAAACAGAGTGAAGGCAACGGAATCGATCCGCGCCTGCCAGCGCTGGTTGGGGGTGAGCGGCGGCATGACCTCTGCGGTGGTCTTGCCCATCAGCTCGGAGACAGGCACGAGCTGATACCCGTGCGCGCGTAGCGTGTCGATGAGCAGCGGCAAGGCGGCGACAGTCGCCGCGCGGTCGCCGCCGCCGTCGTGCAGCAGGATGATGGAGCCGCGGAACTGCGGCTTGGTTTTCATGATGCGCAACTGCTCCATCACGGTCCAGGCGATCTCCTGCGGGCTCTTGCGCGGATGCTCGTTCCAGTCGTCGGTGTCGATCTTGTCGCCAATGAGGGTGTAGCCCATCTGCTGGATGTGATAGGCAGGCGCGGCCTGGTCGTTGGTGTCGGGTTCCTGGTCGATGGAATAGGGCGGACGGAAATAGAGCGGCTTGATACCCAGCTTGCTGGCGAAGAGGCGCTCGGTCAGGTTCAATTCGAGCTGCACCTGACGGGCGGGGATCTCGCTGATGTCGGGATGGGTGTAGGTGTGGTTGCCGATCTCGTGACCTTCGCGCACATAGCGGCGCAGCAGGCCGACATTGTCCTGCGCTTGCTCGCCGATGACCATGAATGCCGCTCTGACGTGCTTGGCCTTGAGGATGTCGAGAATCTTCGGGGTCCATTTGGGGTCGGGGCCGTCGTCGAAGCTGAGCGCGACCTTGTTCGGATGGTAGCCGTAGTATTCGATGGTGTACGGCTGCGGATAGTTCTGCATGTGCTCGTCGGTTGCGGTCTGATTTCCCGCATCCATGTCCACGGTGCGCGAACCGGGATGCGGCACGCCGGTGATGCGCAGGATGTCGCCTTCGCCGTCGGTGTTGACGTCGTTGCCGGGCTGAATTTTCTCGAGTGTGGTCTGAATGTTCGGCGTGCTGGGCCTGTCCCAGATATTCCAGATGGACGGATCCTCCGTGCCCAGCGCCCACAGCGCAAAGGTTTGAATGCCCATCGAGCGCGCGGCACGCATCTCGTTCATCGCCGTGACGCCGTCGAGCAGCCATACCTGATGACGGACATGCTCGTCCTCATCGTCGTAAGCGAAGTGGGGGTTCAACTCGTCGCCGGCGAAGGAAAGATCGGCTTCCGCGTCGCTGGCCGACTGCCAGGCATCCTGCACGCTTGCGGAACTGACATCGAGAACCTTCTGCGAGGTGTGGCCCTTGGCATCGGGCAGCGGCATCGTCCAGTCGTAGGCATAATTGCCGATGGCGCAGATCAGTTTCTGCTTGGGAACGATTTTGAGCACGCGCTGCAGATTGTTTTCGAACCAATCCTCCGGCGCGATGGGGCCTGGGCCGGAGGTATTCTCGTGCAGGTCGTAGTTCATCAGCACGATGCCGTCGGTGTGCGCCGCCTCAAACGCCAGCATCTTCTTGTCCGTGCTGGTGGGGACGTTGATGTAGAGGCGCAGGTTCTTCTTCGAGAAATCGGCGTACAACTCGGCCATCAGCGCCTGGTAGCCCGCCTGGGCATTGTCCGGCACCTCTTCAAAATCGAGCGAGATGCCGTGATAACTGGGATTGGCGGCGAGGAACTTGTCCAACTGCCGGCGCATGTTGGCGCGCGCGTTGGGATCGTTCAGCACGGTGCCGATCACCGGGTCCCACACTCCGGTCAGGATGTTGTAGTTGCGGATGAGGGGAAATATCTCGGTATCTTCGTGCGCGTTGGCGATAGCCTGCTGGACCTTGTTATCGGGGTCGACGCCGTGCACGGTTCCGTTGTCGTCCACGATCCGGTAGGTGTGCGCGGGCGCAAGCGAAACGGCTCCCAGAAGATTGCCGGTGGCATCGTTCACATTCAGCCAGACCGGGAAGAGCATATCGATCTGATGAATGTGCTGCTTCAGCGATGAATAGCTGGCTGGGTTGTCATCCGTGTAGAAGGTCGCGCGGAGACCTTCGCCGGTGTTCAGGGGAACCTCGGAGGCTCTGCGGTTCGTGGTCCTGCGGCGGGCGGCTCGCAGCGCGGCGCGACGGGCTTCCGCAGTCTGACGGCCCTTCACCGCCTTGTAGTTGCGCTTCTGCTGCGGCAGCAGCAGGTCGGGCAACTGCTCCCGATGGATGACGCCGAGGAAAAACGCCACCAGCAGAAATGTGGAGGCAACCGCAGTCAGATCCAGGACACGGCGCAGCCGCTTCCAGCGCTTCCGTTCGGGATCGTAAAAAATCTGGCGGCTCATGGAGTTACATTCAGAAGGTTAAAAACAGAGTACAGCGCGCGGCATCCAGGGGGCCAACCCTCCCGAGCCTCTCTGTATGATGCCAACCAATGCGACGCTCTACCGCCACCATCGCTTTGGCCCTGCTCGCCCTGGCGCTGGGGACATGGCTGCGCCTCTGGTTCCTGTGGCATTTCCCGCAGGTCAATGGTGATGGCCTGATCTACGGCGATATCGCCAAAAACTGGCTGCTGCATGGCATCTATGGCCGCACCGATTTCACCGCCGCGGGCATGGTGGTAAACCCGACGCTGATCCGTCTCCCCGGGTATCCACTCTTCCTGGCCGCGTGCTTTCGCATCTTCGGGGTGGATCACTACGGTGCTGCGTTGTACCTGCAGGTCGCTATCGATCTTGTCTCGGCGCTGTTGGTCGCATGGACGGCGCGGGCGATCGCGGGACCGCGCGCGGGAATGTGCGCGCTGTTTCTCGCAGCCTTGTGTCCCTTCTCCGCTAACTATGTGGCGGCGCCGCTGAGCGAGACGCTCTCGATCTTCTGCGTTGCCGCAGCGTGCGCGGCTCTGGTGCGGCTGCAGATGTGTCCCGGATGGAGCGGGTGCCTCCTGCTGGCGGTGATCTGGAGTTATGCCACGCTGCTGCGGCCGGATGGGGCTCTGCTGGCGGTCGCGAGCTTTGTGGCGATCGTCGTGTTCGCGAATCGCAGCTTCGCGGGCATGCCGCCGCTGGGAAGCGCGCGCGCGTGGCGGCTGGCTCTCGGTGCCGGCCTGTTGTCGGTGATTCCCTTTGCCTTCTGGACCGCGCGCAACCTACGGACCTTTCATGTCTTTGAGCCGCTGGCGCCGCGCTATGCCACCGATCCGGGCGAGTTCCCCGCGCCTGGGTTTCAGCGGTGGATGAAGACCTGGGCGGTGGACTTCGCCTCGACCTCGGATATCTATTGGAATGTGGGCAGCGCGCCGCTGGAGGTGAATCTGCTTCCCTCTCGCGCCTTCGATTCGCCCGCGCAGCGGGAGCAGACGGCGGAGATTTTCGCCCTATACAACGAGAGTACGACGATCACTCCTGCGATCGATGCGCGGTTCAATGCGCTGGCGAGCGAGCGGGAGCGCGCTCACCCGCTGCGCAGCTATATAGGACTTCCGCTGTTACGAGTGCTCGATATGTGGCTGCGTCCGCGCACCGAGATGCTGAACATCGAGCTGCGCTGGTGGCAGTATGACCGGCACCACGCGGAGACGGAGTTTGCAGCGGGCTACGCGGCGCTGAACCTTGCGTATATCGCGCTGGCTGCATGGGGGGCATGGCGAATACGAAGCGACTGCGCCATGCTTGTAGCGATGATCGCACTCTATTGTCTGCTGCGCACTCTGTTACTGGCGACGATCGAAGCTCCGGAGGCGCGCTACACGATCGAGGTCTTCCCGATGCTCTGCATTCTGGCTGGGGCGGCCTGCGCTTCGCGAGCGGCTCGTTCGGCAACATACCGTCGCGGCTATCTTCGGACGATGGTGTAGCCGCTGGCCTTGGGCTTGAAGATGGCGCCGGGAATCTTCGTGTTGTATTTGATGCCGGTGTAGGTTGCCGTGCGGCTATCGCCCGAGGGCTGGTAGAAGACCTGCTTGAGACTGAGCGATCTCGCCGGGTCGATCCACACGGTGACGTGCGAAAAGTTGTTCGCAACGGACTGCTGCTTCGGTTTCAGGTCGAGCTTCGCGGTCTGGGTGCCGTCGATCGATTCCATGCCCTGGCAGGTGACGGTCCAGTTGCTCTCGAGGTCTTTGCCGCTGCCGCCGAAGCCGAGCGTCAAAAAGCTCTCGAACTGGCTGCGGTTGGAGCCGGCGCTGAAAATCGTCTCCCGCTTGATATTCGGCTCGAGCAGAGTGAGCGTATTGCCGTCGAAGAAGGCGGTCTTGGCAGCCGGCTGCTTGATATAGGCAGCCATGGAAGTGGTGGCGCCGTTCCGCTGATAGTAGATGGTGCCGCTCTGCATCTCGTGCTCATTCACGACGGCCACCAGCGAATCCCACTGAAAATCGGCCTGCGTGCTCTGGAATTTCGCCGCAGCCGCATCCATCTGGGCCAGCACCTTGGCGGCATCGCAGCTCTGCCCGTGGAGCATGGGCAGAAGGCAGAATGCCATCGCTGCGGATACCAATAGGATTCGCTTCATCTGGTTCCCTCTCGTGGTCTTTAGCGGCGCGCCCAGACCTTGTAGCTCTCCACCCGGCCGCTTGAATCCTTTTGCGCCTGCCAGCGGTCAATCGAAACTGCGCCGGCTACTGGTGCGATGCTCGATTCGAGCTCTGCGCGCAGCTTGTTTGCATCGGAGGTTTCGTGAACCTGGTCGGCGCCCACCTCGAAGGTGAACTTGCCGTTGGGGCCTGCATGCACCAGCACGCCATGGCCGCGGGAGCTGGTCTCCTCCGGGCGGTCGTGGAAGTTGATGAAGCGGGGCGATACAAAGAGAAAGAGCAGAATGAGCGTCACCATGACGTCATAGTGGAAGCTGCCCCGCTGATAGGTCCAGAACAGATAGCTCTTCAGTGTCTTCATCGCGCGTTGCTACCTCGCTTCTCGATCAACCTGTCTCCGCACATGTAAGGCACCAGCACCTCCGGCACCCGTATCGATCCGTCGGCCTGCTGGTAGTTTTCCAGAATCGCCAGCCAGGTGCGTCCTATGGCCAAGCCGCTGCCGTTGAGTGTATGGACGAACTCAGCCTTGTTTTTGCCTTGCGGGCGATAGCGAATATTTGCGCGCCGCGCCTGAAAGCTCTCGAAGTTGCTGCAGGAGGATATCTCGCGATAGAGTCCCTGCCCCGGCAGCCACACTTCGAGGTCGTATGTCTTGGATGCGGAAAAGCCCATATCCCCGGCGCAAAGCAGGACGCGGCGATAGGGCAGCCTGAGCCGTTCGAGGATTGTCTCAGCATCACGCGTGAGCTTCTCATGCTCGGCTTCGGAGTCTTCCGGACGCGTGAACTTGACCAGCTCCACCTTCTGAAACTGGTGCTGGCGGATGATGCCGCGCACATCCTTGCCGTAGGAGCCGGCCTCGGAGCGAAAGCACGGCGTCCAGGCAGTCAGCGAGACGGTCAGCGCCGCATCGTCGAGCACCTCGTCGCGATACAGATTGGTCACCGGGACTTCCGCCGTGGGGATGAGCCAGTGGTCGTTCTCGCGATACTGCCCGGGCGTGAAGCCTTCCGCATCGACGCAGCGAAAGAGGTCGTCCGCGAACTTGGGCAACTGGCCGGTGCCGAAGAGCGAGCGGCTGTTCACCATCACCGGAGGCAGCACCTCGCGATAGCCATGCTCGCGGGTGTGGATGTCGAGCATGAAATTCGCAAGAGCGCGTTCGAGCCGCGCGCCCTGATCCCAGTAGACGGCGAAGCGTGCGCCGGAGAGCTTCGCGGCGCGTTCGAGGTCGAGGATGCCGAGTGCTTCGCCCAGCTCCCAATGCGGACGCGGGGTGAAGTCGAAGTGCGGCTTCGTCCCCCATTGCTTCTGCTCCGCATTGTCCTGCTCGGAGACGCCGGCGGGTACAGAATCGTGCGGCAGGTTGGGAATGCTGGCGAGGATCGCGCGCAACCGCTCGTCGGTTGCCGAAGCAGAAGCATCGAGCGCTTCAAGCCGTTCTTTAAGCTGGCGTGTCTCTTCCATCAGCGCAGATGCGTCTTCCTTCGCCCGCTTCCTGCGGCCCACTTCGTCGCTCAATGTGTTGCGTCGCGCCTTCAGGGTCTCCGCTTCGGTGATGCGCTCGCGGCGCTCGGCATCGAGAGCGGCGAAGTTGCCCAGCAGCGTTGCGGGGTCCTGCCCGCGGGCGCGCAGCTTCGCTTCGACCAGCGCGAGGTTGGCCCTGACGAATTGCAGATCGTGCATACCCTCCCATGCTACCGGAAATATTCAGAAGGAATTCATATGGCAAGGGATAGCGTCTTTCGGCCCGCGAAGCGCATCCTGTACCTGAGGAGTTTTTTCGATGCAGAAGCGACAGATTGGCAAGTCTTCGTTGCAGGTCCCGGTGCTGTGCCTGGGCGGCAATGTCTTCGGCTGGACGGTGAATGAACAGGAGTCCTTCCGCCTGTTGGACGCGGCACTCGATGCGGGATTGAACTTCGTCGATACCGCGGATGTCTACTCGCGCTGGGTCAGCGGACACGCCGGCGGCGAATCCGAGACCGTGATCGGCAAGTGGTTCGCCCGTTCGGGCAGACGGAGTCAGGTCATCCTGGCTACCAAGCTGGGCATGGATATGGGGAATGGCAAAAAGGGATTGAGCAGGAAGTACATCGCAGAGGAGATCGAGGCATCGCTGAGCCGATTGCAGACCGACTACATCGATCTCTACCAGGCGCACAGCGACGATGCGGAGACTCCGCTGGAGGAGACGCTGGACGCATTCGACCGTCTGGTGAAGCAGGGCAAAGTGCGGGTGATCGGGGCGTCGAACTACAAAGGCGCGCGGCTGAAAGAAGCGCTCGAGATCAGCCGGAAGCATCACCTGGCGCGCTATGAAAGCCTGCAGCCGAACTACTCGCTGGTGGAACGCGCGGAGTTTGAGCGCGATTTGCTTCCCGTGGTCAAGGAGTACGGTATCGGCGTGATCCCTTATTTCTCGCTGGCGGCGGGCTTCCTGACCGGCAAGTACCGTTCGAAGCAGGATGCCGCAGGCAAGGCGCGCGGCCCGATCGTGGAGAAATACCTGAACGATCGCGGCTTCGCTGTAGTGAACGCGCTGGACAGCGTGGCGGCGGAGTTGAAGTCGACGCCGGCGCGCGTCGCGTTGGCGTGGCTGATGGCGCGGCCGGGGATCACGGCGCCCATTGCCAGTGCAACGTCGCTCGATCAGCTGAACGATCTGGCCGAGGCGACGCGCCTGACATTGCCGGCTTCGGCCATCGCGCAACTGGACCGAGCGAGCGATCCGGCCAGAAAGGCTGCGTAAAGCGGGACACGCGTCGCATCTACGGCGCGCGTTTGACATGAGCGAACGGCAGCACTCAAGCATTTTTGGTCATGGTGTGATCCGCGGAGGTTCTCTCGGCGTGGTTTTTTCTTCAAGAAAAGCCACCAGAACAGTTGTTGGACGGTATACACGGATAGCAAAAATGCTTTAGCGTGGCGGGCATCAGGGTTTTGCGGAGTCATGGTCGCGCCAGCGCGGCGGCCCGGCAAACCTGGTGCACTCTCAACGACAGGAGCCTCCCCCGATGCTTCATCGCCTTCGCTCGTCACTCATTGCGTGTTTGTTGACCGCTGCTATGGCCGCCTTCGCGCAGACGCCCACAACCGCAACCGTTCCGCCCGGACAGATCCAGAAGCAGACGCTGGCCGGCATTGACAAACTGCAGACGTGGTACACGCAGTCCACGGGACTCTACCAGACGACCGGCTGGTGGAATTCCGCGAATGCGCTGACCATGCTGGCCGACTACTCGCTGGTGGCGCACAGTGCCAGCTACGAGACGGTTTTCTCGAACAGCTTCCAGCAGGCGCAGAAGACCCACAGCGGATTCATCAACGATTATTACGATGACGAGGGCTGGTGGGCGCTGGCGTGGATCGCCGCTTACGACTTGACGCACACGCAGCAATATCTGGACATGGCTTCGTCGATCTTCAGCGACATGAGCGGCGGATGGGATTCGACCTGCAACGGCGGCATCTGGTGGAGCAAGGCGAAGACTTACAAGAATGCAATCGCGAACGAGTTGTTTCTTTCCGTCGCTGCGCACCTGGCCAACCGTGTCCCGCCCGCCGATCGTGCGGGCTATCTTGCCTGGGCGAACAGGGAGTGGGCATGGTTCCAGCACTCCGGCATGATCAACAGCCAGAACCTGATCAACGACGGACTCGATCTCTCCACCTGCAAGAACAACAACGGGAATACCTGGACTTACAACCAGGGCGTGATTCTGGGCGGACTGGCGGAACTGAACCACGCCGAGCACTCGCCGCAGTTGCTGACCACGGCGAATACCATCGCGAACGCCGCCATGACGCACTTGAGCGACAGCAATGGCGTGCTGCACGACACCTGTGAGCCGAATTGCGGCGCGGATGGCGTGCAGTTCAAGGGCATCTTTATGCGTAACCTGATGGCGCTGAATTTCGCCTCACCAAATCAGCAATATGCCACATTTGCAGTGACAAATGCGGAGAGCATCTGGAACCACTCGCGCGATGCCAGCAACGCCTTCGGGCAGGTATGGTCCGGGCCTTTCGATGCGGAGAACGCAGGCAGCCAGAGCTCGGCGCTGGATGCGTTCGTAGACGCGTACGTGAGTTCGCTGCCGCAGGGACGCTGAGGCGCGGCTAAGCTTCGGGGCGCTTGCGATGCCGGGCGCCCCATTCCGCAAGAGCGACCAGGGCAGGCCGCAGGGTCGTTCCATAGGCGCTAAGCCGATATTCGGTGTGTGCGCGGGCGCCGGGAATGGTGCGCCGCTCGACGATGCCGGAGCGCTCAAGCTGGCGCAGTTGTTCGGTCATGACCTTCTGCGACGCAGCCGGAACTTTGCGGCGCAGCTGACTGAAGCGATGCGGTCCCTGCTTCAGCACCCACAGGATCAGCGGCTTCCACTTGCCACCGATCACCTCCAGCGCAATGCTCACATTGCACTCTTCGATTTTCACGGCTGGCTCCGGTCAGGCATGAGGCATGGTCACTTTTTTGTGCCTGATTGTGCGCATCCCCATGGTTGGAATATACCGGGAGCATGACACGTATCGCGATCGTTGGAGCAGGCAACGTGGGCGGCGCGCTAGCCCGCCTTTGGAGCGCAGCCGGAGATGAGGTAAGCGTCGCTGTGCGCGAGGGTTCCGCGCCGAAGCAGATTCCGGGTGTCAGCACCGGGAGTGCGAAGGAGATTGCAGCCAGGGCCGAGATCATTGTGTTTGCCGTGCCATGGGAGGCGGCGAAGGATGCAGTCGCGTCGTGCGGCGATCTAAGCAGCAAGGTAGTGGTGGACTGCATCAATCCCGTTCTGCCCACGCTCGAGGGGCTGGAGTTTGGAGGGACCACATCGGCAGCGGAGAAGCTGCAGCAACTTGCGCCTCGCGCACGCATCGTGAAGGCCTTCAACACCATCGGCGCGCCGCTGCTGGGCAACGCAACCTTCGATGGCTTGCAGGCAGACGGGTATTTCTGCGGGGACGATGCCGCGGCGAAAACGGCAGTCGCACCACTGATTGCGGCGGCTGGACTGCGGCCGCTGGATGTGGGGCCGCTGCGCAATGCGCGCTATCTGGAGGCGATGGCGGCGCTGTGGATCGACCTGGCGATCAAACGCGGACGCGGGCCAACCTTCGGCTTCCGCACCCTGGAACGCGCAACATCATAATCCGAACGCTCTCGATTCACCGCTCGAACGCCGCTTTTTGCGATACTGAAGACGCCTATGGAAATGTGCCGGCGCTTCTGCTCGCTCACGCTCGCCTCCCTGCTCATTGCTTTGCCCGCCGTTCCCGCCCGAGCCTCCGCCTACGATGGCAAACCGAAGCTGGTGGTGTTGGTGGTGATCGACCAGTTCCGCGAGGATTATCTGGAGCGCTACCGGACTGACTTGAAGGCACAGCATGGCTTCCGGCTCTTTCTGGAACACGGCGCGTACTTTCCCGATTGCTACTACGACTACGCGAACACCAAGACTGCGCCGGGACACGCAACGCTCGGCACCGGCGCGTATACGGATGGACATGGCATCAACTCCAACGAGTGGTGGGACCTGAGCCGCAATACCAAGCGGCCGGTAAGCTCGGTGGAAGACAATCGCTACAAGGTTGTCGGGCTGCTCAATGCGGGAACCGAGGACGGTGCCTCACCGCGCAACGAGCATGCCTCGACGTTGGGCGACGAGCTGCGGTTGGCCACGGTCGGGCAATCGAAGGTCTTCGGGATCTCGCTGAAGGATCGTGCGGCGATTCTTCCCGTGGGACAGTCGGCTAACGCAGCCTACTGGGTCGATCCCAAGAGCGGGTCCTTCGTGACCTCGACTTACTACCAGAACGCACTGCCCGAGTGGGCGACTACATTCAACGCCGGCCCGCGCGCGCAGCAGGCTCTGGATGAGGCGCATGGCGACTCGCAAAAGAGCTTCTTCGATCAGGTGGACGTCTCGCCCGCGGGCAACGATTACGAGCTCGACTTCGCCCGCGCGCTGATCACGGGCGAGCAGCTTGGACATCATCCGACCACGGATATGCTGACCATCTCGCTCTCGGCCAACGACGGCCTCGGCCACCGTGTGGGGCCGGATGACCCGGCGATGCACAACATGGTCGAGCAGCTTGACCAGCAGCTGGATGGCTTCTTCACCTGGCTCGACCAGAATATCGATGGCGGCCTGGCCAATGTGTGGATCGCGCTCTCCGCCGATCACGGTGTGGCATCCACGCCGGAGCAGGCTGCCTCGCTCGGTATGGACGCGGCGACGTGGGATATTCCGAAGCTCACCTCCGGACTCAACGATGCGATGAACGGCAAGTTTTCGCCGGGCGAGAAGATCGAGTACCTGCTCCCGCACCAGGAGCTGCCCTATATCCAGCTCAACCAGCCGGCCTTCGAGCACGCCGGCATCAACGAGCAGGAGGCGGAGGATGCCATCGTCGCAGCGCTGCCCGCGGTGATCGCTGCGCTGCCGGCGCAGCCGCCGGTCCATATCCCGATGGGAACGCCTCCGCCGGTCATCCAGCCGCCGCCGCCCCGGCCTGCGCGTACGCGACAGTCGCGCGCGGCGGCAGAACGTCAAGCCGCGCGTCAGGCAAAGCAGGAAGCCGAGGAGCCGCCTCCACCGCCAGTGGCGCCGCAGCCCTTGCAGCCGCCGGCCAGCAAGATGGCGCCGCATCCCTCGGTGGTGGGCGTCTACACGCGGACACAACTTGCCGCCGGCGCGCTGCCGCCGGATGAGTTTGGCGAGCGCATCGCGCACAGCTACAGCCCCAACGGCGGCTGGTATGTGATGCTGATTCCGCCGGCGTACCAGATGAACGGCAACGCCGCGGGCACGGGCACAACCCACTTCAGCGTGTGGTCTTACGATCGCCATGTGCCGCTGGGTTTCTATGGCGCGCCCTTCCAGCCGGGCATCTATTATGGACGCGTCGAGCCGGTGGACTTCGCTGCAACCTTCGCGGCACTGCTGGGCGTGAACCAGCCCTCCGCCTCGATCGGGCATATCCTGACGCAGGCGCTCAAACCTCCCGGCGCAGGGACGGAGACGCCGCTGACACCGAAGAACCCGCATCGCACCCGCCGCAGCCCCGCAGGCGCCCCGAGCACCACCGAGCCTGAGCTTCCGGAAGGTGTGACGCCCTAGTGAAACCAAACATGCGCGTGCAGCTCTGCGGCCTGGAGCTGCGGAACCCGGTCATTGCCGCATCCGGCACCTTCGGCTATGGCATCGAGTTCGAGGAAATCCTGTCGCTGGACAAGATCGGCGGCTTCGTCACCAAAGGGCTCTCGCTCGAGCCAATGGCGGGCAACGAGACGCCGCGCATCCTTGAAACCGCCTCCGGGATGATCAACGCCATCGGGCTGCAGAATATGGGTGTGCGGGCATTCATCGAGGAAAAGCTGCCTGCCGTGCGCCGCTATGCCGGCACAGCGTGCATCGCAAATGTCTTCGGCTACACCGTCGATGACTATCTCGCGGTAATCGAGGAGTTGAACGCTGCTGAGGGCATTGCAGCGTATGAGCTGAATGCCTCCTGTCCGAACACGCGGCATGGTGGACTGATCTTCGGCGCGGACCCGACACAACTGGCCGAGCTTGTGGTTCGCGCGAAAAAAATCGCCGCACGCCCGGTGATCGTGAAGCTCTCACCCAACGTCACGTCGATCGCGCAGATGGCGCGCGTCTCCGAGGCCGCAGGGGCGGATGCGATCTCTCTGGTGAACACTTTCGTCTCCCTCGCCATCGATGTAAAGACGCGGCGGCCGCGCATCGCAAACGTGACCGGAGGGCTTTCCGGACCGGCCATCAAGCCGATCGCGGTGCGGATGGTGTGGGAGGCGGCGAAGGCGGTCAGGATTCCGGTAATCGGCATGGGCGGTATCGCCACGGCGGAGGATGCCGTCGAATTCCTGCTGGCGGGAGCCACGGCGATCGAAGTCGGCACCGCTTCGTACGCCGATCCGCGAGCCGTGGAGCGGCTTGCCAAGGGGCTCGAGGCATGGTGCAGCGGGAATCACGTGGAGCGGGTGAGCGAGTTGACGGGCGGGCTGCAGACAGGCCGGGAGTAGGGGCTAAAGAAATCTTCGGCGGATCAGCGTGAGAGGCATTGCGCTCTATAGAGCGTGCTCAGGCGACGCGGGAATCGTGGTCTTCCAGCGTGCGCCCATGCAGCAGGCGTGCCTGGTTCAGCGCGACGCCGGTAAGAAAGACCGGCGCGGGGGTCGCGATGGCGACCAGCACCCAGCAGAGAAACGAGAGCAGCAGACCCGCGATCGCAGCCGCTTGCAGACTGAGAACGATGGGAATCTCCCACAGATGGAGGCTGACCAGCGCCCAGTGCTGTAGTGGCTGGATGTGATGGATGATGGCCAGCGCGAAGACAAAGGCGGCGGTAGAGATGGTCGTAGTGCCGATCAGGACCACGTCAATCGTGCGATGAAGGCGCTGCCGGCTGCGGCAGTAGGGACACTCAACGAAGTGCTCTTCGTAGTCGCCACGCATCGCCGGGGTGATGCCGGAGATGTCGTAACGCCAGCTGGACAGGATATCGCCGACCACCGGGTCCACACAGCCATCCCGGCGGGTATAGCGTGGCGAGGTCAGGGTGCCGCTGTCAACCTGTTTCGCGGGTCCATGGTTTCCTGAAGTCATCTTCGTTAACCCTATGATAATAGTTGGATGCGGTCCAGAACCAGCGGATTCCTAATTTGGTAACCCCGGCGGTACCTAATGCGCCGCCATGCTAGATAAACCCCTCAGCACTAATAAGATAGCACTTACAACGCGATCGTCGCCAGCGGCGTGTCCTGTTCGGCCAGGAGAATCTTATTGGCCAGCAGGCTCATGCGATCGCGCAGGGCCCGCTCGGCGCTCACTCGGGCCAGGGCGGGCAGGTTGTTGCTCTCAGAGAGGTGCGCCAGGACGACATAGGTGGCCTGCCCGTCGTAGTTCCGCTCCAGAAATTCGGCAGCTGCTTCGTTCGAGAGATGCCCCACGCGGGACATGACACGCTGCTTGACGCTCCAGGGGTAAGGCCCATCGCGGAGCATCTCGGTATCGTGATTGGACTCTAGCAGCAGAACATCGCAGCGGCGGAGGGCCTGGCGGGCATTGGCCGGCATATAGCCTAGATCGGTGGCAAAGCCGATGCGGACGCCTTCGCCCTCAAAGACAAAGCCGACCGGATCCGCGGCATCGTGGGGAATGGTAAAGGGCTCGACCTCGATATCGCCGACGAGGAAGCGCTTCCCTGCCTCGAAGTAGGTTACGACGGGTAATGCTGCGGGATCGCGTTCCGCAGTTTCTTCGCAAAGTTCATCGTCCGCGGCTCTGGGGTCCGCTGCTTTGGGCTCCGCGGCTCTGGGAGATGTCAGAGAGATGGCGGTGCTGGAGTCCGCGTCGGCGACGGCAGTTGCGCCCTGCTGACGCTGCCGTAGCCAGTCGGCGTAGGTCATGCGCTTGCGGGGATGCATCCAGCGCACCCAGGCCCGATGCGTCATCTCGGTGAAGTACACCGGGATGCCCAGCTTGCGCGCCAGAACGGCGACTCCCTGGACATGGTCCTGATGCTCATGCGTGATCAGAATAGCGTCGAGCGAGCGCGGGTCCTGCCCCGCGGTGTGCATGCGCTTCAGAATCTCGCGGCAGGAGAGCCCTGCGTCCACCAGGATGCGGGTACGGTCGGTGGCAACGACGGTGCTGTTGCCTTTCGAGCCGCTCGCCAGCACGGTCATCCGCATCATGAAAAAAGCATACGCCAAAGGGGCGACAAAACCAGAGGAAAGCGGAGCAAAACCGGCTATTGCCCAAATGCCCCCGAGTGCGGCTGGCGGCGCTGCCAGTCGCGCAGCCTGGCATGCGCCTCTCCGCGCTGCTCGGGGAAACGCTCGGCCTGGAGTAGCCAGTAGACGACCGCCTCAAGCTCCCGCGCGCGCAGATAGGGCAACAGCTCATCCCATGTGGGCGCGCCGGGATACGAGGCGAGCGCAGCCTCAATGCCTTCGGGCGCGGTGCGCACCAGGCAGGCCACGTCCCAGGCTGTCGGACCGCCGCAGGCATCTTCGAAGTCGGTCCACAGCCAGCCTTTCTCCGTCTTGAGCAGATTCTTGCGGTTCGCATCGCCGTGGATCGGCTGAATCGCGCGGCCGCCGTAGCGAAGCGTCTCGGCCAGCCGCCAGTGCGTTTCGCGCAACTGGATCAGCTCGCCGCCGGAGAGCGCGCGTCGGCCTTCAAGAAACTTCAGCCAGCGCGTGATCTCGTTGAAGATCTCGAGCAGCGGTAACTCGCCACCCGGTTCTGAAGAGCGGTAGCCACGCAGCGTTTCGTGCAGATCGCGCAGCATGGGGCCAGCCTCTGCGGTTGAGATGGCTGCGTCGCGGTCGTGCTCCACCCACTGCCAGAAGCTCATGGTGTAGCCGTCGTACTGGTGCGGGCCTGCCGGTAGCAGATCGCTCGGCGGGACGACGGGCGCACCCTGCGCCCGCAGATACGCGGCCACCGATACGTCGCGCCCGAGCCATGCGCTGACCGGCCGGCGCAGCAGTGCCGAAGTGGTGGCCACCCGCGCCAGCAGCGGCGCCGGCGTGAGATGCACCAGCAGGTTTGAGCCATCGGCGACTACCTCTGCGTTGCTGACCGCGATGCCATGCGCCTGCGCCACCTGCTCGGCAGCGCGCACAGCGCCTACGCTGAGTGCGTCCATGAATATCTCCGAATATCTCCCAAGGAATATCTCCCAGGATAACGGCAGGAAGATGCAGACAGCGGCAGACGAAACCAGCCACGTTCAGGCTGTCTTTGTCTGCATCTGTCTGATGCTGTCTGTCTTCGTCTCTAGTTTCACTTGCTACTTCTGCGGATACTCAAAAAAGCCCTTGCCCGATTTTCGCCCGCGCCAGCCTGCGTCGACCATGCGGATGAGCAGCGGGCAGGGGCGGTACTTCGGATCGCCGAGGCCCTCCTCGAGCACGCGCATGATGTCGAGGCAAACGTCCAGTCCGATAAAGTCGGCCAGGGTCAATGGTCCCATTGGATGCGCCATTCCAAGCTGGAAGACTTTATCGATTGCTTCCGGCGTGGCGACTCCCTCCATGACGGCAAAGATAGCCTCATTCAAAAGCGGCATCAGCACGCGGTTCGAAACAAAGCCAGGAGCATCGTTGACCTCGACCGGAGTCTTGCCCAGGCGCTCGGAGAGTGCCTTCACGGTGTCAAAGGTCGCCTGCGAGGTCTGCAGGCCGCGGATCACCTCGATCAACTGCATCACCGGCACGGGATTGAAGAAGTGCATGCCGATGACGCGGTCTGGACGTTTCGTCGTGGCGGCGAGCTTTGTAATCGAGATCGACGAGGCGTTGGAGGCAAGGATCGCATCGGCGCCCAGCAATCCATCCAGCTCCTGAAAGAGCGCCTGCTTGACGCTAAAACGCTCCGTCACCGCTTCGACGACCAGCTCACAACCCGGCAGTGCCTGCAAACTAACAGCACCGCTGATTCGATGGAGTGCAGCATCGGCGTCGGCCTGCGTCAGCTTGCCCTTGGCGACTTCGCGGCCCAGGTTCTTTTCGATCGCGCTCAGGCCGCGATCCAGCATGAGCGTATCGGTCTCAATTACCACCACGGGGAAGCCGCTGCGGGCGAAGACATGAGCGATCCCGTTGCCCATGGTGCCGGCGCCGATCACTCCCACGCGGCGGATCTCTGCCATCCTCTGGACTCCCAGAATCGAGGTTTGGAAAACTCATGAGTGTAACAGGAGGCAGCGAGTCAGCCGAAAAGCGATTGGCTGACTTGCGGATTCGCTCATCTCAGTGTCCCGCGTCAGCAGCCGGCTTCATCGCTTTCGGCGGCCGGCGCATGACGAAGGGCAGCGGCGCGAGACAGAGGATGGTCACGCTGAGGATGAAGAAGGCATTCTTGTAGCTGAGCATCGAAGCCTGGCGCGCCATCTCGGTATAAGCACGGCCATAGGCGAGTTGTGCCGCGTTCGCGGAGCCCTGGCCGAGACGCATCAGGCCGGCCTGGGTCTGCGCGAGGTAGTCGCGGTAGACGCGGCCGTCCGGCCGGACGTGACTGGCGAGGTCCTGCTGGTAGACCTGGCTCGAGCGCGCCAGAAATGTAGTGAGCAGCGCGGTGCCCAGGCTTCCACCCAGGTTGCGCGCGAAGTTGGAGAAGGAGGAGATCTGGTTGTTCTTCTCCCGCGGCACGCCAACGTAGTTCAGCGTGCTGATGGGGATGAAGATGAAGGCGAGGCCCAGCACCTGGTAGACGCGCCAGAGCGTGACCTGGGCGAAGCTGACGTCGAGGTCGAGCCGGGTGAGGTTGAAGAGGCCAATGGCGGTGACGATGTAGGCCATGGTCACCAGCAGACGCGGATCCATCTTGCCGACGATGCGTCCGGCGATGAACATCGTCACCATCATGCAGAATCCAGCGGGAGAGAGCACCATGCCGGAGCGCTCCGCCGTATAGCCCAGCAGCACCTGCAGGAATTGCGGGATCAGCACGGTCGAGCCGAAGAGCACCATGCCGAGAATGAACTGCAGGAAGATCGCGGTGCCGAAGTTGCGGTTGCGCAGCAGCTTCAGATCGACCACGGGATCTTCGTGGTTCCACTCCCAGAAGACGAAGATGACGAGCAGCACCGCGGCGACGACGGCAAAAAACCGGATCGACGGATCGCCGAACCAGTCTTTCTCCTGGCCGCGATCGAAGACGTACTCCAGGCAGCCGACGCCGATCGCGACCAGGCCGAGGCCAACCGAGTCGATGGGACCGGAGGTGAGGCTGCGCTCTTTGAGATACGGCGGGTCTTCGACCATGCGGTTCGACAAAAAGAGCGAGATGATGCCGACCGGGATGTTGATGAAGAAGATCCAGTGCCAGTCGAGATTGTCGGTGATGTAGCCGCCGAGCGTGGGTCCGATGGCGGGCGCAACCACGACCGCCATGCCATAGAGCGCGAAGGCCTGGCCGCGCTTTTCTACCGGGAAGGTGTCGGCGAGGATGGCCTGCTCGCTGGTGGCGAGGCCGCCGCCGCCCAGGCCCTGGAGAACACGCGCGAAGATGAGCAGCGGCAGGGTATGGGCCAGTCCACACAAAAACGAGCAGATGGTGAACATGGCCACGCAGGTCATGTAAAAGCGCTTGCGGCCGAAGCGGTTGGCCAGCCAGCCGGAGATGGGCAGCACAATGGCGCTCGACACCAGGTAGCTGGTCAGGACCCAGGTGGCTTCTTCCTGGCTGCCGCCGAGCGAGCCGGCAATGTGCGGCAGGGCAACATTGGCGATCGAGGTATCGAGCACCTCCATGAAAGTGGCCATGGTGACCGTAAGCGCGACCAACCAGGGGTTATGGCTCGGCTTCCACTCTTCGGTCATGCGGCCTCAGGGGATATCAGGATACTGATAGAGTATCAGGAGACTGATATGGTGCGAGTGACCCAAAAGGGGAGCCGAGCCGACAAGACGCCGCCGGAGGTGCTGAAGCTGACGCGCCGGATGACGACTCTCTTTCGCGAGCGGCTGGACGAGCAGCTCAAGCCGCTGGGCATCACGGCAGCGCAACTGCAACTGCTGGCGGCCTTGATGAAGGAACCGGGCTCGAGCGGCGCGCATCTTTCGCGATTCTGCCAGGTGACGCCGCAGACCACGCACGCGCTGTTGGCCGCGATCGAAAAGCGCGGCTGGGTGCGCCGCACCCCGCATCCGGAGAACACGCATACGCTGCTGGCAACCGTGACACCCGAGGGCCGCCGCATCTTCATCCGCGGCAAGATAATCGCTATCCGGCTGCAGAACCGGATGCTTCGCACGCTTGCCGCCGCCGAGATACGCCGCCTGGAATCAGTTCTGACGCAACTGATTGCTAATCTCGAATAGCCCCTCAGAAACCGAAGCGATAGCCCACGCGCACGAACTGCGAGTCGATGCCCGGGTTGTTGTAGCCGAGCTCTTTGTTCGATGTGTGCTGTACTCGATACTCCACCGTCCACGAACGCCGGTGATCGCGGAACCACTCCACGCCGCCGCCGAAGCTGAAGGTGAAGTTGAAGGCGGAGGTTTTGAACTCGGGAATATCGCGCGGGCTGACGATAAAGCCCCCGCTGCTGGCGAGGAAGGTTTGCAGACGATGCTCGGGCAGCAGGTGCACGGAAAAGGAAACCGGTGTTATTCCCGGCGCGTAGGTCCAGCGGCGTCCCAGGTAGGAGTGGATCAGCGACGTGAATGGTGTGCCGTCGGGCAGCGTGCCGGAAACGGTGCCGTCACGAAACTCAGCGGTATTCATGATGGGGATCTGAAAGGAAAGGCGCTCGTCACGGACATACGTAGAACTGCCGATCGTGGTGGTTATGCGCGCTCCGCGATAGGTTGGATCGCTTTCCACCAGCAATGGCCGGAGCTCCGCGCTGTAGTCCCATGCCATCCAGCGACTTGCCGAAATTTCGCGCTGATAGACAAGCGTGAGGCCGGCAAATTTTCTCTGGCGATCATCGCCGAGAATGATGTGGCTGGATGAGTTGGAATATTCGACGAACGCGGCAACGCTGTTGAGCGGCGCGTAATAGCGCGACTCTGCCATGCTCTGTGCGTGCGCCATCACAGCAAGCATCGGGGCGCAGAAAACCAGCAGCGCGGCTCTGATAACGTTCTGCAAGTCAATGCGCCCGGCGACGTCTGCGTGTGGCCAGCGATGGCGGCGCGCTGGTGACGCCTATGGAGTGGCAGAGCGCGCTGTCCTGGCCGTCGGCCAGGCCGAAGAGCACGCCCTGCCCGCCGCAGAGCCGCTGCTCGAATGCACGTGCCTGCGTGCCGATCATCGGTTGGGTGGCTTCGCGTGAGCCGTAAAACTCCACGCGATAAGCATAGACAACATCCGTGTCGGGCCGACCGTGGATGCTGAAGTGCGTCCATGTCCCCAGGACGACGCGGCCCGCCTCATCGTCCAGCAGCGCATAGACCTGCTGGCCGCCGTTGGCCTCCTGTCCTTCGGAGAAGATCGGCGCTCCGGCGGTGGAGCGCGGCCAGCGCACCTGCCACTGCTGCGTCTTCAGGTCGATCCGGAAGGTGGTGAAGAAGGTGGTTCGCTGGCACTCGACGCAGTCGTTGTAGGTCGCGGCTAATTCGGGGCTGCCCTCGCGCCACATGCGCAGCCATCCCAGCAGACGCAAGCCCGGACCGCGCAGGAGCAAGGTCGCGCTGATCTGCCGCTGATTCACGTCGTAGACGCTCAGGATGTCCTGGTCAGGAAGCGCGGACGGATTGGTGCGCTGTGAGGTGATAACCAGCAGGTGCGCGTCGCGGGGCACCGGCAGTTTGGGGACATTGGCCGCTGCACTTGTAGCACCGGCTGCGCCCTTCGCCGCCGGCGTCGCTGGCTCTTTCGGCGGCGGCCCGATGTAGCCGATCTCGCGCAGCGCGGTGTAGGGCTCGTTCATCAGGGCGCGAGCGACGATGGTCTGGACATCACTCGGCTGGCGCAGGTCGAGCCAGCGGAAGTTCTCGATCGACTGCGCGCGCAGTTCCCCAGGCGCGAGGAACGTTGCAAGGGCGACCATCCAGACAGCAAAGGCGAGTTGCCGCTTGCTCATGCGTCGAGCCCCAGCTTCTTCCAGATGGAGTCAATGCGCGCTTTGGTGGCCGCGTCCATCTCGATCATCGGCGGCCAGGGCCGGCTGAAGCCCTCCGCTGCCCACTTGCGCGTGGCGTCGACGCCCATCTTGCTGCCGTAGTTCGGCAGGCGCGAGGCGTGGTCGAGCGAGTCGATCGGACCCATGGTGAATTGGATATCACGCTCTGGATCGATATTGTTGACCACGCGCAGTGTGACTTCGGCGATATCGTGCACATCGCAATCCTCGTCCACCACGATGATGCATTTGGTGAACATGGCCTGCCCCAGTGACCAGATCGCGCTCATCACCTTGCGCGCCTGGCCCGCGTAGCTCTTGCGGATGGACACGATCATCAGGTTGTGAAAGACGGCCTCGGGCGGCAGGTGGATATCCACAATCTCCGGCGCGGAGAGGCGAATCAGAGGCAGAAAGATGCGCTCGACGGCAAGCCCCATCCATGCATCTTCCATGGGCGGCTTGCCGACGATGGTAGAGGCATAGATCGGATTTTCGCGGTGCGTGATGCAGGTGATATGGAAGACCGGATAATCATCCGGCAGCGTGTAGAAGCCGGTGTGATCGCCGAACGGTCCCTCGGAGCGCAGCTCTCCCAGCTCGACGTAACCTTCGAGAACGATCTCGGCGTGCGCAGGCACCTGCAGATCGACCGTCTCGCACTGCACAAGCTCAACCGGCGCCTGGCGGAGAAAGCCGGCGATGATGTACTCCTCCACTTCGGGCGGGGCGGGCACGATGGCGGAGAAGGTGGTAGCCGGATCGGTGCCGATGGCGACAGCAACCTCCATGCGCTCGCCGCGCAGATCGGTGGCGGTCAGCGCGGGCATGCCGGCGATGCTGTCGCCTGCATACCGGACGGAGCCTCCTGCGGTCTGCGCCATCATGTCGATATGGGCAGCGGTAGCGCTGCCGGATGTGTTGGAAGCAGACGCCATGCGCAGCCGCTCGCGGAAGTGCTCCGCCGCCACCTTCTGCCGCTGCCAGTGCATGCCGGTGGTGTGGTCGTCATAGACCTGCATGCGGTACATGCCCATATTTCGCTTGCCGTGGCGCGGATCTTTTGTGATCACCAGCGGCAGGGTGATGAAGCGGCCGCCATCCATGGGCCAGCACTGCAGCACGGGAAAATCGAGCACGCTGAAGTTATCGCGATGGATGACCTGCTTCGACGCGGCCTGGCGCGCGGAGATCACTTTGGGGAAATACTTCCCGAGCTCGGCGAGTGTGGGCAGCATCTTAAGCTTGCCCAGCATGCCTTCGGGCGATTTCATCGCCATGAGCGCTTCAATGCGGCCGGCGATCTCGTCCAGACTTGCGGTTTCGAGCGCCATCTCCATGCGGCGCAGGCTGCCGAACTGGTTCATCAGGACAGACGCCCCGGGATAGCCCTTCACCCGCTCGAAGAGCAGCGCCGGCCCCCCAGGCGCGTAGCCATCTGCGCCGCCCTTGCGGCCCGCTCCGTTGCGTCCGATCTTGGACACGCGGTCGGTGATCTCCGCAATCTCCAGGACAGGATCGACTTCTTCGCGGATGCGCTTCAGCTCGCCGGCGTGGTCCAGGCGCGCGATCCACTCGCGCAGGTCGTGATAGGCCAAGTTCGTCTCCTGACGCTCCTATAGCATTTTCGGTATGACTGTGTTCTGCGGAGATTCTCTCAGAGTAGCTTTTCCTTTAAGAAAAGCCGCACGAGCAGTCGTTGGACGGTCTATACCAATACCGAAAATGCTATCGTATTGCGGATTTCCGATTGACCCGAAGCAAGACCGGCAAAGTGGCCACCGACCGGCCCATACCACAGCGGCGATCTTTCAGCGCCGGGCGTCTCCCGATTGCATCCAGCGATCCATGAACGTCTGAGCGCAGCGCGCGCCGCACAGATGCTTTACCTCGGCGCTGTGGGAGAGTGCGTGGCTCCAGCGGGTGATGCGCAGAGCCTCCTGCGGCGGACCGTCGGGAGGCGTGGTGTGATCCGTCCAGGCCAGCCACCAGTCCTCCGCGTCTCCACGCGGACTGTTGCAAACGTCACAGTGATAGGACTCTGTCCATGCCATAACCACCCCTTGGAAAACGCGGCAGCGCCTGAAGCCGCCGCAAGGGGCAACTTAGCATAAGCAAGGAGGCGGCTGCATCCCACGAACGGTACCACCGCTGACAGGATGGGCTGCTTACGCGACGGTGCGCTGCTCCATCGGCTCCAGTGGATAACCAAGATTCTTCCAGCCGTCGTAGCCGCCGTGCAGCGGGCGCACGCGATAGATGCCCAGGCTGCGCAGCCGGAGCGCGGTGCGCGCGCTGGTCGCATCACTGGGGCAGGTGCAATAGAGAACGATGTCGCGATCCCGCGGAATGCGGTCGCCCTCCGCAACCAGCGTGTCCGGCTTGAACAGGACAGCACCGGGCAGACGACGCGGATCGGGCAGGTAATCCAGTGGATGGCGCAGGTCGATGATGTAAACGTCCTCGCCTGCATCGAGCATGGATTTCAGCTCTTCCGGCTCGATCTTGGCGCCGCGAATCTGGCGCAGGAAGGCGCGCTGCCGATAGATGCGGTAACAGAAAAAGCCCAGCAGGAGCACAACGAAGAGCAGGCCCGTTGAGTGCCCGACTTGGCCGAGTGCGCCGGGATGGTGCTTCAGGTAATCCCCGAAGAAGCGGCCCACCAGGGTTGCGCTGAGGCTCCACAGCAGTGCGCCGGCCGCGTCGAAGGTGATGAACGTGGCGTAGGGCATCCGGCTCTGGCCCGCGATCGGCGCCGCTACCGCTCCCAGCCCGGGGATGAATTTGGCCAGCAGCAGGGCCCGCGAGCCGTAACGCTGAAAGAAGTCGCCGGTGCGCCGCACG
>DASYBK010000019.1:0-12154 GCA_036500805.1 Acidobacteriaceae bacterium | reverse complement strand
CTCGAATCCACCTCCGCCGTCATCTGCGACATCGTCACGGCTCAGCAGTTGCCGAAAAAATGCTTCCCCATCGTCTTCCGCCTGCTCAATGAGTCCTCCATCGCGCAACTCCGCGCCGTCGAATCCGAAGCCACGGAAAAGGCCGCCGCATCCCCCCATCCGGCACTGTGACACTCGCGAAAGTGTCCTGATTGCCCAGGCAGTCCCATCCGAGTCCGGATAGCTTCGTCGGAATGAAGCCGATTTTCCCATTCTTCACGAACGACGGAGGCCGTATGCGTAAATGGACACTTAGAAGTGCGATTAGACTGTTTCTATCGGCTCTGTGCTTCGTGCTCTGTCCGCTGCTCGTGGCGCAGCAAGTCGGTCAGGCCGAAGACCCACCCCATGAAGTGACGCCTCCGGAAACGTTATTCGCATATAGAAGCTCGCTGAACCTCGGTGCCGAACTTGGATTTGAACCCGCGCAAGCGGATTCGTGCTGTTCACTTAACGGACAGCCTGATTCACTCGACGGACTATGGATAGTTCCGTTCAAAGTGCCGATCAAACTGACTCCGGTCGATCCGGCAGCGTGGGCCAAGGCGACTGTCGGCTCGACTTTGACATTTCGGGTCCTAGACGACGTCATTGTGAGGGGAGAAGCAGACGCCTATGCTGGAACCTTGATCCAGGCGAAGGTAACCCGGGTCCGCCAGCACAAGACTCGAACTCGGCGCGGAGCGGATCCCCGCGCGAAGGAAGTTAAGGTCGGCAAGTCTCTAAAGCTCGAATTGGAGAGCTCCGCCGGAGGCCACCGGTTCAGCGGAATCGCAAAGAACGTGGGCGTCTGGTCCGTGAAAGTTCCCTTCGAGGTTGTCTTTATTCCTTTTCAGTTCGTCGCCCTCGGGATCGCCTGCAGCATAGGGTGTGACCTTTAGAGCAAAACCTGTTTGCCGGGTGCCCCATCCTAGCGCAGCTAGGGTGGCGTGGTTCCCATGAGGAACCACGCGCCAGCCTCTTAAAATGCAACAATCGAGCATGACCTCCTCTAGTTCCGAATACGACCGCGAGCAGGAAGAGATCGAGCAGAAGTTGCTCGAGGCCCTCGAAGAGCGCGCGGTTCCCATGGGGAAGGATTTCTGGCCAGAACTGCGCCGCACCGCCCACGCTCTCGCCAAGGCAGCGTCACGTCCCGCCAAGACCTCTGGCAACCGGTGAGGACTCCGCAGCCGCCATTCCCAAAACGAAACCGCTAGTGGCACAAATCAGCAAAAACCTGCCAGTTCAATAAGCTCAACTTGCTACACTGGGAATAGAAGCTAACCAGCCGCAAAAAGCCACCGTAAAGGTGGCTTTTCTCGTGCTCATAACTCCAATGGCTGGACGAATTTAGCGATAACCCCTTTAGAAAGACGAATTTGACCCTCGGGAGAGCGCATAACCTCATGAATTAACTGTAGATACAAGCCAGCCTCCCGCAGCGGGAGGGGGAGGGGGTGGGGGCACGCTACTCTGATCGCGAGAGCCATTACGAAGTCGCCGCCGTCTCGCCCACGAGCATGCGCAACCGTGCATTCTCCGCCTCAAGCAACTCCATCCGCTTCCGCACCGGCTCCAGCGTCCCCATCAACTCCTCCTGCGTATAGCGCGGAGTAATGTGCTGCGGGCAGTTCCAGTCGAACGCCTCCACATGGATCACCATCGCGCGCTCCGCGGGCGTCTTCTCGCCCGGCACGCGCAGCTTCTTGAGCAGCGCCGCCGCCTCCGCGTCGTTTTCGTGCACCTTAGCGCGTCCCAGGATCTTCAGCCGGAGCTGGTGTGCGTAATCCATGAAGAAGAGCGCCACGCGATCGTCATGCGCGAGATTGCCCACGCTCACGTACTGCTTGTTGCCGCGCAGATCGGCGAAGCCCAGCGTCTGGTCGTCCAGCACATGGAGAAAGCCCTTCTCTCCGCCGCGATACTGGATGTACGGCCATCCCGTCTCGCTGGTGGACGCCATGTAGAACCCGTCGCGGCCGGCGATAAACTCCTGCTCGAACTCCGTCAGCCGGTCGCCCGGCTCGCCCATCTCTTCCATCCGCGCATACTGCCGCCGGCTGCCGTGTCTCTCCTGTTGTTCCTTCACCAGCGGCGTAAAGGCGAGCTCTGCAAAGCGACGGCCCATCGTGCCTCCGAAACCAGCGAACTGCCGATTTCCCGGTTACCTGATTTCCCGGTTACATGAGGATGCGCCGCCCCTCTACTTCGATTCACCGGGCGTTCAGGCTTTCCCATCCCGTGCCCGCTCCAAAGCCGCAATATCCAGCTTCACCATCCCCATCATCGCCTGCATCACCCGCGCCGCCTTCGCCGGGTCGGGATCGTTCAGCATCGCGTCCAGCTTTTCCGGAGTGATCTGCCAGGTCACCCCAAACTTGTCCGTCAGCCACCCGCACGCCATCGTCTTGCCGCCGTCGGTCAGCTTCGCCCAATAGTCATCGATCTCCTGTTGCGTCGCGCACGGCACCATAAAGGAGACCGCCGGCGTGAATTGAAAATCCGGACCGGCATTCAGCGCCACAAATTCCTGCCCGCGCAAGGTGAAGCTCGCCGTCAACACCTTGCCACGCCACTTCGCGTCCGGAAACGAATCCGCATACCGGCGCACCGCACCCTTCTTCGCATCCTTGAAGACGGAGACCCAGAAATCGACCGCCTCCTCCGCCTTGCCGTCAAACCACAGAAATGTCTTGATCGTCTGCATGGATATTCCTTCCGGGGAAAGCTAAGTTCCATCACAATACGTGAATGGGAGGGATCTTTTCCCATACACGTTGCCATCGAAGAAACTCCTGCCCGGTTGCACCGAGGATTATGCTGTGAGCCAGGCAGCCAATCATGGAGACTCTGACCTGACCCCGATATCGGCCCCCGGAGGAGGAATGCAGCGTGGCTGCGACTCTCGAACAAAGGCGAAAGCAGCGCTTCGAGTTCATGCGCTGCCTCTACGAAATGAGCCGAGGCAGCGAGAGAGTGCTGTTCTACGACCACGAGGTGGGCGACGCCGTCGGGCTCGACCGAGCCCAGGCGGAAACTGCGGCGCGATATCTCGCCGAAAAAGGGCTGATCCGGGTTGTGATGGGGCCCATCATCTCCATTAGCCATGCCGGTGCCGACGAGATGGAAGCTGCCCTGGACCAGCCGGAGCAGGCGACGGCGCACTTTCCTCCTGCGCAAAGCATTGCCTGGAAGCCGGTGACTGCACAGCCAACCATCGCGCAGGACGCGACCGGAAAACCACCGGTCAACGAAACGTCGACCACGCCAATACAGGAAAAATCGATCAAGCCATTACCAGCCCACATTGTGCAGAACGATAGCGACGAACTCGCCGCCCTCGAACTGCAGAGGATCTGCGAGGCCATCGGGTTGGATCCGCAAGAGATCAGCGGGGAGTTTGCTCCGCATCACAGCCGTCCGGTTATTGACCCTGTCCCCAGACAGAATCCCAGACCGAACCCTGAACCGACCGTCGAACCTGTCGCCAGCGGATACGAAGAGCACGAACCGCGTGATGTCAGTACCAAGGTAGACAATGGCACGCTCCATCCGCGACCGGACGGCAGCTCTCCGTTTTCCTTCAACGAAGCCGACCTTGATGTCATTCTCGAGTCCCTCAGACTGAAACTGCCAAAGCTAGGATTTGCGCCCGACGACGTGGCAGAGGCCGAAGCAGAAATCGACACCGCACGTGCGCAGCTTGCATCGCCCAAACCGAAACCGCACATTCTCGCAGCATCGCTGAAAACGCTATTGTCCCTTCTTGAAAACGCCAGCTGGTCTTGGACCAGCGATACCAGAGAGAGCCTCGTCGCCATTCGCGACTTCCAGGAGCGTTTGAGCGCGTAAGCGTCGGCTGGTCGATCGCACTCGCTGCGCGCTACGCGTAGTCCCGCCTGCTTTCCATCCCGCCCAGCCGCTCGTCCGCATGCCTCTTCACAGCCCCGCCGGGTGCTACTCTGGGGCCCGCAAGTGCTAACCTAGATGGTTCGCTAACCCCGTCCAAAGGACTCCTGCACCGTGTCCACCGCCGCCGCGCCGACTGCCGCACTTCGCAAGACCGCACTCAACGCCACCCACCGCCGCCTCGGCGCCAAGATGGTCGACTTCGGCGGCTGGGATATGCCGGTCGATTACTCCGGATGCATCGCGGAGCACATGGCGGTCCGCACCGGCGTCGGCGTCTTCGATGTCTCGCACATGGGCGACATCCAGCTTCGCGGGCCCAACTCGCTCGCCGCCGTCCAGCACATCTCCATGAATGACGCGTCAAAGCTCAAGGAAGGCCAGGCCCACTACTCGGCGCTGCTCTATCCCAACGGCACCTTCGTCGACGACGTGATCGTCCACAAGCTCTCCGAGAACGACTACCTCCTCGTCATCAACGCCGGCACGCGCGAGAAGGACGTCAACTGGGTGCGCAGGAACGTTGGCGCCATGCCGTCCGTCCACGTCTCCGATTACTCGGACATGTACACGCAGCTCGCCATCCAGGGTCCGAAGGCAGTCGACGTGATGCGCAAGCTCACCGACAGCAACCTCGACGCGATCAAGAACTACTGGTTCACCTGGGGCAAGGTCTGCGGCCTCTACAACACGCTCATCGCGCGCACCGGCTATACCGGCGAAGACGGCTTCGAGATCTACATCCCGTCCGACGTCGCCACCAGCGAGCGCGTCTGGAATGAAGTCCTCGACGCGGGGAAAGAGTTCAGCATCCTGCCCTGCGGGCTCGGCGCGCGCAACACGCTGCGGCTCGAATCGGCGATGGCCCTCTATGGCCACGAAATCTCGGACGAGATCAACGTCGTCGAAGCCGGCCTGGATCGCTACTGCAAGCTCGACAAGGGCGACTTCATCGGCCGGGACGCCCTGGAAGCCGTGCGCACCGCCGGTGGCCCGAAGCGCAAACTCGTCGGCCTCGAAATGACCGAGCGCGGCATCGCCCGCGATGGTTACGCCGTCCTTTCGCCTGACGGGAAGAAAATCGGCACCGTCGCCTCCGGCTCTCCTGCGCCCTTTTTGAAGAAGAACATCGCGCTGGCGCATCTACCCATGGAATTCACCGCGCCCGGCACGGAAATCAGCGTCGAAATCCGCAACCAGCCCGTCAAAGCCGTGGTGGTGCCGACGCCTTTTTACAAGCGCCCAAAGAAGCAGGCGTAGCCTCGTCGCTGCCCTACAATCGTTACCAGAGAGGACCGAACTGCCACCATGGACTATCCCGCCGCCTACAAATACACCAAAGAACACGAATGGATTGAGCTCTCGGGCAAGGAGGGCAAGGTCGGCATCACCGACTACGCGCAGAACTCGCTCGGCGATATCGTCTTCGTCGATCTGCCCAAAGTCGGCTCGTCGGTCGAAAAGGGCAAGGTCTTCGGTAGCGTCGAATCGGTCAAAGCCGTCTCCGATCTCTACTCACCCATCTCAGGGAAGGTCACCGCAGTAAACGAAGAGCTGACCTCGTCGCCGGAGAAGATGAATGCCGACGCACACGGCGCCTGGATCATGAAGATCGAAGTCACCAATCCTGGCGAAGCCGGCGACCTGCTCTCCAAGGACGCCTACGAGACCTATATCAAGGAAGAGACGCACTAAATGCTGGTCGAACTCCTAGAGGTGTTCGTCGATGCATTTGTCGAGATTGCTCTTGCGGTTATTGGATCGAATCGGTCGAAGGACGTGCTCTAAGTAGAAGGAAGAACACATGCGCTATCTGCCTAAATCCGACGCCGAACGCGAGAGCATGCTCCGCGAGATCGGCGCATCCTCCATCGACGACCTCTTCGCGAGCATCCCGGCCGAATACCGCCTCGCGCGCGACCTCGACATCCCGCGCCAGATGGGCGAATCCGAGATCGTCGATTACTTCAAGAACGCTGCCGCGCAGAATGCCAACGGCTATACGAGCTTCCTCGGCGCCGGCGCCTATCGCCACTATCGTCCCGTCGTGATCGATGCCCTCGTGCAGCGCGGCGAGTTCCTCACCTCCTACACGCCCTATCAGCCGGAGATCTCGCAGGGCACCCTCCAGGCCATCTTCGAGTTCCAGACCATGATCTGCGAGCTCACCGGCATGGAGATCGCCAACGCCTCCATGTACGACGGCTCGACCGGTGCGGCCGAGGCCGTCATGATGGCGGTGCGCGTCACCGGCCGCTCCAGCGCGCTGGTTGCCAAGACCGTTCATCCCGAATACCGCGAGGTCCTCGCTACCTACGCGCAGCACCAGAACATCGACAAACAGGTGCTCGCGTACGGCGAAGACGGCCGCGTCGACCTCAAGGCACTCGACGCCACACTCACGGACGCTCACGCCTGCGTTCTAGTCCAGTCGCCCAACCTCTTTGGTGTCGTCGAAGACATTCCCGCGATCGCCGAGATCGCGCACAAGAAGGGCGCGCTCTTGATCGTCTCTATCGCCGAAGCCATCTCGCTCGGCGCTGTCCGTCCGCCGCGCGAAGCCGACATCGTCTCCATGGAGGCGCAGTCCTTCGGCGTCGCGCTCAGCTACGGTGGCCCCTACTGCGGTGTCATCGCGGCAAAAGAGAAATATCTCCGCCAGATGCCCGGCCGCCTCGCCGGCCAGACCGTGGACAAGGACGGCACGCGCGGCTTCGTACTTACCCTCTCCACGCGCGAGCAGCACATCCGCCGCGAGAAGGCGACGTCGAACATCTGCACCAACCAGGCGCTCGTCGCGCTCATGGCCACCATCTTCATGACCGTCTACGGCAAGGAAGGCATCCGCGAACTCGCGCTGCACAATCTGGCCAAGGCGCAGTATGCGTCACAGGCACTGTCACGAAATGGCGCAAAGCTGCTCTTTGCCAATTCGCCGCGCTTCCACGAGTTCGTCCTGATCACCGACGAGCCAGCCGACACCATCAACGCCCGCCTGCTCGAAGACAAGATCATCGGCGGCCTTTCGCTCGAGCGCTTCTACCCGGAGCTGGGCAACGCCAGCCTCTGGTGCGCCACCGAGCTCACCACCCGCGAACAGATCGATCGCACGGCGAAGGTCCTCGCCGGCAGCCACAGTGCCCAGCCCACGCTGGTCCACGCATAAGGAATCCGAATGGCCACATCGACCGAGACCACAGAGCAGGGAAGCAGCTTCACAGGCAACCGCCAGAAGGTCGCCGCGCACCTCACGCAGAACGAGCCACTGCTCTTCGAAAAATCCTCACCCGGCAAGCGCGGCTATCGCCTGCCGCCGCTCGACGTGCCGGAAGCCGACGCCGCCGCGCTCCTCGGTGATGCCGCACGCAGCGACGCGCCCGAGCTGCCCGAGCTCTCCGAGATCGAGATCATCCGCCACTTCACGCGCCTCTCCACCTGGAATTACGCCATCGATCTCGGCATGTACCCACTCGGTTCCTGCACCATGAAGTACAACCCGCGCGTCAACGAATTCGTCTCGCGCCTCGAAGGCATCGCCGAAGCGCATCCCTACCAGCCGGAATCGCTCTCGCAGGGCGCGCTCGGTGTGTTGCGCACGCTCGAAAAGTGCCTCCTCGAAATCACCGGCATGGATACCATTACCTTGCAGCCCGCCGCCGGGGCGCATGGCGAGTTCACCGGTATCCTGCTTACCCGCGCGTATCACGAATCGCAGGGAAATCCGCGCCGCCGCGTCCTCATCCCCGACTCCGCGCACGGCACCAACCCTGCGACCGCCGCCATCTGCGGCTACCAGGTCGAGAACCTCCGCTCCAACCAGCACGGCATGGTGGATATCGAGCAGCTTGCGAAGCAGGTGGACGAACAGACCGCCGCGCTCATGCTCACCAACCCATCCACCATCGGCGTCTTCGAGAGCGAGATTCACAAGATCGCCGACGTCCTCCACGCGAAGGGCGCGCTCCTATATATGGATGGCGCCAACATGAACGCGCTCTGCGGCAAGACGCGCCCCGGCGACTTCGGCGTGGACGTTATGCACCTCAATCTGCACAAGACCTTCTCCACGCCGCACGGCGGCGGTGGTCCCGGCTCCGGTCCGGTCGCATGTAAGCGCGCCCTCGAGCCCTTCCTGCCCACGCCCGTCGTGCGCGAAAACTCCGACGGCACGCTCCGCCTCGACTACGATCGCCCGCTTTCCGTCGGCCGTGTGCGCATGTTCTACGGCAACTTCGGCATGTTCGTCCGCGCCCTCGCCTACATCCTCGCCAACGGCCCCGACGGCCTCCGCCAGACCACCGAAGACGCCGTGCTCAACGCCAACTACATCCGCAAAAAGCTCGAAGGCAGTTACGAATTGCCCTACCAGACGCCCTCCATGCACGAGGTCGTCTTCAGCGATAAGAAGCAGCAGGCGCGCGGCGTCAAGACCGGCGACATCGCCAAGCGCCTCATCGACTACGGCTTCCATCCCTACACCGTTTCCTTCCCGCTGATCGTCCCCGGCGCGCTGATGATCGAGCCCACCGAGAGCGAATCGAAGGAGGAGCTGGATCTCTTCATTGATGCCATGCGGCAGATCGCCCAGGAAGTCGAAGAGAACCCGCTGCTGGTCCTCCAGGCCCCGCACGCCACCCGCGTCAAGCGCATGGACGAGACCGCCGCCGCCCGCAAGCCCATCCTTCGCTGGAAAGGCCTGCCGACCACTGAGCCGCTCACCGTCGATACCGCCGCAAAGGAGTGGTAGTAGTGTCCGATCGCAAAGAAGAGAATGCGGAGCGAAGCGGTGTTTCAGCAGATAAGTCAAGCGGTGTTCCAGCAGATACGTCCAGCGGTGTTGGGCCATATAGTGGCGCTTCGGCCTTGGCCGAGCACCGCGATTCGATAGAGAAACATGAGTTCATGCTCGGCCCCGAGCGAGGCCGCCTCGCCGTTTCGCTCGACATGCTCACCGACGCGCTCATCCTCATCGGCCAGCACGGCGTCTACTGCGTCTCCAATCGCAACCCCACCAAGCCCGCGCTCGATCTGCAGAACGTTCTCGACCAGATCAACGGCGCCAAGCAGCTCATCCAATCCACCATGGCCGAGTTGGAGCGCAAGCGCGGCTGAACCTGCTCATTTCTTGAAACCATGAAAGCGAAACGCAAGGGCCGCGTCGCCCCGCGCATCGATCTCGATTCGCTCGAGAACAACTTCGCTTCGCAGATCGCCTCCGGCGCCGTTTATAACGCACGCCTCGCCGGGGCTCCGCTTCCGCCGCTGCACAGCGCCCGCGATCAGCGTGTCTCCCTCATGGGCTGCGTGCTCGACAATGTCTCACTCGCCGATACGAATGCGCGGCAGCTTCTTCTCAGCGACGTGCGCCTCGAAAGTTCCGATCTTGCGAACATCGATTGCTCCGCCAGCACCTTCGAGCGCGTCGAGATCATCGCAACCCGGCTCACTGGCGCCGTCTGCAACCAGGCGCAATGGAAAAGCGTGCTGTTTCGGGAGTGCAGGCTCGACCTGATCATGGCGCGCATGGCCGCCTTCGAGGAGTGCGTCTTCGAGGACTGCAACCTTACCCAGGCCGACTTCTATGCGGCGGATCTCACCGGAGCGATCTTCCGCCGGTGCGATCTCTCTTGCGCCGACATAGCCCAGGCAAAGCTCACCGGAGCGGATATTCGCGATTGCCG
Source organism: Acidobacteriaceae bacterium (assembly GCA_036500805.1). Classification (GTDB taxonomy): domain Bacteria; phylum Acidobacteriota; class Terriglobia; order Terriglobales; family Acidobacteriaceae; genus KBS-83. The sequence goes on along the minus strand of DASYBK010000019.1, from coordinate 2,543 downwards.
CATCGACGGCGTGCGCGGGATGCCCGGCGCCATGGAGGGCCTGATCATCAGTCCCGAGCAAGCCGCATTGCTCATCACCCTCTTCGGCGTTACTGTGAAACCGTAAAAATCGTACGTATAGCGGTCACACATCCTATAATTCGCCCATAACTTCACTTCAGCTTCCGCGTTCCCCCACGCGCCGGGATGGGAACGTATGCTCCGCCTCACCTTCGCTCTACTTTTTGCAGCCAGCCTGTCCATTGCATCGATCGCCGCGCCGCCGGCCAACCAGCCCGCACCCCCGCACTATCTCTTCGTCTGGGCCGGCGACGCCGCCGGCCAGCAGACCGACTTCCTCGCCGTCATCGATGCCTCGCCCTCGTCCCCGCACTACGGCCAATTGCTCACCACGCTCGCTACTGATCAGCAGTCCAAGCTCGTCCACCACACCGAATACGTCATGCCCGCCGCCGGCATCCTCTTCGCCAACGATCACAACGCCGGCCGCACCTTCCTCTTCGATCTGCGCAACCCGCTGCAGCCTCACATCGCCGGCTCTTTCACAGACGTGGATGGTTACATGCACCCACACTCCTATCTGCGTCTGCCCGACCAGAACATTCTCGCCACCTTCCAGCACGGTCACAATGGCGGCTCGAATGAAGGTGGGGGAGGCCTTGTAGAGATAGATCAGAACGGCAAATACCTGCGCAGTGCCAGCGCCCGAGATCCTTCTCATCCCGGCATCTTTTATTGCCCCTACAGCGTCGTCATCCTGCCGGAGATCGATCGCGCGCTCTCTACCAACTCATCCATGAGCTTTGAAGAACCCACCGGCAGCACCTATCAGATCTGGCGCCTCTCCGATCTCAAACTGCTCAAGACCGCCTTCTTCGAGCCTAGCCCCGAGCTCACCGCGCACACCGATCCCGAGGAACCGCGCCGCGCGCCGGACGGCTCCGTCTTCGTCCAGACCTACTCCTGCGGCCTGGAACACGTCACCGGCATTGCGACAGATACTCCGAATGCGAAGCTCGTCTATCGTTTCCCCGGCGGCGCATGCGGCGTGCCCACCATCATCGGCCACTATCTCGTCGAGGGCGTTCCCTCCATCCACGGCATCATCGCGCTCGACATCGCCAATCCGGACAAGCCCATCGAAGTCTCGCGTATCTCTTTCCCCGGCAACTTCTTCGCCCATTGGACCGGCTGGGACTCAGTCACTAGCCGCATCGTCGTCACTCCCGGCCCGGATGGCATCCATCGCGCTTACCTGGTTCAATTCGACCAGGCAACGGGCAAGCTCGCCGTCGACGATACCTTCCGCGACAAAGACGGCCAGGCCGGCTTCAGCTTCGACAACCGCGCGTGGCCCCAGGGCTGGACCGGCTCCGCCACCCCGCACGGCGCCGTCTTCTCGCGCTGAGACAGCGCCATCCAACGGCTCATGTAAAATCACAAAAGTGCGCCCGTAGCTCAGCTGGATAGAGCGATTGCCTCCGGAGCAATAGGCCGGGAGTTCGAATCTCTCCGGGCGCACCACATCCCTCCGCGAAACTCCCAGACAAAACCGCTGCACGGCCTCCATTCCACCTGCAAAATCTGGATATTGCATTTCAACCTAAAGTCTTATATTTATAAGACCTGTTGCGGAGTGCCCTTCTCCCGTAAGCCAGAGAGATCACGGTCGAGCGAAATCTGCGGTCCAGGGGGATACACATGCGTCAGCTGTTCGAGGCTTGCGTCGTCGCTATCCAGTTCGCGGTCGCCGCAGCGACCGTCTTCCTGCTCCCTCAGGCATGGTTGCCCGCCGCCGCACAGGCGATAGGTCACGCGGAGATTGCCTCCCTCGGAGACAATGCGGCGGCACTCCCGGATGCGCCGATGCCCGCAGCGTCGGATTCATTCGCGCTAGCCCAACCGCTCGATCCTGATGGCCAGCAAACCGGGCAGCCGTCGCAATCGCGACCATCCCCGCCCAAACCCAATGGCCAGAATCAGCAGCCAGCGCCGCCATCGCTCGGTGACCTCGGCCTCTCGCCCAGCCAGACCAGGCCCGATCCCGATCTGCAGGCACGGCTCGACCGGCATACCCGCATGCTCCGCATCCACCAGCGCCTCGGCCTCATCACGCTCGCGCCGCTCGCCGGAGCCTGCATCAGTTCCGCCTTCGCGCCGCCCGATCTGAAAAAGGGCAAGGACAACGCCACCGGCCGCGACATCCACGTCGGCCTTGGCGCGGCGTCCGTCACCATGTATGCCTTCACCGCCTCCTACGCCATCCGCGCGCCGCGGGTCTCCGACGAGCGAGCTCGCGGGGGCATCAAGCTGCACAAATACCTCATCTGGGTTCACGCCCCCGGCATGATCCTGACTCCTATCCTTGGCGCCATGGCCTACGACCAGGCCAACAACGGTGAGAAGGTCCACGGCATCGCCTCCGCGCATGCGGCTGTCGCCTGGACCACCGTCGCTGCATACGGTGCCGCCATCGTCGCCGTCTCCTGGCCCATTCACATCGGATCGTTGAAGCTCTAGCGCGGCCATGAAAACCACATTCC
>DASYBK010000018.1:0-127060 GCA_036500805.1 Acidobacteriaceae bacterium | reverse complement strand
AGCGGCGATAGATTTGGCAGTATCGGCGGAGCGGAGCTCGAGCGCCAGCATCAGGCCCAGGCCCCGCGCGCCGACGACAATGGCGGAGTGCTGTGCAGCCAGGCGAGCGAGCTGACCGCGGAAGTAGCCACCAACATCCTGGATGTGCGCGAGCATGTCATCGCGCTTCAGCGTGTCGATCACGGCGATCGCCACGGCGCATGCCAGCGGGCCGCCGCCGAAGGTGGTGCCATGCAGGCCCGGCTGCATCGCGCTTGCGACCTCTTCCGTACAGAGCATCGCGCCCAGTGGAAGCCCCCCGGCCAGCGGCTTGGCCAGCGTGGTGATGTCCGGCTGGATTCCGTAGTGCTGATATGCACACCACTTGCCGGTGCGGCCGAGGCCGGCCTGGATCTCGTCAATGATGAGCAGTGCGCCAGTCGAGTGCGTCAGCTCGCGCGCAGCATCGATGAACTCCTGCGAGACGGGACGGATGCCGCCCTCGCCCTGGACGGCCTCAAGACAGATCGCGCAATATTCGTCTGAAAATGCGGCACGCAATGCTGCGACATCGTTGAACGGAACGAATTCGACGCCCGGCATCACCGGCATGAACGGCGCACGGTACTTCTCCTTTTCAGTGGTCGCGACAGAGCCCATGGTGCGTCCGTGAAAGCTGTGGTCGAGCGCGAGGAACTTCGTCCCTATCGTCGCGCCTTTGCTGCGATGTGTGCCCGCATAGAGCCGCGCCAGCTTCAGCGCTGCCTCCCACGCCTCGGTGCCGCTGTTCGAAAAGAAGACGCGGTCCATGCCGGTCATCTCGGTGAGTCGCGCGGCGAGCTCCGCCTGGCCGGTGTGGAAGAAGAGATTTGAAATGTGCAGCAGCTTCTTGCTCTGCTCGGCAATGGCCTGCTCGATCGCCGGGTGTCCGTACCCCAGTGCGTTCACACCGATGCCGCTCAACAGATCGAGGTAACGATTGCCCTCCTGATCGATGAGATGCACACCTTCGCCGCCCACGAAAAGAATAGGATTGCGTTCGTACGTCTGAAGCAGCAGCTTCGCCTCAGCCGCCTGCACGGCAGCCAACTCGGCTGTTGCGAATTCAACTGACTTGCTCATGCGACCAACACCTCCGTTCCGTGAGCAACTTTTGTTTGCAACAGGTCAGGCATCGATGACGCCTCCTCTGCGGGAAGAATGCGCACACGTTTTACACCATGCAATAAGGCTTCGCGACAGGCGCCCAGCTTCGGCAGCATGCCGCCGCTGATGACCTCATCGCGGGTAAGCAGAGCGATCTGATCGACCGAGAGCCAGCGCATCACCTGACCATCCGCGCCGCGCACTCCGGGAACATCGGTGAGGAAGACCAGCGCGTCGGCATGTGCGGCAACGGCGCAGGCCGAGGCCATCTCGTCCGCGTTGATGTTGTAGTATTCGCCGTCAAAGCCGAGCGCGAGGCTCGACAGTACCGGCACCGCACCCATCTTCCAGATCGCTTCGAGCCAGCGCGGATCGGAGCTGACAACCTCGCCGACAAAGCCCAGGTCCGGAGCTGTGCGCTTCTTGCGCGCGCGGAAGACTAGGCCATCGCCGCCGGAGAGTCCCACGGCCGGCTGGCCATGCGCGCCCAGCGCCGCGACCAGACCCTTGTTCACGCGGCCGGCCAACACCATCAGCGCAGCGTCGCGTGTTTCCGCATCGGTGATGCGCAGGCCCGCGACAAATTCGCTTTGCTTGCCAAGAGCCTTCAGGGTGCGGGTCAGCGCTACACCGCCGCCGTGGACGACCGCGACCTGATGCCCATCGCGCACCATCTCGACGATCGCCTGAGCGCAGCCGTGCAGCGTCTCGGCATTCTCGAGCGCCGTGCCTCCCAGCTTTACCACGTATCTCATAGCAATCCTTCCATCTCCTGCCATCCGCACATTACGTTCAGGTTCTGCACCGCCTGTCCGGCAGCGCCCTTCAGCAGGTTGTCGAGACAACTGATGACGATCAATCGTCGGCCATCCGGAGCGAGCTGGAAGCCGATGTCGCAGAAGTTTGTGCGGACCACGTGCTGGATCTGCGGCAGGTGGCTGGCAGGGTGAATGCGTACCATCGGGCTCTGCGTATAGAACCCGCGGAAGCATGCTTCTATTTCATCGGCGGTATGTTTCTCGCGGAATGTAACGTAAATCGTCGCAAGGATGCCGCGCGGGATCGGCAGCAGATGCGGCGTGAAGGTGATGCTATCGCCCGCGACGTGCAACTGCTCCAGCAACTCGCCGGTATGCCGATGACCGAAGAGTCCGTAGGCGGAGAGGTTGTCCGCCGCGTACATGAAGTGCGTCTTCGCCGTCGGCTCTTTGCCGGCGCCGGAGACGCCGGACTTGGCATCGCAGATGATGCCGCGATGCATATCGACCCAGCCGGCGGCAAGCAGTGGCTTCAGCGCGAGGATGATGGTCGTCGCGTAGCACCCGGGATTTGCCACTAGCCGCGCCCTGGCGATCGCCTCGCGATGCAGCTCCGGCATGCCGTAGACGCTTTCGGATTGCGTCTTCTCAGCAACTGGTGAACCTTCGTCAGAAAACTTGTAGACTGCGCGGTTCGCCCGATCTTCGAGCCGCCATGCGCCGCTCAGATCCACAATCCGTAAACCGCTGCGCCGACCCCGCTCCAGTGCTTCCGGAACAAGCTTGCGCGACTGCTCATGCGGCGTGGCGAGAAAGAGCACCTTGACCTCGCGTGTGGCAAGCAGCTCCCAGGAGAACGGCTCGATGCAGAGCTGATCCTTCGAAAGACCGGCGAGTTGCGGATGGATCGCTGTCAGCGACTCACGCGCGGAGCCTTCCCGCCCCAGAAAGAGCGGGGAAGCGCCGGCAAGCTTCGGATGGCGCAGCAGGAGCCGCGCCAGCTCCGTGCCGGCGTAGCCCGTCACTCCCATCATCGCGATTTGTGTCTGCTGCATCAACCGATCAATCCTTCCAGCCGCACCCGCAATGCGGTTGCACTCTTAGCATCCGGGCAGATGATCAATACCGTGTTATCGCCGGCGATGGTGCCCACCACCTCCGCCCATCCTTCGTCGTCAATGCCAGCCGCGACCGGCTGCGCGCTGCCTTGGGTCGTCATCACGACGAGCTGGTTCATCGCCTGGCGCACCCGCAGGCCAAAACTACGCAGCATCTCGGCGACGCCGGGCAGATCTTCGTCGTCGCTGTCCACCGGTGCATTCGGCAACTGGTACCCAGTGGGTCCCTTAAAGAGCCGCAAGGCGTGTAGATCGCGCGACAGCGTGGCCTGCGTGACTTCATGGCCCCGCTTCACCAGCAGGCGGCGCAGCTCGTCCTGATTGGTCACGACGCGAGTCGTGACGATCTGCCGGATCGCATTGTGCCGTTCCACTTTCATCGTGCTCGAAACTCCAAAGCAAAAGGCCGCTCCGGCAATTGCCGCCGGGCGGCCAATGCATAAATATACATAACAATGTATAAATATGCAGCCGTGCTTTGTCAAGTCCAGATTCTGCATTCGTTTTTGGATGGACGCAGTCGTTTGATCCACCGCTCCGCCGCACGTATCATTCGATTCGATTGACTTAGTCGTTGGAGAGGAGCTCTGGAAGCGAATGCGAGTTGGAATACTGACCGGCGGCGGCGATTGCCCGGGATTGAATGCGGTGATCCGCGCCGCGGTGCGCAAGGGGATCTTTCACTATAAGGATGAGTTCGTCGGCTTCCTCGAGGGCTGGCGCGGCGTGGTGGAGAACCAGACGCGGCCGCTCGATGCCAATGCGGTCTCGGGCATCCTGCAACTGGGCGGCACCATCCTGCGCACCTCGCGTACCAATCCGCGCAAGATGGAGGGCGGCATTGACAAATGCCTGGCAACCATCAAGGCAAACAAGCTTGACGCGCTGATCACCATCGGCGGCGACGACACGCAGGGTGTGGCGAATGCGCTGGTCGAGAAGGGCGTGAAGATCGTCGGCGTGCCCAAGACCATCGACAATGACCTGAGCGGGACGGACGCCTGCTTCGGCTTCGACACCGCAGTTGGAATCGCGACTGAGGCGATCGACCGGCTGCATTCTACCGCCGAAGCGCACAATCGCGTGATCGTCTGCGAGGTGATGGGCCGCGATGCCGGATGGATCGCGATCACCAGCGGCATCGCTGGCGGAGCGGATGCCATTGGCGTGCCGGAGAAGCCGCTGGACATCGATCACATCTGCAAGATCATCAAATATCGTCACGATCACGGGAAAAAGTTTTCGATCGTCGTGGTAGCCGAAGGCGCCAAGCTGCCGGACGGTGGTCAGGCGACGCAGGGCACCAAGGTGGACGCCTTCGGACACGCGCGGCTCAGCGGCATCGGGCAGGCGGTTGCGGAATTGATCGAGCAGAAGACCGGCTACGAGACCCGCAGCGTGAACCTGGGCCACACCCAGCGTGGCGGTACGCCGTCTGCGTTTGACCGCATGCTGGCTACACGCTATGGCACCGCGGCGATCGATTTGGTGCATCAGGGCAGCTTCGGCCGGCTCGTCGTGCTGCGTGGGACCGAGATCATCAGCATCCCACTCAAGGACGCGATCGCCAAGACGCGCACGATTGGCGATGACCTGATCGCGCTAGCAGACGGGTTGCAGCCGGAAGTCTAACGGCACGGAGGGGAAACGCCGGGGCCTGATGGCTCCGGCGTTTTCTATTGCGGCGAAATATCACTTGGCGGGCGTATGCAGTGTGGGGCGGTCGCGATTCCTGATCTCCTCTGCCTTCGACATCGTCGTCTCGAACACGGGAGTGGGCGGCGCGGTCGGCGTCGACAGAACAGACCGGTAAATTTCGAGAATGCGATCGATCTTCATCTGCCAGGTGAAGTTCTCAAGGACGCGGCGGCGGGCGGCCATACCCATGCCCGTCGCCAATTCCGGATCATCGATGAGGCACTCCATGGCATCGGCAAAGCCGGCGACCATGACCTCATGACTCTCCGGCGGGATGAGAAAACCAGTCTGGCTATCGAGATAATCCGCCGGTCCACCCCAAGCGGTTGCGATCACCGGCCGGCCCATTGCCATCGCCTCCAGCACCACCGCGCCACCGCACTCATAGAGGCTTGGCAGGACGAGCGCCGTAGCAGCCGCGAGCGCCTGCGCGCACTCCCGTTGGGACTTCCATCCGCGAAAGTGCACGCGGCCGCCGAGCCCCAGACGTTGCGTCTCGGCTTCCCATGGCTCCCGCATCGCACCGTCGCCGATTACAACGAGTGCCGCTTCGGGCACGCGCGTCATGGCTTCGAAGACGATGGGCAGCGCCTTCCAATCCACCAGCCGACCCATGAAGACGAAGCGGTTCGGATCTTTCGGTGCCGATGAGCTGCTCGCGTTCCAGGTCACGAGGTCGACGCCGTTCTCGACCAGTTCCACCACACGGCCTCGGTAGCCGGCGGGCAGGGCAGCGGCTGTCCGCTGATTTGCCACCAGCAGTACGGCGGCGTTTCGCTTGCCGGGCAGCAGGCGATTCGCAATGGCCGTAAGCGGACGCGCGAGCGCGACGAAGATCCGGCTGAGGAGCGAGTCGGCGGAGCGAAATGCCGGCGGGTAGTCCATGCCGCCGTTCATCGGGCCGATGATAAGCGGCCGACCCAAACCGAAAAACAGGGATGGATACGATGGCGCTACGGGTGCCGGCTGATGCAGCACATCGATGCCATGCTCGCGGATCAACTGCTGCACCATGCGGCGCTGGGTCCATTGCGTGTACATCAGCATGACGAGGCCGAGAGTGGATTCGGCGATGCGGCGGGGCAGGAGGCCGGAGAGCCGGAAGAGCAGGCGATGGATGGCCGTATCGGAGACAAAGCGCATCCGGTCACGTTCGTTGGGCAGCAGTGTTTCGAGCTCCCCGCGAACTCGATCGTGCACCACCAGCCAGACCTCAACGCCACGCTGGCGCAGCAGGCGGAAGTAGTGCAGCGGCAGGATTGCTTCGCCGCCGAAGCGGGCCGAGGCGTTGTCGGCAACGATGCAGATGCGCATGTATTCCGGCTTAGACGCGAATGGATTGGCCGTGATGGCAAATATTACGGGTGTGTGTCAGGAGAAGACCGGTCAGCAGCCGCGTTTGCATTTCGCCAGGATGGCGGCCTGCAGGCGCTCCCGCAGCGCGGTCGGCAGTTCGTAGAGCTCGTGTTGACGGTAGATCTCGATGGTCTTCCGGGTGGTGTTCAGCGTGATGACGCAGTGCTCGCACTCGCGCAGATGTAACTCGAGATCCGCGCGCAGCGTGGGCGTCACGGAGTTGTCGATCAAATCGTCGAGTTCGGCCAAAAATTCCGAGCAGGTCACTGAACACCATCCTCATTCTTCTTGCGGAAGTAGCGGCTCAGCCGCTCCCGCAACTGCAGCCGCGCCCGCAACAGCCGCGACTTGACCGCCGGCACGCTCAGCCCCAGCGCAGTGGCCGTCTCTTCGGTGGAGAGACCTTCCACGTCCCGCAGCACGAAGACGACGCGGAAGCCGGGCGGCAGACCGTTGATGGTCTTGCGCAAAATCTCCGCCAGCTCCGCCTGGTTGTACTCCTGCTCCGGGTTGGGCCGCCATTCGGCGAGATCGCGCGGCACCGACCCTTCCTCGGTCTGCACATCCTCGTCGATGGAGACCATCTTGCCGGTGCGCCGCTTGCGCAGCCGCATCAGCGCTTCGTTCACCGCGATTCGTACTAACCACGTATAGAACTTGGAGTTGCCCTGGAACTGATCGAGCTTCTCGTACGCCTTCAGGAAGGCGTCCTGCACGACGTCCTGAGCATCCTCGCGGTTCTGCGTAATGTGCTGCGCAATGCGAAAGACCTGACGGTCGTATTGCTTCACCAGTGTCTCGAAGGCGTGCACATCTCCGCCCCGGGCACGCTCGACGAGCGCTACGTCCGGATGCACCTCTTCGGGTGCGCCCACTGGTTCGATGGTCGGACTCTCAGAAGGTTTCAGAGGATTGGCGCCTTTCGGTGACAGAGCCGGCGGAATGCAGCGGCTTCTGCTTGATTTTATCAAGGGAGGCGTTCGAGAAGCCGCCGTGCGCCTATTTCGTCTCTTTATGCTCCGATTTCGATATTCCGTTACCCTCGAAGTTGCAACACACGCGTTTCTTTGCAACTCGATTCATCGAGTGAACGCTCCCGACCGACAGCACAGCCCGATCCCAGTACACGACCGGACCGTTCTTTGACTTCGCATTGGTTGGCAGGTTGTTCATTCTGGGACTACCCCAAACGTTTCATAGCAAACCAATCAACACTCCGCTTAGTCTTTTGAGCAGAGCCGTTGCTCATTGAGGTTCTTGAATTGGCATTCCTGCGTTCGATTTCCCGGGTTGGCTGCGGCCTGGCCTTGGTAACGCTTTCCTTTGCGAATCCTGCACAGGGTGTGCAGAGCGCTACTGCTCCAAAGAAGCAGACGACCATTCACCACACCGCCCAGAGCCAGTCGCGTAGTCGCAAGACGGCAAGCCACATCCGATCGCGTCGCCGTGGTCCCGCCGCCCACGTCCGGCATGCCCGCACCCGTCGTTCGCGGCGTACCGCGAAGTCGATCGCCCGCAGCCGGCGCCTGCAGCGCGCCTTTGTCGCTTCTTCGCAACTGCGGCCCATGGCCCAGCAACTGGCGCAGAATCGCACTCCCGCCGCCTATTCCGGAGTCGCGCATTACGCCGACACGCATAAAGGCGACGCGGCGGCAGCAGCGTATCTCGCGCTCGGCCATGCCTACCTGCTGGATCGCCGCTTTCCCGATGCTATTGCCGCCCTAGGACACGCCGATGCCGCGGGCGATGCTCTCGACGATTACGCCGCATACCTGACCGCCCAGGCCGAGATGCAGTCGAACCAGCTTCCTCAAGCGGAGACGGTGCTGGACGGCTTTGCCGCAAAATACCCGGACAGCGTTTTTGTGCCGCAGATGCCGGTCCTCCTGGCGAACCTGGCTCTCGCGCAGGGTGATCCGCAGACGGCGCTCCATGTGCTGAGCGAGCATGCGGCGGAGCCGACGGCCATCAAGCCCGATTACATATTGGCGCTGGCTCGCGCGCAGCAGATAGCAGGGGATACGGGAGCAGCGGCCCGGAGCTTTCGCCGTGTTTACCTGGGCTTTCCGCTTACCCCGGAGGCTGCGCAGGCCAAGACGCAACTGCAGACGATGGGCGCGAACGCCGCCCTCACCGTGGCCGAGCGCGAGCACCACGCCAACGCCCTCTATGCCGCCGGCCGCTACAACGAAGCCTATGACGATTACCGGGCGCTCGCTGCCGATCCTGGCGTGCAGGATGCCGAACAGCACGACCGTCTCCTGGTAGCCGCAGCGGCTTGCGATTACAAGCTGAAGCGCGCCTATCGCCAGCAGATCGCCGGCCTGCCCGACACCAATGGCGAGGCCGGCGCACGCCGCCTCTACCTGCTGACGGAACTGGCCCGCGATCGCGGCGATGTGAACGAGCAGCAGGCCGACGTGACCCAGATGGAACAGCGCTTTCCGCAAAGCCCATGGCTGGCCGAGGCGCTCTACTCCTCCGGCAACATGTATCTGCTGCGCAAGGATTACCCCTCCGCGGCGGCCTACTACACCGAGCTGGTCGAGCGTTTCCCGAAGATCTGCAAGGGCGCGGCCGACGGCGGCCCGTGCTCAGACTACGCGCCCAGCGCGCACTGGCGCGCCGCGTGGCTGGACTACCGGCTGGAAAAGTACTCCGATGCCGCACGTCTCTTCGACGAGCAGATCGCGCATTATCCGGGCGGCAAGGAGATTCCCAGCGCCATCTACTGGCGCGCGCGCATTTATCAGGACCAGGAGCATCAGCCGGCCAAGGCTGCTGCTTACTACCTGGTGGTGAAGGACACCTACCTGCACTACTACTACGCGCAGCAGGCCGCCGAGCGGCTTGCCGAACTGGGCGCCGTGACGCCGGCCGAGGCGCCGGAACTCGACAGCATCCAGCCGCCGACGATTCCCGCGCTGACCGACGATGTGCCGGAGGACGATCCGCACGTGGTGCGGGCGAAGCTGCTGGCCAATGCCGGTTTGAATGAATACATCGCGCCGGAGATCCAGGCCGCGGAAGGCAGCGACGAGTGGGGCGCCTTTGCCGAGGCGGAGATTTATCACTCGTACGGCGAGGACGCGAAGGCCATGCGTGTGATGAAGCGCGCGCTGCCGTTCTATACCTCGGCGCCGATCGCGTCGATTCCTCTGGCGTACTGGAAGATACTCTTTCCCGAACCGTACTGGGGCACGATCGAGAGCGAGTCGGCGAAGAATGGTCTCGATCCGTTTATGGTGGCGTCGCTGATCCGCCAGGAATCGGAGTTCAACCCGACCGTGGTCTCCTACGCGAATGCGTGGGGGCTGATGCAGTTGCTGCCCAGCGTTGGGGCAGAGATGGCGCACAAAGACGGCGTTCGCCACTTCGACCACAACGAGCTGCTGGACCCGGTCGTCAACATAAAGCTGGGAACTAAGTATCTCCGCCAAACGCTAGATAAATTTGAAGATAAGGCTGAGTACGCCTTCGCTGCCTACAATGCGGGCGACGATCGTGTTGCGGACTGGAAAGCCGGCGCGCCCTTCCACGGCATGGATGAGTTCGTCGAGTCGATCCCGTTCACCGAGACCCGCGAATACGTGCAGGGCATCGTGCGCAACGAAATGATCTATCGCGATCTGGCAGCGCATCGCACTGCCGCGAAAGATTCCAGCACCGCCACCAAAGCATCCACCGGCGATGGCGCCAAGGGCATGCAGTGAGCCTGTCCGCGTATGTCCGCATATATAGGTGTGTGATGATTACGCTTGTGGGATAGCTCGCATCGCTTAAGAACTCGCCTTCTGACCAGCGGCAATTGCTGCGGAGCTCCGGAGTCGACGATGGTGCCCGGAGGGGGACTTGAACCCCCACAACCCTTTCGGGTCCGCGGATTTTAAGTCCGCTGCGTCTGCCGATTTCGCCATCCGGGCCTTCAGCCCTCATCGTATCCGAATCGGCGCTTCCTTCGACCTTGCGCGGCACAGCGCTGGTCATGCCGACGTGGCTTTGTACGCTGTGCTCTGCATCCGATTGCGTAACGGCACTCCAGCGACATGCCCAAGACCCCACGCTCCCTTCACTCCCGTCGACGAGCCACCATTGCGTTTGGCTTGCTGGCCGTAGTTCTTTCGCTGGCGATTGTCCGCGCGCAGCAGACCGATACCTCACCAGAACTCTTCTCAAGCGTGATGCAGCGTGTCTCCGCCCAGCCGGAGTTTCGCGAGCGTGTGCTCGAGGGAATTCGCGAGGTCCCCAAGGTAGGTGAGTTTCTCTCGCCCGACCTGATCGATCGCCTGCGCGTCCTCATCCTCGGAAAGGAATGGCAGCGGGTGGATCATTTTCCGGCGCTGACCGTCTCTGCGCTCAACAAAAGCGTCGATGCAGCCGTGCGGCTGGCAGGGAAGCCGACCACGCCGCTCGAACCGGCCGGTCTGCTCGACACCGCCGAGTATCCGCTGGGACAGGCCGAGACTATTGACTTCGACCATCCCGCCACGAAGCCCATATATAGCGAGGATCCCGCAACGGCGCAGCGCGATATCGGCTTCAACCTCACGATGGGCGACGGTCCCGACCCGGCGCTGGCTCCCATGCACGCCCAGAGCCGCCAGCTTGCCGCAACGCTCAACCGGCTCGCCATGAACGGTCCCGGAGAGCCTCCGGCGACTGTCATCCTTGACGGAAAGAGCTTCACGGAGGGCGCTGCGCTCCTGCGTGAGCTGACGGCGAGCGGCCATCGGCTGGAGATCACTGATGATGTCTTCTTCGCAAACTTCGGGCATCTGCATGACGGCGGCCGCGAGGTCATGATGCCGTTCTGGATCGACACGCAGATCGCGGTGCCAGCCAGCCGCCGGTCGCTGCTGCTGCCGGTCAGCCACTCCGAGCAGGAGCTGCACTTGCGCGGGCCGAAGTGGAATGCCGATGTCAGCTTCTACTTCGGCATTGATGGCAAGGCCGAGTTCCGCACCATGGACTCGCTCAACCAGAGCTGGGTGATGCACCGCGTGCTGTTCACCTATGCGGATGCCAGCCAGCAGAGCCGCATCATGCGGCTGTTGAGCGCAGCCGTGCGCGTCTACTATCGCGTGCGGATGGCGCATCCGGAGCTGCCCTTTGGCGGCTATTACCGGCTCGGCGTCTGCCAGGACGTGAGCGCCGCCGTGGAATCCGATCTCGCAGGAAAGGCCGTTCTCTTTCCCATCACGCACGATCCCGCCTACTTCCCGCAAAGCGCGGCAGCCGCGCCGCGTGACCGGGAGTTCCTCTCAGCTTTTGCTGCGATCCCTTCCGATCGCGGCTCTGGGTTACCCCCGATCGATCGCCTCCTCGGCGCGCTGCCCACCGTGCACTACGCCGATATCATGATTCCCGGTCTAGCCAGCGATCTAGAGCGGGTCGAATTTGCGAATCGCTTCGGCCTGCTGCATCGTACACACCCCATGCTGACGCTTCTGGCCGCCGTCCTGGTGCTGCTGCTCTTACTCTTTGCAGGATGGCGCCTGCTGCGGCGACGGCGTCAAAGCGCGTCAGCTACTTAGGCATCTGAGGCGGCGTAGGCTGCGCCGGCGGAGTCGATTGCGGAGGCGCTTCTGGCTGTGCCGGAGGTGCTGCGGGCGGGGTTGGCGGCGGTGGCGTATCGCCGGCCGCAAGCAGTTCGATGTCGAAGATCAGATCGCTCTTCGGCGGCATCACCGGAGGACGCCCGCGCTCCCCATAGGCAAGCTGGTAGGGAATAAACAGACGGCGTTTTCCGCCGACGTGCATGCCTGCAAAGCCGCTGTCCCAGCCGGGGATTACCTGATGCACACCCTGGCGGAAGGTGAAAGGCTCGTTACGGTCGAGCGATGAATCGAATTTGGTTCCGTCGGAGGCAAGCCAGCCGGTGTACTGCACGGTATAGAACTGCCCGGGCTGCGCCTCTGGCCCATCGCCCGGCTTGATGTCGATGTAGCGCAGGGCAAAGGCGGATTCCACCTTTCCCGTGGCCGGGGGGATGTCGGGAGGCAGCGCAGGCATGGGATTCGCCGTCGGGCACGGGCTGGCGGCCCGCCGCTGCGTCGCGGTTGTCGCTGTGTGATGCGTAGTCTGCTGCGCTGCGATAGTAACCGCGCAGAGTGCAAAGAGAGGCAAAGCCGGGCTGGCGATCTTCATTTGGGTCTCCGCATTTGATGATTCTGAAGTCGTAGATCAGGAGTGATGTTACCCGTTCCGTTTTGGGAAACTTCAGCTTTAGTGGTATGCCCAAAGGCACGTATTCCGATTGATACTCGGTCTCACGTCAGCTAATAAGGAGCGCGAAATGGAGAACGGATCCAGTATCTTCCACCAGGCACGGCAGCTAGTTCAAGAAGCAGATCGCAAGCTTGAGGAACTGGAGCACCGCTTCAACGAAGCCTTTGAGTTCTCGCGCGAAGAGCGCGATGAGCTGGCACCGCGCGCCTCGGATGAATATGCAAACTGGACCATCGAGCTGGCGCCGAAAAGCCTCCGCGCAATCTTCCTGCTGACGCCGAAGACGGGACGCGAATGGTCGCTCGAAGTGATGGATCCGGAGCACGGAATGCGCAGTCTGGGCCTCTTCCGCGGCGGCGACAACGGCGTGGGTGGATCGCGCCGTCTGCGCGCAGCCCGCGTGGTCAGCGCGATCGGTAGTTGGGTAGAGAAGGCGCAGATGCCAATGCCTCCGCAGCAGACCGTGCCCGCCTCCCGCAAGGAAGCTCACATGCGCTCTGAAGCAAAGCCGATTGAGGTGAAGGCCGACCTTCCGCCGCGCGACCAGATGCCCATGCCGGCTGCACCGCGCTGGCTGGACATGCTGCCCGATGCACAAGGCATGCCGCTGCCGGACGCTGCGGTGGCAAAGAAGAACAATGCGCAAGTCGGCTTCGGCTTGGGCCGCATCTTCGGCGGACGCGACGGGATGGCCGAACAGGCATAAGAGTATTTCAACGAGGTTGTGCAGAGGGCGGGCGCCGCAAGGCTCCCGCCCTTTTGTCTTTTGATATGCGCTGGCATTGACACCCCGCGAACGCGCTCGGACTCATCTCCCGGTGAAAGCAAGAGGCCCTTTGACGCTCCCCGACCGAAAGGTTCATCGTTGTCTGTTGGCACTGATCCTCCGGAGGGGGCTCAGCCTATGGACCGCAAAATCAGCCTCAAGCTGAATGGACGGTTGCGCACCGTCACCACCGATCCCGACCGCCCTCTGCTGGAAGTGCTGCGCGAGGATCTGCACTTAACCGGCACCAAATACGGCTGCGGCGAAGGGGAGTGCCGCGCCTGCACCGTGCTCGTGAACGGCGAGAGCACGCCCTCCTGTCTCACGTCCATCGGTAACGTGGATAAGCAAACCGTGCTCACGATCGAAGGGCTGGCGAATGGCGACAGGTTACATCCGGTGCAGGAGGCGTTTCTTGCCGAAGGCGCGTTCCAATGCGGCTACTGCACGTCAGGCATGATCATGGGTGTGGCGGGCGTGATGAAGCAAAATCCCGCGGCCGGCGAAGCTGAGTATCGCGCTGAACTCGAGAAGCATATCTGCCGCTGCGGCGGTTATCCCAAATACGCCACCATCGTTCGCCGGCTGGCGGGCATGCCGCGCGCAGAAAAGGCGCACGTATGACAACGGCATCTTCGGTCAAAACCGCGCCATCTTCGGATGACCTGCTCGATGCGCAGCCGCTCGAGTTTATGGGATACGACTTCGGACTCAGCCGGCGCGCCTTCGTAAAGACACTAGGCGCGGGATTGCTCATTGCGGTCTCCCCGCGCGCTCTCTCTCAATCTCAGGAGACGGGGCAGCGTAGCCGAAATACCTTCCTCGGCACCGGCGCGCAAAATCTTGCGGCGCGCATTCACCTCGGCGACGACGGGACCATCACCGTGCTGGCTGGCAAGGTCGAAGCGGGCCAGGGCGCTCGCGCCGAACTATTGCAGGCGGCGGCAGAGGAGCTCGGAGTGCCGGTCAGCCGCGTCCAGATGATCCTGGCCGACACCGGCATGGTTCCCGATGACGGCATGACGGCAGGTAGCGGCACGACTCCACGAACGGTTCCGGCGGTGCGGCGAGGCGCGGCAGCAGCGCGAAACCTGCTGATTGCGTTTGCCTGTGGACAGTGGAAGGTCGAACAGACTGCGGTGGAGATGCGAGATGGGCGAGTTGTCCACCCCGCCAGCCGGCGCTCTTGCGGGTACGCCGATCTTGCCAGAAATGCCGCCAGCTTGAAGCTATTTGACCAAGCCATTCCTTCCGATGTTACGCTGACACCGGTGAACGAATGGAAGGTCATGGGGACGCCGCTTCCCAGACCGACTGGACGCGCGATTGTCACGGGCACGAATGCATATCCGTCGGATATCGCGCGTCCGGGCATGCTTTATGGAAAGATCCTTCGCCCGCCCGCCTACAACGCAAAGCTGCTCTCGATTGACCTTACTCCGGCTCGCGCCATGGCGGACGTGGTCGCAGTCCAGGACAACCAGTTTGTCGGCGTGGCTGCTCCGAGCAGCTTTCGTGCGGAACGCGCACTCGATGCAATCTCGGCCACAGCGAAATGGGAGATGGGCCCGCCGCAGCCATCAAGCGCGCAGCTCTTCGACTATCTGAAGCAGAACGCTGAAGGCGGTCTGCCGCAAAATCCCTTTGCGAACGAGCTCGCTGGAGCAAAGTCGCTACGCCGCACCTACCGTGTCCCCTACATCCAGCACGCACCCCTGGAACCACGGGCCGCGGTTGCAGAGTGGAAGGATGGCCGGCTGACGGTCTGGACGGGCTCGCAAAATCCCTTCGGTATTCGCAGCGAGCTGGCGCGAGCATTCCGGATGTCAGAGGATCAGGTGCGCGTGATCATCCCCGATTTCGGCGCGGCCTTCGGCGGAAAACATACTGGTGAATATGCGGTAGAGGCGGCGCGGCTCGCGCGGGGGGCGGGCAGGCCCGTTTGGCTGCGCTGGACGCGCGAGGAAGAGTTTACCTGGGCCTATTTCCGTCCCGCGGGAGTCATCGAGGCAGAGGCCAGTCTCGATGCACACGGCAGAATCGCGACCTGGCACTTCATCAACATCAACTCCGGGCCCAATGCGGTGGATACGCCTTACTCCATCGGCAAGACGGATTGTCGCTTCGTACGATCGACGCCACCATTGCGTCACGGTTCTTACCGCGGGCTCGCTGCCACGGCCAACAATTTTGCGCGCGAAGCGTTCATGGACGAGCTTGCAGCCGCCGCAGGCGCCGATCCTCTCGCATTCCGGCGGTCGCACTTGCAAAATCCCCGTCTCCGCGCCGTGCTGGACACCGCTGCCAGCCAGTTTCAGTGGGAGGAGCGCGTCCGCAAAACGGACGCTAACACCGCCATCGGCTTGGCATGTGGAACGGAGAAGGGTTCGTATGTCGCGGCGTGCGTCGAGGTTGAGCTGGACCGCGAGCAGCACGCATTCAAAGTCCGCCGCGTCTCGGAGGCATTCGAGTGCGGGGCAATTGTGAATCCCGCTAATCTGCTTGCCCAGGTTCAGGGCGCCATCATCATGGGGCTGGGCGCAGCCCTGCGGGAGGAGGTGCAGTTTGAAAACGGCAAAATTCTCAACGCATCCTTCGGAGAGTATCGCGTGCCGCGGCTGGAGGACGTTCCGGAGCTCGACATCGATCTGGTGAACCGCCCCGATCTACCGTCCGCGGGCGCCGGCGAAACTCCGATCATCGCGATTGCTCCCGCCATTGCCAATGCGGTCTTCCGCGCCACTGGCGCGAGCGTCCAAGGCCTGCCTGTTCGCATCTGATCGGAGGGCCGCTGCATGCCTCCTACGCTTCGTGAAGACAGCGGCTGAATCCGCGCTGACTTTCACCAAGGAGAAGACGCGGCGTACAATCAGCCCTTTCGAGCTTGGAATTTTCGCCGCGATGCGCGGTCGAAGCATATTGGGGAGGAAGCGATGCACAAGACACTACGCACAACGGCGTTGTTGGTGTTGGGCACAGCATGCCTGCTGGCCACGAGCAGCTGCGCCAAACACAGCTATTCCGACCAGTACTACCTGGTCGCCACAAATATCAAGCTGCCGTATTGGCAGACCGCGAACAATGGTCTGATGAAGGCGGCCAATCAGTATGGCATCAAGGCGGAGATGCGCGGGCCCGACACCTTTGATCCGCAGGGCGAGGTGCAGGAGTTTGAGACTGTCATCGCGCGCAAGCCGGCCGGGATTCTGGTCTCCGTCGCGGACCCGGCCCTCATGCAGCCCGAGATCGACAAGGCGATTGCCGCGAATATTCCAGTCCTGACCATCGACTCCGACTCTCCCAATAGCCACCGGCTCTACTTCATCGGCACCAACAATCTACAGGCCGGCCGGCTCGGCGGTCAGCGCGTGGTGGAAAAGCTGCATGGCAAAGGCAACGTGGTCTTCTTCACCATGCCGGGCCAGCCCAATCTGGACGAGCGCCTGAAGGGTTATAAAGACGCATTCTCCGGCAGCCCGGGAATCAACATCGTGCAGGTGGTCAATATCAAGGGCGACTCCGGCAATGCCTTCGACAATACACAGGCGATGGTCGCGAAGACGGGCAAGGATAAGGTTGACGCGTTCATCTGCCTGGAGGCTTCGGCCGGCAAGGATGTTGCGGAAGCGCTGAAGCGCGCCAACGCGACCGACCGCGAGCTGGTGGCCATGGACGTGGACGAGGCCACGCTGAATCTGGTGAAAGAGGGCGTGATCGATGCCACCGTCGCCCAAAAGCCATTCACGATGGCGTATTACGGTTTGAAGCAGGTCGTTGAGCTCCATGAGAACCCGCTCAAGCAGCTCGATAAAGATTACGATACCGACTCGTTCTCACCTGTGCCCGCTTTCGTCGATACGGGTACGACGCTGGTGGACAAGAACAACGTCGATCTCTTCCTGCATGCGAGGCAGGAGGCTGCTCAGTAAAGCTCCCGGAGAGCAGAGAGACCTGCCTTCGCTGGCAGGTCTCTTCGTCTTCGCGATAATGTCTTCGCGCTAATTCCGGAGTCTAATCCGGCTCCTTCACATAGAAGCCATCGGGTGCGTCCACCACTGTATCTTTTTGCTTGCTTTCGACCTTGAGCGAGTGGAAGCCCGGACGTGCCCCTGCCTTATCCGGATTGAAGCTGAGCACGGACTGGTGAGCCAGGTCATCTTCGATCATGGCGTAGATGGCTGCGGCATTCTCTTTTTTCGTCAGCTCAAATACGCGTCCGCCTGTGGGCGTTGCGATATCCGCGAGCACGCGCTTGCCGTCGTTTTTCGGGGTTTGCTGCTGCGGGCGACGGCCACCGCCCGGATAGCCTCCACCTGGATACCCGCCACCCGGATAGCCACCACCGGGGTATCCACCGCCCGGATAGCCACCCCCGGGATATCCGCCGCCGGGATAGCCTCCGCCCGGATATCCCATGCCTCCACGGCGGCCCTGGCGCTGCTGATTATTATTGTTGTTCTCACCCTTGACCTGCTCGCCCTTTACATAGACCGCGTAGATGATGGTGCCGGTCTTCTGCGCGGTATCGATCGCGGTGCGCAGAGACTCCTTGCTGCCCTGGTCCATGCCATTCGAGAAGAGCACGAGGACCTTTCGGCCGTTCTGCTTTGCCGTGATCTCATTGGTAGAGAGATAGATTGCATCGTAGAGCAGCGACTGCGCTCCTGAGGACGATGTATCACTGCCGGTATTCGGCTCCGGTGAGTCGAGCAGGCTGGCGCCCTGTTGCAGCTTCTCCTTGTTGGGGGTTAAGTCCTGCAGCAGTTCCACCTCCCGATCGAAGTGCACGACAAATCCGCGGTCCTGGGCGGACTTCATCATCGCGTTGATGAAATCGACGCTGGCGGCCTTTTCCTCCGCAGTGGCGCCGCGCTGGCCACGGCTGGTGTCCACCAGGATGCCGAAAACGAGCGGCTGGCCGGCGGCGGGAGCGAGCGTCAGAATGCTCTGGGCAGCGCTGTCTTCGGTCAGCGCGAGTTTGTCCTTGGCGGGATTTGCAACCGGCGCGCCTTTCTTATCGCGGATCAGCAGCGGGACGGTTACCGTCGTATTGCTCTTTGGCGGGGGCGGTGCGGCAGGCGTGTCCGGCTTGGTCTGGGCGATGAGCGGCAAGGGAAACAAGCAACAGAGAAGAGCCGTGCGCAACATAGTGATGAATAGACGTATCTGACGGGAAGAAGGGTGCAGTGGCCGCAATCTAGGCTTGCAACGACAATGTTCGCATTGTCATCCCATACAGCGTCAGCCGAGCCGGGGCAAAGAACCGCCGGACGTTCTCTCATTCCGTTTAAGGAGAAACAATGCCGAATTCGAAACCGCTGGACCGTAAGCAACTGATTGAATACCTGAACGAAGATCTGGCCCGCGAGTACCAGGCCATCATCGCGTATGTGAACTACTCCCAGGTGTTGAAGGGCGCGGCGTATATGAACATTGCCGGCGAACTCGCCGTGCACGCGACAGAGGAACTGGCGCACGCGCTGAAGATCTCGAATGCGATCGATTATCTCGGCGGCATGCCAACGGTCGAGCCGAAGCCGGTGAAGACCTCCGAAAAGGCAGAGGAGATGCTACGCTTCGATCTCGACAACGAGCAGGAGACGATCCGCCAGTATCGCCGCCGTCTGAAGCAGGCGGAAGAGCTGAACGAGTACGCACTCAGTGAGACGATTCGCACCATTCTCATTGACGAACAGGACCATCTGGTTTCGCTCGCGACGGCGCTCGGTATCGATTCGCCGCAGCCTGGAATCGCCGACTAAACCATCGATGACGGAGAGCGGCCGCGCCCTCGAAAGCCAGGTGGGCAGATGCTATCCTGATCAGGCGCTGGAGAGATGGCCGAGTGGCTGAAGGCGCACGCTTGGAAAGCGTGTTTACTCTAACGGGTAACCTGGGTTCGAATCCCAGTCTCTCCGCCACCTATTTGACTCAAAATGAGTTACGGACTTTGTTACAAAGTCTGTAAAAAAGAAGCCCGCACGCGCCTTCCTGCCGTGAGCGCGCATTTTGGAGCGCATGAGCGATTCGACTCTTGCGAATTCCAAGAAAAGGGCAGATTCTTGCTGCCAGTCCCCCTAATTTCATTGAGTACGAGGAAGACCATTATGAGGCTCAGGGCTCTGGTGCTGGCGGTCTGTCTTGTGGGAGCGGTGAGTGTCAAGGCCGCGGACGATCTTAAATGGCAGCACGGCATTCTGACGGCAACCGAAAAGCAGAAGATCAAAGAGGGAAGCACCACCACTCGCAACACTGATGCCTCGGCGAAGGACCGCGGAGATAAAACGGACTATTCATCGAATACGACCACTACGAAGTCCGACAACTACGAGAACTATCAGGTCTACACCATCGAGAGCGGCAATATCGTCTACGTCGGTAGCGAGCATCTACTCTTCCCCTGGTCAAAAGCGGCGGATATCGACCTGGGCCAAAAGGTTCAATTCGCGGTGAAGCGGGACAAGATGTATATTCTCGACTCCAGCGGGAAGCAGCACAAGGCCAACCTGGTCAAGACATCGCTGAAAGGCTCGAATTGATCGCGTGCTGATCGCCATCCGTCCCGGATGTGAGTCGCGCGAGTCAGTCAGGCGGCAGCTTCGGTTTCAGCGCCCACTGTCAGCCAGTCGGGATCTTCGATAGCGCCGCCGCCGCGATAGACCCACGCATCGCCGTCCTGGATAAAACCGTGCTGGGCATAGGTGTCACGGCACGGCTCGTTGAAGGCCGTCGCCACATACCTGCCGACAATCTGCTTGCCGCGCCCAGGAAATCCGGCACTGCGCTTCAGGTGGTTCAGCAGCGCTGTTTCCACTCCAAAGCCGAAGACGCGGCAACTCAGCACGAAGACCGGAATATCGACGGTGTCAGAGGATTCTCGCGTGACCGCAACGCACACCGTGCCCATGCTGCCGAATTTGTCGCGCGCATCGACTACGTGGATCTTATGTGAATCGCTGTTATACCAGTCCGTCACTTCGCGGAGCGTGGAGCGGCTGGCGCACATGTTGAATTGATTTGTGCGGTTGATCAGCTCAGCGACGCGCTTTAGCTCGCGCAGCTCAGGGGTGCGTATGTTGACGCGGAATTCCAGCCGCCGGAAGAGTTCACGCTGCTCCGCTGCCGCTGCATCCGCATCTTCGAGAAATTGCTCGCGCTCTGCCCGTTGTTTGTAAGCGAGGGTGCGGTCCAGCTCGTCTTGTTCCGGCAGCAGATCGGCCGCCAGCGACAGGCGGCGCCACACGGCCTGCGATTCGGCGTCGAGCGCAAGCACCTCCGGCATTGTCTCCAGCACCATCGCGCGCTCGTCCGCCCGGTCGTCAATGAAGAGAAAGTCCTTGGTCTTCAGGTTCAGCTCTTCCGCGATACGGCGGATGTTCTGCACCTTGGATGTCCAGTTGATCTGGCAGCAGACAAAATCTTCCAGCGTAAGTCCGGCGCCATCCCAGCGGACATTCTTCGGATCGTTCTTGGAGTTGATTGCCAGCAGCAGTCCTTTATCGCGCAGCCGCTTCAGGGTTTTCTGCCGGTCGTGATAGTGAATCACTTCGCCTTCACCGATCGCGCCGCTCCACAACGTATTGTCCAGATCGCAGATCACGACCTTCTTCTTCGCCAGGAGAGATTGCGCAAGGATCACGTCCAGATAGAGCGCGGCGGTGGCGCGTCCCAACTCAGCCGGGTGCTGCAGTCCGACATCATAGAAGTGGCGGCCCAGTTCATTTTCCGGTCTGCGTCGTAGCAAGTCCGCCTCGTCCAGCAGGTAAAAGTGCGGATAGGCTTCGCGGTTGAGCGCGTCGATCTGTTCCGGCAGCCATTCATTGATACCGCGCCGCGCCATAGAACGGGTCCGCTGCGTCAGGCGATTTTTCACCAACTCACGCACGCTTCCGTCATGACGCCGCACACCAGCGCTGTTGTGCACGAAGATCGGCGCTTCGAAGAGGCTGCCCAGCAGCCGCATCACGCTCAGCGTATCCGCCTTGGTGCCCGTAAGCATGGTGTTGAGTTTTTTGCTGGAGATGGGCGCAGAACGCAGGAACCGCAGCTGCGAGTATTCCAGATGGAATTCGTAACTGAAGGGGCTGAAAAAAACTACATCGAAGGTGCGTGCTTCGAGTCCGCGAAGATAACGAAGCAACTCCGGGATTGTCTTCGAGGTAGCGAAGGTCGATTCCAGCCGTAATCCTTGTTCGAGCAGCGGCGCTGCCAGAAATGCAACCACGTCCAGGTGCAGGCAGTCGCCGACAAACAACACGCGCACCTGCCGCGTCGCCTCGCCGGCGACTACCCGGGCAACCTCGCCGAGAAACTCATCAAGCAAATCAAACTCATCCGGAGTCAATAGCGGCGTCAGATATTGCTGAAGTGCCGCACGGTCCTTCTCTAGAATTTCTCGCCGCCGCGCCAAGCCCTGCTCCGCACTATCGCGCGGGTCGTAGGACTGCTTCAGCTTTTCTCCGATGTAGAGATCGCGATAGGTCGGGTCCTGATTTTTGAAGTAAAGCGAAAGGTAGTCGCTGAAGACCAGCAGATCGGTCTCAATAAAGGATCGGCGCGCCTCTGGATCGGTCGATTCTGCTTCGGGAAATTTATCCCACCCGGCCAGAGAAGGAAGCAGCGCCGCAGCCAGTTGCATGCGATGCTCTTCGAGCGTTTGGACTAAGGGAGAACGATTCCTGGCCATACAATTTTGAGCCTACCATGGCTCACATGCGCGTCAAAAGCGGCGTCTCTGCGTGCAACCATCGTGAGACAAATTCGGCAGGTTACCCTAAAAATATGCAGGATTCAGGCAACCTTTCAGAGCTGCGAGGAGAGCTGCGCGCGCTACTCGCACTGGCCATTCCTGTCATTCTTTCGGAACTGGGCTGGATCACCATGGGCATCGTGGACACCATCATGGTTGGCCGCCTCGGCCCGGAAGCGATTGGCGCGGTAGGCATATCGAACGCCTCATACTACGCTCCTGCCTTGCTCGGCATCGGCATTTTGCTCGGGCTGGATACCGTGGTGTCGCAGGCGTGGGGCCGCCGCGATTTTCACGTCTGTCATCAGTGGCTTGCGCAGGGAGTCTACCTCGTCATCGCGTATACGCCGGTGGCCATGCTGGGCATCGCCGCCGTGCCGCTGCTCTTTGGCCGTCTGGGGATCAATCCCGCGGTCTCGGGTGATGCTGCCGTGTACCTGCGCATCCTCAATCTCGGCACGTTCCCGCTGCTTATCTATGCCGCGTTCCGCCGTTACCTGCAGGGTGTCGGCCGCGTGCGTCCTGTCACCTTTACGCTCATTTCTGCCAACCTGATCAACTGGGGAGGAAACTGGGCGCTCATCTACGGACATCTCGGGCTGCCGGCCATGGGACTGAAGGGCTCGGCGGTTTCCACTTGCCTGGCCCGCATCTATATGGCGGCAGTGCTGGTCTTCTTTGCCTGGCAGCATGAGCGCCGCCGCGGCCATCCGCTATTCGCGCATTGGCCTGCGCCGCATTGGCAACGACTGCGCGCACTTATCGCGCTGGGTGCGCCGGCCGCGGGGCAGATCGTGCTTGAGGTCGGAGCCTTTGGAGTCGCAACGTTGATGGCCGGACGTCTCACCGCCGAGGCGCTGGCCGCGCACCAGATCGTCCTGAACTGCGCCAGCACTACATTTATGGTGCCGCTCGGCATGTCGGCAGCGGCGGCCGTCGCGGTCGGTCACGCGCTTGGGGCGGGAGATCCGGCGCGTGCCAGGCGCGCCGGATGGCTCGCTTTAGCTTCGGGCGCGGGCTTCATGGCGCTCGCCGCATGCGCTTTTCTCCTGCTGCCGCGGACTTTGTTGCACATCTACACGCAGGATGAGACGGTGGTGGTGCTGGGGACGCGCCTGCTGATGCTGGCCGCCGCCTTCCAGATCTTCGATGGCATCCAGACTGTCGCCACTGGCGCGCTGCGCGGCGCGGGCGAGACGCGACAGCCCATGTTCGTCAACCTCGGTGGTTACTGGTTCTTCGGCCTTCCGCTCGGCTACGCACTCTGTTTCCACGCGCGGCGTGGCGTCTTTGGCCTCTGGATCGGCCTTACCATTTCGCTCATCGTGATTGCGCTCTACCTGCTCTGGCAGTGGGCGAAGAAAAGTAACCAGATGCTGTTACAAGTTGGTCGATCCGAGATCGCTGTGCGGCCATAGGCGCTCGTTGCTAATGCCGGACTCTGCCGCAAAGGCATGCAGGCGGGGGCAGGACACTTTCAGTGTCGAGCCTGATTCATCACTGTGGGCAGATAGAAATGAAAGAAGCGATCCGAATCTGAGTTCAGACATACGTTCGCGTTCGGCTTGCCGTCTGTAACTCTCGTATATCCCTTGTCGTCGATCTCAATGTGCATGGGTTGCGTAGGGCAAAGACTGGGGTCGATGCTGGCAGCGACCGCCATGGCATCAAAAAGTGTCGGCGTCGGATTCTGCGTGGAGGCTGTCCACTGTTCGTAGAGCAGCGCCAGCGCGTCGGTCATCCGTGAGCCTTCGCTGAACAGGATGTTCCGCATGACCTCATCGAGCTTGAGTTGCGTGGAGTCGAGCGGCATAACGTAGAGCGGCACACCCGCGGCAAAAAGCTTCTTCGCCGCGGGAATATCCATCAGGATGTTGTACTCCGGATCGGGGCCTTTATTCGGCGTGTAGCCCAGATCACCATATCCCCGCCGGATCGATCCTCCCATCACGACCACTCTCTTCAATTGACGAAAGGCTCCCGGATCGCGGTCGATCAGTGCAGCCACATTGCTGAAAGGAGAAACGGAGATCAGCGTGATCTGTCCAGGATTGCGGCGGGCATCGTCCCGAATGAAATCGATGGCGTCGGGCCAGCCCTTCGCCGGCTCGGGCCATGCCGCAGCCCATCGCGCCTGCGTGAAGGGCGAAACGGCGTGGGTCTTTGGACCGGCAGCGACGGGAATATCGCTATGCCCGGTCTCCGCAAGAAAGCGCGCCGCAAGCCGCGCGCGCAAGTCTGTATCGCCCCAAGCCGTAGTCACGCCGATGACATGCAGCTTCGGCGTCGAAAGAGCGAGCGCCAGCGCGAAAGCGTCGTCGATGTCGTCTCCGATATCCGTATCGAAGATGACCTCTTCTGCTTCGCTCGATGGTGCCGGCTTCTGCGCCCAGGCAGCCTGCCTGCTTGCGCCGCCGCACGCCAACACCAGCAATGTGACGATGACGCCCAGGCTCCGCCTGCGAACGCCGCTCATATTTTCAAGGCCCGCCCTTCTCTTGTCTGTTCTTCGAGAAATTCCTCGACTTCGGCCCGCGTGGGCATGGAGGGAAGCGCTCCGTGTCGTGTCACCGAAATTGCCGCAGCCGCAGTTGCAAACTCCGCCGCCTGCTGCGGGCAGGCGCCGCGCCCGAGCGCCACTGCGAATGCTCCATTGAATGCATCGCCGGCGGCTGTGGTGTCGGCGGCTTTCACCGGATATGCCGGAATGGATGCGCGAACTCCGTCGTGCGTCGCAAGGTACGCGCCCCGCGCCCCCATCTTCAAGAGCACGTTGCGCGGACCCAGTTCGATAATGCTCTCCGCAGCCCGCGCGAGCTCGTCCTCCGATGCCGATAGAGCTGTGCTGTTGTTGATCTGCCGAACTTCAATTTCGTTAGGCGTGATCCAGGTGGCCGCGCGAAGAACCTCGACTGGCAGGCGAGAGACAGGGGCCGGATCGAGCATAAGTGGCAGGCCTTCTCGTTCGCAGATCTGCGCAAGGTGCTGCACCGTGGCTAGTGGAATCTCAAGTTGCGTCAGCACCATGGCGGCGCTGCGCATCAATTCGAGATTCGCATCCAGATCCTCCGGGCTGAGAAGTGCGTTGGCGCCTGGGGTTACGATGATGCTGTTTTCACCGCCCTCTGCGACGGCGATGATTGCAACGCCGGACGATCCCTCCGAGACAGCGACTGACGTGACGTCGACTCCGCTGTCGTGCAGAGAGCGACGCAACACCGTGCCATAAGCATCTGACCCGACGCGGCCGATCATGTGCACGGGCTGACCCAGACGAGCAACCGCCGCCGCCTGGTTCGTTCCCTTGCCGCCGGGATGCGTCTCAAAGTCTATGCCGGAAATGGTCTCTCCAATCACCGGAATCCGCTCGACTCTGACCACCAAGTCCATATTGATACTGCCGACGACAACAATTGGCCTCTTTCCCATTCGCTCTACCTTCCTAGAAACGCCGCATCGCACAGGTTCAGAAAACTACGGATCAGAAAACAGGAGCCAGAGCGATGGCAGCCAGACCACACAGAAAGAGAAGAAACATCCACACTAGCAGTCTCCGCGATCGACGCGGCGCAGCAGCAAATTCATGCCAGATAAAGACGCCCCAGCAGGCTGAAATCATGGTGGCTCCCTGACCGATGGAGTAGGAGATCGCCGGTCCCACCACATGAGCGCGCGACGCCACGAAATTCAGCACCGCGCCAGTCGACCAGATCAATCCGCCAAGCATCCCCCATGCATGCCAATGGACGGGAGCGCCGGTGAATCCTGCAAACGAGACCGGCTCGCGGGCATCAAGCGGCTTGCGCATCAGCAAAGTGTTGACTGGGATTGCGCAGGCGACGACGCCTATGGCAAAGAAGAGGGCTGCGGCATACGGTCCCGGCGCTTGCGGACCCTCCATCGATTTCGCCACAAATGGGTAAAACGTTCCCATCAGCACGCCGGATGCGAGGCTGAGCACGACCCCGCGCCTGGTCAGGGCCCGCTGTTGATTTTCGCGTAATCTATAGGCCACCGCATCGAATACGATCGCTGCCAGCACGAGAGCGATTCCTCCGAAGAGCAGCCAGGGATTTCCGCGTGGATTGATTGCGTAACTGCTCACTGCGCCGATAACCAACGCGAGCCCGATGCCGACAGGGAATGCCACGGCTAGACCTGCGATGTCGATTGCCGCCACCAGCAACAGATTGGCAACGTTGAAGATGACGCCGCCGGTGAAAGCCATCAAACGATGCATGGCATCGGTATGCAGTGCGTCTGCGACAAATGGCTGCCCTGTCCCACCAAAGCTTCCCAGCGACAACCCCCAGAGCAGCGCTCCCAAACAAAGCCCCACCACGTAGTCCCAATAAAAGAGCTGAAATCGATAGCCGGGGCACAGCTTAACCGTATTCGCCCAGGATCCCCAGCACAGCATGCTGAGAATCATGAACGAAAGTGCGATGGCATAGCTCTGCGGCTGAAACAAAGCTCTATCTCCTGGCACAGGTACGGCTGGTGACATCTATCCTGCGGACGATCACGTGCGGCGAGGAAGATCGTCCGGATTGATAAATGAAAGCTTTCATAAACAATAAATTTGAGTCTCTCACGAAGCTGTGAAGCGGAGACTAACCCTCCTTCTCCTTCGTTTCGATCCTGCGTTTCGTTTTGCCGCTCCCACCCGCGCGTTTTCTCTCGACTGGCCCTTTTGCCTGGCGCTCTTCTGCCGAATGTTTTATCCGCATGACCGAGCCGCGGCGGATTAGCTCGGTCTCCAGCAAAACCTCGCGCGGAGCATCCTTCAGCCCGGTGATTCGCTGGATCAGAAGTTCCGTGGCCGTAACGCCG
The DNA here is from genome assembly GCA_036500805.1 of Acidobacteriaceae bacterium. Taxonomy (GTDB): domain Bacteria; phylum Acidobacteriota; class Terriglobia; order Terriglobales; family Acidobacteriaceae; genus KBS-83. The sequence continues at coordinate 100,429 of DASYBK010000018.1, read as the reverse complement.
AGCCGATATACCGGCTGCTGGACCGTTGTCAGCGGAGGCTGAAGCAGGTCCACCAGATCCAGATTGTCGAAGCCGACGACCGAGACATCCTCCGGACAACGCAGCCCCAACTCGCGCACCGCCATAATGGCTCCCATCGCCATCAGATCGTTGGCGGCGAAGATCGCCGTCGGACGTGAACCAGGACGCAACAAAGTCAGCGCAGCCTCGAAGCCACTAACACGATCGAATTGCCCATGCTGCACATACGCAGACGGAAGTTCGAGCCCCGCCTGCTTGACCGCTCTCCGAAAGCCTCTCAGTCTTTCCTGCGCATTGATCAGATGGGTCGGTCCGGTAATTGTAGCCACGCGCCGGTGGCCATGATCGATCAGGTGCAGGGTTGCAGTGTGGGCACCCTCCTCGTTGCCGGCGCGAACAACGTCGCCGGTCCAGTCTTTCGGTTTGCGGTCGATGCACACTGCCGGCATGGCGCGTCCATTCCACGTGGGTTGCTCGCTCAACTGACTGTCCACGGCTGGAATCAGCAGCAGTCCTGCAGGCAAATACGATTGCAATTCACTCAGATAGCTTGCTTCCTTCTTCGGATCGTTGTCGCTATTGCACAGTACGAGCCGGTAAAGATGCGCGTAGGCAACATCCTCGGCCGCTCGCACCAGCGCGGGGAAGAATGGGTTAGTAATATCCGGAATGATCATCCCGATCATGTTGGTGTAATCGCGTCGCAGCCCTCTCGCCAGTTGGCTGGGTTGGTATCCGAGAGCCTCAATTGCTTCGAGCACGCGGCGCCGCAGCGGCTCACGCACAACGGCGGATCCATTGATCACGTGAGAGACAGTGCCAAGCGCCACCCCGGCACGTTTGGCGATATGGTGCATGTTGACGCGAGCGCTCATAGATTCAGTACCGGCGAAAGCTACGATGATAACGTGTGGCGTGCGCATGGAGCAGGCCCACGGTAGACATGCACCCCGAAGGGACGATCCGCCGGGCCATGAGCCGCATCGTTATTGCCCTTCCGGTGTCAGCGCAAACGTATGGGATTTTGGCTTAGCGTTCTTATACTCCGTGTCGATCATGCGCTGATCGAGCGCGTCCAGCGCTGCGATCGCTGCCTGCCGCGCGGGAATGTCGCTGGCTTCCGTCAGCAGGTCAAAGCGCGTGCCGCTCAGCTTTGCGCGGTCGTCTGCCGTCCAGTCGATGCTCTTTGCCTGCTGCTCCATCGGCGTCTGATAGAGCGCCAGGTTGACGCCGCTGGCAAGCTCCTGCCGCGAAAATGATCCGATCTTCTGGCCATCGATTTCCAATGAATAACTTGCCGCGGAGAGCCCGATCACCCGAAGCATCTGCTGATCCAGAGAGCCGATATCAGATATCTCCAGCAGGTACTGCACCATGCTGTCGTTCAGTTCCAGGGGAAGCGGCAGTGCTCCGTCCAACTGGGTCCAACGGAGCGCATCTCCAGTCTGCGTCAGTCCAGTCGCGGCCGTGTTTTGCTGGCTCGAGACCGCCGTGTGCGCGGCATCGATCACCACGCTGCTCACGACAGGGCTGAGATTCCATCCGCGCACCAGCGCGGCCGCCATGATCCAATGCCCGAACGGCGATGGATGAATACGATCTGGCAAAAGCGACCCTGCCATCCTTCCATCGATCCTGATTCCCGTACGCAGTGCATCGGCGACTGCCTGGTTGAAGTCCACAACCGGCACATCCTCGTTCCGCCCTAGCTGCGAAACAAAATCGCCGTAGCGCACCATTACATCGTTGTAGCCGCTGATCGCGGGCGGATGCGCGATCTCATCGTAAGGTGACGGACGGATGAGCGTCAGCCGGACGCTGGGAAGATCGGCCTTGAGATTATCAACTAACCGGCGATAGCCACTTTGATAAGTCTCGAAGTTCTTATTGAACTCCGCCGTATACCGGCCGTCGTTCATGCCCAGCATGATAGTGATAACATCGGGATGCCACGGCAGCACATCGCGCTTCACGCGGGTTTCCATGTTGCCCGCATGTCCACCTTCCACCGTATCTCCGCTAACTCCGGCGTTATAGAACGCGATGCGCATCCGCGGATAACGAGAAACGACAAAGTCTTCCACGAAGCGTGTATAAAGACGCTGCGCTGTGATGCTGTCTCCATAGAAGACCACTTTGTCCCCGGTCTTGAGCATCAAGGCCGAAGGCTGCTGTGCAGAGATTCCAGCACATGCCACAATTCCGAGGATCGCCCCGAACACTATCGATCGCCAGCCATAATTCGCCGTGTACGAAGCTTCCGTCGCCACTCCATCTCCTTTGTAGAAATCACAACGCTTCGAATCTGCACGCCGGTGGTCGTGCCTGCGTGATTCCCGAAACGCAGCCTGACTGCTTCCATCCGGGAAATCAAGATGATACTCAGAATTGATACTTCAGAGCGAACTGGACGAAGCGCGCGTCAGGAGTAAATGCTCCCGTCTGGCGCGTACTGGTGATCTGGCCGCCAAAGGCGCCGTCGTTACTATAGGACGGCACGCTGAAGTACGGACTATTGAAGAGATTAAAGATGTCCGCACGGAATTGCAGCGTCTGTTCGCGATAGATATCAAAGTTCTTGAAGATGGATGTGTTGAATCGCTTATAGCCGGGCCCATATACCGATAGCAGAGGACCGCCGGCGAACTGCTTCACGGTTGCAGGGTCTGTCACTGGCCCGACGATCTCAGTTCCGGTGGGTGTAGTCCCAGGAGCAACGATGTCGCTTCCTGGCCGCGGATTGACAAAGGCGCATGGGTTATACCACTGCTGTGGTGTGCGCACTTTCGTTGGACAGGTGTAATCCGCGGGAAGTCCGCTGTTCCAGCCGGGTGTGCCTCCACCTACTAGCGGATTGGTCCTCGAAATCGGTGGTGCATTGTCGAGCCCGTTTGCCGTAGATATGTCGGAGTAAAGAGAGAACGGGTTTCCGGTTTGCGCCTGGAATACCAGCGTGGCCGACCATCCTCCTGCGACCTCATTCAACATGCCCTTATGGTTTAGATATCTCCGTCCATATCCGAACGGCAGCTCATAGTTTCCATCGAAGGCAAAGCGCTGGCGTATATCGAAGGCAGAGTTTCTCATTTCGGCGCTGATGGGAAGAATGCCGGGTGCGCGATAACCGTAATCCTGATTCTCTGCCAGGTCACTTTGTGCGTTGTCAAGTGAATGAGACCAGGTGTAGGAAGCAAGGAAGCTCACACCATTGGCATAGCGTCTGTTCAGCTTTGCCTGCAGGGAGTTATACGAGCTATTCCCAATAGCCTGCTCGTAGTTAATTCCGCCGATCGTCGGAAAGGATTCATAGTTCCGTGCATTGTCGCCGGGGTATGTCAGCGCATGCGGATTATTGAGGCTTGGGTACTCTACATACAGATGATGCGTCACGCCGCCGACATATGCAAGTGTAGCGGACATGTTATTGGTGATGGCGTACTCGGTCGAGAGATTGTATTGCTGACTGTAGGGCGTTTTAGCATCGACCTGTATTGCGGTGATGGTCGGGAAGCTGATGGAATTCAGCGCGCCCTGTTGAACATTCTGGGTAAATCCGGTTTCAAGAGCGATGCCATTGGTTGGACAACTCGACGTGTCGCATCCTGCGCTGAAGACGCCCGATGTGAAGTTAAATGGCACATTCTGAGTAAGGTTCACCCCATAGCCGAAGCCTTCCACTCCGCCGTAGAAGATCCCGTAGCCTGCGCGCACCACAGTGCGGTTGTTCAGGCTGTAGGAGATACCAAAGCGGGGTGCGAAGTTCATCTTTTGGGAGTTCACCAGCGAGGCATTATTGTTAGAGGTGACGTTCACGTTGTTCTGAGCCAGAATATTGAGGAATGACTGCGGCAGAACGTTCTGCTGGCTGGCGGGAAGCTCGAAGGTTCCCGAACCCGTGCCGAGACCGAGCGGCCCCGTTGCATAGAAGTTCGCCTGCCTGTTGTTGGCTTCTGTCTTGGGCCCGAAGAAATCGTAGCGCAGACCCAGATTCACCGTGAGCTTTGTCGTAACCCTCCAGTCATCCTGCCCATAGCCCGATCTGAGCCAGCGGTGATCATTTGTATAGTTAGCCGTGCCGATAGTAGCGTTGTCCATCGAGTTGGCGAGAAAGTCCGCGGTACCGGATCCCGTGTTCGCCACTCCGGGAATGCCAGTGTATTTCCCATCGAAGGTGTAGGCGCCTGTCGCAATCACCGGCTGCAGCTCCGAGACGTTGATTCGCTGAAAGTCAACGCCGAACTTCAATGCATGATTCCCAATGATTTTGGTTACGTTATCCAGAATCTCAAGAACGTGCTCATTCTCCAGCGTCGGATAGTAGTAAGGCGTCCCAAAGCCGCTGATTCCCGCGCTGTTTATACTCACGTTCACCAGGCCTCCCAGGTTGGGGCTGAATGGAATGCCGCCCAGACCAAGCTGCTCGGAGATGTTCTGGTTGCTGTTGAACTGTTTCTCGGTGAAGTTCCCATAGTTATAGCCGACGCGAAATTCGTTGATCAGGCTGGGATTGAAGACGTGCGTTTCGCTTCCCGCAAAATTTTCGCCGATATTTGCGTCGTTGCCGTCACCGTAGAGGCCGTCGAGGATCGGACCAAGAGGGGACGGAGAATATTGGTGCTGGTTGGAATAACTGAAGCGAGCGAATGCCTGGTCTTTCGGGCTGATATTCCAATCGACTCGCGTATCCCACTGAAAGGTATTGTTCGTAGTGTTCAGGTTTACGACGTAGTTGTTATAGATCGCTCCGTTATTTGCATTCGGTAATGGATACATGTTCAGGATATTCTGCGCCACCTTAGTGATCTGTCCCGGACAGAAGACGTTGTTTTGCCCATTACAGTTCAAAGTACTCGTCCCATTCGGCCCTCCGGCAGACCCTGGCTGGTATAGCTGAATCGGAATGCCCGTGCCGTTGATCGCAGGATTGAGAAGTTCGGTGAAGTTACCCTGTCTCTCCAGAGCGGTAGGCACGGTAAATGTGTTTGGACTTCCTTGGACAATGCGGTTCGCTTCTGTATCGCCGAAGAAGAAGAGCTTGTTGCGGAGGATAGGGAAGCCGAGAGTTGCGCCAAACTGGTTCTCGCGATACTCCGGAATCGATTTCGCGAAGTAATCGCGTGCGTTCAGCGCGTCGTTGCGAAAGTATTCCCAGAGATCCCCGTGCACGTTATTCGTGCCGGACTTGATGCTGGCATTCACTACGGCGCCCGCCGAATGGCCGAACTCGGCGCTGTAGTTGGAGGTCTGCACCTTGAACTCGGCAAGCGCATCCGGCGGAGGCCGCACCACGAAGCTGGCGCCATTCAGAAAATCTTCGGTGTCGGCATTGTTGTCGACTCCATCCAGAATGAAATTATTTTGCTCCTCACGCTGACCGTTTGCGCTGAAGTCGCCGGTTCCGGTGCCGCGCGAGCCATTTCCCGGCTCTACACCTGCCGATAACTGCGCGATAAAGACCCAGTTGCGCCCGTTCAGGGGCGTATCGTTGATGGTTTGCGTGGAGATGACCTGGCCGAGCGATGCTTCCTGCGTCTGGAGCACGGGGGGCGCGGTGCTCACTGCCACCGTCTGGGTGACGCCACCCGGCTTCAGCGTAATCGGCACGTCCAGACGCTCCTGTACATTCAAATGCAGATGCTCCTGCACTACGGTGGAGAAGCCGGAAGCAGCGGCCGACACCTTATAATCGCCTATCTTGACTGGAGAGAAGATGAAGATGCCGTCGCCATTCGACTTTGTCTGCAGAGCGAGATTGGTATCTGTGTTGGTCAACGTTAGCTGAGCGTTCGGGATCGCCGCGCCGCTGTTGTCCTTCACGACTCCCGTAATTGTTCCCTGGTCGGCCTGCGCGAACGCAATAGCGGGAATCGCAAGACAGATGCACATGCACAACGAGCCCAACACACACCGTCTGATCCGGACGGAGCGTGGAACCTTCACTTCACTGGCGGATTTCATCCTGGAACACTCCTGAGCGGTATTGCATTTCTCTTCTGCCCAAAACTTCTCGGTCGCCGGTCTATGCGAATCCTCTGCATGTGTCATATTGCTGCTGCGCTCTATGAACAACCGGCCGAGCATTTGGCGTAAAATGAAAGCTTTCATATCGTGGCGAGGAATATAGATGCGCCATTCCATGCTTGTCAACCTCAGGTTTATAGCATCGGAATTATCAGTGAAATTGATGCCCTTGTAAGGATCGCTCCTAATCCCGGGCCAGTGCGGTGAAACGGTTCAGCGAAAGCTGAAATATAGGGATACTTTCTCCCGCGGGTTCCGTGGACTTCAGGAGTGGCCGGCCGAAACCGCCGGCGGCGCGGAGGAGGGAACCAGCTCTCTCCGCGCCGCCTGCGGCTTTTCTTATTTTGCAATCGTGACGAAGGTGTCCTGGGTGATGTTTTCGGCGATCTGATTCCAGACGTTGATCGCCACGCTATCTGTACCGGTGGAACTGCCTGCCGTGTAAGTGAGCGTAGCCAATGCCGCGTTCACCTGAGTGAGTGTGCCGTTGAACTGGAGAGTGTTTGTTCCCGAACCCGCGACTGGATTGCCATTCTGATCTTTCATTGCGAGAGTGCCGGAAGTGCAATTCAGGTTCAGCGCCATCGGGCCTGGATTATTGGCGGCAAAGAAGTCCGTCACGGTGGCGTTTATTGGCACCGTTGCCGTCTTCGCGACCAGTACGCTGGATGGAGTGGAGATGGATGGGCCGGTGCGAAGCATGCCCACAACGTGTCCTCCATCGGAACGAGAGAGGAAGGCGCTGGAGGGCGTCTCGTAATCCTGATCATTGACGATTTGCTCCAAATAGTTGGCGATGGTGCAGCAGGGCTCGAGGACCGCCTCATCGAAGGCAGCGGTCAAAGAGGATGTCTGATCGGCGCTGAACAGGGGAATCGCCGGATCGGTGGGGTTCTCCACCATGTATCCCAGCCCGCCTAACACGTCGACCTTCGTTCCATTCGTTGCCGCTATCTCGGTAGTGTCGCCTTCCTCCTTGAAACCGACGATAACCGCAGGAACCCCGCTGAGGTACATACATGTGCCGCAATTTTCGAAGTCGAATTGCGTGGCCTGGAAGTTCGAGCTCCCCGCCAGAGTGACATTGCTGCCTGCCGCGCTCACGTCTTCCATAAACAGCGGCCCGCCGCCGGAGGCACGGTTTACCGCGAGCGTCCCGGGAAACATAGTATCGCGCAGCACCAGAGTGCGATTGCTGGTGTGCTCAACCGCAAGCTGATTGCCGTCATTGGAATTATCGAAGCGCAGTTGCTCAATGACCAGCGGCGTAGTGGTATTGGCAAGGACGCGGAACATCCCTTCGCTCCGCCAGTTCTCATAGATTGTCGGATGCAACGAGGAGTCCAGCCCCACGATATGCTGCACCGTCGCCGGAATAGTAATGGGCGTGGAGATGTAGTAGACGCCGTGCGGGAAGAAAATGGTCGAAGCTCCGGAATTCATCGCGGCCTGGATACCGGACGCGGCGTCGGCTGGCGTGGAAACATTGTCGTTAGGATCGGTGAAGTCCGCGCTCGGTTGAGCGCCGAAATCCGCCACGCTCACCCAGTTGGCAATCGGTGTGCTAATTGCAGCCGGAGGGCTCACGATGGCAGTGGAAGTATTGAAGCTGCCGCTCGCTCCATTGAGAAAACCGGAGGGAGAAAGCATGCCGTTCACAACATTGTTGGGAAGATTCGATCCGGTGAATGACTGATAGCCTTCGACGGTATTGCTGTTGCGAAAGACAATGGTTCCCTGATTCGTTACCAGATTGCCCGTGTAACCGCTGGCTCGGTGCAGCGCGCCACCGGACAGCACGATCTCTCCATCCGCGCTGTTGTTCACGATCGCCGGGCCGGCCGTCTTCGCGGTCAACGCATTCGCCGTGATCTGGTTCTGCGAGTTGCGCAATCCCGCGACCGTCTGGTTTTTCAGGGTCACATTGTCGAGAACCAGGCTGTACTGCAGATTCGCAACGTCCAGTCCGACCGGGAAGCCGTTCACCGTCACGTTCTCCAGAAGCGCCGGTCCGATGATGGGTCGGGTCATGCGAATTCCAGCGACGCCATCGGTGCCTGAATCTGATGTCACCGTCACGTTGCGGATAGCTCCCAGATTGCTCGCCAGGTAATCGATGCCGATCGCTCCGGGATTCCCGGTGCCGATATCGATGGTCAGGTCCTGGATGCTGTTTTGATACGCGGTGTTGCCGTCTCCATCCGGAGACCACCCGTTGTCGACTGCATCCGATGTCGGATAGATCATCCCCTGAGGATTGGCGGCATCGCCAAAACCCGGCGCGCCCTGTGCTAACCGGATCGTGGTCGAGCCCTGCGCTTGCCCGATGAGCACCATTCCATACGTGGCATGTCCGGTCGAGACATCGTTCTTGATGAGTGGACCCGAGATCAGATATGTCCCGGCAGGGAAGTAGACGATCTTCGCCTGTCCCCAGTAAATGCCTGTATTGCCGGGAGGGGTACTGGCCGCAATTGCATAATTGATGGCCGCCGTATCGTCCGTAACTCCGTCGCCCTTGGCGCCATAAGTCTTTACGTTCAGCACGCCCGAATTCGCGGGGTATTGGGTTGCGAGTAGATGGCTCGGCGCGGCGAACATCGTCAGGATCAGCGCCGCGAGGGGAAGACTTCTACGTAGCCGCATTGCGTTCATGACATCTCCTTCAAGACTCTGTGGTTCAAGAATGTGTAGTGCGAGAGAAGGGCAGCGTCGCGGAAAAAGCCCGGCTCTGCGGATACTGCTCATTGTTTGAAATGTTTCAATCGATTGATCTGACATCCCACATGGCGATTGGCAATCTTGATAAATTGTGTAGTGATTCGTTTCAAAAAACCGGGCGGTCACAATTGATAGACCAGGCTCTGCCGGCTTGTCAACTCCAGCCAGCCGATCGTACACATTGGCCGCAGAATGTCGCGGTCCGCGGCTTGGCGCGATCTACCCCTGCCGGGACCGGGCAGAGAATCCTTGATGCTGCCTATCGTGTAGCCGGGTGCTCCTCGCCGAAGTCGCAAAAAAAAATAGAGGGCAACTCGCTGCAATGGTTTTCCGCAGCGAGTCCCTCTATGGCTTAGTTGACCCGGTCACAAAAGAAGCCGGCGATTCGAGCCAGTCGAGGAGATAGCGTGGCGGGGGATCAGTCCGCGGCCTCGGCTACGTTGGCTTGCGATTCTCAATTCATCAGAACCTGTAGTGCATCGAGACCTGCATCACACGCTGGCTTGACAGCGTGGTTTTGATCAGACCGAAGCCAGGTGTGGTTGGACGATAGGCAGTCAAGCTCGCGTTGGGCGGACCGTAACTTGCAATATTGAAAGCGTTGAAGGCATCGCCGCGAAGCTCCAGGGTATGTGTCTCAGTAATGTGGAAGGTCTTGAAGGCGGAGAGGTCAATCTGGCGGAATCCAGGAGCACGTTCGGAGCCGTTCTGCGTATTGCCGAATCCGGTATACGATTCGGTGCCGTAGGCGCAGGTGCCATTGTCGATGGTGTTGCCGCTTTTGTCCGCAGTGAGACAGGGGACAGCGGAAGGATCGGTGCCAAACCAATTTTGCGTTGTCCTGTGAGTGATCCGCAAAGGCCGGAAGTGAATGGAGTGCGCGGTGTTGGCATAGACGTCGTAGCGGATCGGGGTGGAGATCTTCAGCGGGAAGCCGGAATAAAGGATGGCATCCCCGGAAAGCTGCCAGCCGCCGAGCACCTCGTCCGTCAGCATATTCCAACCGCTGCCGAAGCGTCGTCCCTTGCCGAAGGGCAGAGAGTAGATGGCATTAGCATTCAGCGAGTTGCGGGTATCCTCGCCAGCCGGGCCGTAGTCGCCCATCGGGTCATAGATATTCTGGTAAAACGACGTCGCTTCACTGACTCCCTCGACGCCATAGAAGCCGGCATTGTTCGTCAGTGACTTGGCCCAGGTGTAGTTGATGGTGCCTTCCAGTCCATTGGCGTTCTGGTGGTGCAGGGTCGCCTGCAGCGCGTTGTAATTCGAGAGGGCGCCCGACTCAGTGACATAGAAATTCCCCTGATTGCCGACGATGCCGCAGAATGGCGCAGAATTAGGGCTGGAGCAATTGCTATTCGCTAGAGCGCCGGTAGCGGGCGACGACCATTGGTTCTCCTGCACGGGCACGATCAGGTGGCGTCCGATATTGCCCACGTAGCCAAGCTGCGCCGTGGTATTTCTGGTGACCAGCATCTGGCCGCCGAGGTTGAACTGCTGTACCAGCGCCGGTCGCAGGTTCGCAGGGAAGGCGTTGAAGTTGTTGTTGGTATAGCTGACGGTGCCGCTGGAAAGCTGGAATCCGTTCTCCACCGGTATGGGCGCTCCGCCGCTGGTCGTATTCGTTGGGGGAGTCGGGCTGTAACCGAACTGGCTCAGGAACGGCGCGTTCTGCGTCAGCCTGTGATTCGTGCCCGTGCCTTCCAGGTCGTCCGTGATGCCGTATGCACCCCGGAAAACGACTCGCGGGCTGAGCTGAAGGGCGAAGCCGATGCGCGGCATGAACTGCCAGTGATAGGGATCGTAAAGTGCACGGCTGGCCCCATTCTTGCCGGCATACTGGATCACGCTCGGTCCGTTCAGCGGACTCGGGTTTCGGATCGCGCTATTGGCAACGTTCGCCTGCTTGTCGTTGACCTCGTAGATAGGCTGGTCCCATCCATAGCGGACGCCGAGGTTTACCGTCAGGTTGTCGCGCAGCTTCCAGTCGTCCTGAACATAGGCCGCATCGCGATACTGGCGCTGGCCGTTGGGACCGGCGACGCCGCCTACCTTAGCGCCATCGGACTGATCCAACACCCAATCGGCAAGGCCGTATCCCGGCTCGGTGACAGCGAGCGCCGGGTTCTCCGTGTAGACGCCGCTGTAGGCAAAGCTGCCCAGCGCGCCGGCGTTGCCCGGATAGAAGCTGTTCTGCTGATAGCGCAGAATCTGGACCCCGAATTTCGTGTTGTGCTTTCCATGCTGCCAGGTGAAATTGTCTCCGTAGTAGAAATTGTTCTCGTGGAATTGATTGACCAGCGCACTCGTTCCCAGATTCGATTCATTAGAGTTGGGAAGGCTGACTTCGCTGAATCCGGGGAAGGCCTGGTTCGCGAAAGGGATTCCGACGACACTGTTGCCGCTGGCGCCAAAGACGCCTGATGGGTCGGAAGGAATCGCCTGATCATAGACGGTGCGGGAAAAGCCCACGCGAAACTCGTTCACCATGGACGGCGACAGCTGGTGCACCCAGTTCACAACCGCGCTCTGGAAAGGATAGTCATTGGATACGGGGAAGATGACAGGTACGAGCGGACGAGCGGTGAAATCGAACGCATCCCCATAGCTGTAGCGGCCCATGAGAGAGTCATTGGCGCCCAACTTATAATCAACGCGCACATCACCTTGATTATTGACCGTCTGTTTCTTGAAATAACCCTGGTAGTTATCCAAGTCGCCCAGACCCGGGATGGGTGTGGTGTTGGGAAGCGGATAGAGTTCCGGGTGAGCGAAGAGGAATTTTGCTACCGGGTTTTTTATCGTGATCTGGTTCTTTACGTATGGCGTGGCGTTTGAAAATCCCCCGCCCAGTTGGTTGTTATAGAGTTGAACGTCTCCATACTGATCGGTCAGCAGCTCGGAGAAATCCCCGGTGCGCATCTTTGCCGTCGCAACGGTGGCTACTCCCGTGCCACCCGTGTGGTAACGGAACCCCTCATAATCGCCAAAGATGAATAGCCTGTCCTTCAGGATGGGGCCGCCCAGGCTGGCGCCGAACTGATTCTGCGTGAATGGCGCGAGCGGGATACCGGAGAAGTTATTTGCCCATGAGTTCGCGGACATTCCATTGTTCTGGAAATATTCATATACGCTACCGTGAAGGTGGTTCGTACCGCCTCGCGTGACCACGAGGATCTCGCCGCCGCTAACGTTGCCGTATTCCGCATTGGCATTACCGGTGATGACGCGCATCTCCTGAATGGAATCCGGAGCAGGGTTGTAGCCGGAATAATTGTTCAGCGTCTCGTCGATCTCAACCCCGTCCATGACATAGTTGTTGTTCTGGCCGCGTGCTCCGTTAAATGAGGGCGAGCTATACCAGTCCGCATTGCGCTCGTTGCCATCGGCACCCGCCATGTAGGCGAGGGAAGGCAACACCGCGCCCGGTACGAAGAGTGTCGGGAACTGATAGTTCAGCCCGTTCATGGGCATATTGACCATCGTGTTTCCGGAGATGGTGGTGCCCAAGGTGGCATCCTCGGTTTGCAGCAGCGAAGCCGTGGCCGACACGTTCACCGTGGCGGCTGCCTCGCCTACCTCGAGCCGGGCGTCGATTTTGGCGATCTGGTCGATCTCCAGCCGGAACGGGCCAACGGTGACCCGCTTGAAGCCGCTGCTGTTTACGACAATCAAGTAAGAGCCGATCGGCAGGAACTGAATGCTATAGGTTCCGTCATGAGTGGTAACGGTGCTCGTGCTCACGCGGGTGGACTCATTCGTCGCAGTCACCTGTGCACCGGGCACGACCGCTCCCTGGGGGTCGGTAACCGTGCCGCGCACTGTTCCCGTGATGGTCTGAGCGAGGGCGGCGGGACAAGCTGCAATGGCTATGACGGCGGCAGATACTACGGCTACCCGCGAACAACCGGCGGCCCTCCGGAAAAAATCCATTTTCTCGCCTCCAAAATGTCTTGCACTCAATCCATCGGTGGAGCGGATGCGCCCTACCCCTAAGCCCTCAGGATTGCCTTCTTCCATCCACCTTGTATGGGAAAGCAGTCGCCGCTGTGGGTTGCCGCAGTGAACATCCTGCGTGCAATGTGTGTTGCACCACGCTGACAACTTTCCCGGTGGGCATCATGGTGGGTCAAAATGCCTCCCCTGTCAACATCTGATATTCGTTTGGCTGTGGCAAAAGTGTGTGTAATCGCCGCGGTGCAACGCCTGCTGCATCGCGAAGAGACCGGTTTCTCCCTAAAACGGCAAGGAACGGCGTTGGCAAACTCTGTGGATTGCGCGGCAAAGATCGATATGGGAAGATTCATCTCGCCCCGACCGTCATGTTCCATAAGGATGGAAATGCCCAGCAACGATCTGCCTACCGTTCCGCAGCAGAAGACCATCGGTGCGCTGCTGGAGCGCATCCACGAAGCCCGTCGCGAGATGATCCGGCCTGTCTTCGAGCATCCTCGAGACTACGTGCTGCTGAACGTCCGCGAGTTAGGACAGAAGCTGCAGGTGGACGCAGCGACCGTCTCCCGCACCGTCGCCGCAATGGGCTTTAACAGCTATCGCGACTTTCAGAGATATCTGCATCAACTTTCGGTGGCCCACTCCACCGCTTTGGAGCGGATGCGGAACGCCAATACTTCTCCCGCGACTCTCGACGGGCGCGTGCGCGAAACCCTGCGCGGTGCAGTCCACAACCTGGAGTCAATCTGCAACAGCCTCGATGTAGAGCGGCTGGCGAAACTGGCCGACCGTTTTTATGGCGCGCGGCGCATCTACGTGCTGGGAGGCGATCTTGCCGTCAGCCTCGGATATTTCCTGCACTACCAGCTCATGATGCTGGGCTTCGACGTAACGCTCGCGAGCAGCTCCGGCCACGTTACACACCTCATGCACTACACCACGAAGGCCGATCTGGTCATGGCGATCAGCTTTCGCCGCGGACTGCGGCAGACCGTGGAAGGTGTTCTCCAGGCGCGCGCCAACGGCAGTTACACGGTAGGGCTTACCGACACCTCCATCTCACCGATCGCACGTTCAGTGGACGAGTTCCTGCTCGTCTCCATCGACATCCCGCATTTCGGAGCTTCCTATGTCGCGCCAATGGCAATGCTCGATGCGCTGCTCAGCGCGGTTGCGAATCGCAAGCGGAGCCGCACCATGAAAAGGCTCCAGCAGATGGAAGACGACCAGAAGGCCAGTTATCGCTGGTATCCCGAATCATAAGTATGGCTTGACCAGAGGCTGACGCCTGCGTGCCGGCAGAATCGCAGATAGTCTCTGGACTTTACGGAAAGCCACGCCGAAACGGTCTCCGTTGACTCACAGCATGAGGGAAAATGCTTTATGCTTTGGCCGTGCGTCGCCTGATCCTGCTGCTGCTTCTCGGTGTGCCCTTGCTTCGCGCTCAACAGGCGGAGCCGGATCAGCTTTTGAACAGTGCAATCGAAGCCCAGCAGCGGGGCGACCTCCCTGACGCCATCCAGAAATACCAGAAGCTGCTGGAATTGAGACCGAAGATGGCAGACGCGAGGGTAAATCTAGGTGCTGCTCTCGCGGACAGTGGTCGATTTGATGAAGCGATCGCGCAGTACCGGGCGGCGCTTCCCGATATTCAGGACAAGAACGCCGTTCGACTGAACATCGCGCTCGCCTACTACAAGAAGGGCGATCTGGAAGCGGCCAGTCGCGAATTCGATGCGCTTCACAAGCTTCGCCCAGAAAGTGCGCAGATCGCAATTCTTCTTGGCGATTGTGAGGTGCGTCTGGGGCGGGGAAGTGACGCAGTCGCCATGTTGCATCCGCTCGAAGCGGCGAACGCCGCCAATCCCGATTTCGAGTACGTCTTGGGGACGGCATTGCTGCAGGCGGGCGAGCGCCGGGAAGGCGCCATGAAGCTCAATCAGCTCGCGGAGCAGACACAAAATCCGGAGGCGTACCTACTGGCCGGCTCAACCTTCCTTGACTTGAATGACTATGAGCGAGCACGCGCCAATCTTGAAGCGGCGCTCCGGCTGAAACCGAGCCTTCCTCACATCTATACGTTGACCGGCATGGCCCGGGACAACACCGGAGATCAGGCTGCGGCTGAGCCCGCCTTCCGCGAGGCACTCCGGCAGGACCCGAATGACTTCAGCGCCAACCTATATCTCGGCTCGATACTTTACAAACGCAGGGCAATGGACGAGGCAAAGCCGTATCTGGATCACGCGCTTGCGCTCAATCCATCCTCGTCGATGGCGCGTTACGAAGTCGCGATCTGGAACAGCAAATCCGGTCATTATGACGAAGCCGCAAAGGACCTCGAGGCAGTCACACGATCCGACCCGAACTGGCTGGAGCCACATATCGAGCTTGCGAATGTCTACTATCGCCTCCATCGTTCTCAGGACGGAGCCAGGGAGCGGGAGATCGTGACCCGACTCACCGCACAGCAGCAGAGCAAGGGACCGGGCGTGCCGTAAGGCCGATTCAACCTCAGTTGGGGTACGGCTCGTTCGCTCTCACGATGCGGATCTGATGGTCGGTAAAACGCAGAAGCCCATTTGGTAACGATACCTGTGGCATATGGCAGGTGGCGCATCGAGCCTTGGCAACGGGGCAGGATTTCGCATGGGGCGACGATGCGCTCTCTGCCGTCGATGCCTCTCCGTGGCAGGCCAGGCACTTCGAATCGTAGTAAGCAACGTCCCGCACCACCTTCTGGTGGGGATCATGGCAGGCGACGCAACTAATGCGAGGGTCGGCTCCGTTGAAGCATCTGCTGTTGGCCAGCCGGTAGGGCTGAAAACGGACATCGGCCTGGCCGCGCCAGTGGGCGCGTACCACCGTCTCCCAGCTACGATGACACTGGCCGCAGAAGTTCGACAGGTCCTCCGAGGTGAGTTTTCCGAGGGATTGCGGAATGGGCGCAGAGGCGCTGCCCGCCATCATGCCTGCTGCATGGGCATGCACGCCAGCATGGCAACGCTCGCAACCAAGCCCCGGCTCGAGCGACGTCAGATTGAGCTGACGGTCTACAAGAGCGTTGGTCGCGTGACAGTTGAAGCATGTCTTGGCCTCATCCATTCCAATCGGCCGGCCCACGGCTTCGTCGATGGTCTTCGGCGTCAGCCGCTCATCGCCGGTGGTGATCTCAAGGCCGTTGATGGACGGATAGTAGCTGACCATGCTCTCGTAGAGATTGCCGTTCCGCTCCAGCACCCAGGTCTGCGCCTGCGCGCCCATCGCCCAGACGATAGGGATCGAGACAGTCTGGGTCCCATCGCTCACGGCGTAAACACTGCGGCCGTTCCTGGTAATAACGGAGTAAGAATACGTTCCTTTATGAAAGGTAAGCCGAGGATGCGCCGCGAGCACATCATTGCTCTTCGGCACTTCCATGGCATGCGCCATCTGCGTCGCAGGCTGCGGCAAAGCCTGTTCCTCATGGCAGGCTGCGCAGGTCGCGCCATGCTCCTTCTTGGAAGGTTGCGCCGGTGCTGACAGAGAGGCGAGCAGCAACAACAGAAGCAGGGAATTACTGGGCCGCAACGGGAGTCGCTCCTTGTTGTGAAATCGACAGGCAAATGAGCCGTTCCCGTCGAGCGTCCTCGCTTCGCCCCAATTCAGAGTAAGCCTTGGCCAGCGTCAGATGTGCCTCCAGGTTTCCCGGCTCGGTTTGCAACACATTCTGCAGGTGCGGCAGCCCCGCCTGGCTATCGCCGGTCTCCACCAGCGCGCGCCCATAGACGAGTTGGCCCATGGGCAGGGAAGGATCTTCCGTCGCAGCTTTGGCGGCATCGCTCAGAGCGGCGGCGTAGTTCCCCTGAAGTCCGAGCGCCCAGGCATACATAGCATGCGCATTGGCGCTCCGCGGTGATATCGCCAGCTCCTGCCGGAACTGTTCGATTGCCTCATCCGGCTTGGTGGGGAAGAGCAGGTACCCGTATAGGTAGTGGATGTTCGCGACATGTGGGTATTGTGCAAACAAAGCCTGGAAGCCCCGCAGGCTGCCCTCATAATCCTGATTCATCAACAGGATGGCCGCCTTCCCAACCGACGAGAGCAGCGCCGTCTCATCCGGCTGAACGTCTTTGGGGAACAGATTCATGCGCAGTCCGGCCAGTCCCAGCGCGACCGCCATATCCTGGTTGTCCGCTTGCTGTTTGGCGAGGATTGCCAATTTGCCGAGCGCTTCTTCGAACCGTCCCAGGTGGGTGAGCAATAACGCCTCGTGGTAGAGGATGATTTGTGTATTTCTGGGCTGATTCGCCGCGCCGCGGGACTCCGCCTGCTCCAGGTCTGCGAGAGACTGGACATACTCGCCAGTTTCGAATTCGCAGAGCCCACGCAAAGCAAGCGCGGGCCCGCCGTTGGGAGTGAGCTGCAAATACCGTGTCAATGCCTCCCGGGCGGGAAGATACTGGTTCTGGTCATACTGCAAACTGCCAAGAAACCACCATCCGTCCGGCCATCCCGGATTCTCTTCCGTCGCCTTCCTGTAGAGCTCGATTGCCCTCGATACGTCGCCCTGCTGGCGGGCGGCATCGGCGCTCGCGGTCAGCGAAGCAAAGTCGCCGTTCTGTGCCCAACCGGTGAGAGACAAACCGGCAAGGATGAGGAGAAGGAACCAGAGGCGGGCGGCGGAACGAAGGGCTCCGGGAAGGCCTTTGTGAACCGCATCCGCGGTAGACCGGGTCTTTGAACTGCTCAAGCGCACGTGATTGTCATACCCCGCCATCGGCTCAAAGGGATGCATTGCAACCTGCTCATCGGACCGTTCATTCAAGCCGCCTGCGCCCGGTCTGGCCACGATCCTACACGGGATCATGGATTTACGTGGCCCAGACGGTGATCATCAGTAGAGAGTGCGACCAATCGTCGAAGAAGACCGGAACTGTCGGCTCAATGCCGAGGCCCGCGAGGGCGATCCAAACAAAGTCAAGGAAGAAAGACCGCGGTGATGAGAGCCCATGTCGGTCTCTGCGGAGCGCGACCTTTGACAGCGAGGGCCGCTGCAAAATGGGACGCATACATTTAGCTGGTCTTTCCTGATCGAAATACGTTGCTGAGGCAGAGCAGCAGGCCTGGGATCACGATCAGGAGGAATTGCTCGATGACGTCGTGAAAGCTCATCCACTCCTCGCGTGTGGTCTACGCGCTGACACGCTGCTCCGCGCGGCCGTGTGCGTGGTGGCTCATGTGCACGGAGACGAGCTTGGACACGCCGGGCTCCTGCATGGTGACGCCGTAGATGAGGTCCATGGCGGTCATCATGCGCTTGGAGTGGGTGACGAGCACGAACTGCGTCTCCTTTGCCATGCCTTTGAGCATGTCGGCGAGGCGGCCGACGTTGGTTTCGTCGAGCGGCGCGTCGACCTCGTCGAGCACACAGAAGGGGCTGGGCTGATAGAGGAAGATGCCGACCAGCAGGGAGAGCGCGGTGAGCGCCTTTTCGCCGCCCGAGAGCAGGAGCACGTTCTGGAGCTTCTTGCCTGGCGGTGAGGCGACGATGTCGATGCCGCTCTCAGCGACGTTCTCTTCATCGGTGAGGCGCATGAAGGCCTGGCCGCCGTTGAAGAGACGGGTGAAGGTGACGGAGAAGTTCTCGTTGATGCGCGCGAAGGCCTCGTCGAACTTCGTGCGCGAGATGGTGTCGATCTCCTTGATGGTGGCCTGCGTGTTCTCGATGGAGTCGAGCAGGTCGGTGCGCTGAGTTTCGAGGAAGCTGTGACGTTCGGCGGCTTCCTTGTACTCATCGAGCGCCATCATGTTGACCGGGCCCATGGCTTCGAGGCGGCTCTTGAGATTGCGGCAGGCTTCGTCTTCCGTGGCAAGAGCATCGTCTTCGAGACGCGCGATGTCCGGTTGTGCGCGGAGCTCGCCGGCTTCGACGCCGAGATCGCTGACGCAGGCGGCTTCTAGGTGTTCGAGGTCGGCGGCGAGCTTGGCGGCCTGCGCGGCGTGCGTGCTGCGGTTCTCACGCAGGGCGTCGGTTTCGGCGCGGAGTGCTTTAAGCTGCTGCTCGCTCTCGAGCAGAGTGATGCGGAGGAGGCGAGCTTCTTCGGTCCAGCGCGCGGTTTCGGCGATGGCCTGCTCACGTAGCTCGCTGAGTTGTTGCTGCTGGGTCGCGAGTGAGGCGTTCTCTTCCGTGCGCTGAGCCTGCTCGGCAGCAGCGGCGGCGAGCTGCTGCTCGAGCTGAACGACGCGGCGGCCGAGATCGGCGTACATGCGATCGATGCGCGCGAAGGAGGCTTCGGCGCCGCGCTTGCGCTCTTCGAGGCCGGCGAGCTCGGCGATCGCCTGCGACGACGCCTGCTGCGCGGTCTCGCGTGCTTCGCGATGGCCGGCGAGTGCGGCTTCGAGTTCGCGCTGCTGTGATTCGGCGGCGGCATGCTCGGCTTCAAGGCGGGCGACGTCTTCGCGCTTCTGCTGCATGTGCGTGGTGCGCTGGCTACGCTGATCGCGATTGCGCTCGCTGTCGAGCGACCAATCCTGCAGGCGGCGCTCCAGGCGCTTGGCTTCGGATTCCATCTGGCGCAGCGCCGCGCCCTGGTTGGCGCTGTCGCGCTCGGCAGAGCGGCGATCTTCGCTCTTCGCTTCGAGCAGGCGTGTCTTCTCGGCGAGTGTGCGGCCGAGGGCGGCGGCGTGTGTCTCGGCCTGAGCGAGATCGATTTCGAGTCTATCCAGCTTCTGCTGGGTGTCGCGCAGCTCGCGCTTAATGGCGAGCGGGCCTTCCGCGCGCGGCTTGCCGCCGGTGACGGTGACGTTGTGGAAGCACTCACCCGATGGGGCGAGGAAGAAGGCGCGCGGATTTTCGAGCGCGAGCGAGCGCGCAGTTCCCGCGTCGGGCGTGACGTAACCTTCGCGCAGCTTGGGCAGGATGGCTTCGAGCGAGGTGCCGAAGCCGTCGAGTACGCGGATGCACTCCTTCAGGCGCACGATACCTTCGCGGCTGGTCTGCGTGCCGGTGGGCTCGGTGGGGTCGAAGGAGAACTTGGCCTGCGCGTCGTGCGGATGGACGAGGAAGGTGGCACGGCCATCGACATCACTCTTGAGCAGGCGCATGCCTTCATCGGCGGCGTCCCAGCTTTTGACGACGATGTAGTTGAGCTCATCGCGTAGGTACTCGTCGACGACAGTCTCGTATTGGCCATCGACTTCGAGGAAGTCGGCGAGCGTGCCGACTGCGGCGAGGGAAGAAGCTCCAACACCGTTGCTGTGATTGCCGTTGGCGCGGAAGAGCTTGCGCACGGTGTCGGTGGAGTAGCTGTGCTCGCGGATGAGCCCTTCGAGCGAGTTGCGGCGGCCGGTGAGCGTCGCGTGCTCGGCGCGAAGCGCATCGCCGCGGCGGCGGGTCTCGGTCTCCTGGGCGCGGGTCTGATCGATCTCACCGCGCAGAGAGAGGATCTCCTGCTCGAGACGCGCCAGCGTTTCGGTGACGGATTCGAACTCGAGCGATGCCTGGCCGCGTTCCACGCCGAGGTGTTCGAGATCGCGGCGCGCGGCATCCATTTCGCCGGCAAGACGCTCGGCTTCTCGCTCGAGTGCGCCGAGTGCCTCTTCGGCCTGCGAGGCCTGATTGCGCGCGTTTGCGGCTTCCGAGAGGAGCTGCAGTCCGCGGCGGCGCTCGGCTTCGAGGCGCTGCTCGGCGTGGGCGACGGTCTGGGCAGCCTCACGGGCCTGCTGCTGCAAGGCTTCGGCCTGCTGGCGGAAGCGAGCGGCCTCGGCGGCGGCGGTTTCTAGAAAACTGCGGTGCTGCTCGCGCTCGGCGGTGAGACCATCCATCTGGTGGCGTGCCTGCTCGAGCTCAGCGCTCCCGGCGGCGGAGCGGGAGGTGAGATCGGCGATCCGCTCCTCGTTTGCGTGCTGGCGCGCGCTGGCTCGTTCCAGATCGATGGCGGCCTGGCTGGCGCGGGCGCTGGCTTCCTTCGCGCTCGCATCGAGCTCATAGCCGCGCGCGACGGCGGCAGCGTGCTCGGCGTCGAGCGCTTCGACGTGCGCGGCGGAGGCATCGATCTGCTGCGTGAGGGAAGCGATCTGGTCCTGCAACGTGGTGCTGGTCGCGTCCATCTGATGGAGCCGGCTGGCGAGGACGACGCGGAGACGCGTGCGCAGCTCGTCACGGACGGCGGCGTAACGCTCGGCCTTTGCGGCCTGGCGCTTGAGCGAGTTCATCTGCCGCGTGACCTCTTCGAAGATGTCGTTGACGCGGGCGAGGTTCTGCTTGGCCGATTCAAGGCGCAGCTCGGCGAGGCGCTTCTTGGTCTTGAAGCGGGTGATGCCGGCGGCCTCTTCGATGATGGCGCGGCGGTCGTGTGGCTTCGAGCTGAGGAGCTGGCCGATGCGCTCCTGCTCGATGATGGCGTAGCTCTCCGGGCCGAGGCCGGTGCCCATGAAGATGTCCTGAATGTCGCGCAGGCGGCAGAGCTTGCTGTTGAGGAGGTATTCGCTGTCGCCGGAGCGGAAGAGGCGGCGGGTGACGATGATCTCGCCGGCACGCGCGGGTGTGCGTTGGAATTTGCGGCGGCGGATTTTTAAGACGACGGCATTCTGCGCTGCGACGGCGACGCCGCCATCCTGCGGTGCAGCTTCGCTTTCCGGCGATGGAACGGCTTCCTGCTCTTCGCCTTCGATGATGGTGCCGGGCTGGGCTTCGGCGATGATCTCTTCTGTCTCGGCGGAGCGCGTTTGCCGGTGGGCTTCTTCATCCCAGTCGCTCTCGTTGTCGAGCGCGACTTCATCCGGCCCGAGCTCAGTGGCGAGCGGGCCTTCGCCATAGGCGTCTGGATCGATGAGGGTGAGCGAGACCTCGGCCATGCCGAGCGCCTTGCGATCGCGCGTGCCGGCGAAGATCACATCTTCCATTTTTGTCCCGCGCAGGGTGCGGGCAGACTGCTCGCCGAGGACCCAACTGATGGCATCGAGAATGTTCGATTTGCCGCAGCCGTTGGGGCCGACGACGGCGGCCATGCCCTGGCCGGGCAGGGTGAGCTCGGTACGGTCGCAGAAGGACTTGAAACCGAGGATCTGGATCTTCTTGAGCTTGAGCATCGATGGCACCCTTGGGAGCGGAGGCGGAGCCCGAAAATGCTGGGGCAAGGCTCCTACTCCACTCGAACACAGTCTTGGCAAGAATGGTAGCCGGGGCGGAGGGGCGATTCAACAGTGATACCCCTACCTATTGTGGATAAGGCGGACGGAATTGCTGGGTCTTGGGCCGGGAGCGCAGATGGGTCCGGAATGGCATCCGCATGACTGGAAAACAGTGCAGATTTAGGGCTTCTGGGTGGGGCGCATGCGGACCTCGCTGATGAAGGATTGCGGCGGCTGGGTGACCAGCATGGCGACGACGTTAGCCACGTCTTCGGCTTGCAGCATCTTCGCACGGTCTTTCCCGCCGCGGCCGAAGTCCGTGTTGACCGAGCCAGGGGCGACGACAGAGACGCGGATGTTGTGGGAGCGGAGCTCTTCGGCGGCTGAGTAGGTGAGACCGTTGAGTGCCCACTTGGACGCAGCATAGGCAGCGCCATTGGCGAGCGGGCCCTGGCCGGCGAGTGATGAGATGTTGACGATATGGCCGGCGCCGCGCGCGATCATGCCGGGAACAATGGCGCGCATGAGCAGGAAGGGCGCGCGGAGGTTAGTGGCGAGCACTGCGTCGAAGTCTTCGGCGGAGGTCTCGTGCAGGGGAGGGCCGATTCGGCCGATGCCCGCGGCGTTGACGAGGATGTCGCTGCCGCCTGCTTCGAGGCGGGAGGCGAGATTGGCGATCTCGGCGGCGGAGGTGAGATCGCAGGGAAGGGTCTCCGCCATGCCGCCCTGGTCTGTGATCTGCTGCTGCACAGCGACGAGCGCACGCTCATCCCGTGCGACGAGTTGCAGGCGCGCGCCGAGCTGTGCCAGACGCAAAGCGATAGCGCGGCCGATGCCGCGGGAAGCGCCGGTAATGAGGGCGGTCTTCCCCGCGAGGGGAGAATTGTTGCTCAGCGCAGCCGGATGATCTTCCTTGGGCATGGGTATTTTCCTGTTGGCTTAGAAGGCCTGATGACTCGTGGCGTAATCTTGACGCAGATTGCTCACTGCGTGGGTGCGTCGCATTTGCGCTCACACATTGAACGGCGCTTCGTCACACCGGGTGAACATCACGGAAATGTCATTTGTGGCCCTGAGTCAACGTTGGGACGGAGATTCGCATCTTTACCCCTGTTCCGAAGCAACAAGCGGGGTCCGAGATGCCTTTCGCTTGCATGGGGGAAGGCTGATTCTTATAATCCAGCCACATTGCCGCGCCGCTTCTTTTCGTGGAGACAAGTGGGCCGACGCATCGGTGTGCCGGTGCGCGGCTGTCGCTGGTTCTGTGGATGTGAAGATTGCAGGTACGGAATTTCAGGTTATAAATCGCTGCACTTCTCTTAGGAGCGTTGAATGAAGAAGGTCGCCTTAGCTTCTCTGCTGGCAATCGCTACCAGTATGCTGTGCACTACGCCCATTGCCCTGGCCCAGGCCGCGGCTGGCAGCGGCGGACAGCAAATCACCATCAAAGATCCCGCCGAGTATAACGACTACTCGAACGCGATCAGCCAGTCCTCGCCAGCGGCGAAGGCTTCCGCCATTGAAGCGTTCCTCACCAAATATCCAAATTCGGTGGTGAAGGAAGAGATGCTGGAGCAGCTGATGGCCGCCTACCAGGCGCAGAACAACATGGACAAGACGGTAGATGCTGCCGGGCGCCTGCTGCAGATAGACCCGAACAACCTGCGGGCGCTGGCCATCACCGTGTATATCAAGAAGGCGCAAGCAGCTCAGAAGTCCACGCCGGCCGATCAGCAGCCATTGCTGGACGAGGCGGCGGCCGACGCGCAGAAGGGCCTAGCCGCTCCCAAGCCGGCGAATATGCCAGATGCCGACTTCCAGAAGCTGAAGGCAACTATCGATCCGATCTTTTACAGCGCGATTGCGCTGGACGACCAATTGAAAAAGGACTACCCGGGCGCAGAAGACAACTTTAAGAAAGAGTTGCAGGCAGTGCCGGCGGCGCAGTCGCAGACCGGATTCGAGCTGAACGACACCTATCTGCTGGGACAGGCTTATGCGCAACAGACTCCGCCTGATCTGAAGAATGCCGTGTGGTTCCTGACCCGTGCCGCGCAGTACGCGCCGCCGGGGGCGAAGGACCAGATCGAGAAGGCAGCCGAGTACTACTACAACAAGTACCACGGCAGTATGGACGGCTTCGACCAGGTGAAGACACAGGTGACGCAATCGGTGCTTCCGCCGGCCAGTTACAATCCGACGGCTGCGCCGCCGCCGCCATCGCCGGCCGACCAGGCAGCGAAGGTGGTGGCCACCACTCCGGACCTGAAGACGCTGAACCTGAATGACAAGGAGTTCATCCTGTTCAACGGCAAGCCGGAAGATGCCGGAAAAATGTGGGACACGATGAAGGGGCAAACCTACCAGATTCCGGGCAAGGTGGTCTCGGCCACGCCGACCTCCGTCCAGCTTGCGGTTACGGATGATGCGAAGGCCTCGAATACGGCGGACTTCACCGTCAACATGAAGAAGCCGCTGACGACGCCGCCGGCGATCGGCACCATGGTGAGCTACGATGCCACCTTCGATTCGTACACGCAGAATCCGAAGATGATCACGCTGATCAACGGGGCACCGCCCGCGCCGGAGAAGCCGGCACGGCGCACAACCACCCGGAGGCACGCTGCGCAGTAGCGCACGAGTCGAGAGGAAGGGCGGCCAGAGAGAGATGGCCGCCCTTCCTCTTTTGTGCCAGTGCAAAGGGTCCGGGAGCGCGTGGTAGATTGGCCTTGCTATGCTCTCCCGACGCATCCATGGAAGGGGTAACGCAGGCGTGATGGCTACGCTGGCGCTCGGTGTTGCGTGCGCTCTGCCGGTTCTGGCGCAGCGGCACCGGCACAGCAATGGGCCGCCCCCGCCCGGGGAAGAAGAGAAGATCGCGGCGATGGAGGCGAATGCGTCGACGCTGCCGGTGCTGGACGCGGGCCAGATGAGCGCGACCAGTCGCGCACTGCTCCAGCAGCGGGAAATGGATGTGAGCAGCGCGGCTGCGTTCTACGGCTTTGACATCAGCGACAGCCATTGGACCTATCAGCAGATCGTCTGCCGGACCCTGCCCGATCACATGATGTTGAGCTTTGAGAACGAGAGCGCGGAGCATGGTCCGTCGCACTTCGTAGCCGTGGTGCCGGCGAATGGCGACAAGGTGCAGGTGGTCACCGAGTATGCGCACGGCCTGTTGCCGTTCCATGCCGCTTGGGAGAAGAGCACGGCGTACGATGCCTTCAATCGCATGACCACAACCGACCGCGGCGAGCATGCGCTGGGTCCGCAGTCGCACTGGCTCAATCTCAGCATGTGCTTCGTCGCGCTTACCGGACATCTGCCGAAGGTAGCGATGCCGAGGGAGAATGTAGCGGCCTCCGAGGCGCTGACCAAGCGCAACGGCAGCACGCCCATCATCCTGATCGATCCCGGTAAGGATGCGGAGGTCGACTTCAGCGACATCTCCGAGACGCGCACCGGCAACTGGCGGCTGCGCTTCGACAATCGCGGCCGGCTGACGAAGGCAGAGCTGAATACGGTTGGCCCGGTGAAGACGCGCGTGGTGCCGATGTCGCCGCTTATTCCTCCGATACAGCCTGAGTAGGCCGCCATACAGCATGAGCAGGCCCCGTGCAAAGAAAGAACGGCGGCGCCGCACAGCGATTTGGAAAGATGCAAGGTCGGTCCGTTTCGGTGAATGCTGCCCTAATACTTTTGCACGTCCACGTAGAACAGGTCCGTCGCCACCTGGAATTGATCTTTGGTCAGGGAGGTATGCATCGTCTGCCAGTTGAGTGTGGGCTCAATGCGCTGCCAGTGATCCTTTTGGCCGACGAGTACCGGCATGGAGAATCCGGGCTCGTCCGCGCGCCATTTGTAGGAGACAGTGTCTTCTGCTGGATCGAAGAGTAGCTGGAGCGTGGGAATATCCGGATGGCGAAGGTACTGGTTGAAGATTGGCGTGAGGTTTTGTCCGGTCTCGCGGTTGAAATACGTCACCACATCTTCGGTCATGATGTTGCGGTACTTGAACTGCTGGTAGAAGTTGTAGAGCAACGGCCACCAGCGGTTGTCATCATTGATGACGGAGCGCAGCGTGTTCAGCATGAGCGCGCCTTTGAAATACTGATCCTCCGGCGGATCGCCGTTCACTCCGCGCTCGGTGATGATGGGCCGCTGATTTTTGATCTTTGGCTTGAGGCCATTCAGGTACTTGATGGCGTCATCGTGGCCCCAGCGGTATTCGACGTAAAGGCCTTCGAGATAGGTGGTCCAGCCTTCATGGATCCACATATCGGAGCGATCGGCGGCGGTGATGCTGTTGCCGAACCACTCGTGGCCACTCTCGTGGATGATGATGAAGTCGAAGCGCAGGCTGATGCCGACGCCAGCCCAGTCGCGCTCCAGATAGCCGTTCTTGAATCGGTTGCCGTAGGTCACGGCGCTCTGGTGCTCCATGCCTGAGTAGGGCACCTCGATCAATTTGTAACCGTCTTTGGGGAATGGATAGGGGCCGAAGTAGTGCTGGTATGCCTCCAGCATCTCTTTTACCTGCGCGAACTGCTGCTTGGCTTTGTCCAGATCGCCGGGCAGCGCGTAGTAATCGAGCGTCAGGTCGCCGAGCTTGTCGCTGAAGTGCTGGTAATTGCCGATGTTCAGCGAGACGTCGTAGTTGTTGATGGGATAGTGGACCATCCAGTCCCAGCGGGTGTATCCGTCGCCCAGATCAGTCTTACCCACGAAGCGGCCATTCGAGACATCGACGAGATCGTTGGGGATGGCAACGCTGATCTCCATCTCTTCGACTTCGTCGCGCCACTGGTCCTTGTTGGGCCACCAGATGCTGGCGCCATCGTCCTCGCAGGAGGTAAAGATCCAGGGCTTGCCGTCGGGATCTTTGCCGAAGGTGAAGCCGCCGAAGCGGCCGGTGGTGAGCGGTCGGCCGGAGTAGTAGAAGTCGATCGAGTACTCCTGACCGGTCTTCAGCGTTTCGGGGAAGTCGATGAAGACTGCGCCGGAATCGCGCTCGTATTTCAACTCAGTGGCGCCGAGCAGGATTTTGTCGATCTTCAACGCATCATTCAGATCGAGCTGGATGCGATTGCCATCGGCGAGCATGCGGAAGCGGATGGTGTTCTTGCCGGTGACGAATTGTTTCTCTGGATCGACGCGGATATCGAGGTGATAGGAGAGTAGATCGTTGTTGGCGCGGTAGGGGCCGTAGGCTCCGCGCAGCATAGCGGCGCGAGTGTTGGGCAGAACGGTGGGCTGCGGGCGGGGAGTGTACTGCGAGCCTACTTCGGAGGCTGGGTTCGCTGCTTTTGGCGCTGTGCTGGTCTGAGTTGCCGAATTCTGGGCGGGAGAGGCTATGGAAGCAGAGAGCAGCGCCAGGAAAGCGGCGAGCAAATAACGGCGAAGGCGAAACATGGCATTAGCGTACTTGATGCCGGCGAAGGAGAAAGCAACGGGCAGATCGCCGCCAGGCTACTCGTCCTCGGCATGTACTAGGCAGCGCGCGCGAGCCAACTTTTCATCGTATTCGCGTCTACCAGACCGGCCTGCTGGAATTGAAGGCTGCCGCGAGCGAAAACGGCGAAATTGGGTATGCCCTGAACGTTGTACCGTGAAGCAAGTTCCGGAAATTTCTCGGTGTCCACTTTTAGCACGACGGCCCGGCCAGCGAGATCCCGTGCGACTTGCGCGACATGCGGTGCCGCCATTCGACACGGGCCACACCATTCCGCCCAGAAATCAACGAAGACGGGAACTTTGCTGCCGCGCACAATTTCGTCGAACTCCGCAGGGTTGACCTCAACGGGCTGGGCTATCGCGGGGAGCGGTGCTTTGCAGGCGCCGCATCTTCCTGTATCGGCAAGGTGATTGCCGGGAATTCGATTCGATTTCCCGCAGGATGGGCAATTTCGGATGACGGGCATGGCAAGATCCTTTTGTTGGATGCCGCAAGTATGCCGGAACGACGCTCAGTCAGTGCCGAGTACGAGTGGCGCGCCGGCGATCTGGCTTGTGGCTTCCATCTCCTGGTCCCTGTACTGGAGGCGGTAGAGCTTCCAGTAGATGCCGTGCTGCGCGAGGAGCTGCTGGTGCGGGCCGTGCTCCCGGAGCTGGCCTTTGTGCATGACGAGGATGGTGTCGGCGCGCTGCACGGTGGAGAGGCGGTGCGCGATGACGACCGAGGTGCGGCCGGTGACCATGCGGTCGAGCGCGGTGCGGACGCGGATCTCGGTTTCGGTGTCGACCGAGGAAGTGGCCTCGTCGAGGATGAGGATGCGGGGGCGATGGGCAAGGGCGCGGGCGAAGTTGATGAGCTGCTTCTGGCCGGTGGAGAGGCCGGCGCCACGCTCGCGCAGCGCCTCGTTGAAGCCGTGGGGCAGAGTGTGGATGAAGTCGAGCACGTTGACTTCGTCGGCGGCGCGCTCCATATCAGCGTCGGAGATGGATTTCGTGCCGAGACGGATGTTTTCGGCGATGGTGCCGGTGAAGAGGAATGGGTCCTGCAGCACGACGCCGAAGTGCTGGCGCAGCGCGGTGAGCTCGTGCTCGCGCACGTCGATGCCATCGATGAGCACCTGGCCGCGCTGCACATCGTAGAAGCGCATCATGAGCGAGATGATGGTGGTCTTGCCGGCGCCGGTGTGGCCGACGATGGCGGCGGTCTCGTTGGGCTCGATGGTGAAAGAGACGCCGCGGAGAATCCACTCGACGCCGATGGCTTCGAGGTCTTCGGGTGACGCAATGGAGATGATGGCAAGCTGTTCCGGCGTAAGGCGCTCATAAGTGAACCAGACATCGCGGAACTCGATGCGGCCGGCGCGGGGGCTGGGCAGGGCGTCCGACGGTGAAGTCACTTCGGCCGGTGTATCGAGGAGCTTAAAGACGCGCTCGCTGGCGGCCATGGCGGCCTGCAGGATGTTGTATTTGTCCGACAGGTCCTGGATGGGCCGGAAGAAGCGCCATGCATACTGGATGAACGCGACGAGGATGCCGATGGTGACGGTGCCACGCAGCACGCCGCGGCCGCCGATCCAGATGACCAGGGCGATGGCGATGGAGGAGAGCAGCTCTACCGCGGGGTAGTAGAGGGCGTAGGCGAGGATGGCGTCTTTGAAGGCGACCAGATGGGTGCGGTTGACGGCCTTGAAGTCATCGTAGGCGCGCTGCTCGCGATTGAAGAGCTGTACCACGCTCATGCCGGTGACGTGTTCCTGGGTGAAGGCGTTGATGCGCGCGATGGCGGTGCGGATGCGGCGGTAGGAGTCGCGCACGCTGGTGCGGAAGAGGCGCGTGATGAAGACGATCACGGGAAGCACAGCGAAGGCGATGAGGGCGAGCCACCAGCTCATGCGCAGCATGACCAGCACGATGCCGAGCAGGACGAAAACGTCTTCAAAGATGGCGAAGACGCCGGAGGTGAACATCTCGTTGAGGGCGTCCACGTCGGAGGTGAGGCGGGTGACGAGGCGGCCAACGGGATTGCGGTCGAAGAAGGCGACGTGCATGCGCTGCAGGTGACGGAAGATCTGGGAGCGCATGTCGTACATGATCTTCTGGCCGGTCCACTGCATGAGGTAGGTCTGAGCGAACTCGAGGACGTAGGAGAAGCAGAGCGCGCCGACGTAGATGAGGGCGACCTGGGTGATACCAGTGGTCGGCGATGCGCTGAGGTGACGGGCGAGCCAGGTGGAGTGAGTGCCGGCTGTATTCGCGGTGTCGTGCGTCATGTAGCGGTCGACGGCGACCTTGGTGAGGTAGGGCCCCAGGATGTCCGCCAGCGCCTTCAGAATGATGGCAGTGAGCGAGATGCCGGCCTGCCACTTGTAGGGGCGCAGGTATTTGAGCAGGCGGCCCATGAGGCGGCTGTCATACGCTTTGCCGACGATATCTTCTTCGTGGGCGGCGGGCTTCGTGTCCGGCTTTTTCTCCGGATCGGGCCGCTCTGTCTTACGGGACCTGGCTTCGGACATGCCTTCCTTCACCCTTATTTTAAGGGACTGGCAGAATAGATGAATGAGCGAGACGCTCGGCCTCTATATCTCGGTGCCTTTCTGCCGGGCGAAGTGCACATACTGCAACTTCGCTTCCGGGGTGTTCCCGGCGAGCGAGCACGGGCGGTACGCGACGCGGGTCTGCGCGGAGATTTGCGGCGCGCACGCGCGGGCGGAGCGTGCCGGCTGGCGTCTGCCGGAGCGGGTAGGCAGCGTCTACCTTGGCGGAGGGACGCCGAGCACGCTCGAGCCGGAGCGGCTGCGGGAGATCTTTGCGGCGCTCTGGGAGAGCTTCACTCTTGAGCCGAACGCGGAGGTGACTGTGGAGTGCGCGCCGGGGCAGATTGCTGCTGAATTTATTAAAGTAATGGTTGAAGTCTGCGCGACACGAGTGAGCCTGGGCGTGCAGTCGATGGTGGATGCCGAGGCGGCGGTTACGGGGCGTATGCACACGTGCGCGATCGTCGAAGACGATGTGCGGCGACTGCGGGAGGCAGGGTTAGCGGTGAATGTGGACCTGATTGCCGGGCTGCCCGGTCAGACGATAGCAAGCTGGTTGGAGTCGGTGGAGGCGGTATGCGGGCTTGGCGTGGAGCACGCGAGCCTGTACATGCTGGAGGTGGATGAGGATTCGCGGCTGGGGCGGGAGCTGATCGGCGGTGGTAGGCGCTATGGCGCGGAGCTGGTGGCGACCGATGACACGGTGGCTGCGATGTATGAGGCGGGATGCGAGCGGCTGGAGCGGGCGGGCTTGCGGCAGTACGAGATTTCGAATTTTGCGCGGGCGGGTGCGGAGTCGCGGCACAATCTGCGCTACTGGCGGCGGGAGCCGTATTTGGGCGTGGGGCTGGATGCGCATTCCATGCTGCGTGATCGCGAGGGACGTCCGGTGCGCTTCGGCAATACAGATGAACTGGGAGGGTATCTCGATGGCGCGGCGGAGGGCGAGGTTGAGGTGGTTGATCGCGTGGCGGAGATGGAGGAGGCGTGGTTCCTTCGATTGCGGCTGGTGGAGGGCGTGTCGCTGACGGCGTCGTGCGCGGAATTTGGGGCTGACGCTGTCGCGGCTTTCGACCGCGTGGCGGCGGAGCTGGTGGAGGATGGTCTGCTGATGCGAGAGGGCGACCGTGTGGCGCTGACGCTGCGGGGGCGGATGCTATCAAACGAAGTCTTCGGAAGGTTTCTCGGGGTGATTTCGCGGGAACAGCCGGAGCTGTTGCTGTCAACGCGATGACGCAGTGAACGGGGCAATGAGGCAATCAGATGAGCTGCCCGATGGAGAGCGTATTGCCGTCGGGATCTTTGAACCAGGCGATCTTCGCGCCGCTGGGCGAGGTCCAGATGCCAAGATCGTCTTGCGGCCCCATGTATTCGTAGCGCTCAAATGTGATTCCACGCGCGGACATGTCGCGGACATCCCGTTCGATGTCTGACGACTCCCAGCCCAGAATCGTGAAGGGCGCCGGTGTGAATGAGCCGGTGCGGGTGATGCGGATTGTGTTTATCCCGGACTGAAAGATGATTGCAAACTGATCCTCGGAGATGAAGCGGAGCCCAACTTTCTTTTCGTAGAAGGCGCGTGCAGCATCGCCGTCGCGCGTGGGGATAAAGGCCATGAGAGTGCCGAGAGGGGCCATGCGGATATCCTTTCAGGCTGGTGATCGCCCCTACTCTACACCAGTTGCGTGATCCAAAGGCGAAGTGCAAGACTGGCAGGCGCGTTCGTCGCGGAGGGAAGTCATGCGCATTCGCATTGTGAGCTTGGTGCTTGCCGTATTTGTCGGGATGGGCATGGCCGCTGGTCAGAGTCCGGCAAAGCCGCCAACGGTCGACTCGGGCCTGACGCGCTCGATGGACCAGGTGTTGAAGGATGTTTCAAGCATTCAGCCAGGGATGACGCGCGCCGAGTTGCTCAAGGTTTTTACGACGGAGGGCGGCCTTTCAACGCGGGACGCGCAACAATTTGTATATCGCCGGTGCCCTTACATCAAGGTCATCGTGAATTTTCGCAAGCCGGATGATGCAGATATCGATTGGGGCGACGCTCCGGAGGAGGAATGGAAGGGAGACATCATCCAGACGATCTCCAAGCCATTTCTCGAATATTCGATCACTGACTAACTCACTTTGGCGGTTGATAGCTGAGGATCGCGTTGGTGACGAGCGCATAGCTGCCGATGGTTTCGCCGCGATAGAGCGGGTTGTTGGCGAAGAGCAGCGTGGTGCCGCTGCCGAGGTGCGCGGCTACGACGGCGGCGTGCTGGGCGAGCTTGTCGCCGTGGTCGAGCAGGCCGGCGACGAGCAGGTCTTTGGAATCGGCATAGCGGAGCAGGACTTGCGGGCGCTCCGGTTCGGGGATGACATAGGGATTGTTGCGCGTCTGCTCGACGGTGAGCGGCATCGGCTCCCATGGCTTCGCCTTGGGCACGGGGGGCGGCTCGGCGAAGCTGCGATCCTGCGGCACATCGGGATCGTCAGGGCCGCCGCGGCCGGTGGGGCGCGGGGTCTTGGCTTCGGCGCGCAGATGGCTGTCGCCGGTGAGCAGGTTGCTGACATTGAACGACATGCCCTCCTCGCTGTAGACGGCGGGTGGGGTTGCGTATCCGGTAAGGACTGGGCTCTCCGGAGTGTCCGTTTTCGTGACGAGCGCAGTGTTCAGGATGGTGCCGACTACTTTGATATCGCTGCGCGGCGCGATGGAGACGCCGGGGGCGAGTCCGGTTTCGATGGCGAACTGGGCGGAATCCTGCGATGCGATGAAGAGGCCGCCGCGCTGGATGAAATCGCGCAGATGCGCGAGACCGGCTTCGCCGAGGCCGGGGCGCACGTCGAGCGTGGAATCGATGCGGCCGAGGTTAGGCGTGATCTCGGATTTCTGCCACGGCATGGCGTTGCCCCACATGGGGATGCCGTTGAGGATGCGCTCGGTCGAACCATAGCCGACGGGCGCGAAGAGGATGACGTCGTACTTCGCGCGGAGATCCGGTTCGGCGGCGACGGTCTGGGTACTGATGTAGGTGTAGGGCACGTGCAGGTTGTCGAGCGCGAGACGCCACCAGCCCTCGGGCTGTGTGTCGAGCCAGGTATGCATCAGCGCGATGCGCGGTGCTGTTACGGAATGCGAGGCGACGGCGGGCAGATCGGAGGCGGCGACGGCGTGCAGGTGCAGCGGGGCGGCTGCTTTCTCGAGATCGGAGGCGGAGATGCCGCGCACGATCCATGTGCCGACGGGATACTGGTGGCCGCCAGAGGTCATCGCGGCATCTGTCGCAGTGATGGTGGCGTGAGCGAGCTGATAACGCAGCGTGATGAGCGATGGGTCGGCGTGGTTTTCGATGAGGAAGGTGTCGCCGGAGAGCGACGCCGTGCTGGACGGCGCGGTGGGATCGGCTACCAGGTGCATGGGCGCTTTGAGAATGGCGGTATCGAGGATGCGTGTCGTATCGACACCGAAGAGCGGCCCGAGCGACCAGCCGGTGTCGTCGTAAGGATGCTTCTGCGGATCCTGCGGGGACCAGAACTGGCGGTCGAGCAGCGCGTCGGCGATCCGGGAGTAGGGCTGATCCATGCGGATGACGTAGCTGCCGGCGGGGAATGTTTGCGATGTTGGCGGCTTGGGCTTGGCGGGCTTTGCTTCGTCGATGTCGGCGGACTTGGGCTCTGGCAGCTCGACCGTCATGGCAGCGGTGGTCTGCTCGATTTCTACGTGCTGGTCGCGCAGGACGCGCAGCAGCATGGCCTGGCGGCTGGGTGATGGGTCGTCGGCGGTAAGGACGTAAGCTGCGGGGCCGTTCTGCGTGGGCTTGAGGATGGAGCGCTTGCTCTTGAGGTAGTAGTTGTTGAGAAAGAGCTTCGAATTTTGCGCGAAGTAGCTGAGGGTGGTGAGGAGCGCAGTCTCCTCGTAGTTGTTGTTGTCGCGCTGCGACCAGAGAACTTTGGGAAGCGGCGGGTTGGGCTTGTACCAGGCGCGGGCGTACTCGTCGGGTGTGAGAACGCGCTCGACGGTATCGGCGCCGCCGTTGCCGAAGGTTTCGTAGAGGCGGCTGATGCCGTTGTGCATGGCGGCGAGGAACATGAGATAGCCAGGGCTCCAGGTGTCGAAGTCGCCGTGGGTGAAGACGCCGGGCATCCCAAATTTTTCCATCGCCTGCACATTGGACCATCCGAGCATCTGCCACTCATTGGTCAGGATGGGGTCGATCCAACTGTTGTATGGCTCGTCGCCGACGGTGTTGTCGTAGAGAAAGGGGACGGACTCGTGGAGGTCGTGCAGCACCTGCGCATGCCACGCGAGATAGGTGTTGAGGACGTTGCGGGTGAGCGCGAGGTTCATGGTCATGGCGTCGCGGTTGTTGTCGTGCGCGACGTAGTGACCCCAGTAGTAGAGGCGCGGATAGGTTTCGCCGGGATGCGCTTTGTGCCAGCGGTAGAGATCGACCATACGATCGCGGCCATCGACTTCGACGACCGGCGTGATCAGCGTGATGACGTGCGAGCGGATGTACTGGATGTAGGGCGAGTCGTCGACGGCAAGGCGATAGGCCAGCTCCATGAGCGCGGTGGGTGCGCCGGTCTCCGGCGAGTGGATGGTGCCGGTGATGTAGTAGACGGGCGTGGACTGGGCGATGAGCGGAGCGGCTTTGGCGTCATCCATATCGAGGGTGCGCGGATCGGCCAGTTTTGCGAGACGCTCGTCATTTTCTTTCTGATGGGCGAGGAGCGATGCATCTGCTACGGCGACAGCGATCATCTCGCGGCCTTCTTCCGTCTGGCCGATAGTGACGACGCGCACGCGTGGCGACGCGGCGGCGAGTTCACGGAAGTACTTGTAGACATCCTCGGCATAGGGCAGCATGTTGGGCGCGCCGGAGATATCGCCCAGGACCTTTGCCGGCGTGGGCACGGTTTTCGAGGCGGGCAGGTAGTCGGTGAGCGGGGAGTTGAACTCGGGCGCCGTGGTGTATTTGCGGATGGCGTCGGTGTAGGACTCGTCTATGGCCTGGTGCGGATCGCGCGCGTAGTCCGAGACTTGGGCGACAGCGCAAACACTGGAGCCGAGCAGAGCGAGAACTACCAGGATGCGATGGAAACGGGACATGAGGGCTGACTCCGAAGAGGAAAATCTGAAAAGGTAACTGCTGTTGTTCTGATTCAGGCGGATGTCACTGGGCGGCTGGGGAACTGGGCGGCGAGTGGTCGCCGTATTTGTTGATCCACTTCAGCTCTTCGCGCAGGGCGATGTAGCCGTGCCAGGGATTTTTTGAGAGCGGATGGCCTTCGCCGGGGAAGGTGAGCAGCGCGTGCGGGATGTTGAGCGATTCGAGCGCGTGCTCGAGCAGGATGTCTTCGAGAAAGGCGACGCGGATGTCGGCATCGCCGGCGATTATGTGGGTCGGCGTGGTGACTTTGTTCATCTGGAAGAGCGCGGCCTCGCTTTGATAGATACCTGGCTTCTCCCACGGGCGTCCACCGAGGTAGGCAGCGTCGTCGAAGGTGAGGTCGTCATTGCCCCAGTTTGCTGCGTGCTCGACCGCGCCCGCGCCGGTGACTGCGGCGCGAAAGCGCGTGGTCTGGGTGATGAGCCAATTGGTCATGTAGCCGCCATAGCTGTAGCCGCCGATGACGAGGCGCGTGGGATCGGCGGTGCCATCGGCAACGAGCGCATCGACGCCGGCGAGGATGTCCTTGCCGGGAACGGAGACGATGTGCGGCATGATCTGCAGCATGAAGGTGTCGCCGTAACCGGCGGAGCCGCGATAGTTGGGGCGGAAGACGAGCCAGCCTTGCGCTGCTGCCATCGTTGCCCAGTCGTACCAGTCGGCGCCGAAGCGATCGCCATCGGCGTCGGCGGGTCCGCCGTGAATGAGGGTGAGCATGGGGAGATGTTTCGCGTCGCGCTGGCCGGGCGGATAGATGAGCACGCCTTCCACCGTCGCACCGTCGAAGCTCTTCCAGGTGTAGGGACGCCAGTCGGATTGCGCGTAGTCGAGATAGCGCGCGTTGAAGCGGGTGAGCGGCTTGGCCTGATCGATGTGGGCAGCCGATGAAGCGACGTAGACCTCCTGCGGCTCGCGGATGGCGGAGTGCGTGAGCAGCAGCGCATCGCCGTGCCCGGCGGCGTCGAGGCCACCGTAGGTTCCGGCGACACCGGCGAGCTTCTCCGCGTGCCCGCCTTTGACGCGATAGACCTGGGTGCTGGTGCCCTTGGTGCCGGTGGCGAGAAGACTGCCGTTGGAGAGGACGGTGTAGTCCTGCCAGTTGCCATCGAAATCTGCGCCGAGCCGCTGGGGCGTGCCGCCGTGCGCGGAGATCGAATAGATACGTCCCTGCACATCGCGATACGGGCCTTCGACCGAGCCGGCGGCAGCCTGCACGGTGAAGTAGAGGCGCTGGCCATCGGGTGACCAGCGGAGATTGTTTTCGAGACCCTGACTGTGGGTCAACTGCGTGACAACCCCGCCGGTGGAAGCGACGGAGTAGATCTCGATGTCTGCGGGATTTTCAAGGCGATGGGAGACAGCAGTGGTTACAAACGCGATGACGCCGCTGTGCGGATTGACCTTGATGGATTCGATGGCAAGCGGACTGCGCGCGATGACGGTGGCGCCTTCAGGCAATGGCTGCACGTTCGGCGCGGGTGTTGGCGGCGCGGCATGGGGCTGCGGCGCGGAAGCGGCGGGCGGCGGAACGGGGATGCGGAGCAGCAGGTCGCCGCGATCGCTGGTGCGATAGCGCGTGACGTCCTTCCAGTCGCGTTCTTTCGCGTCGGTTTCATCCTTGGTGAGCGGTTCCTCGATGGCGAGGTAGATGGCGGTGCCGTCGGGCGCCCAGGCAAAACAATGGACATCGTCTCTGGTGCGATAGAGCGGTCGCGCTTCGCCGCCATCGGCGGAGACGATCCAGATACGGCCGGGCGGTTCGTCCTTGCTGTCTTTACTGTCAGCAGGTTTTTCGTCGGGCAGAAGGCGGTCGGAGGTGAAGGCGATGAAGCGGCCATCGGGCGACCAGTCGGGGCCGCTGTCGTGCCCGGAGTTGGTGAGGGGCTCTGTTTTGCCGGTGGATGCGCGCCAGAGCCACAGGTCTTCGCGGAAGCGATTGGCCATCCAGTCGGGCTCGCGGGTGACGATCACGGCGGCGTTGCCGTCGGGTGAGAGACGGGCCGAGGTGTACTCCGTCGCGGCCATGAACGCGTCGAGAGTCAGCGGAGGTTTGGTTTGCGCGGCGGGGAAGGGTGTCTGGGCCGAAAGGGAAAGTGCGAAGAGCAGCGCGGAGGACGGCAGAAGGCGAAGAGTCATGGACGCTCGAAAGAGGTGATGTTAACTCGAAAAGCGACGGCTCCGACGATACGCCGAAGCCGCCAGAAGTGCGAAGCGAGCATATTCCTAGAAGCTGTAGCGCAAGGAGAACTGCTGCACGCGCGGAATGGTGAGCGTGGAGCTGTATTGCCCGAGCGTTCCGCTGGTGAGCTGAACGTTGAGGCCGCCGAAGGAACTGACCGGGTTGGTATCGAAGCGCACGGAGTTGGTAGCGTTGAAGACCTCCCAGGCAAACTTCAGCGACATCTCTTCGTGGATTTTCCATGCTTTGGAAAGTCCGGTATCGACGTCGAAGTAACCGTCGCCGCGGAAGTTGTTACGCTGGCCGGCCTCGCCAGGGTAGGGCAGCCGCACGGGCGTACCGGCGGCAACGCCGCTGTTGATGGCATCCGGATCGGCGAAGACTTCCGGAGATCCGTTCACCAGATGACGATGCGTCTTGACCACGCCCGTGACTACCGCGGCGCTCTCCTCCTGCCAGTTCGTGGGCCATCCTGGACCCTGCACGGAGAAAGGCAGACCACTGGACCAGCGGGCAAGACCAGATAACTGCCAGCCGGCGACGAAGCCATCGACGAGGCTGCCGCCGGAGCTGAGGAAGCGCTGATTGCTGCCGAAGGGCAATTGAATGACCCAGTCACCATTGATAAGGTGGCGGGTATCGAAATCCGAGACGCCGCGGTTCAACTCGGGATGGAAGGTGTTGATGATCTCGGAGAAGGAGCCGCCGCTGTTGTAGAGGGTGCTTCCCGCGCCGTTGATTTCGTTGACGCGCTCGGTGTCAGAGCCGAGATCGATGGAGTTCGAGAGGGTGTAGGTGAAGTCGAACTGCACGCCGTGGCTCATGGCATGCCGCAGGATGAACTGCCCGGCGTTGTAGCTGGAGCCGCCGACATTCGACCATGCGTAGAGCGACGAGAACTGCCGCTGGAAGAAGCGCGGCGAGGTGTAAGGGCCGCAGCCGAGGGTACAGAAGACATCGATGTCCGAGAGGGCAGTCGTTTCATTGCCGCGCTCAAAGGCCCACTCGTTGCTATAGATGTTCTGGGTTGCGCTCATACCATTGGTCGCGAGGTAGGGGAACATGTTCTCGAAGTAGGGAATGGCTTCCACCGAGGCATTCGCCGCGTCTGTGGGATCGGCTATGCCGTTGTTGCGGTCTACGTCCTGGGACAGCAGGGTAGCGGCGCGGAAGTAATCCATACCGGACTTCGGATCGGCCAGGTCAAGCGGCTCGGCGAGATCGAGTTGTTGCAGCAGGCGACGGCCGAGACGTCCCAGGTATGCCGCTTCGAAGGTGAAACCTCCGGGCAGCTCGCGCTGTACGGAGAAGTCGATGGCTTCGGAGTAAGGGGTCCTCAGATGGTCGTCGATGCCCCAGGTGATGGCGAAGCCGCAATTCGTATCTGTGGGAGGCGTGTATGGGTAGGTGACGGTTGCCGGCAGACCGCAGCTTCCGACCGAAGGCAGATTGTGCACGCCGGTGAAGCGCGGTGCGTCGTCCACCGAATAGCTGCTGGCAGGGTTGGTGATGCTGGTGGTCAGGCCGAAGGAGCCGAGCTGATCGAAGGAATTGACGATGCCCTGGCCGAAGTGATCGTAGTACAGTCCGAAGCCGCCGCGGATGGAGGTTTTGTTATCGGGTGAATACGCAAAGGCGAGACGCGGCGCGACGTTGGCGAACTGCGATGGCCAATACGGCTTGAGCCCGCGTGCCTGGCCGTCGGGAGCAAAGGTGATGTCCGGCTGGATGGTTTGTCCCTGGGTGGCACCGGCGGCGCGATTGATGAGCCACTGGTGGACGTCGAGGGTGGGGGCAACCTGCTGGCCGTTGGTTTCATATGGCGTCTGCAGCATGGATTGGCGGATGCCGAAGGTGAGGGTGAAGTTCGGCTGCAGGCGCCATGAGTCCTGCACGAAGTATTCGAACTCGTTGGTCTTGAAGTGACGATCGACAAATGCGCCGTCGCCAAGTGAGGTTCCGGTTGTGCCGTCGGCGGAGACGGAGTAGTTGTATTGGCCGGAGATGGACGGAACAATGCCGGTGAGCGCCGCGACGGCAATGTTGTAGGAGTTGGAGAAGCCGGAATCTACTGCCGGATAGCCAAAGGCTGCCGGGTCGAGACTTCCGCCCGTGTTCGCGATACTGCCGCCAAGCGTGATCCAGTATTCGTTGGTGCTGGCATTGTTGTAGCTGGACGCATCGGAGTTGCGATTGTTGAAGATCAGGCGATAGTTCACACCGAAGCTAAGGCTGTGGTTGCCCTTGGTCCAGGTAAAGGTGTCGACGATATTGTGCACCGGAACATTGACCAGGGTGGAGC
The DNA here is from genome assembly GCA_036500805.1 of Acidobacteriaceae bacterium. Taxonomy (GTDB): domain Bacteria; phylum Acidobacteriota; class Terriglobia; order Terriglobales; family Acidobacteriaceae; genus KBS-83. Next base: position 60,970 of record DASYBK010000018.1, on the reverse strand, counting down.
GTGTTTGCGCCGTAGCCTGATCCATGAAGCGGAAGTCTACATAGTCGCCGACACCGATGCCGCGATTGGCATTGCCCTGGCGCACATAGCCGTAGCGCAGATCGTTGATCATCTGCGAATTGACGGTCCAATCCCATCCAGCGGCCAGACCTTTGGTGTTGTCGGTGGTGAAGCTGGACGCCGGCTGGCCGGGATATTGCAGGACGCCGGCCTGGGTATCTTTCTGCAGGTTGCCGCGGATGAAGAGGTGATGGCGATCGTTGAGCTGGTAATCGAGTTTCGCGATGGAGGTGTTCAGCGATGCCGGATATGGCGAGGAAAAGGTGTAGGAGCCGAGGTTGAGGCCGTCGCCGAGGGCCAGACCGTTCGCCGTGGGATAGGTGCTGAAGTAACTGAGGACATACGGATCGACGCCCGGACCCCAGGGGCACGTCCCGTTCGACGAGCAGTTCGGGTCCATGCCGGCAATCTCTGCGGGACCTAATGTGTTGACGTCCCCCTGCGTGTCGTAGACGTACTTGACATCGCCCATCTTGAACGAAGCTGTCGGCACGGTGCGCGTGACCTGCCTGTTCTCGGCCGTGCGCTGCCCTTCGTAGGTTCCGAAGAAGAAGAGTTTGTCCTTCTTGATGGGGCCGCCGACCCACGCGCCGAAGGTGTTGCGGATGAGCTTACCGGGAACGTTGGGCTCGCCGGCGCTTACTTCGGCGGCTTTGTTGAACCAGTCGTTGGCCGCGGCGAAGGTGTTGCGATGGTACTCGTAGACGCTGCCGTGAAAAGCGTTGGTGCCGGAGCGGGTGACGATGGACACCTGCGCGCCGGAGGAACGTCCCGAGTCGGCGTTGGAGTTGGTGGTCGCGACGCGATATTCCTCGGTGGAATCGAGCGTAGGACGGAGGATGCCGGTGAAGGCGAGTCCCTGCTCCTGATTGTTGTCGTCCAGACCGTCGAGGGTGACGTTGGTCTGGTCGGAGCGGGCGCCGTTGACCGAACCGGAACGGCTGTCGCTCTGCGGATCGGCCTGGCGGCCCAGGTAGAGAACGCCCGGCTGCAGGCTAAGCAGGTCGGGAACGTTGCGGCCTTCCGACGGCAGCGCCTCGATGGTCTGGTTATTAAAGGCATTGCCGATGGTCGCGTCGATGCGATTCAGGGTCTGGGCTTCCGCGCTGACGTTGACGGTCTGCGACGTCTGGCTGACGCCTAACTGAAAGTTGATGGTGGCCGGCTGGTTGACCAGCAACTGCGCCTGCTTGGTGGAGGCGCCGAAGCCGGGCGCGGTCACGGTGATGGTGTAGGTGCCGGGGGTCAACTGGGGAAACTGATAAAGGCCGCTATTGTCGGAAGCAGCGTCTACCTCGGCATTGGTGGCGGTGTTTTGAGCTTTGACCTGCGCGTGGGGGACCATCGCGCCGGATGTGTCCGTGACCGTACCGCGCACGGAGGTGAAGCTGGTTTGCGCCAGCAGCGGCACAACAGAAGCGAGAAACAACACGAGTAGCGAGGATCTGAGAGATCTCATGGAACGGCCTCCAAGAAGGACAACATCCAAAGCAGCCGGTGGTCCGCTTTTAGCTTGCTACGGGACCTGCCGGTACAGAGGGTACACAGCACGGGTCAAGCAAACATGCTTTCGACCTGGAAAGGTTTGCTGAAGAGGCTTGATTATGCCGCAGCGCTCTCGCCAGAGCAAGAGGCAGGGATGAAAAGAGGTAGGTCGGGTATGAAGCAACGCGTTTAGGCGTTTGCTCCGGTACCGGAGGGCCCTTCAGGGATAGATCACGGATAGAGCAGAGTCCGGCTCCAGCCGTGAGGAACACGGGTGTAGAGGACGCGATCGTGCAGGCGGTCGGGCCGGCTGAGCCAGAACTCGATGGTCTGAGCGAGGACGGCAAAGCCGGTCCAGTGCGGCGGCCGCGGAATCTCGCCGGGATAGCGCGTGGCCAGCTCGGCGGCACGCGCCTCGAGCGCGGCGCGGCTGGAGAGCGGGCGCGACTGATCGGAGGCGATCGCGCCGAGCTGGCTGCCCCGCGGGCGGCTGCGGAAGTAGGCGTCCGCCTGGGCGGAGGAGACCTCCGAGAGCGGCCCTTCGATGCGGATCTGACGGCGCAGCGACTTCCAATGGAAGCAAAGTGCGGCGTGCGGATTGGCGCGCATCTCCTGGCCTTTGCGGCTCTCTGCGTTGGTGTAGAAGACGAAGGAGCCATCGGCGCTCAGGTCCTTGAGCAGCACCGTGCGCACGGAGGGCAAGCCTTGCGGCGTGGCGGTGGCGAGCGCCATGGCGTCGGGGTCGTTGGGTTCGAGAGCACGGGCCTCCGCAAGCCAGGCATGAAAGCAGGGAAGCGGATCGATCGCTTCGGGTGAGAACGGGTCGTGCTCATTCGCGCGCATGTCCACCGGACAAGTATTGTCGAGAGGAAGGGTGCGCGGCCAGCGGAGTTTGGCGGCGTTGAATTGCATTGTGACAGGGCACCACTCGGCGATTGCGAACTGACATAGCAGAAAGGTAACTGAAATGGATACGATTGACTTGCGCAGCGACACCGTGACCCGGCCGACCGAGGCGATGCGCCGCGCGATGGCCGAAGCCGAGGTGGGGGATGACGTTTACGGAGAAGACCCTACGGTCAACCGGCTGGAGTCACGAGCGGCAGCGATATTCGAGAAGGAAGCGGCGCTCTTTGTGCCGACCGGCACCATGGGGAACCAGATCGCCGTGCGGCTGCACACCGAGCATGGGCAGGAGGTGATCTGCGAGCGCCGCGCGCACATGGTGGACTGGGAGATGGCGATGGTCTCCGCCTTCAGCGGCTGCCAGTTGCGCCAGGTGGAGGGCGACCGCGGCGTGCTCGGCTGGGAGCGCATCGCGGCGGCGATTGCGGCGCCGGTTTACTATCGCGCGCAGACCGGGTTGATCGCGCTCGAGAATACGCATAACATGGCGGGCGGAACTGTAACTCCGCTCGCGGTACTAGAGGAGATCTGGGCCGGCGCGGCAGAGCGCGGGCTGCCGGTGCACCTGGACGGAGCGCGCATCTTCAACGCTGCCACGGCACTCGGAATGCCGGTGGCGAAGCTGACGCGCGGGTTTGCGACGGTAATGTTCTGCCTGAGCAAAGGGCTTTGTGCGCCGGTGGGCTCGATGCTGGTGGGGTCGCGCGCGCTGATCGAGCAAGGCCGGTCTATCCGTAAGATGCTGGGCGGCGGCATGCGGCAGGCGGGTGTGCTGGCGGCCGCGGGGCTGATCGCGCTCGAAGAGATGCCGGCGCGGCTCCACGAAGATCATGCGAATGCGCACTGGATGGCCGAGCAGATTGCTGGGATGGACGGCTGCGCGATTGATCTCGATACGGTGCAGACGAATATTGTGATCTTCCGGCCGCGGGGCAGGAGTGCTGCGGAAGTTGTTGCTGCCCTGAAAGCGCATGGCGTGCTGTGCGGCACGGCGGGTGCGGACGAGGTGCGGTTCGTGACCCATCGCGATGCCGGCCGTCCGGCATGCGAGGGCGCGATCGAGATGCTGCGCGAGGTTCTGAGCGGGGTACTGAGGTGAAGCGGCCCGGATCGAAGGCGCGTTCAAGGAGGAAACAGTATCACAAATGCACCGGTTGATCTGTTGTTCACAAGGGATACGAGCCACGGATGCATGCGCTTTTCCGGCCACGACTCCGGGCGAAGCTTCTATAATAAAAGAGCTATGCCCAAATATTCGATCGTTGTTCCGTTCCACAATGAGGAAGAGAACGTCACCACACTTTACGACCGGCTGAAGGCGGTGATGGAGACGGTCGGCGACAGCTTTGAGCTGGTGCTGGTGGATGATGGCTCGACCGACCGCAGCTACAAGCTGCTGGAAGAGATTGCCGCGGTGGACAGCCGCGTGCTGGTGGTGAAGCTGCGCCGCAACTTCGGGCAGACCTCCGCGCTGGCCGCGGGCTTCGATCACGCGCAGGGCGATTTTATCCTGGCCATGGATGGCGATCTGCAGCATGATCCTGAAGAGATTCCGAACTTTCTCGCCAAGCTCGAGGAGGGCTACGACGTGGTGAGCGGCTGGCGCAAGGAGCGGATCGACAACTTCGTGATGCGGCGCATTCCGTCGCGCTGCGCAAACTGGCTGATGGCCAAGCTCAGCGGCGTGGATATTCATGACTTCGGCACGACGTTCAAGGCGTATCGGCGCGAAGTGATCCACAATATCCCGCTCTATGGCGAGATGCACCGCTTCATTCCTGCGCTGGCCTCCTGGTATGGCGCGAGCATCTGCGAGATTCCGATCAAGAACGTGAACCGCGAGCGCGGCAAGAGCCATTACGGCATCTCGCGCACCTTTCGCGTCTTCTTCGACCTGCTGACGATCCGGTTCCTGCTGAAGTACATGTCGCGTCCGCTGCACTTCTTCGGCAGCTTTGGCGCGCTCAGCATTTTCCTGGGTGGCGGCATCTCCATGTTCCTGGCGGCGTTGAAGGTGTTGACGCACCAGCACGTGATGGACCAGCATGGGCCGCTCTTCGTAGTTGCCGGCGTGCTGATCCTTGCGGGCATCCAGATGCTGGCGATCGGGCTGCTCGGCGAATTGCAGGTACGCCACTACCACACCTCGCAGCAGCGGTCGCCTTACACCATCGACCGGCTGGTTCGCCTGCGCTCGCCGGAAGAGCCGAGCATGCTGCGCGAAGGCTGATTCCATCTTGATCAGGTTGTGAACAGAAAGGACGCCCTTCGGCGTCCTTTCCTGTTTTTCATCAACTTCGCTGGCGGGCGAGGCCGAAGCTGGAGCATCCTAGCCAAAGCATTCTTTTCACCCTCGGGTTAGGACGGCTGCACGATGACGTCGACGATTTTATATCTGCTTTGTGTGGTGATCGGCGGAGTGAGCGGCTTGCGCTCGCTGACTGGAATTGCGGTAGTCACGGTTGCGGCGCAGGGAGGTTGGCCGCATCTGGGCTGGCTTCATCTTGGCGGGACGGGGCTGGGCTTCGTGGGAAAGCCGGTGGCGATGTACGTCTTTGTGGTGCTCGCGATCGGGGAGCTTATCGTGGACAAGCTGGCGTTCACTCCTCCGCGCATCCAAGCGGGACCGCTGGCAGTGCGCTTTGTGCTTGGCGCGTTGTGCGGCAGTGCGCTCGCTGTCGCCGCCGGCATGTCGTGGGTCCTTCCGGCAGCTGTTGCCGGGGTGTGCGCTGTCTTCGGAGCGTATGTGGGCTATTGGGTGCGTCGCGGTATCACCAGCCGTGGCGTAAAGGACCTGCCGATCGCGCTGGTCGAGGATGCAACAGCGATTGTGCTGGCGCTCTTCGCGGTATCGCGGTTCTGAGCGCAACAACGGCTACAGTGCAGAATGGGTGGTGGCGCGATGGCGGAGCACTATGACGTATTGATTCTCGGATCGGGGCAGGCGGGCAATCCTCTATCATCCGATTTCGTGGAGGCCGGCAGGCGCGTCGCGTTGATCGAGCGCGCAGAGGTGGCCGGCACCTGCATCAACTACGGCTGCACGCCGACCAAAACGATGGTGGCGAGCGCCCAGCGCGCATGGCAGGCGCGGCATGCGGCACAGCTTGGCATTGAAGTGGGCACGGTGCGTGTCAACCTGGAGCAGGTGCGGGCGCGCAAGCGGAAGATCGTCGAGCAGTTTCGCGCCTCGAACGAAAAGCGATTTGAGAGCGGGCAACCTGAGCTGGTACGCGGCGACGCACGCTTCGTAGCGCCGAAGGAGATTGCGGTGGCGCTGAAGGCCGGCGGCGAGCGGCGGCTCATGGCAGAGACCATTGTGATCGACACCGGAGACAGCCCCACTGTGCCGAAAATTTCCGGGCTCGACGGTGTGCCATACCTGGACAACGTAAGCCTGATGGAGCTGGATCGCGTGCCGGAGCATCTGCTGATCCTGGGCGGTGGATATGAGGCGGTCGAGTTCGGGCAGATGTTCCGCCGCTTCGGCAGCGAAGTCACGCTGATCGAGCGAAGCGAACATCTTCTCGGCCATGAGGACGTGGATATCTCCGAAGCGATCGAAGCGATTCTGCGCGAGGATGGCTTAACGATCGAGACCGATGCCGCGGCTGTCCGCGTTGAGGGCAACGCCGGCTTCGTGACAGTGTATGTAAAAGGCGGGAAAAGCATCTCCGGGTCGCATCTTTTTGTCGCCGTGGGGCGCTCGCCGAACACCAAGGAGCTGCACCTGGATGCCGCTGGCGTGGAGATGGACGAGCATGGATACGTGAAGGTGGATGACGAGTTGCGTACGAATGTGCCGGGGATCTATGCCGCCGGCGATGTGAAGGGCGGCCCCGCTTTCACGCACGTCTCCTATGACGACTACCGCATCCTGCGCGACAACCTGCTTGGTAAAGGCGGCCGGAAGACGACAGATCGCACGACGGTGTATGTCGTGTATATGGACCCGCAGCTTGGCCGTGTTGGAATGACCGAAGCAGAGGCGCGCCGGAGCGGACGCAGGATCAAGGTGGCGCGCATGCCGGTGACCTCGATTGCGCGCGCGGTGGAGACTGGCGAATCGCGCGGTGTGTTGAAGGCGGTAGTGGATGCGGAGACGGAGCAGATTCTGGGAGCGGCGATTCTGGCGCCGGAGGGCGGCGAGTTGATGAGTATGTTCGAACTCGCGATGATGGGAAAGTTGCGCTACACGGCGCTCGAGGATGCAGTTTTTGCACACCCCGCCTATGCGGAATCGCTCAATACGCTGTGGGGTCACTTCGACGCGTGAGCGCGGAAGCCCGGCAAGAGTGAACATCCGAGCGCCAATATGCATCCTGATAGGAATGGCGGAATGGCGGAGTGGAGATTGCTCTGCGTGAAAGAGAATGGCTGCTCGGACGGCAGACGACGAGATGGAGACGATGACGAACGAAATGGCGACTGAAACTATCGCGACAGCGAAGAAGAGTACAGGCAACGAAGCAGAGACCACACGAAAGGCGCCTGCGAAACGCGCGGCAAAGAAGGCTGGAGCGGCGGCAGCCGCGGGAAGATCGGCGAAGCCGACAAATGGCCGCAGCCGTGTGGTGGTGGAGGGAGTGACGCCACAGATCGACGACGGCCGCTTTGCCGTGAAGCGCGTGGTGGGCGACCAACTGCGCGTGGAGGCCGATGTCTTCGGCGATGGGCACGATCTGGTGCGGGCGCACCTGATCTATCGCCATGTGGGCGAAGCGGAGTGGCGAACGGAAGAGATGACGGCGCTCGGCAACGACCACTGGATGGCGAGCTTTCCTGTCGATCGGCTGGGTTTTTACGAGTACACGGTGGCAGGCGAGATCGATCACTTCCTGACCTGGCGATCAGAGTTGAAGAAGCGGCAGGATGCGGGGCAGGACCTCGACCTTCCGATGAAGACCGGAGCGTTGCTGATTGAAGCGGCCGCAAAGCGAGCGGGAAAAGCAGATGCGGCGCAGTTGCGCGCGTTTGCCGCGAAGGTGCGTGCGGGATCGACCGATGCGGCTTTTGACGAAACATTGTTGGAGCTCGAGAAGCGGCATCCCGAGACCGAGATGCAGACGCGCTACGAGCGCACACTGCGTGTATGGGTGGATCGTGAGCGGGCGCGCTTTTCGAGCTGGTATGAACTGTTTCCGCGCTCCTGGGGCAAGCCGGGACAGCATGGCACGCTGCGCGACGTCGCCGCACAGCTCGACTACGTCGCGGAGATGGGCTTCGATGTGCTCTACCTGCCGCCGATTCATCCCATCGGCCGCAGCTTTCGCAAGGGCAAGAACAACTCGACCGAAGCAAAGCCCGGCGATGTGGGCAGCCCGTGGGCGATCGGCGCGAAGGAGGGCGGGCATCTTGCGATCCTGCCGGAACTGGGGAGCTTTGCGGATCTCGAGTATCTGATCGAGGAGCTACGCGCGCGGAAGATCGAGTTGGCATTGGATATCGCCTTCCAGTGCGCGCCGGATCATCCCTGGGTGACGGAGCATCCGGAATGGTTCAAGAAGCGCGCGGATGGATCGATCCAGTATGCGGAGAATCCGCCGAAGAAGTATCAGGACATTTATCCGCTGGATTTCGAGTCGAGCGATTGGCAGGGGCTGTGGGATGCGCTGAAGGAAGTCTTCACTTTCTGGGCGGAGAAGGGCGTGCGTATCTTCCGCGTGGACAATCCGCACACCAAGGCGTTTCCTTTCTGGGAGTGGGTGATCGCCGAGGTGCAGGCGGTCTATCCTGACGCAATCTTTCTGGCAGAGGCGTTCACGCGGCCGCGCGTGATGGAGCGGCTGGCGAAGCTGGGCTTCACGCAGAGCTACACCTACTTCACCTGGCGCAATACTAAGCTCGAGCTGATGCAGTACATGACCGAGCTGACGAAGACGGAGGTCTTCGAGTATCTGCGGCCGAACTTCTGGCCGAATACGCCGGACATTCTGCCCTTTGGCCTGCAGACAGGCGGCCCGAATGCGTTCAAGAGCCGGCTGGTGTTGGCCGCGACGCTCTCGTCGAATTATGGGATATATGGTCCGGCCTTTGAGCTGGGCGAGAATGTTCCATTCAAGGAGGGAAGCGAGGAGTATCTGAACAGCGAGAAGTACGAGATCAAGCGCTGGAACCGCGATGCGCCGAACTCGCTGCGACCGCTGATCACACAGCTCAACCAGGCGAGACGCGCCAACGCGGCGTTGCAGCGAAACGAGAACCTGGTCTTTCACCCGACAGACAACGGACAAATTATGGCATACAGCAAGGCGACCGACGATGGAGCAGACGTGGTGCTCACCATCGTGAGCCTGGACCCGGTGAACACGCAGGCCGGCTTCGTCTCGCTTGATCTGGCGGCGCTAGGCCTGAGCGATGGGTCGACCTTTGACGTCTTCGATTTTTTGACAAATCGCAGGTATCGTTGGCAAGGGTCGCGCAATTACGTAGAGCTTCGACCATATGAGATGCCCGCGCACGTGTTTGAAATTCGTAAGTAGCCCCGAGCCTGGCACGAGGAGAACGAGTTGAAGAAACCGGGCAGCATGGCGGATCCATTGTGGTTCAAGGACGCGGTTATCTACGAGCTGCACGTCCGCGCGTTCATGGACAGCAACAACGACGGCATCGGCGATTTTCCGGGGCTGATACAGAAACTGGACTACATCCAGGATCTCGGGGTTACGTGCCTGTGGCTGTTGCCATTTTTTCCGTCGCCGTTGCGCGATGACGGCTACGACATCTCGGATTACATGAACGTCAATCCGAGCTACGGTACGCTGGATGATTTCAAGGCGTTCCTTGCGGCGGCGCACGAGCGGGGCATCCAGGTGATGGTGGAGCTGGTGGCGAACCACACCTCGGACCAGCATCCCTGGTTCGAGCGCGCGCGGCACGCACCGAAAGGCACGCCGGAGCGCGCGTACTACGTGTGGAGCGATACCGATCAACTCTATAAAGACGCGCGGATCATCTTCACCGACACCGAGAAGTCCAACTGGACCTGGGACCCGGTCGCCGAGCAGTACTACTGGCATCGCTTCTTTTCTCATCAACCGGATCTGAACTACGACAACCCACTGGTGATGGAAGAGGTGCTGAACATCATGCGCTACTGGCTCGATATGGGAGTGGACGGCCTGCGCGTCGACGCGATTCCATACCTGGTGGAGCGCGACGGCACCAACTGCGAGAACCTGCCCGAGACGCACGCGGTGATGAAGAAGATCCGCGCCACGATCGATAGGGATTACGAGAGCCGCGTCATCTTGGCTGAGGCCAACCAGTGGCCCGTGGATGTGCGGCCGTACTTCGGCGACGGTGACGAGTGCCACATGGCCTTTCACTTTCCGCTGATGCCGCGCATGTACATGGCGCTGCGCCAGGAGGACGCGCTGCCGATCACGGAGATCATGGCGCAGACCCCGGATATCCCCGAGAACTGCCAGTGGGGAATTTTTTTGCGCAATCATGACGAGCTTACGCTCGAGATGGTGAGTGACGAAGAGCGCGATTACATGTATTTCGCCTACAGCGCCGATCCGCGGATGCGCATCAATATCGGCATCCGGCGACGGCTTGCGCCATTGGTAGACAACAACCGGCGGCGTATCGAGCTGCTGAACAGCCTGCTGTTCTCTTTCCCGGGAACGCCGATCCTCTATTACGGCGACGAGATCGGGATGGGGGACAACATCTATCTGGGCGACCGCAACGGCGTCCGCACGCCGATGCAGTGGACAGGTGATCGCAATGCGGGGTTCAGCCGCGCGGTGCCGGCAAAGCTTTTTTCGCCGGTCGTGATGGATCCGGTGTGGGGGTACGAGGCGATCAATGTAGAGGCACAGCAGAGCGATCCTTCCAGCCTGCTGAGCTGGATGCGCAACATGATCGCGCTGCGCAAGCTCTTTCGCGTCTTCGGCCGCGGCTCGCTGAAGTTTCTGCAGCCATCGAACCGCAAGGTGCTTGCCTATGTGCGCGAGGATGGCGACGAGCGCGTGCTGTGCGTGGCAAATCTGTCGCGCTTCCCGCAGCCGGCGCAACTTGACCTCTCGGAATACGCGGGGCTCCGGCCGGTGGAGATGCTGGGCTATGTAGAGTTCCCGAAGATCGAAAAGACGCCCTATTCGATCACGCTGAACCAGTATGGTTTCCTGTGGCTGGAGCTGCAGGGTGAGCTGGAGCCGGAAGAGCCTGAAGCGCCTGCGGATGCCGGGCTGCGGCTGCAACATGCGGCAGACTGGAAGACGGTGCTGGCCGGCGCGGCGCGGGAACGGCTGGAGCGGGAGTGGCTGCCGGCGTTCTTGGTGAAGCAGCGCTGGTTCGGCGCGAAGTCGCGGCAGATCGCTACCACGGTCGTCAGCGACTGGGGACACATGGGCGATCACGCGCTGGTTTTGATCGATATCACTTATGCCGGAGGCGACCGGGACACATATTTTGTTCCTCTGGCCATCAGCATTGGCACGGCGGGAGAGAGCATCTGCAAAGGCCACAGCGCAGCCGTGCTTGCCGCGGTGACAACGTCCGACGGCAGCGGCTATCTGCACGACGCGCTGTTTGACGATGAGGCCGCGCGCGAGCTTCTGGCGGTAATCGGCAATGCGGACGAGCTTGCGATGCAGCATGGCAAGGTGCGCGGGACGCCGAGCGCGCATTTTGCGGAGCTGCGCGGTGAGGAGATGCTGGAGCCACGGCGGGGCTCGGCCGAGCAGAGCAACACTTCGATCCTGTTCGGCAGCCGGCTGATCCTGAAGGTCTTCCGCCGCCAGCAGGCAGGGCCGAATCCCGATACCGAGATTGGGCGCTATCTCACCGAACACAGCGGATTTCGCGCCATCGCGCCCTTTGGCGGCTCGGTGGAGTATCAACCGTTGGCGCCTGCCGCGGAAGAGAGCGCATGCGCGACGCTGGCCATGCTGCAGGGCCTGGTGCCGAACGAAGGCGACGGCTGGGAGTGGACGCTCGAAGAGCTGCAGCGCTATTTCGAGCAGGTCTCCGTGGTTACGATGCCGGAGGAGCATTTCCCGCGTGCCAACGTATCGCTGACGGAGCTGAGCGAGCTGCCGGAGAACGACTGGACACGCGAGCATGTCGGGACGTATCTGGATGCAGCGGCGCTGCTGGGACGGCGCACCGCCGAGATGCACTTGGCGCTGGGCCAGCCGACTCCCGACGCGGCATTCGCGCCGGAGCCGATGACAGAAGCAAACCTGTCGCTGCTGCGCACCGGCCTCTCCGAGCATGCCAACGCGGCCTTCGATGCGCTGCGGCAAAACCTTTCGCGGCTGCCCGCGGAGGTGGAAGAGATGAGCGGCTTGGTACTGAGCCGGCGCCGTCGCGTGGCGGAACGGCTGGGGCGGGTAGGCAATCTTTCCTCCGCAGGGCTGCGCACGCGCGTGCATGGGGATTACCATCTCGGTCAGGTGCTGCGCACGCGCGGCGATTTCGTCATTCTGGACTTCGAGGGTGAGCCGGCGCGCTCGCTGGTGGAGCGGCGGGCGAAGCAATCGCCGATCAAGGATGTGGCCGGCATGCTGCGCTCCTTTAGCTATGCGGCATATTCCGGACTGATGCGCGTGCTGACTCGCAGGCCGGGCGATACGGACCGGCTCGAACCCTGGGCCCGGCTGTGGGAGCAATCTGTATGCAGCGCATTTTTGCGCGCGTATCGGCTTACTATGAAGGCCGCGGACGGCATGGTGGTGCCCGCGAAGGCCGAGGCCTTTGAACAGTTGCTGGAGATCTACGTGCTGGATAAGGCGCTCTATGAGCTGATGTACGAGCTGAATAACCGGCCGGCATGGGTGCGGATTCCGCTTGCGGGTATTCTCGCCCTGCCGCTTCGGTAGCATCATCTGCAGAAGAGATATTCGACGGAAGTAGGCCTATGGCGAAGGTAGAGGTCGAGCAGGAGACGGGCATGCAACGCCCGGGCCCCTCGCAAACAGAACTGGTTGTGGGGCTGCCGGGCCTGGTTGATGTGGAGCACGTGCGGGCGGTCGCCGCGCAGTGGAGCGGCAGCGGGCGGCATATGGCCGTGGTGCACCCGTGCGCGCCGGGCATGAGCGAGGCGCTGGAGACGCTGGGCGAATCCGGCGATGTGCGGCTGGTGGCGCGCGAGATCACAGCTGTTGCCAGTGCAACCGCGTCCTGGCTGGGACAACCGGCGGTCTATGCTGCGTTGCTGGCGGAGGCGGAGTCGCTGGGAGCAAGTGCCTGCGTCATTCTGAATCCTGACCTGGCAGCCTTTACGCCAGCCGCGGTGGATGCGCTGGCGCTGCCCATTCTGGAGCAACAGTGCGACCTCGCCATGCCGCTCTATCGTGCCGGACGCTTCGATGGCCTGCTGAACCAGGCAATCCTCGCTCCGGTAACGCGGGCGCTCTACGGCAAGCGCGTGCGCTATCCCCTGGCACAGGACTTCGCGGTGTCAGCCGCGTTTCTTCCGGGGTTGCGGCAGAGCGTCAGCACGCCTGCGGCGGGCCAGGGTCTGCTGTGGCCGGCGACCGAGGCGGTTCTGCGCGAGAAGAAGGTCTGCCAGGTGTACCTGCCGGTGCATCACGAGTACGCGGCCACGGGGATGGATCTGCCGACGCTGTTGCAGGTGATCGTAGGGCCGTTATTTGCGGATGTGGATCGCCACGCGAGCTTGTGGCAGCGTGTGCGCGGCTCGCACTCCACCCTGGAGAGCGGCACAGAGCCCCTGCCAAGCGAAATTCCGGCGGAGACATCGCCCGATCCGCGGCCGATGGTCGAGGCGTTTCAACTCGGCCAGCGCAATCTGCAGGAGCTGTGGTCGCTGGTGCTGCCGCCCGTGACCCTGCTGGAGCTAAAGAAGCTGAGCCGGCAGCCGATGGAGAGCTTTCGCATGCCGGATGCGCTGTGGGCACGCGTGGTCTATGACTTCGCGCTGGCCTACCGGCTGCGTACGTTGAGCCGCGGCCACCTGCTGGGCGCGATGGCCCCGCTTTATCTGGGCTGGGTTGGCTCGCGTGTGCTGGAACTGGAGAGCGCGGTCTCCGCGGCGGCGCGCCAGGAGCAACTGGAGCGCATCTTCGAACAGAACAAGCCATACCTGGTGCAGCGCTGGCGCTGGCCGGACCGTTTCAATCCATAGCTCAGGGAAGAGCAGCGCGGTAGTTGGGAGGAAAGATCCATGTGGAAACAAGTCGGCGGTACGCTGAGCAATTCGATGGCGCAGGCGATGGGACGCTTCGCCTCCCTGCTGCCCGGCATTCTGGCCTTTTTGCTGGCGCTGGTGCTGTTCTCGCTGATCGGCGGAGCGCTGGCCTGGATCGTGCGCCGTACTCTGGTTTCGCTGCACTTCGATGAGCGGCTGGGCCGCGGCACGGAAGCGGTGACGGAGTGGTCTCCACACCAGACGCCGGCCACGCTTGTGGGACGGCTGGTCTTCTGGGTCTTCGTTGTCACCGGCATCGCGGTGGGCGCGGATGCCTTCGGCGCCTCGTCGCAATCGAGCATCGCGGAAGGGCTGCTCGCGTACCTGCCGAGGCTGATCGGCGCCGGGATCATCCTGCTGGTGGGCAATATCGTGGCGCGCTTTCTGTCGCGCGGCGTGCTGATCGGCGCGGTGAACATGAACCTGCAGTACGCGCGCCTGCTGAGTCTGGGAGTGAAGTGGCTGGTGCTGGTGTTGACCGCCGCAATGGCTCTGGATCACCTGCAGATTGGGCAAAAGATCGTCGACATCGCATTCGGCATTCTCTTCGGCGGCATCGTGCTCTCGCTGGCGCTTTCCGTGGGACTGGGCTCACGCGACCTGGTGAGCCGTTCGATCGAACGCGAGACCTCGCGCGCGACCGCTTCGCCGGAGCATGAGGAAGAGCCGCTGCGGCACTTCTAGCAATACCGGCGAAGCGCCGCAGCCCGAGTGATCAGCTGTGGCCGAGGACCGGGTGAGGCTCGTACGGCTCTTCGAGCGACCGGATCTCCTCGGGCGTGAGCTTCACCTCCAATGCGTGAAGCGCGTCCTCGAGATGCGAAAGCTTGCTCGCACCGACAATCGGGGCGCTGACCGCGGGTTGCGCCAGGACCCAGGCGAGGGCCACCTGCGCGTTGTTCACGCCGTGCTTCCTGGCGATCTCCGTAACCCGATCGACGACCGTGAAATCGGAGTCCTTGTAGTACATCCCGTGCGCGTATTCGTCTGTCTTTGCACGCAAGGTGCCGCCTGTGCCCTCGCCGCGCTTGCGGCTGCCGGTTAGAAATCCACGGGCCAGCGGGCTCCAGGGGATCAGGCCGACCTTCTCCGCGCGGCAGAGCGGGATCATCTCGCGCTCCTCCTCGCGGTAGATCAGGTTGTAGTGATTTTGCATGGTGACGAAGCGGGCCAGGCCATTCTGCCGCGAGAATTCGAGCATCTTGAGGAACTGCCAGGCAAACATGGACGAAGCACCGATGTAGAGTGCCTTGCCGGCACGGACCACGGCGTCCAGCGCCTCGAGCGTCTCCTCGATCGGCGTCTCGGGATCGAAGCGGTGGATTTGGTAGAGGTCGACGTAATCGGTTCCCAGGCGGCGCAGGCTGGCGTCGATGGAGTGCAGGATGTGCTTGCGCGACAGACCCCGGTCATTGGGGTCGTCGCTCATCTTGTTAAAAACTTTAGTGGCGATCACCAGCTTGTCGCGGCCCGGACCAAACTGCTTCAGCGCCTTGCCGGTGATCTCCTCACTGCGGCCGACGGAGTACATGTCGGCAGTGTCGAAGAAGTTGATGCCGGCCTCCAGAGCACGGCGAAAGAAGGGAAGCGACGCCTCCTCTTCCAGCACCCATTCCCGCCACTGCTTCGAGCCATAGGTCATCGCTCCCAGGCAGATCCGGGAGACTTTTGTTCCGGTGGAACCGAGATTCACGTAGTCCATGGACGCTCCTGATCTGTTTGATTGCGCCGGCTGCTTCGGCGATTCGGCCGCGGCTGAGACAACATGCGCCGGGGGCGCATCCTATGTCGATAACGATACCTGTACGGAGGGTGAGGACATGCAGAATCCGAATCAGCTGGAGCGGCTGGTCTGGAGTGGGGATCAGACTGGCAATCAGGGCGATTATCAATTCGTCTCAGCGCCGCGGCCGCTCGGCATCCATCCGGCAGAAATTACAGTGGACGGGGCAGCGGTACCCGCCGAGACCGGCGAATGGCTCCTCGATTCGATTCTGCGCATACACGAACTGGCGCATGTCTGCTACCACCCGCAGATGGGGCCAATACAGAGCTGCGACACCTGCATGGTGGAGGTGGATGGCAAACTGGTACGCGCCTGCGGGACCAAAGTCGTTGGCGGTGAGACCGTAGTGACCCAGAGCGCGCGTGCGCAGGCCGCACAGAAGGAGGCGTTTGACCGGATACTTGGCAATCACATGCTGTACTGCACAGTCTGCGACAACAACAACGGCAACTGCGAGGTACACAACACGACTGGGCTGCTGAAGGTGGAGCATCAGGAGCATCCGTACAAACCGAAGCCCTACCCCTGCGATTTCACCAACCCCTTCTATCGCTACGATCCCGACCAGTGCATCCTGTGCGGGCGATGCGTGGAGGCGTGCCAGACCGTGCAGGTGAACGAGACGCTCTCCATCGACTGGGAGTCGGCCCATCCGAGAGTCTTGTGGGATGGCGGCCATCAGATTGGCGGGTCGAGTTGTGTGAGCTGCGGACATTGCATCACGGTGTGTCCCTGCAATGCGCTGATGGAGCGCTCGATGCTGGGCGAGGCCGGCTACATGACGAAATGGCCCAAGCAGGCGCTCGACAAGATGATCGACATCGTGAAGGATGTCGAGCCGGAGATCGGCTACGGCCCCATTATGCAGGTGTCCGAGACCGAGGCTGCGATGCGTCTCGCCGACCGCATCAAGAAGACGAAGACTGTCTGCACCTATTGCGGCGTCGGCTGCACCTTCGAGGTTTGGACGAAAGACCGCCACATCCTGAAGGTGGAACCGACGCACGGCCCGGCGAACGGTATCTCGACCTGCGTGAAGGGCAAGTTTGGCTGGGATTATGTGAACCATCCGGATCGATTGAAGAAGCCGCTGATTCGCGAGGGACAAGATTTTCGCGAGGCAAGCTGGGATGAGGCGCTCGGCTTGATAGCGCGGCGGCTTACCGAGATCAAGCAAGCGAACGGCCCAGACTCGATCGGCGTCATCGCTTCATCGAAGTGCACCAATGAAGACGGCTTCCTGATGCAGAAGTTCGCCCGCGCCGTCATCGGCACCAACAACACCGACAACTGCTCGCGCTACTGCCAGTCGCCGGCGACGATGGGTTTGTGGCGCACAGTGGGTTATGGCGGGGATTCCGGTTCCATCGCCGACATCGAAAAGGCTGAGCTGGCCATCGTCATCGGCAGCAATACGGCGGAGTCGCACCCGGTGCTGGCGACGCGGGTGAAGCGCGCGCACAAGCTGCGCGGCCAGCGGCTCATCGTCAGCGACCTGCGCGAAAATGAGATGGCGCGGCGTGCCGATATCCACATCCGCCCCGCGCCCAGTTCTGACCTTATCTGGCTCTCCGCGATCAGCCGCTATCTGCTGGACAATGGACTCGCGCAGACGGAGTTCCTGGACACCTGGGTCAACGATCTGGATAAATACCGCGCGAGTCTTGAGCCGTTCACGATGGAATTTGCTGCACAACGCACCGGCGTTCCGGTTGAAACGCTAGTGGAGATCGCGCACGAGATTGCTAAGTCGAAGGCAACATGCATCCTGTGGGCGATGGGCATCACGCAGCACTGCAGCGGCTCGGATACCTCGACGGCTATCTCGAACCTGCTCCTGGTGAGCGGCAACTACATGCGGCCGGGGACAGGCGCATATCCGCTGCGCGGACACAATAATGTGCAGGGCACAAGCGATATGGGAGCGATGCCGCAGTACCTAGTGGGGTATGACAAGATCGCCGATGAGGAAACGCGCGAGCGTTACGAGAAAGCCTGGGGCGTGAAGATATCGCCGGAAAAGGGCCTGGATAATCACGAGATGGTGGATGCCGTGTATGAAGGCAAGTTGAAGGCGGTCTATCTCGCCGGAGAGGACATGGTGAGCGCGGACTCCGATGCCAATCGCGTTGCCGGAGCGTTCGAGCGGCTCGAGTTTTTTGTGGTGCAGGATATCTTTTTTTCCGAAACATGCCGCTATGCCGACGTTGTACTGCCGGCTGCTCCGGCGCTGGAGAAAGACGGCACCTTCGTGAGCACGGAGCGGCGCGTGCAGCGGCTGTACAAGGTCTTTGATCCGATCGGCGAGAGCAAGGCAGACTGGCAGATCACGATGGATCTGGCAAACCGCATGGGCGCCGGCTGGAGCTATACCCATCCGGCGGACATCATGGCCGAGATTGCGTCGTTGTCGCATATGTTTGCCGGTGTCACATACGACCGACTTGCGGGCTTCCAATCGCTCCAGTGGCCGGTGGCGATTGACGGCTCTGATCAGCCGCTGCTGTATACGAAGAGCTTCCACTTTCCCGACGGCAAGGCGAGGTTGTATCCGCTGGAGTGGCGTGAACCGTGCGAGAAACAAGATGACGAATATGACATCCACTTGAACAACGGCCGGCTGATGGAGCACTTCCACGAAGGCAATATGACATTCCGCGTGAAGGGAATACAGGAAGAGACGCCGGAGCGGTTCCTCGAGGTCTCGCCGGAGCTGGCGAAGGAGCGCGGCATCCAAAGTGGCACATGGGTCGACGTGACCTCGCGAACCGGCACCATCCGGGTGAAGGCGCTGGTGACCGATCGTGTGCAGGGAAAGCAGGTGTATCTGCCGCTCACCTCTGCCGAAGGGCCAGTCAATGTGCTGACCGGCAACATGGTGGATCGCGATGTGCACACGCCGGCATACAAAGAGACTGCGGTGAAGCTCAAGGTACTCGACTTCGTTCCGCATGAAAATCCACTGCGCCCGCTGAACTTCCGCTATTCCGGGAAACCGACTCCGCAGAGTGGCGTTGAAGTAGAGCGCAAATGGAAGCGTGCGGACTACCGCATGCCGGGCGCAGGCCCCGCACTGGTGCAGATCGGCAATGGCAACCGCAACGGTCACACACGATAGGAGAGAAGTCATGGCGAAGCCGGTCGCATATCGAGTCTTCACCCCACCCGACACTCGCGAGGAGCTGAAGCGCAAGATCGACGCGGCGCCTGCGGAACATGCCGACGCCATCTTGAGCGCCTATCAACTGCTGGAGCAGGCGCACGAGAGCGGGACGCTGGAACTGCTGCGCGGCGCGCTGGCGGCGCAGGATTCGATCATCAATCATGCGGTCGGGATGGTGAGCGAGCCGGAGATGGTGAATGGGCTGCGCAACCTGATTGTTCTCGGCAAGGTGCTGGGCAACATCAATCAAACGATTGAGACTGCAATCGGCGGCGATGACAAGGTGAAGAGAAGGAGGAGCGCGCCGCCGTCACTCTTCACACTGGTGAGCCGGATGAACACTCCAGATGCGCGACGCGGCATCGAGGTGGCGGCGGGCCTGCTGGCAGCGCTGGGTGCGGCTGCACGTCCGCGGAAAAAATAAGTTCGGTCAGGCGATGCTCACTTCCGTGTAGGTGCCCATCACCTCGCGCAGCGCGGCGCATATCTCGCCGACGGTCGCGTAGGCGCGGACGCAATCCAGGATGTAAGGCATCGTGTTTGCGGAAGAAAGCTGTCCGGACTGCGTCACCGGGTCTTCGGCTGCCGCCGCGCGCAGTGTTTTCAGAGTGCCATCCACCGCCTTCTGCGAGCGGCGCGCGCGCAGACGCTTCAGCTTGGCTGTCTGCTGGTCGCGCGCCTCTTCACCGATATAGAGAATCTCCTGCGGCGTCTCCTCGACGACGTAGTCGTTGACACCGACGATGATCTTCTCCTTTTTCTCGACGGCACGTTGGTACACGTAGCTGGCCTCGGCGATCTCTTTTTGCGGGAAGCCATGCTCGATCGCCTTCACCATGCCGCCCATGGCGTCCAGCTTGCGGAAATATTCGAAGGCGCCATCTTCCATATCCTTGGTCAGCCGCTCCACGAAATAGGAGCCGCCCAGCGGATCGGCAGTGTTCGCCACGCCGGATTCATAGGCCAGGATCTGCTGAGTGCGCAGCGCGATCCGCGCCGCGTCCTCGGTTGGCAGCGCAAGTGCTTCGTCGAAGCCGTCGGTGTGCAGCGATTGCGTTCCGCCAAGCACCGCCGCAAGCGCCTGGATGGCCACGCGTGCGATGTTGTTCTTGGGCTGCTGCGCGGTCAGTGAAACGCCTGCGGTCTGGGTATGGAAGCGCATCCAGGTGGAACGCACATTCTGCGCGCCAAAGCGCTCCGTCATGGTGCGGTACCAGATGCCGCGTGCGGCGCGATACTTCGCGATCTCCTCAAAGAAGTCATTATGGGCGTTGAAGAAGAACGAGAGACGCGGCGCAAAATCATCGATGGCCAGCCCGCGGCGCAGCGCCCACTCGACATATTCGACCCCGTCGTAGAGCGTGAAAGCGAGCTCCTGCAGCGCGGTCGACCCGGCTTCGCGAATGTGGTAGCCGGAGATGGAGATGGGGTTGAAGCGCGGCGTGTGAAGCGATCCGAATTCGAAGGTATCGACTACCAGCCGCATCGAGGGAGCAGGCGGGTAGATGTACTCCTTCTGCGCGATATACTCCTTCAGGATGTCGTTCTGCAGGGTGCCGGAGATCTTCTTCCAGTCCGCGCCCTGCTTCTCCGCTACGACGAGATACATCGCCCATAACACGGATGCAGGCGAGTTGATCGTCATCGAGACGGTGACATTTTCAAGATCGATGCCGGAGAAGAGGATCTCCATGTCCTCAAGGGAATCAATGGCAACGCCGCACTTGCCGACTTCGCCCTCGCTCTCCGCATCGTCGGAGTCGTAGCCCATCAATGTCGGTAGGTCAAAGGCCACGGAGAGGCCATCGCCGCCCTGGGCGAGCAGATATTTGTAACGGAGATTGGTCTCCTCGGGCGTGGCGAAACCGGAGAACTGGCGCATCGTCCATAGCTTGCCGCGGTAGCCGGTGGGATGGATGCCGCGCGTATACGGCGGCCGGCCCGGCATGGGCAGCACGAAATCCTGCGGCAGGTCCGCTTCGGTGTAGAGGCGTTCGATGGGCGCCCCCGAGATAGTAGTGAAACGCGCGTTGCCTTCGGCATCGACATTGATGCCGCTGCGTGCGCCGATGGGCCTTTCGGGAGCCTTGGCCAATGCCGGCTCGAGTACTCGTTGCGTCCACTCGCGTTCCGCGGCTGAGGGATGACGTTCGGATGGTGCTGCGACAGTTGCTGGATCAGGCATGAGTTCCCTCGGGGAAACTAATCAGGGTAGAGGATGAATAGATTGCAGAGCAAGCACCATCCTTTTGTTCCTCCGAACTGGCCGCAGATAGTAAGGATTTGGCCCGAGCAACTTGATCACAGAATATTGACTGCGCGGGCGGCCAACAGGGCGATGGTCGCCAGCGAGATGCTTGACTGCACCATCATCAGCAGCTTGGCCCAGCGCGAGAGCACAGGCACGTCGGTCGGGGAGAATGCAGTGCTGGTGTTGAAGGCGAGGAAGAGATAGTCGACGAAGCCAGGCGACCAGCCGCTGGCGGGCGAGTCCGGGTCGGATGCGTCGAGCGTCATCTGGGGAAACAGAAAGGCGCCTTCCCGGTGCACGGCGCGGCGATCCCGCGCATTCGGGCCACCCGCGTCGAGACGCCAGTACCACGACGCGAAGATGAGAATGTTGCTGACCCACAGGACGGCGGAGGACCGCAGGAGCGTAGTTGGGGCCAGCGTATGCGCCGGCAGCGCGGCCACCAGCAGCGAGAGCGACCAGATCATATCGAGCGTGACGATGGCGGTGATCACGAAGCCGAGCCATCGATTGAGTTGAAGGCGCTGCATATGCCGCGCGAGCAGGGTGGGGATGACCAGCAGCGTGACCACCACCAGCGGGACCCATGCCGGGCTGGCGCTTAAGGAGCGGGGAAGCGCCAGCCGCAAGCCCACAATCGCAAACAGCGCGAGAATCGCCGGCCAGCGTGCTTCCGGGTTCGGAGACGGATTGGTGGAGACGGTCATCGTCAAGCTTCCGCTGGACCCGTGTGGCTGAACAAGAGTGGCTGAACCAGACTGAGGGAGCACCCATGTTGCCGCAAGTATCGCCGTGGGCACGCTGAGACGTGTTTCTCAGCAATTTCACATTGCTTTGCGGCGATCCTGCCTTCGCTATAATCGCGCCAGTGCAACATGCCTACGCGCCCCTGGCAGCAGACGGAAACAATCTATCTCTGGGGGCTAAGTGGAGTTCTCGCCACTCTCGCCGCGTTCATTTTCTTCTTCCATCAGCCTGCTGGACCGCAGTACTGGTCCATGCCGCGTGATGACTTCTATTACTACCTGAAGGTCGCGCAAAATCTGGCGCATGGCAGGGGTTCCACCTTCAACGGAATCGTCCCCACCAATGGCTATCATCCGCTCTATTTTCTGGTGATGGCGGCCATCTGCCGATTTACTAATTCGCTCGATCACATCCTCACGGTCGTCTGGCTGCTCGCGAGCGCGATGACGCTGGTGACCTTTCATCTCGCGTATCGCATCCTGCGCTGCTATTCATCGCGCGGACCAGTCTGCGCCGCCGCAGCGGTTTTTCTGGCTGTTGCGAGCCTCGATCTGTATCGAGACGGCATGGAGGTCACGCTCGTCATTCCGCTGGCTCTGGGCTTGCTCCTGCTGCTGGTGCGCGAGGGTCCATGGACGGCTTGGCGGTGCTTTGCCGCCAGTCTCACCGCGGCGGTGATGGTACTGGCGCGCCTGGATTCTGCGCTAATGCTGATGGCCCTGGCGGTGCTGCTCGCTATCTCGCACGAGGCGTATGCCGCCGTGACCTGGAGGAAGGCGATCGCCGTGGCCGCCGGCATGATTCCGCTGGCCGTCTACCTCGCCATCAATGTGCTGCACTTTCACTCGCTGCTTCCGGTTTCCGGCGAGGCGAAGCAACTGCGGCTAACCCACGGCTTCAGCGGCCGCGCATTCTCCTCTGCATTTCAGCTCAGCATTCACGAACACCGGCATCTTATGCCGGCGGTTCTGGCAATCATCGGACTTCTGCTATTGCCGCTCGCCCTGCGGCAAACGTCCGTCCCGCGGCGCATTGCGCTGCTCGCCGTGCTGATTCTTCCATGGCAGCAACTCGTGGCGCTCTCCTTCCTCAGCGACTGGTTTCTCTGGTCGTGGTATCTGTACACGTTCAACCTGGCAGCGTGCGCGACGCTCTGCCTGCTGCTTTCGGTTGCAGAGGTCCGATATACGCGGGCGATAGTGACAATCGTCTTCGCCGCGAGCTCTGTGGTCGCGCTGGCGGAGGCCCGGCAGATGCTGATCATGCGCCGCAGCGAGGACCTGCCAAACGTAACCAATGGCATGCGCCTGGCGGAGTTTGCCAGGACGCATCCCGGCACCTATGCGATGGGCGATCTCGGGGGCGCCGCTGGGTTCCTGCTGCCCTATCCGATGGTGCAGACCGAGGGCCTGGTGATGGATGCGGCATTTCTCGAAAAAATCCGCAGCCAGCAGGATCTGATCGGCGTCCTGCGCCAGTACGGCGTGCGCTATTACATCTCGTCGGTGGACTTCAAGAGCAACCCGTCCTGCTTCGATGCGATCGAGCCTATTCGTGCGGGGCCGACTTCTGCGCATATGCGCGCGGTATTCTGCGCCCCGCCGCTGCTGGAGTACGACGTCAGTTATTGGCGTACCCGCGTGTACGATCTGGACGCGTTGCCGCGCTAACGAGTTAACTGGCGCGAGCTCTCCCACGCCTTGGCGTATTTCCAGCTCACGTACGCAGAGTGATAGAGGTGCAGCAGCAGTCCCTCGCGGCCGTCGAGAAATCCCGCGCGAAGCACGTAGTTGTAGCAGAAAGTTGCCACTGGATTGAGCAGCACCCCGTTGAGAAAGCTGAGCAGGCTACGTCCCGTATGTCCGCGCGCGGCTGCGAGGCTTGCTCCCAGCGTGCTGTATCGCTGCATGTGGTCGAGATAGCTTGCGAGCGTAGGGTATGCATTGTGCAGCAGGTCGCCGTCGAGGGTTTCGACATTGCCGGCGAAAGCCGCCGTTTCGTGCACCGGCGTCTCCTGAAACCTCCCTTGCCCGCGTGGAAAGAGGCGCAGCTTGGCGTCGGGGTAGTATCCGCCGTGGCGAATCCACCGGCCGAGAAAGAAGTTGCGGCGCGGCACTGCGTAGGCTGTGTGTGATGGCGCCGCAGCGGCCACTTTCTGGAGCGACAGCGCCAATTCCGGCGAGACCGCTTCGTCCGCGTCGAGTGACAGGACCCAATCCGAGGTGCAGAGCGATAATGCGAAATTCTTTTGTGCCGCGAAGCCCCGCCATGACTCGACGACAAAGCGCGCTCCATGGGACTCGGCGATTGCTCGTGTGTTGTCGGTCGAACCGGAGTCGACCACGACGATCTCGTCTGCCCAGGCGACGCTCGCGAGCGTGCGGGGCAGGTTTGCCTCTTCATTCAGCGTGATGATGGCGACAGAAAGAGTGGCGCGGCGGGGCGTCTCCATGTGGCGATGGTTAGTGCAGTGACACGGCGCCGCCATCGCCCGCATCCATGCCCAGGTGCTGGTTGATGGCCCGCTCCACCACCTGCTTCAGCGTCTCCCCGGTCTTGGGCAACACGAATGCCTCGGCGTCGTGAGACCACTCCAGCTTGAAGGAGGTTGAGAGCGCGGAGATCCAGATCTGCCGCACCGGCGTATTCGGCGTGATGACGAACTTCCCCGGCGGCTCCTCGAAGACGACGTTGAGCGCGCCGTTATGTTCTTCCGCTTCGAAGTCGCCCTGTTCTTCGGCGTGGATGAGGCTGCGCTTCAGCGCTTCGAGTGCAGCGTCGGCATGTTGGCGGAAGGAGGCTTCGTCGAGCATGCGGATAGTGTAGAGCAGCGCTGTCCGTATCGTTCCATGCAGCCGCAGGCGCTGTTGTTCAGTTTAGCCGCTGCAGGCGCGCGATCAGCTTCTCGGCCAGGCTTTCGCCGCTCTCGGACCAGAGCAGTCGGCTGGAGACGGCGAGGTTGTTCTGGATCGCCTGGGTGACATCGATCAGCTTCTGTACATTCTGCTGGACGTGGGTTGCCGCTTCCGCCTCGAGCGTTACATCCTCCTGCAAGAATGGCGCATCGGTGCCGAAGTCAATGCGAATGTGCCCATTCAACTCGTAACTGCCCTGGTCGAACTCCGGCCCGAAACCGGTGACGCGCAGGGCGCGCGGCTCCTGCCGCCATAGCGTGTCCAGACCGCCGCCGGTCTCCGGCACCCATAGATCCCACTTCACCTCAAACTCGTAGGCGTAGTCCTCGTGGAGCATCTCCATGGCCTCGGCCACCGCCGATTCGGGCTGTGCCGCTTCGCCGTCTGCCTCGTCATAGACCCGCTGGTAGACGGGCGCTTCGTTCCAGGAGATCGGATAGACGGCCGCCGCCGTGACGGCGGATGCACCGCCTGCGCTGGCAACCTGGCCCAGGACGCCCACCAGCGCGGGACCGAGCCCGGCAAGCCGGAAGTTCGGGAACCACAGGCTTAGGTAAAGTTGATCTGCCACTTAAAGATTGTAGTCTTGGGGGAGCGGGCGGCCACGAGGGGTCATGGCGAGCTAAATGCGGATCACCATAGAGAAGCTGCGCACCTGGATCCTGCTGCTGGCTGGAGCGCTGATCGCCGTCATCCTCGTTTTCTTCGCCCTGACGCGGTACAAGCTGAGCCACTTCGGCCGCGATCTTCCAGGCAAGCTCGGGGTCAACATCCAGCAGGATGCCAACGGATTCACCTTCTCGAAATCGCAGGGTGGACATACGTTGTTCACGCTGCACGCTTCCCGTCTGATCCAGTACAAGGGCGGCGGCCGCGCAACCCTGCACAACGTGAGCATCACTCTCTATGGCAAGGACGGCTCGCGCAACGATCACGTCTACGGCAATGATTTCGAGTACGACCCTGCACAGGGCACCGCGCGGGCTCTGGGACCGGTCCATCTGGATGTGCAGGCGCCCGCCGGAACGCGCGGCACGGTGCCGCAGAACCGCACGGTGCACGCCGAGACCAGCGGGCTCGTCTTCAATCAGAAGACCGGCGAGGCCAATACCGACGCACCGGTGGCGTTCTCGGTGGCGGATGCGAAGGGTACCGCTCTCGGCGCCTCCTACGATGCAAGCGAGGGATTGCTGATTCTGCAGAAGGATGTTCACTTCACCGCGCAATTGACGAAGGGGCCGCTGGTGCTGGCTGCGGATCATGCGGAGTTCAATCGCACCACGCGGCAGCTTGCCTTGCTGAAGGACGACGTGCGCTATGCGGGCGAGCACACCACCTCCGAGGAGGCGCTGGTCTACTTCCGCCGGGATGGCACCGCCGAGAAGGCAGACGCAAATGGCCACGTGAATATGCAGGATGACGCAGGGCGCCAGCTTCATGCCTCGGCCGTGGAAGTGCTGATGGACGAGCGCGGCAACACGCAGCAGGCAACGCTCGATGGCGGACTGCTCTTTTCCGCGGAGGAGGGACCGCATTCGATCCACGGCGATGCGAATCAGGGCATCCTGCAGCTTGGTCCGGATGGGGAACTGAAGCGAGTGGAGATGCACAACGCGGTCACGGTGGTGGACCAGGAGATCGGTCCGCCCGGCGATCCGCACGGCTCGATCACGCGCGAGGTCAAGGGCTCGACGGTCACCATCGATCTTGTGCCGTCACCGCAGGGACACGCCGAAGCACAGAAGCTGATGGCCTCGGGCGGCGCGGTGCTCACCGAGCACACCATCTACTCCGACTCGCCGCCGCAGAATACGGTGATGAAGGGTGACGTGATCCAGGCCGCGCTGCGCGAAGGCCGCGCGCTGGATACTCTGCATGCCCAGGGAAATACCTACCTCACCAATACCAATCCCAGCGGCGTGAGCCAAACCAGCACCGGGGATACGCTGGACATCACCTTTGCGTCGGAGAGCACCGAGCAGCAGAAGCAGAAGCGCAAGCCTGACCAGATTCCACCCAGCCTGGTCGAGCGCGCGGTGCAGCGCGGCCACGTGGCGATTGTGCAGATCAAGCCGACCGCCAACGGTCAGGGCCAGCCATGGCGTAGTCAGGCAACTGCCGATATCGCGACTCTCGACGGGCCGCGGCAGATCATCCATCTCGAAGGCTCGCCACGTCTGAGCGACGAAGAAGCCGAGATGACGGCCCAGATGATCGATTTCTACCGGCTCAGTGGCGCCGTAACGGCAGATCACGATGTCAAGGTGACGTTTCATCAGGGAGCGAGCGCGCAGGCCCCCGTACATGCGGTGGCGGAGAAGGTCTTTTTCGATCATGACCGCGATGAGGCAATCCTGTATGGCGGCGGCCAGGATGCTCGCGTGTGGCAGGCGGCGAATTCAGTGGCGGCAGCGACCATCGTGCTGGATCGCCAGGAGCAGATGCTGATTGCTCCTGAGAAGGCAGGCGAGGGACGAGTGCACTGTGTCTTCGCCGATCCGGGCTCGAAAGCAACCGGGAGCGAGGCTGTGATTCGCGTGGACGCGAACTCGCTCCAATACTCCGGCGGCGAGCGCAAGGCAACGTTCGCGGGCGACGTCGTGGCGCAGCAGGCCAGTGGGCGGGTGCGCGCCGAAAAGGCCGATCTGTTCATGACCAGGAATGGAGCGGGGGGCGGCGGAGCGACCAAAGTTCCGAATCCGCGCGGCTCGGTGGATCACATGGTGGCCGAAGGCAAGGTCCAAGTGGATGAGGGAACGCGCAGCGGCGAGGGAGAGCGCCTCGTCTACACCGCATCGGATGGAAAGTTTGTCCTCTACGGGCGCACAGGGGAGCCGGCGCGCATGGCCGATCCGGAACATGGAACGGTATCAGGTTCGGCTTTGATTTTCACCAATCGCGGTGATAGCGTCGAGGTGGATGGCGGGACTGCCCGCGCGGTTACGGACACACAAGTTCCAAAGTAGCAGCGCGAGGCCGCCGGCATGACGAGGGACGTTGCAGAAGCTCCATACCGACGAGATCGCCAAGTCCTACAAGGGACGCCAGGTCGTACGCGGCGTCAGCCTTCAGATCACACAGGGTGAAGTCGTCGGGCTGCTTGGCCCCAACGGCGCCGGCAAGACCACCAGCTTTTACATCATCGTCGGCCTGATCGCGCCGGATGGGGGACGCATCCTGGTGGACGGCGAGGATATCTCGCGCGTTCCCATGTACCTGCGGGCGCGGCAATTCGGCATCAGCTACCTGCCGCAGGAGCCGTCGGTCTTCCGCAAGCTCACGGTCGAAGAGAATATTCTGGCGGTGCTGGAGGCCCAGGCCATCTCCTGGGAGATGCGCCGTGCGCGGGCAGAAAAGCTGATCGACCAGCTCAATCTCGGGCACATCCGCAAGACGCGTGGCTATGCCCTTTCCGGCGGCGAGCGGCGGCGCGTGGAGATCGCCCGCTGTCTCTGTATCCAGCCTTCCTTCATTCTTTTGGACGAGCCCTTCTCCGGTATCGACCCGATCGCGGTACTCGACCTGCAGGAGATTATCTTCGACCTCAAGGCGAGCGGGATTGGCGTCCTGATCACCGACCACAATGTTCGCGAGACGCTCTCGGTAACGGATCGCGCGTACATCATCAACGACGGCAAGATCTTCCGCGACGGTACGCCGGAAGCCCTGGGACGCGATCCCGAGGTGCGGCGAGTCTATCTGGGCGAAGGCTTCTCGTTGAATTAAATCCGCTCACGTCTCCCGCGATCGTGTGATTACCGGCGATGCGGGAAGCCGAAACGAAAAGGTGCATCCGCCTCCTCCCGCGCTGTAAGCTATGGGCGGTGAACGTGATACGCATCCAAGCATTTTCGGTAATTCCGTGGACCGCGGAGATTCTCTCGGCGTGGCTTTTCCCTCAAGAAAAGCCACGAGAGCAATCGTTGGACGCTCTCCACCAATCCCGAAAGTGCTTCAACAGGTGGCAATGACACTTCTTCAGCCCAAGCTGAGCCTCAAGGTGGCTCAACGCCAGATACTGACCCCTGGTCTCATGCAGATGGTCAGTGTGCTGGCGCTGAACAAACTTGAGCTGAGGGAGATGATCCAGTCCGAGATGGCGGAGAATCCAGTCCTCGATGAGATCGAAGAGAGCGTGCCGCTGCTCGACGATGTCGAGGGACGCCAGGCGGAGCGGGAGCGGCCAGCCGAAGAGGTGACGGCCTCGGTCGAGACACCCAAAGAGGAGAAAGACCCGTTCGCGGAGATCGATTTCGGCTCCTACTTCCAGGATTATCTCGATCCCGGCTTCCGCACGCCCAACAGCTTCGAGCTGAGCGAGAAGCCTTCCTTCGAAAACTTCCTCTCCCAGCCCGACACCCTCACCGATCATCTCTGCTGGCAGCTTGGATCGCTCAGCATTGCGCCGGCGCTGCGCGAGGCCGCGGAGTACATTGTCGGCAATCTCAACGAAGACGGTTATCTGCTCGCGACGGACGAAGAGCTCCTGGCCGGCTTCGCTCTGGAACAAGACAGCGCAGCGATGCGGGAGGTTGCACGCACGTTGCTCGTCGAGGCGCTCGCGCTGGTGCGCTCTCTCGATCCCAGCGGCATTGCGACGCGCGACCTCCGCGAGTGCCTTAGCCTGCAGGTGCGGCAGCAGGAGCACGAGTTCGACCTGATCTTCGGCGAGGCCGATGCCGCGATCGAAGACGAGGCGGACGTTGTCGTGCGGCGCACGCTCTTCCGTACCGCGATGCACATCATCGATGAGTGCCTGCCGCTGCTGCAGAAACGCGATCTGACGGCGCTGGCGCGCGCTGTCTCGAAGCCGCCGGAGCATGTGCAGCAGGCGGTCGATCTTATCCGCGCGCTCGACCCGCGGCCCGGCCAGCGCTATAACCGCACGGAGGCGCGCCTCATCGAGCCCGACGTCGTCTTCGTCAAGCGCGGCGATGAATTTGTCGTCGTCATGAACGAAGAAGACATGCCGACGCTCCGGCTGAACCAGGGCTACCGCAAGCTGCTGGCGCAGAGCAATACCGAGCGCGAAGTGAAGGAGTACGTGAAGGAGCGCTATCGCTCCGCGCTGCAGTTGATCCGCAACATCGAGCAGCGCAAGAGCACCATCCTGCGCACCTGCGAAGCCATCGTCCGCCGCCAGCCGGAGTTCCTGGAGCGCGGCGTCGATGCATTGCGCCCCATGATGATCAAGGATGTCGCCGAAGAGATTGGCGTCCACCCCTCCACGGTCAGCCGCGCGGTCTCGAACAAATACGTGCACACGCCGCAAGGCGTCTTTGAGCTGCGCTTCTTCTTCTCCGAGGCCGCGGGCGGTCCGGAAGGCGCAGGCACCCCGCTGATGCTGCTCAAGCGGAAGGTCAAAAAGCTGATCGATGAAGAGGACCCCAAGAAGCCGCTGACCGATGACTTCATCGCCAGTGTGCTGCAATCGCAGGGCATTCAGGTGACCCGCCGGACCGTTGCTAAGTATCGGGAAGACATGAGGATACCGAGCACCCATCAGCGTCGCGTGCGCATTTGAGACTTGCACCGCGTCCTCTGGTGTACGATCATCTCCCCTCGCGGGATTTGCATCTTGATACCTAGGAGGTTCGCTTATGCAGGTGGAGTACACCGGACGCCAGGTTGCGATTACCCCTTCACTACGTCGCCTGGCTGAGGAGGGCTTGGATCGGGTCAGCAAAGTGGTTGGTAGAAGTTGCAGCGCTCACGTGATTCTCACCGAAGAAAAATACCGGCATACCGCAGAAGTGACCGTGCAGACCAAATTTCAGACGATCGTGGGTCTGTGCGAATCGAGCATGATGGAGACAGCGCTCCGCGATGCGCTGGCCAAGGCCGAGCTTCAGGCGATCAAGCACAAGGGAAAATTCCGCAGCCGGACGCGCGAGCCCAAGGACGGCAAGGCCTCGCACGAGCCGCAGCTCTCGCGGCCGCGTAATAACCCCATGTCGGTAGCCGCTCTGCCGGATGTGGCGGAGCCGATCCTTCCGGCGGCAAAGACGCCTGCGCCGAAGCCCGCCAACGGCAATGGCAACGGCCGCAAACACGCGCCCGTGAGGGTGCACAGCCCATCGCACGGCGGGGAGATTGCCGAGCCCCATGTGGTTCACTGCGACGACTGCCTGTCGGAGCAGCCGATGAGCCTCGATGAGGCGGTCAAGGAGTCCGAGCTGCGCGACAAAGATGTTTTCGTCTTTCGCGATCCCGCCGGGGACTTACGTGTGCTGCATCGGCGCCGCGACGGGGTGATGGAACTGATCGCATTGCCTTGTTAACTGTCCAGTAATCCTCAAAACGAACTGCGGGCGTCCCCTCAAAGGGCGCCCGCGGTGCCTGCCCGCGCTAAATGGACGATTTTCCTGCCATTCCTTCCTGAAACTATTGCAACGTAGAACGTTTGCAGCAGGGGAATGCTTTAGCATGTGGCCATGCCGCGCAAAGCCGCACCCCCAGCGAGCCCGCGTCTGGCTCGGAATACGAAACACGACGGCACACACGCGCCGCATGACGGCCTGCCGCCCGAACTTGTCATCATTACCGGGCTCTCCGGCTCGGGCAAGGCTTCGGCCCTCAAGGCGTTTGAGGACCTCGGCTACTACTCGGTAGACAATCTGCCGCTTGATCTGCTGCCGGCATTTGCCGATCTGGTGCGCCAGTCCGGGGAGATCCGGCGTGCCGCGCTCGTGGTGGATGTGCGCGAGGGACAGCGGCTGGACCAGTTTCCCGAGCTGCTCAAGCAGCTTCGCAAGGTTGTGCCGACCCAGGTCTTCTTCCTCGAGGCGTCCGATGCCGTGCTGCTGCGCCGCTTCTCCGAGACGCGCCGTCCTCACCCGCTGGGAAGAACCGAAACCGTCGTCAAGGCAATCCACGCCGAGCGCCGCCTGCTCGATCCCATTCGCAAGATGGCGGATGCAACCGTCGACACCTCGCAGCACAATGTGCACGAGCTGCGCGCCTTCGTCCTGAGCAAGTTCGAGCGCGGCAGCAGCACCAACGACAGCAAGAACCTGATGGTGTCGTTCGTCAGCTTCGGCTACAGGAACGGCGTACCGCTCGAGGCGGACCTGGTCTTCGACGTGCGCTTCCTGCCCAACCCGCACTTCATCCCCGAGTTCCGACCGCTCACCGGAAAGCACCCCAAGGTCGCGCAGTATATCCGGCAGTTTCCTCAGACCGAAGAGTTCCTCGACAAGACCACCGATCTGCTTCTCTTCCTGCTGCCGCACTATATCCAGGAAGGAAAGAGCTATCTCACCGTCGGCTTCGGCTGCACCGGTGGGCAGCACCGCTCGGTCATGATTGCCGAAGAGATCCGCAGGCGGCTGGCCAAAGCCGGTTACCGGGTGAAAACCACGCATCGGGACATGCCCCGCTGAAGAGAACGGCAGCCTCCTGTGTCGCTACAATAGCCCCATGTATCCGCAACAACTGACGCAGTATGGTTCGTCTGAAGCCTCAGAGGTTCTCGCTTCGGAGATGCGCCGGTGAGCGGAGTTCGTCGGATCGGGCGGCTGCTCTTCTACGTGCGCCGCTACGCGGTTCAGGCAATCGCAGCGGTTGTGCTGCTGGCCGCGGTCGGCCTGCTGGATGCCTTCCGCGTCCTGCTCGTCGGCCCGATTCTCAAGACGGTGCTCAATCCCCAGTCGCCGGAGCGTGATCTCGCGCTCTTCAACGGCCGCTTCTCCATCAACCTGCAGCAGCTTGTGCCATCGCACCTCCATAATCCCTGGAACATCGTTGCCTTCGCACTCATTGTCTCGACCGTGCTCAAAGGAATCTGCGACTACACCGGCACCTATCTGATCAACTATGCCGGCTTCGGCATGATCACGGACATGCGCGACGACCTGTATCAGGCGATCCTGCGCCGCTCGGTGCAGTTCTTCCAGAAGCACGCCACCGGCACCATCCTCTCCACCATCATCAATGACATCGAGCGCGTCCAATACGCGATGTCTTCGGTGCTGTCCGAGTTTTTGCAGCAGTTCTTTACGCTTATCTTCACGGCGTGCGTCGTTGTCGTCGTCGGCGGCAAGCTGGCCTGGGTACTGGTCATCTTCATTCCAGTGGTGATCAGCTCGGCACGGCGCGTGGGCAGAAGCGTTCGCTACACCACGCGGCACGGGCAGGACAAGCTCGCCGAGATTCAGAACATCCTGCACGAGACCATCACCGGCAATCGCATCGTGAAGGCCTTCACGATGGAGTTCTGGGAGCTGACGCGCTTCAAGGAGGCTGCTCGCCGGCTTTTCCATGCGAATCTGCGCTCGGTGCGCGCGCAGGCCATCAGCTCGCCGCTTATGGATATCATCGGCTCCATCGCGATCGCGCTGCTGCTGCTGGTGGGCCGCACCGAAATTCGGGACGGAGCGTTGACCGAACCCGCCTTCTTCGTCTTTATCGTGGCCGTGTTCAAGCTCTACGATCCGGTGCGCAAATTCGCGCTCTTCTACAACAACTTCCAGCAGGCCCTGGGCGCCTCCGGCAACATATTCGAGTTCATGGATGAGCAGGACACGGTCAGGGACCGGCCGCACGCAAAATCGCTGCGGGCGTTCCGCAGCCAGATCCACTTCGAAAACGTGCGCTTCTCCTACGCTTCGGAAGAAGGGGAGAAAGAGGTTCTCTCCGGCATCAACCTTACGGTGCCGCTGGGCGAGGTGGTCGCCTTCGTGGGCCCGAGCGGTGCCGGCAAGACGACGCTGGTCAACCTCATCCCGCGCTTCTTCGACGTCACCGGTGGCCGTCTGCTGGTGGATGGCCAGGATGTGCGCGACCTGAAGACCGATTCGCTGCGCAAGCTGATCGGCAACGTCACCCAGGAGACCATCCTCTTCAACGACACAGTGCGCAACAACATCGCTTACGGCCAGCCGGATGTGCCGCTTGAAAAGGTACAGGAGGCCGCCCGCGTGGCCCTGGCGCATGACTTCATCTCCGCCATGCCGGAGGGCTACGACACCGTAATCGGCGAGAAGGGCTTTCGTCTCTCCGGCGGGGAACGGCAGCGGCTCGCCATCGCGCGAGCGCTGTTCAAGAACGCGCCCATCCTCATCCTCGATGAGGCGACGTCATCGCTCGATACCGAAAGCGAATCGCTGGTGCAGGCGGCGCTCTCGAACCTGATGTTGGGCCGGACGGTCTTCGTTATCGCCCATCGCCTCTCCACCGTGCGCCGGGCGACCCGCATTGCTGTGGTGGAAGCGGGGCGAATCACCGCGGTGGGCTCGCATGACGAACTGTTGCGCACCTCGCCTATGTATCAGCGGCTATATCAATTGCAGTTTGCCGACGAGCCCGACGGAGCCAGCGAGCCGGTCATGGCGGCAGGAGTCAAGGTTTGAGCAAACCGACGAAACTGGCGCAGGGCGCGCCGATTTATTCGATGACCGGCTTCGCGCGGCATCGCGGCCGGGTCAACGAGTCGCTCGGCTGGACGCTGGTGCTGAAGGCGGTGAATCACCGCTTTCTCGATCTGCACCTGCGCATGCCCGCCGGCTCGGAGGCGCTGGAGATGCAGTTGCGCCGCGAGCTCAAGTCTGCAATCTCGCGCGGCCATCTCGAGGTGACCCTTACCATCGAGCGCGCCTCGCAGCAGCAGGTGGAGATGGATCATGGGCTGGTCGCCGGTTACATCGCGGCTTTCCGGGCTGCGGCGGCGGAGCATCGCCTGCGCGAGACACCCAGTCTGCAGGCAATCCTGCAATTGCCGGGCGTCTTTCGCACCAGCGCCCAGGGCGGTAGCGCCAACGGCAATGCCGATGTGCGCACCGCCGAGATGGAGCTGATCGAAGGCTCCGTAATGGCTGCGCTGCCGGAGGCGGTCTCTGCAATGCAAAAGATGCGTGGCCAGGAGGGCGCCGCATTGACCGTGGAGCTCGCAACGATTGCCGATCGCATCACTGGGCTGGTCGATCGCGTCAGTGAGTTGCACGGACCCATGCAGACGGCGCACTTCGAGCGCACCAGCGCGCGCATCTCGGCTCTGCTGGCGGGGGCGGCGGATCGTGAGCGGCTGCTACAGGAAGCTGCCATCCTGGCCGAGCGCAGCGACGTGACGGAGGAGCTGGCGCGGCTTCGAGCGCACGTCGAACACTTCCGCCAGATGCTCACCGAGGGTGGCGAGGTGGGAAAGAAGCTGGATTTCCTGCTGCAGGAGATGAACCGTGAAGCCAACACCATGCTCTCGAAGACGGCTGGCATCGCCGGCGCCGGTAGCCAGGTGACGGAGATCGGGCTGGGACTGAAGTCGGAGATTGAAAAGGCGCGGGAGCAGGTACAGAACCTCGAATGACGCAGGGGGGCTTCGCCCGTCACACCAAAGCCGTAGGTTGGACCCGGTTCGCCATTGGTGCGCGTGGCGGGCCGTGCGAGAATTGAAGGAACTTCAGTCATCGTGAGTGTGGAGAGGAGCCAAAGATGCTCAGTGCATTTGTCGCCCTCGGGACCTTGGTTGGTATCGCCTTCAGCCTCGCTCTGCTCTTCCTGCCCACTCTGGTCGCGAGGTCCCGCAATCACCCGAACACGCTGCCTATATTTCTAGTGAATCTTTTTGTGGGCTGGACGTTTATCGGCTGGGTAGTCGCACTGGTCTGGGCGTGCGCGCGGCCGGCGGTGCCAGTCCTCTACGCCCCGGCATATCCCACAGTCATGGCCCCACCCCGTCATCCGGCGGATTCCGCTGTATCCATTCTTCCCCCGTCTTCACCGTACCGAGGGGCGAGGTAGCTCGGAGCACGCTTGGCAGGCATCCTCTTCATCATTTCCGCTCCCTCGGGTTCAGGAAAATCCACCCTCGTCAACAAGCTGCGCTCGTATGTCAGCGGCTTGGACTTCTCCATCAGCTACACGACGCGTCCGCCGCGTGGCTCTGAAGAGGAAGGCCGCGAGTACCACTACATCGATCGCGCGACCTTCGAGCGAATGCAGCAGGCGAATGAGTTTCTGGAGTCGGCAGATGTCTTCGGCGAACTCTACGGGACAGCGCGCCAATCACTCACCGATGCCAAGAAGCATGGCAACGATCTGCTGCTCGACATCGACGTCAATGGCGCAGCGCAGGTGCGGCAGCAGATGCCCGATTCAGTCAGTATCTTCGTCATGCCGCCCACACCCGGCGATCTGGAGAAACGTCTCCGCAGCCGCAGCCGGGCGGAGGGAAAAATCTCCGAAGAGAAAATCCAGACCAGACTGGCCAAGGCCCGCGTGGAGATTGAGAAGTACGACGAATATGACTATATTCTCGTCAACGATGTGCTCGACCATGCTGTAGAAGGGCTGGAGGCCATCGTTGCGAGTGAGCGGTTCCATCGGGGCCAGCCGTCAGGCGGTGCCGGAGGCGAGGATATCAAGCGGCTACTGGCCATCGCTGAAAGATGCCGGCGGGGTCACGCGATGGAACGCGTCATTCCGGTGTTGACGGCGTTCGGCGTCAGGGAACCGGCGCGGACTCGTTGACCCGAGCAGTGCTTCAGGAGGTCGGAGTATGGAAATCAAACAGGGGTTCGACAGCAACTACCGTTACGTCCTTGTAGCTGCTCGCCGTGCTCGCCAGTTGCAGAATGGTTCGCAGCCGCTGGTGAACACCCGGTCGGGCAAGGCCTGCCGGGTGGCGCAGGATGAGCTGGATGCGGGTCTGGTCAGCTATCAGGACAAGCCGAAGCCGCATAGCGGAGATGCGCCGCTGAATACGTTCGCACGCTAGAGCATTTTCGGTATAGGTGTAGACGGTTTAGCGACCGTTCTCGCGGCTTTTCTTAACGGAAAAGCCGCACCGAGCGCATCTCCGCGGGTCACACTATTACCGAAAATGCTCTAGGCCTTGAAAACGGTCTAAAATCGACCTCTATGAAGGTCACGGTAGGGGTCTCCGGCGGCGTCGCTGCGTACAAGGCAGCGGAACTGGTACGTGCGCTCCAGGCGAAGGCTCTGGACGTCCACGTGGTGATGACCGAGTCGGCCGCGCGCTTCGTGCAACCGCTCACCTTCGCCGCGATCACCGGGCACAAGGTCATCACCGGCCTGTGGGGCACCGAGCAAGCCGAACCCAACGTCGATTCGGCGATCGAGCACATAGCCGTCGCGCAATCCACCGACATTCTGGTCGTGGCGCCGGCCACAGCCGACCTGCTGGCCCGCTTCGCCCATGGCCTCGCCAACGATTTCCTGACCACGCTCTATCTGGCCACGCCTGCTCCGGTAGTCGTCGCGCCGGCCATGAACAGCGAGATGTGGGCGCATCCGGCCACCCAGGCAAATCTTCGCATCCTGGCAGATCGCCATGTGCAGATCGTGCCGCCTGGTGTGGGCGATCTCGCCTGCGGGATGGTTGGCCCTGGCAGACTCGCAGAGATAGAAGCAATTGTCAAAGTAATACTTGAACAATTGGATCGGCGGGTCAGCCCTCCACGGCGCGACCTTGCCGGCGATACAGTCGTCGTCACCGCAGGCGGCACGCGGGAAGCGATCGACCCCGTCCGCTATCTCGGCAATCGCTCCAGCGGCAAGATGGGCTACGCCGTGGCCGAGGCTGCGGCGGCTCGCGGCGCGCGCGTGATTCTTATCTCCGGCATCTCGCCGCTCACGCCTCCGCCGGGCGTCGAGTTCGTCCAGATAACCACGGCGGACGAGATGCGCGCCGCTGTCCTGGGCCGGCTTGCCGAAGCAACGATTGTCGTCAAGGCTGCTGCCGTCTCCGATTATCGGCCCAAGTCGCCCGCGACACAGAAGATAAAGCGGCGCGAGGCCATTCAGCTCGATCTCGAGCCAACCCCCGATATCCTCGCCGAGGTTGCCGCCACCCGGCGGCCGGGAACCCTCGTCATCGGCTTCGCGGCGGAGACGGAGGATCATCTGCAGCATGGCCGCGACAAGCTGCTGCGCAAGGGCGCCGACGCGCTGGTGCTGAACGACGTTGGACGGCCCGGCATCGGCTTCGACTCCGATCGCAATGCCGCGACCTTTCTGACCCGCGATACCTCCATCGAGTTGCCCGAGATGTCGAAGCGCGATCTGGCAGACCGCATCCTGGACGAGGTACGCGCCCTGCGCCGTCCCGCTTCGATACTGGATGAAACCGCGCCGGCCGGGATTGCGTCGCGGCACGAGCGATGACGAATCCGCTCCCGAAACCCGCACTTCAGCAGCTTGCCGCGCGGCTGGAGTTCTACCGCGAGCTCGGTATCTATGATTTCTACCGGCGTAGCGCCGCGCTGCCGGCACAGGCGGCCGAAGCCTCAGCCATGGATGAGGTCACCCCGTCCCAGGCGGAGTTCGCAGTCGCCGAGCCCGTGGCGGTTACACCGGTCAATGCGCCCGCTTTCAACCCACTCTCGGAGGAGATCGATATTCCGCGTCGTACCTACGTCAGCAATGAGCCTGTGCCGCCGCTCGTCTCCTTCGGTCCGGTTTTAGCGCCCCCACAACGGGCCGCCGCCCTCGCCGCGATTCGCGATCTGATCGGCGACTGCCAGCGCTGCCGCCTGGGCAAAGGCAGGAATAAGCTCGTCTTCGCGGATGGCGATGCCAACGCGCAACTCATGTTCGTGGGCGAGGGGCCCGGCGCCGATGAAGACGCGCAGGGTCTTCCGTTTGTGGGCCGTGCCGGCCAGTTGCTCAACAACATGATTGCGGCCATGGGCCTGAAGCGCGAGCAGGTCTACATCGCGAATATCGTGAAGTGCCGTCCCCCGCAAAACCGCAAGCCGGAGCCGGACGAAGCCCACACCTGCATGCCGTTTCTCGAACGGCAGATCGAGGTGGTACGCCCGCGCGTGCTGGTGGCCCTCGGCGCAACCGCGGCAACCTACCTGCTGGGCATGCGCGGATCGATTGGCAGCATGCGCGGCCGCATGCACGACTATCGCGGCATCCAAACGGTGGTCACCTACCATCCGGCATTTCTATTGCGCGATCCCACGCAGAAGAAAGAAGCGTGGAAGGACCTGCAGATGGCGATGGCGGCGATGGGGCTGAAGACGCCGGCGCGCGCTCCGCAGGTCTGAGGAGTGTCAGAGACGGCGGTATTACCAGGGCAATGCTTCGCCCATGTGGAAATATCCTCCCGTCGGACCGGTCGCCGGCAATAGCGCGAGCTGCACGCTGGTCTTGGCTCCGTCTGGAATCTCCATCGGCGCCGCGTCGGTGCCCATCTCCGTCTTCACCCAGCCTGGGTGCGCGGAGTTGACCTTGATCTTGGTATCGCGCAACTCGTGCGCAAGATGCACGGTGAAGGCATTCAATGCCGTTTTCGATGCGTCATACGCCAGCACCTTGAAGTCATAGATGGGCGACTTCGGATCGGCGTGCAGCGCGAGCGAGCCAAGGATGCTCGACGTTTCTCCGATCTAGCTGCACTAGATGCTCTTAGAAATGATCAGATTCAAGATGCCGCCGGGAGGATTCCGCTCCCGGGCCTGCATCCCCAGTCCTGATACCCTCTACCCTCGCCCCTGATACCCTCCCCAAAGATGGCAGCCTTCTGCGATGTCGCTGTGCCGGTGCCGCTCGATGCGCACTTCACCTATCGCATCGACGCATCGCATCCGCCCCCGCTGGGCGGCCGCGTCATCGTTCCGTTTCGCAGCGAAAAGCTCATCGGCGTCGTGACCCGGCTGCACGATGAGCCACCGCCGGTCGAAGCGAAGGCGATCGAGCGCATCCTCGATGATGAGGCGATTCTCTCGCCCCAACTGCTCGAGCTCGCTCGCTGGATCAGCCAGTATTACCTTGCGCCGCTGGGCGAGGTGCTGCGCACCATGCTGCCGCTGGTCGCTGAGGTACGCAGGCATGTTGTCTATCGCATTGCAGAAGCAGGCGAGCGCGCGCTGCAGGATGGCGCCGAGCAGGGAAGCACACGCCGCACGCGGCGAACTCCCGAAGAGCAAGCTGCGGAGTACGCTGTCCTCAACTACCTGCTGGGCGGCGACTCGGCAAAGCGTGCCACGCTGATGCGCGCTACCGGCGCCAGCCGCGATCTCATCGACGGCATGGTGCGCAAGAAGTGGATCGTGCGTGAAGCCGTGGCCGCGCCGCGCAATGCGCGCCGCATGGAAAGCTATGCCGTATTGGTCGAAGTTGCCCGGCTGCCGAAGCTCAATGAGAACCAGCAGGCCATCCTTGCCACGCTGGCGGGAGCGGGCGGCACCCTGCCGGTCGCGGTGCTCCGTGGACTAGCTATCCCTGGCTCCACGCTCGGCACGCTGGTCCGCCGCGGGCTCATCCGCATCGAAGAGCGTCCGCAGGCGTTCCATCTCAGCGGCCTGCGCGCGCAGATCTTCGCGTTAAATACGCAACAGCAGCAGGCACTTGAATCGATCACGCGGCAATTCGCGGATGGAGGGTTTCGCGCCAGCCTTCTGTACGGCGTTACCGGTTCAGGTAAGACCGCCGTCTACATGGCCGCGATGCAGCGCGCGCTCGACCTCGATCGCTCGGCCATTCTGCTGGTGCCGGAGATCGGGCTCACGCCCGCCACTGCGGCGCAACTCCACCATGCATTTGGCGACGAGGTTGCGATGCTCCATTCCGCGCTCACGCCGGAGGAGCGTGCCGAGCAATGGCATCGCATCCGGCGCGGCGAGGCGCGCATCGTTGTCGGCACGCGCTCGGCGATCTTCGCGCCGGCAGTGCGGCTGGGCCTCATCATTGTCGATGAGGAGCACGATTCTTCGTACAAGCAAGAAGAGAATCCGCGCTATCACGCGCGCGACGTTGCCGTCATGCGGGCCAAGCTGGCCGAGGCGCCTGTCGTCCTCGGCTCGGCGACGCCATCGCTCGAGAGCTGGCACAACGCCGAGCGCGGCCGCTACGCGCTGATCGAGATGCCGGAGCGCGTGAACCAGCGGCCGCTCCCCGAGGTCGAACTCGTCGACATGCGGCAGGAGTTTCAGGAGACCGGACAGGAGCAGATATTTTCCCGCCGTCTGGTCGCCGAGACGGAAGCGACGCTGGCGCGCGGGGAGCAGGTGATCATCCTGCTCAACCGCCGCGGCTATTCGTTCGTCGTGATGTGCCGCGCGTGCGGCGAGCGGCTCGAATGCGAGAACTGCGCCGTCGCTCTAACCCACCACCGGCCCATCGTGTTTCAGGATGCAGCCGCAGTGCCGGATGGCGAGCTCTATTGCGGGGACTGCGCCAACGCAATCCTGCGCGAGCGCTCCGTCTCCTCCGCCGATGCTCAGGCCCGGGCCGGTCAGCGGCTGGAATGCCACTACTGCGGTTACAAACGCACTGTGCCCAAGCTCTGCCCCAAGTGCGGGAGCGAGCATCTCTACTTTCTCGGCGCCGGCTCGCAGCAGGGCGAGCAGCGCCTGCAGGAGATCTTTCCCCATGCGCGTATCGGCCGCATGGATCGTGATACGGTGCGCAGCCGCCACGATATGGAGCGCCTCCTGATGCGGCTGCACTCAGGCGATATCAACCTGCTGGTGGGCACCCAGATGATCGCCAAGGGCCATGACATTCATGGCATCACGCTGGTGGGCGTGGTCGGCGCGGATTATGCGCTCGGCCTGCCGGACTTCCGCGCGGCGGAGCGCGTCTTTCAGTTGCTGACGCAGGTCTCCGGCCGCGCCGGCCGCGGCGAGTCGCCGGGACGCGTGGTGGTGCAGAGCTATCATCCGGAGCATTACGCGATTCAGTGCGCGCAGGCGCACGACTATCGCGGCTTTGCGGCAAAGGAGATGAAGTATCGCAGGTGGATGCACTATCCGCCTTACGGCGTAATCGCGAATCTTCTGGTGCGCAGCAGCCGCATGGAGGAGGCAGCCGGCTGGGCCGCCACGCTGGGCAAGTGGTTCCAGTCAGCGGAGCTGCCGGGCATTCGCGTGCTGGGACCAGCGACGGCGCCCATCGCAAAGATCAAACGCACCTATCGCTTCCAT
This sequence comes from Acidobacteriaceae bacterium, assembly GCA_036500805.1. Taxonomy (GTDB): domain Bacteria; phylum Acidobacteriota; class Terriglobia; order Terriglobales; family Acidobacteriaceae; genus KBS-83. Next base: position 19,604 of record DASYBK010000018.1, on the reverse strand, counting down.
CTGGTGCTCAAGGCGGAGCGGCGCGATGCGCTCTCCCGCGCCCTGCATGCCGCACGCGCCTTTGCCGATCAGGCGGGCATTCCCCGCAGCGGCCTGGTCTTCGACATGGACGCGATCAGCCTGATGTGATCGGCGATATGGACGCGATCTCACTGATGTGATCAGGCAAAGACTGTCATCCTGAGCAGAGCGAAGGACCTGCAGTTTCTCGGCGTCGCCAAAACACGATCAAAGTGAGCGACCAAAGGGAGCGAGCCCAGCAAAACGCCCCGCAGGCGCCACTGCCCCGGGCGGAGAGTCCGTCAGTCGATCAGGTGCAGCTCTTTGCCCGGCTTGAAGCGCACGGCCTTCCCCGGTGTGATGGTGACCTCCGCCCCGGTGCGCGGATTGCGGCCGATTCCGGTCTTGCGCGGTCGCACGTTGAAGACGCCAAAGCCCCGCAGCTCGATGCGCTCGCCGGCGGCCAGCGCCTTCTTCAGGCTCTCGAAAATGGTGTCCACTGCGGCCTCGGCTTTATTGCGCGGAAGGCCGGTCCGTTCGATTACCCGGTGCACGATGTCCTGCTTGATCAAGGCATTCTCCAGGGAATTGGTTCAAACTCCGGGCTGTCCGCCCCCTGATGCGATGGTGCGTTCCAGCGTCATCTTCGATAGTGCCCTATTTAGAGCATTTTAGGTACTACTGTGAGCCATCGAGATGGACCCGGTGTGGCTTTTCCTTCACGAAAAGCCACCAGAGCGGTCGCTGGATGGTCTACACCTGATAAATGCTCTAAGATGCAGATTCAAAGAAGAAAGTGCCGCGAAACCCTCGATTGTTCTGCAAGTTATACCGCTTCCACAATACCGTGGTCCGGTCGGCGATGGCGAACAGCAGTTTTGCTTGACGGAAAATTGTGCCGGATTCCGCTGGTAACTACGCCCGCGTGGAAACGGCATCGGGCCGTGGCACCCGATTGGGGCAAGGAGCAGGATGGCAATCAAAAGCGATACATGGATCAGAGAGCAGGCGCTCAAGCACGAGATGATCGCCCCTTTCAGTGAAAAACAGGTCCGGGAGGGGGTCATCTCCTACGGACTGTCCTCCTACGGCTACGACCTGCGGGTCTCGGACGAGTTCAAAATCTTTACCAACGTCAACAGCGCCATCATCGACCCGAAAAGGTTCGACGAGCGCTCTTTCGTCACCGTCCAGGCGGATTCGGTGATCATTCCGCCCAACTCCTTTGCGCTCGCCCGTTCTGTGGAATATTTCAGGATTCCGCGGGATATCCTCACCATCTGTGTGGGCAAGTCCACTTACGCCCGCTGCGGGATTATCGTGAACGTCACGCCCTTCGAGCCGGAATGGGAGGGCTTTGTCACGCTTGAGATCTCGAATACCACCCCGCTGCCGGCCAAGATCTATGCCAATGAGGGGCTTTGCCAAATCCTGTTCTTTCAATCCGACCAGGTCTGCGAGATCAGTTATGCCGATCGGCGGGGCAAGTACCAGAAGCAGCAGGGGATCGTCCTGCCAACGCTCTGATCCTACTTTAGTAACCTGTATGTCGAATCCAAAGTTTGACATGGCGGGTCCAGAGGGCATCTGATGGTAATCGGAACAACGCAGATCTGGGGAATGGGGCGCGAAAAGGCTAAAGCAGCCGTTCGCACCCCTAATTTTTTGCGCGCCGCCTTGGGAGATTTTTCGCCTCCGCTGCCATCCCGCGGCAGCCATCTTTTGCATCTCATCACAGCGTAGTTGAGCGAAGTTCAGTGCTGGCTAGCATTTGGAGCCATTCTGGACCGCGTCGATCGCAAACTGTATTCACATGCGGGCGCTGTTCCGCAAATTCTGGAGAATGAATCGAATATGAAAAAGTTTATTGCTGGTCTTGTCGTTGTGGGAATGGGGTTTGCCGGCGCAAGCCTCAACGCCTCCGCGGCATCGAGTAAATCCGACCTGGACGCCAGGCTGGCAGCGGCAACCCGCGTTATCAACGAGGTCATGGCCGTACCGGACAAGGCGATTCCCGATCAGATCACAGAGAAGGCGACCTGCATCGGCGTCGTGCCCAGCATGAAGAAGGGTGCCTTCATTGTGGGCGGCCAATACGGTCAGGGCGTGGTTACCTGCCGCACCGGCCACGGCTGGAGCGCTCCGGTCTTCTTCCGTATCGCCGGCGGCAGCTTCGGCTTCCAGATCGGTGGCCAGGCAACCGATCTCGTGCTGGTTGCGGTGAATCAGAAGGGCTTTCAGGATATGTTGAAGAATAAGGTCAAACTAGGTGGCGATGCCGCTGCCTCGGCTGGTCCCGTGGGCCGCAACGCGCAGGCCGGCACCGACTGGAAGCTGAATGCCGAACTGCTGACCTACTCGCGCTCCAAGGGTCTGTTTGCGGGCATCGATCTGACCGGCGATGACGTCTCCCAGAACACCGAGGACACCACGACCTTCTACGACGGGAACAACAGCTCCTTCGACTCGATTCTGCATGGCAACGTCGCTGTGCCGGACTCAGCGAAGCCCTTTGTGCGCACGGTGGCCAAGTACTTCCACTCCGCTCAGGACTAACAAGCTGCATTCGACGGCGCAATCCACGCAACCGAGCACCACGCAACCGAGCACCACGGGCGGCCCGCTTCTCTCGAGCGGGCCTTCGTCTTCCGCGCGCCCCGATCCCGTGGGAAGGAATCCGGATATATTCGCGATAGTGCGTCAGAGGGTCGAATATATCTTTGTCTTCGCGCTGGTGCGCGGTCTGGGCGCTTTCCCGCGAAGCTGCGCGCGCTGTGCCGGAGCCGCCCTGGGTGCACTGGCGTATCTCGTTACCCGCAGGCTACGGCGCACGGGTGAGAAAAACCTGCAGATCGCCTATCCGGAGAGCGATGCCGCATGGCGCAGGCGCATCGTGCGGCAGCTGTATCGCAGCCTCGGACTGCACCTGGCCGAGTTCTGCCGGATGTCGCGCTATACCCCCGAGTACACGCGCAACTTCATCCGCTACGCTGGCCTGGAGCATTATCTGGCCGCTCGCGACGCGGGACGAGGCGTGCTGGTCGTTACCGGTCACCTTGGCTTGTGGGAGCTGTCGAGCTTCTATCACTCGCTCATGGGTTATCCCATGAGCATGGTGATCCGGCGGCTGGATAATCCGCTGGTCGATCGCCTGGTAAACCGCATCCGTTGCCTGCACGGCAACACTGTCCTGCATAAGGACGACTTCGCGCGCGGCCTGCTGGGCGCGATGCGCCACGGCGAGACGGTCGGCATCCTAATGGACACCAACATGACACCGCCACAAGGCATCTTCGTCGATTTCTTTGGCACCGCCGCGTGTACCGCTTCCGGCTTGGCCCGCGTGGCCATGCGTACGGAGGCGGCTGTGCTGCCGGGCTTTCTCACCTGGCGTGAAGACGAGAAGAAGTACGTGCTCGAATTTGGCGAACGTCTCGCGCTGGTGCGAACCGGCAACGACGAACAGGACATCCTGATCAACACGGAGATTTGCACCAAGGCCATCGAAGCGTGGGTGCGGCGCTATCCCGAGCAGTGGCTCTGGGTGCATCGCCGCTGGAAGACGCGGCCTGCGGGCGAGGCCGCGCTCTATAGTTGAGAACATGCGACTCCCTGAACTCGCGGCTCAGCTCGGCGCAGAGCTCGTATTCCCAGGATCTGGTGATGCATCCGCGATCGAGATCGGCGGTGTCGGGGCGCCTCTGCATGCCGTCGAATCGGTACTGGTCTTTGCCGAAGGCGAAGCCGCGCTCGCTGCCGCCTATGCCAGCCGCGCCGGAGCGGTCATCACCTCGCCGCAACTTGCCGGCGACGGCGCGGCTAAACCGATGCTGCTCGTCCGCTATCCCCGGCTCGCCTTCGCGCGCGCCGCGGAGTTGCTGCGGCCGTTGCATCGACAGCAGGGAATCCATCCCTCGGCGCACGTCGATGCCGACGCAACGCTTGAGGATGGCGTATTGGTCGGACCGAACGCAGTGATCGAACACGGAGTACACATCGGCGCGTGCTCCCGCATCGACGCTGGCGTAGTGATCGGCGCGCGGGTCCACATCGGGAGAAGCTGCCATCTCTACCCGCGTGTGGTGCTCTACCCGGGCACTCATCTGGGCAATGGAGTCATCGTGCATGCCGGCGCGGTGCTGGGCTCGGACGGCTTCGGCTACGTGCGCGACGATGCGACGGGCGAGTACACGAAGTTTCCGCAGCAGGGCCGGCTTGTCATCGAAGACGATGTGGAAATTGGGGCGAACACCACCATCGATCGCGGCGCGCTGGAAGAGACGCGCATCGGCCGAGGTACGAAACTCGACAACCTGGTCCACGTAGGCCACAACGTCACCATCGGACGCAATGTTGTCATCGCGGCGCAGACCGGCGTCTCGGGCAGCAGCACCATCGGCGATGGCGCGATCGTCGGTGGACAGGTGGGCATCGCGGATCACGTCGAGATCGGCCCGGGCGCCATCCTGGGCGCGCAGGCCGGCATCCCGACCGGCAAGCGCATCCATGGGCCCGGGGTGGTCTTCTGGGGAACGCCGGCACGGCCTATCAAGGATTATCTGAAGGAACTGGCGACCCTGGCGCGGCTCACGCGGCGTCCCAAATAGAGCCGTCCCAGATAGCGCGTCTCAGATAGGGCCAGCCGCGTCTTATCTTCTATGGCAATCATTGTCGTAGGCGGCCACTCGCGGGAGGTAGGGAAGACGTCGGTGATGGCTGCCATCATCGCGCGTCTGCCCCAGATGCGCTGGACGGCGTTCAAGATCACGCAGTTCGGCCATGGCTTCTGTACCGCCAACGGCGAGCCCTGCGATTGCGAGACGGATGAGCACACCGTCGCGGTGAGCGAAGAGCGCGTTACGGCAAGCGGAACCGACTCTGCACGCTATCTCGCGGCGGGCGCAGTGCGTTCGTTCTGGGTGCGGACGCGCATCGGCAATCTTGCGGCGGTCATGCCGCGCCTGCGCAAGGAACTCGCCGCGGCAGAGAATGCCATCCTGGAGTCGAACAGCATCCTGGGCTTCCTGCGGCCGGATCTTTATCTCAGCGTGCTCGACCACGCGACCGCCGACTTCAAGGATTCCGCGCGGCTGTTTCTGGATCGCGCCGATGCGCTGCTGGTGCGCGCGGGATCAGAGGAACTGGTTCCGCACTGGCGCGGCGTCTCGCCCCGGCTGGCTGACGGCATCCCGCGATTCTCCATCGCACCGCCGGAGTACATGAGTGAAGCAGTCATCGACTTTATTGCAGCGCGCCTCACCACTGCGTCGCGTGCCGCTGAGGCCGGAAGAGGCCTCAGAAGATAATCCCGCCGAAAGACAGTTAAAAGCTGAAACGAGCCTGAAAGTCAATGATTCGAGATCCCAACGCACCTGTAGCCTGACCGAGGTTAGCGTTTCCAACGTTGTTTGAGACTTTTGTGGGGTCGATATTCAACAGGTTGAACACATTGAGCACATTAGCCTTGACTTCGATTCTGGCGCTTTCTCCTATAACTCGCATCTTGGGTAAGCCGAATGCCTTGGCGAGGTTAAGATCGACGTCACGATATTTCGGCCCAAGGAATGAATTACGGTCAAGTCCAGGCGCAGGGATGAAACTGGTTGCTGTCTGCCCCGCATTGTCCGCAATCGCATTCGCGTAGTTAGGAACTATAAAGTAGTTATTGGTGAATTGATCTTGGTTTGTGCCGGTGTCGGCAGTTCCTGGATTCGGGAAATTGCTTCCGGTCTTGAAGGCGTCGTTGCTGGTGCTACGCCCCCCGCCGCCGCGATAAATCGGCCGGAGGTTCTGAAATCCGTAATTGCAGGTGTTGCAATAGATCTGGTGTGGCGCCGTATATATAGGAGTCCACCCATAGCCGGAGTGGAAGGTCGCGATTCCCGCAAGCGTCCATCCGCCGGCGACCTTTTCTGCCCAGGTATGACCGCCACTAAAGATAACCGGCTGCCAGACGCCGAAGATCTTGAAGCCCTGGTTGATGTCGAAGTCGGAGCGCCCGTAGGAATATCTAGTGTTAAACAAATATGGGTCTCTGAAATATGGGCCGGAGTTGGTGTCCATACTATGGGCCCAAGAGTACTGCGCTTCCAACGAAAAGGTATGTGAGAACTGGTGCTTGAGCCCGGCCAGCATCATGTTGTTGTTCGCTTTACCCTGGCTGCCCGCGGTGTTTATGCTGTTGACCAGAGGATTCAGCGGCGCTCCCATGATCTGCCCGAAAGCATTCCCATCGTAGTTGTATTGCGTGTGATGGGTGGAACTGCCTACATAACCCAAAGTCGCAACCCATGAGTGGCCAAGGTTCCATTGCGTGTCGAGCGAATAATGATGCGTGTACTCGGTAGGCAGATTACCCGGCAGGGCATTCAGGTTCGCCCCGCCTACCACCGGTAGACCTGCCGAGTTAAACTGCGTAATCACAGTTGGGTTGGGGGGAAATCCGAAGATATTGGTTGGGCTGCTGGAGGTGGCGTAGAGGATATTTGGGTTGATCTCCGTCGGACTCTTGCTGGTTCCAGGAACGGAGCTCGTTCCTGGCGGGTTGAAATCATTCGCGTTCGAGTTTGCAATCTGTATCTGGTTGTAATTCAGCCCATAGCCGCCGCGGAGGACGAAGTTGCCTTTCGACGAGAGAGGGCTCCAGTTGAAGCCGATCTGTGGTCCAAAGTTCAACTTCTGCGCATTCCAGGCGCCAATTCCGGTGCGTAGAGTAATTCCGGTCAAGAGGCTTGTACCACTGCCAAAGGAAAGCACGCTCATGTTGTTATCTTTATCCGAGAGCGGTCCGAAGTATGAGTAGCGGAGCCCGGCAGTCACAGTAAGGTTCGGGCGAAGCTTCCAGTCATCCTGGAAGAAGATACCGAACATGTTCTGGCGGTTGTCGTTGCGGAATCCGCCCGGAATGCCGGTTGTCGACTGAAAGGGGCCACCTTCGGCCTCCGGGGCGTCGTTCACGAAGTCCCAGACATTGTAGAAAGTATAGTTAGGTGCTCCTATCGGGTCGTTGAGATAGTAAAGCCGGGTGAAATCGAAGCCGAATTTCAGCGTTTGCGTATTCAGTACCTTGGTGGCTACGTCCTTGTAACCGTAGGTCCATTGATTCAGATGTGCAGGCGCCGGCACGCCAACAGCGCCAATGGAGATCGTTCCAATCTGGTCCGTGCCGCTGGAGGCGAACAGTTGGTCCTGCGGCAGACCGAATGGGGCCTGTGGGTTAGAGGCGAGTTCGTTGTAACGCCAGCCCGCTGCATTGGCACGAGCTTCATTTAGGAAGGTCGGCGAGAAGATGTGGTTCCAGATCACCGAGAAGGCATCGTTGACCTGCGAGTGATTGAAAAGCTGATAGCCTAAGCCGCCGTTGTGTGTGGTCGTGGTCGTTGGAACCCAATAGATAGCGAAGGCAGCATGATCTTTGCTGGTTATATCTGCGTCAAGCCGCCCGTTGTATTGTTTGAAATCGCTGCTCGTCGGATTCTGCGTCGTGTATAGGGCAATATCAGGTGTGTTGGAGAGGCCGTTGCCAACACCAGGAGTGCTGGCGCTCACATAAGTCAGATCTTGCTTGCCGAGACCGTTTGTCAGAGGCGAACCAATGTTCAGACCCTGCCCGGGAATCGTCCTGCAGTTGACACCTTCTGTGAGTCCGGCATTACTGCAGGTTGCCGAACCAACCACTGTGCCAAGAACAGGGGCTCCCGGAAAGTTGAGATATGTCGAGGAGATGCTGTTTGTGGGAGCCAATCCTGCAAAAGCTGAGGTGTAATACCATCCCGTACCCGTAGCGGGAACTGTCTGGCTCTGTCCCTCATAAGCAAAGAAGGCAAAGATCTTGTTCTTCCAGATGGGCCCGCCAATGCTGCCGCCAAGTTGGTTATACCGGTCCTCATCGCGAAGCAGGCCACGCTCTGCCGGTGTCAGCTTTGCTCCCGTTGCGGGGTCGAAGGCTTGGACGGAAGATGGGCCGTTCCAGCGTTGATACGCATTCAATCCCGGACGCATGATCTGGATGAAAAAGCTGCCGTGCAGATCGTTGGTCCCAGTCTTTGATGTGATTTCCGTGATCGCGCCGGAAAAGCGGCCATTTTCCGCATCGTAGGCGTTCGTAACTATTTTGACGTTGCCCACCGAATCCTGACTGGGGGTAACGACGGTGGATCCACCCCAGACCGCGCTGACGGTACTGATACCGTCCACGGTATAACCGTTGGTCTCGAATTGTCCGCCATTCGCATTCGCCGAAGCGCCATTTTCTGAGGCAAAGATACTGCTCGAGTGTCCCAGATTGCCGCCGCCGCCCGACGATGCATTGGTCTGCGTACCAGGTGATTGGAATCCGCCCCCACCGCCCGATTTTGAGCCATCCGCTAGAACACCGGGCGCCAACTGGATGAGGCTGGTTATGTCGCGTTGATAGACCGGCATGTGCTGGATCTCACGCTCCGAAATGGACTGTCCAAGATTCGGGGTATCCGTATCGAGCGCCGCTTCGGTGGAGGCATTCACGGTCACTGTTTGTGACTTTGTCCCGACCGTAAGCTGCACGTTGATCGAGTTTGCCTGCTCTGCATTCAGTTGCAGATCCAGATATTGCCGGTCCTGGAATCCATCTTTTGTAACGTCCAGGGTGAAATGGTCCGGGGGCAAAGCGTTAAAACTGTAGAAGCCACTGTTGTCGCTGGTGCGGACTTGCTTTGCGTTGGTTCCGTTGTCGGTGAGAGTCAAAGTGGCGCCCGGAATGACAGCGCCGGATGTGTCTGTGACTGTGCCCGTGATCGAGGCGCGAAACTGCGCTTGAACTGCGGTGGCCAGCATGGCGATGCCAGCCAACACGACGCCGGTGCGCGTAGCACTGGCAAGGGCAAGCGTGGTCTTTCGGGCCAGACCGAGGGCCCGGTTCCGATCCTGTTTCATAAGCCTCCCCAAAAAAGCCGTACAGTTTTGTCTAATTACGCCTGTTCGTGAGATTCTCAGCGCGCCGTATGGGGTGCCTGCAGATGCTTCGGGGTGGAGGAATAGGTAACCCGTACCCTGCTTGCAGACGGTTGCGCCAGAAGCGAGTGGTCAAGCCGGATTTCGTCATCCGCAATTCGACCGCAGCCGCTGCATCGAGCGAGAGCCCTCTGCCGGCCTTCTCACGACGCCGTTAGGTTGCGACCACCTTGACCAGGCCTTCTTCCTGCATGTGCTCGAGCAAGGTGATGACATCCTTGACCAGCACCTCCGGATCGGCGTGGTATTCCAGCATCAGCTCGCGGCACAAATCATCGACGCGAATGGGCGAGCCAAGACGCCGCCACACGGAGCTTCCCGTCTCGCCGAGCCCGTAACAGCGGCCTCGACCGACGTTCATCAAGACCACCTCCCGGTCCACCTCGGTCGCGACCGGCGTGCCGCTCCAGGCGACCACGCTCTCTACCGTGATGGGAATCTCGCTCGACATAGAACTTCGCCTCCGGCCGCGGTCGTCTCTCCGCCTGCGGCCTCGCATATGATACTGACACTTTGGAGCCCATGGCCGAGACCGCTCAATCCGGCTTCGCGTACCGTCATCTGCCATCTGAGATGCGGCTGCTGCTGCGCTGCGTGCGATGGCCGATGACGGACGAGGACGCCCGAGATATCCGTGAGCTGGCCGCTTCGAGCGCTATGGACTGGAAATACTTCGTCTCCTTGTGCGCCCATCATCGGGTCGCACCCATGGTCTATCGCGCGCTCTCCTCTTCTGCGGCGGAGGTGCCGGCGTCCACCCTGGCTACGTTGAAAGCTGCCACAACCGAAAACGCGCTGAGCGCATTCCGCTATCTTGCCGAGACGCGGCGGCTCTGCGATCTGCTGCAGCAGGCGGGTGTTCCGGTCCGGGTGCTCAAGGGCGTTCCGCTGTCGCAGCGTGTCTTTTCCGATCCCAGCGTGCGTGACGTCGGCGATATTGATCTGCTGATTGCTCCGGGCATGGAAGAGACCGCCGACCATATCCTGCTGGCCGACGGCTTCCGCCGTAACGAGCCCGCCGCGCCCCTCACCCCGCGCCGCCGCCGCTCCTGGCGCAAGCATGGCAAGGACTACACCTACCGCTCGGACCGCGATGGCTTCGAAGTGGATCTGCACTGGCGGCTCTTTCGCAATCCGCACATGCCCGGCAATGCGCTGGCCGATCCGGGCGCGGCATCGAGCGAGCGGGTTCATCTCGGAGAAACGGGGCTCGCGGTTCTGCCGCTCGAGCGCAGTTTTCTCTACATCTGCGTGCACGGAACGCTCGACGGATGGTTCCGCTTTAAGTCGCTAGTGGACATCGCCGCTGCCTGGCACAGCTTCCCGGCAGAGCGGAGAAGCGCCCTTGCCGATCAGGCGCGGGAATACGGCATCCTGCCCGAGATGGCTGCGGCGCTCCGGCTCGCGCAGGAGCTGGAGCTTCTGGAACCGGACGCGGTCCCCGCTCCCCTGCAGTTGCAGATGGACAGCCGCGAGGTGCGTTGGATCGTGGACTACGCACGAACCCAGCATCTGGCGCAGCGCTTCCAGCCCACGCCGGACGGAGCCGGCAGTTGGCCGATAAAGCGCTATGAGCTGGGATTGCGGCGCGGGCTCGCCTATCGACTGGAGATCCTGCGGCGCGTTCTGCTGCGGCCGCGTATCTGGGAGCGCTTCGATCTGCCGGATGCGCTGTTTCCTCTCTATATTCTGCTCAGTCCGCTGGAGTGGTTCCTCTTCCACCGCGAGGTCTCACCGTCCAGAGTGGCGCGCGCTCGGAGCAGGCGGTGGCATCGCTGGCGCGCTCTCTCGGCCTCGCAACGCTGGCTGCTGGCGGAGGCCTTTACGGCGTTGTCGGTCGCGCGCTGCGCGCTGGCGATGCTTCCGGTGCGGTGGATCTTTCGCTGGCTGGAGCGTCCGATGCGCCATGCCGGTGTCCCAGGCCAGCCCGAGGTTGTCGAGCGCATCCGCTGGGCGGTGCTCACGGTTGCCCGCTATGGGCCGCTGTCGTTCGTGTGCTTCCCGCAGGCGCTGGCGGCTCACGCCATGCTGCGCCGCCGCGGGATCAGCAGCATCATGCATTACGGAGTGCGCCGCTCCGCCGATCGCAGGATGCGCGCCCATACGTGGCTCGAGGTCGATCATCGTATGCTGCTCGGCGGTGAGAGCGCGATGCTCTTCGCGCCGATTCACTCCACGGGCGCGAGCAGGGAACCGCGCTAGAGCATTTTTTCTCATACCGTGAACTGCGGAGTGACACGCGGCGTGGCTTCTCTTTACGGAAAAGCCACAGGAACTGCTGCCGGCCGGTCTACACCTATAGGAAAAATGCGCTAGCTCTTCAGCCCCAAGCGCTAGCTCTTCAGCCCTAGATGTGTTTCCAGAGCCGCGAGTGTCGTTTCCATCGCCTCGAAGCCCCACGGGCGCCGCAACCGGGTCACGCGCACGCCGTCAAGCGCCTCTCCGCAGCGCAGAAAATAGTTTTCCGTCTGTCCCGTGGCGCGCACCAGCCAGGACTGGTAGGTGAAGTCAAGCATGGCGTGCACTGCGTGCACCGGTGCGAGCCGCTCGAAGCTCGGCTCTGCCTGGCTTTCCGCGCGCTCGAGCAGAATGAGCTCTGCCAGCGGCGTGGGAGCCTGGTGCTGGTGAAGCGTGTAACGATACTTCTCATCATCGGAGAAGACCCGGGAGAGTCCGCGGCTCGATTCCCGCATGGCGTCCAGCGTAGCGCTCCACAGCTTCAGCCACGGGGCTACGGGCAGCACGCGCCGGTCGGGCGGAGCAGCAGGGTCGATGAGGCAGATGTCGTCGGCCAGGATGCGATGGCCGTGCCGCGCCAGGAATGCGGCGATGGAGGATTTACCCGCGCCGGATGCCCCCAGAAACGCGACTGCGCCTTGCGGAGTAGCGACGGCGCTGGCATGCAGCGGCAGCAGGCCCCGCTGATGGCAGAGGACGGCGAAGAGGCTGCCCATCAGGTAGGAGCGGACGTTGAGCTCCTGGGCGCCGGGGTCCCGGTCTACGATAATTTCCTGCCCGTCGTGGACGTAGTAGGTAGCAACGCCGGGCAGGATCAGCAGAAACTCTCTTTCGCTCGCCTGGTAGCTCTGCGACGTGGCCAGTGGAGCCGAGAGAGCCGCCGGCGCGGCGCCCAATCGGATGTTGACCGGGCGCTCGTCCGCCTCCAGTGCCGCCGGAGGCAATTCGGGAAGTAGCAGCTCAGTTACGTAGAGGAGCGGACCGATTCGGTAGCTATGCAGCGGCTCCATCCATCCCCCGTAAGGTGCATTCCCCTGCCCTGAAGACTGTGCGCATACTGGTGAAGGTAATTGGAGCAGCCCACGATAGCGAGGCATCTGCCTTTATTTCATGTATCTGCGCCGGTTCAACGTACGATAACGACTGATGTTACCCGGGCCAGAGTTTCACACAATATGGAATTGACGGTTCCTCATGTTGCCCCGACAATGGTGTAAGCGCAGCAGTGGACGGCAGGAGCTGTGTAACCTGGCCTTTGTTCGAGTAGTAAAGAGGGACAGGTCTTCTTCTCAAAGCAACGACGCCGGGGGGATTCCTGCATCGTAAGTTACAAAGGAAGTTGGGCCTGCGACCGCTACGAACAGCGATTCGGCTTGCAGCAGTGTTTCCTTCGGAGGATGGATGACGAACGCCCCCAGTTTGAATGCCCGACATCCGGCATCGCCCATGGTCCCGCAGAAGCGGGAGTGGAAGAAGCCCATGCTAGACATTCTGGCTCTGGCGGATGCCCAGGGTGGCCATAGCCATAACCACGATGGGATCAATTCTCATAAGTCCTGATTCTGCCGCAATTCCTTTCGTTCTTTGAGTTCGAATCCAATGCCAGGCCACAACGACATGGTCTACAGGCATTCCTCATTTGCGTCTGGAGAACTCCGCCTCCTCTCTGGAGGGGGCGCACGGCCTGAGTTGTAGCCGAAGGATGAGTCCCCACAGCCGAGGCCTGTGTAACAGAAGCCAGATGCGTGCCATCGCGGGCCTTTGCTTACCGGGTGCTCCGCTCCCATCGGAAAGCTGTTCCACCATGTTGGCTGCCATGTCGGCGTCGCCGGCGAGCACCCAGCAAGTCGCCGCCGGTGTGATTCTCGGCGCGAGCGATTATCGTCCCGATCCGGTTCCACGATCCGGAACCGAGCCTCGCCAGCCTCGCTCTGGCATGTCGCTGGTCGCCGACCTGCGCATCGACAATCATGACGAGCTGACGCGGGAGCTCGCGCTCTCGCAGACAGCATCGGATGACGAAGTTCTCGCTCATGCCTGGATGCGATGGAACTTCGGCGTCGTCGATCACCTCGTCGGAGGCTTTGCCTTCGCCTGCTGGGACCAGCAGCGGCAGACTCTCTTTCTAGCGCGCGACCACGCCGGCGAGCGTCCGTTGCACTTCACACGCGCGCTTGGTCCGGGTGGCTCCTTTGCTTTTGCTTCCATGCCTCCCGGGCTCTGCGTCTTGCCATCGGTCGGCTATCGCATCCATGTGGCGCGCATGGCGCACTATCTCGCGGTCCTGTCGATGGAAAGTACCGACGGCTTCTTCGAGGGCGTCGAGCGTCTGCCGCCGGCGCACTGGATGAAGGTTTCGCGTGCCGGCATCGAGATCCGCCGCTACTGGCACCCGATCGACAGCCGGCCCATTCGCTACCAAAGAGATACTGACTACATCGAGGACTTTCGTGAGCGCTTCGATCGTGCCGTAGCGGCACGGCTGTCGGGTACCGAGGGCGTCGCGTCGCAATTGAGCGGCGGCCTCGACAGCTCATCTGTCACCGTCACTGCGGCACGTTTGCTGGCAGCGGAAGGCCGCCGGCTGACATCGTTCACCGCGGTGCCGATTCCGGAATACAGCGGCACTGCGCTGGTCGGCCGCTTCGGCGACGAAGGTCCGATGGCCGCCGAAGTCGCCGCACGCTATCCAAACATTGACCACGTCTGCGTCAATGCCGGCGGGCGTGATCTGCTTGCGTCCTCGCAACGCGACGCACGGCTCAGCGGCCAGCCGACCTTCAATCCCACCAACATGCTCTGGCTGGACGCGATCCTCGACGCCGTGCGGAGCCGCGGCCTCGGCGTCCTGTTGCAGGGTGCGGGCGGCAACGCCACGATCAGCTTCGGCGGTCTCATCGGACTCTCCGATCTCTTTCGCGGCGGACACTGGCTCACGCTCTTCCGACTCGCCCGTCAGCTGCGCGCGGGCGGCTATACATCGTGGCGCGGCGCCGCATCGTGGGCTACCGGGTGGCTGGTGCCCGAATGGCTGCGCCGTTTCTACCATCCGGAGATGCGCGATTTCTCGCTGAGCTACAGCGCCGTACATCCGCAGCTCGCGTCCGAACACCGGCTCCAGGAAAAAGCGCTTGCCAGCTTTTATGGCGTGGAGAGCAGCACCGCGGCGGTGCGACGCAGCCTCTACGAGTACTACGACCCTGGCGTAGGCAACGGCGTTGCCGCGGCTGGCTGGCAGGTAGAGCAGCGTGATCCGACTCTGGACAAACACATCTTCGAGTTCTGCTTCGCAATCCCGATCGAACAGTTCCTCGCGGGTGGACAAAGCCGCTCGCTGATTCGCCGCGCGATGCAGGGGCGTCTGCCTGAATCCACACTGCGCCGCACCACGCGCGGCCTGCAGTCCGCCGACTGGTATCTCACCGTCGGCGCCGCGCGTCCGCGGCTCTCGGCTGAGCTAACACACATCGAGCGCTCGCCGCTCGCTCGGCGCATCCTGGACACAGCACGGCTGCGCAGGCTGCTCGATAGCTGGCCCGACTCCGGCTACGACACCGCACCGGTGAGCGACACCTGGCATCTTGCGCTCACGCGCGGCATCACGGCGGGCAGCTTTCTCGCGCAATATGATCCCGATATGACGCAGGACCAGAACGTGGCGACAGAAAAGCCCAGCACAGTGCCGGGCTCCTGATGGAATCGACGTTGAGCTTTACGCCGTCGTGGCGGCACCACAGTATTCGTTAAAAGCGCGCATCAGTTCCTGGCCGATAAGCTGCGCCGTCGCGCCCTCAATGACAAAGCGCTGCATCAGGTACACCAGCTTGCCATCGCGCAGGATGGCAATGGCCGGCGATGTCGGCGGCTGGCCTTCGAAGTAGGAGCGTGCCCGCTCGGTGGCCTCGCGGTCCTGGCCGGCAAAGACGGTGATGCTGCGCTCGGGCTTTACTGCGTTCTGCATCGCGAGCCGCACGCCCGGCCGCATCTTGCCCGCAGCGCATCCGCAGATGGAATTGACCACCAACATAGTTGTGCCCGGCTTCGCCAGTGCTGCGTCCACCTCTGCCGCCGTGCGTGCTTCCTCAATGCCCGCGCGCGTCAGCTCCTCGCGCATCGGGATCACCATAATCTCTGGGTACATGCCCACTCCTTCTGGTCTGGACGCGGCTCGGTGGCCGCCGTCCATATCTCCTCCCATTGTATGGAGCAGAGCAGGCAATTGCCAGCCGGCAGGCCACGATTGCCGGATCGAGTATGCTGCTCTCGCATGCGCACATCGATGAAAGCTCTCACGGCCGCGATCTTCCTCGCCAGCGGCGCCGCTTCTGCCTCTTTCGCCCAGACCCAAGCGGCCGTCCCCGCGCTGACTCCCGTCGAGTCGCGCATGGCGCGGACGATTGATGCGAACAGCGCCTCGGACCGGGCACTGCTCGAACAACTCGTAAACATCAACAGCGGCACCATGCATCTGGCCGGAGTCGTCGCGGTCAAGGACGTCTTTGTCCCTCGCCTTCAGGCGCTGGGCTTCCGCGTGCGCTGGGTTCCCATGGACAAGGTGACGGAGCGCGCCGGCGACCTGGTGGCCGAGCATCCCTGCCCGGCCGGCACTAGCCACTGCGGCAAACGGCTGCTGTTGATCGGCCACATGGATACGGTCTTCGAGCCGTCCAGCTCTTTCCAGCGCTACGCGCCTGTGCCCGCATCTGCCGGCAAGGACGCAACTGGCCCTGGCGTTGCCGACATGAAGGGCGGCCTCGTCATCATGCTGGCCGCGCTCCACGCGATGCAGCAAGCCGGCGCGCTGGATCACTCCGAGATCCGTATCGTGCTCAGCGGCGATGAAGAGCGCGCCGGCCGCCCGATCGAAAAAGCGCGGCACGATCTGATCGAAGCAGCGAAGCAGAGCGATGTCGCGCTGGAGTTCGAGCCGAGCCTCCGTCAAGACGGGCAGGACACCATCAGCATCGCGCGCCGCAGCTCTACGATGTGGCATATCGAAGCCACAGGGCTCACCGGCCATTCATCGCAGATTTTCAGCGATCACTTCGGCTACGGTGCCATCTATGAGCTCACCCGCATTCTCGACGCGTTCCGTACGCAACTTCCGGAGGATGGCCTCACCTACAACGTCGGCCTGGTGCTGGGCGGCGCGACAGCGCAGATGAACGCGAATCTCACCGGCGGGGAAGCAACAGGGAAGGACAACGTGATTCCTCCAGCGGCCATTGCCTACGGTGATCTGCGCACGCTCAACAACGACCAGACCGCGCGTGCTGAAGACAAGATGCGCGCGATCGTTGCCCAGCATCTGCCAAAGACCGGCGCGAAGATCGCCTTCGACGATGGCTATCCCGCGATGGCCGTGACGCCAGCCGGCATGGAACTGCTGCGCGAGTGGAGCGGCGCCAGCCAGGCGCTCGGCCTGGGGCCAGTGATCGAGGCCGGCCCGATGACTCGTGGTGCCGGCGACATCTCCTTTGTAGCCTCCTATCTTCCCGGCCTGGTCGGCGTCGGCGCCCTGGGCCAGGGCTCGCATGCTGAGGGAGAGACCATCTTTCTCGACTCGCTCAGCTCGCAGGCCAAGCGCAATGCCGTCCTGATGGAGCGGCTCACGCACGAGCCTTCCGGCCACTGAACCTCTGCATTGACCCCTTGACTATCTACAACTAAATTGTAGATAGTCAGAGTATGGGAAAACCAAGCGATCTCGTGCAGGGAACACTCGACCTGCTCATCCTGAAAACCATCTCGCTCGAGCCAAAGCATGGCTGGGCCATCGCCAAGCGCATCCAGCAAATCTCCGGAGAGGTGCTGCAGGTGCAGCAGGGATCACTGTATCCCGCGCTCCATCGCCTGGAGCAGCAGGGCTGGATTCGCGCCAAGTGGGCGGAGACGGACACCGGCCGCAACGCGAAGTTTTATTTCCTCACCGCCGCCGGCCGCGCTCAGCTTGCCGCCGAAACTGCGAGTTGGAACCGCCTCTCCGGCGCGATCAACCTGGTGGTGCAGGAGAGTTAGGAGGATTTTCGGTAAGCCTCTCGCCTGCGGAGTTTCACTCGGGGTGGCTTTTCCGTTAAGAAAAGCCACAAGAACAATCGTTGGACGGTCTAGACCAATACCGAAAATCCTATAGGAGCATCGATGCGGGCACTCGACAGATTGCGAATGCTGCTCGGCTCGCTTGTCAGCCGCAGCGGATGCTGAACCGGTTTCCGCACGTAGCGTGCGCACGGAGCGTCTAGCCAATCACAAGCAGTTCTTGTTGACGATCTTCCGCGGCTTGCTTCAGAGGAATGGGGATCGGCCCGATCCTGGTGTACTGCCTTGGCGAGCAGCCCATGACTCGGCGAAAGGCCTTACCGAAGGCGCTCTCCGATTCATAGCCGAGCGATTGCGCGATGGCAGAGGGGCCGTCGGAGGAATTCGTCAGGCGATCGGCTGCCAGCAGCATGCGCCAGCGGGTGAGGTACTCCATGGGCGTGGCGCCGACGGTTTCGCGGAAGCGCAGGGCAAAAACCGAGCGCGACATGCCGACGCGTTCGGCGAGCGATTGCAGCGTCCAGGGATGTCCCGGGTCGTTGTGTATGCTGGCGATCGCAATGCTCATGTGTTTGTCAGACAGTGCAGAAAGCCAGCCGGGACCAGCGTTGGTCGCATCAGTCAGATGCAGGCGTAACGCCTGTACGAGCATCATGTAGGCGAGTTGCTGCGTAATCAGTGAGCCGCCGGGCTGAGGGTCGCGGAGTTCCTCACGCATGCGCTCGAGCGACCAGCGCATGGCGGCCTTGTCTGACTCGCTGCGGATGTGGACGATGGGGGGCAGCGAGTGCAGGAGCATCGCGGCGTGGCCGCCGGTCAGGGCGAAGTGGCCTCCGGCAATGTACCGCGCGCCTTCCGTGAGTCCAGGGGCTTCGTTCATCATGCCGAGCCGAGCGAAGGCATCGGTATAGAGAACCGGTTCGAGCGCGAGATCGGTGGCGAGCCGGAACGGAAATCCACGCGGGAGCAGAAAGCAGTCTCCGGCATGCAGCAGCACTGGCTCGGGCACGCCCTCGACGACCAGCCAGCACTGGCCGGCGAGCATGGCATAGCACTTGATTCCGTGATGCTTTGGAAATCGGATGGCCACGTCGCCGCGCACAGCAAAGCCGCCGGAAACGTAAATCTGCGGCTTCATCAGGGCGAGAACCTCGGAGAGCGGGTCCATACGCTGACTCGATCCCAGGCCTGGCTGCAGGAGCGGCGTCCCAGATTTCTGAGTCTCAGCTCTCTGAGTTTCTGGGTTCCGAGGCTGCGGGACGATTGGACTGATCATACGGACTTTCAGTATAGATCGTCCGCGGGCCAAGACCCATCTAGTGATTGACGGCGCAGATAGGCCGCGAATTTATGGGATTTGAGGAGATAACATCATGCGTATCTTTGTGACCGGGGCGCCGGGATTCATCGGTTCGGCGCTTGTGCCGGAGTTAATTCAGGCAGGGCATCATGTGCTGGGGCTGACACGATCGGACGCCGGCGCCGAAAAGCTGCGAAAGGCGGGGGCCGAGGTACTGCATGGCAAGCTCGAGGACCTCGACAGCCTGCGCGAAGGAGCGGCCAGGACGGACGGCGTCATTCATCTGGCCTTCAACCATGACTTTTCGCAGTTTCAGAAGAACTGCGATGACGACCGCAGGGCAATAGAGGCGATGGGCGAAGTGCTGCTGGGCTCGAACCGGCCGTTCGTGATCACCTCGGGTACGGCGATGGCGGCCAATGTGGACGGCAAGCCATCGACGGAGGACAGCCCGTCTGCGTCGTGGAACCCGCGCGCGGCTTCGGAAACGGCGGTGAAGGAGTTGACGGCGCGCGGCGTGAATACGTCGGTGGTGAGGCTGGCGCAGATTCACGACACGCGCAAACAGGGCCTGGTGCCATACGTGCACGCCGTGGCGCGCGAGAAGCGTGTGTCGGCCTACATCGGGGATGGGGGCAATCGCTGGCCGGCGGCGCATGTCTCCGACGTGGCGCTGCTGTACCGTCTCGCGTTTGAGAAGGCGCAGCCAGGCGCGATCTACCATGCAGTGGACGAGGAGGGCGTGACAATGAAGGCCATTGTCGAGGCGCATGGCCGCGGGCTGAAGGTGCCGGTGGTCAGCATCAAGCCCGAGGAAACGGAAGCACACTTCGGCTGGCTTGCCCGCTTCGCCGGGCACGATATGCCATCCTCCAGCACGCTGACGCAAGAGAAGCTGAACTGGAAGCCAACCGGGCCAAGCCTGATCGCGGACCTGGACGCCATGGACTACACGCAAGCCTGAGTCTATGGGGCGACTAAAGAGCCAGGGTCGATGATTGTTCGCGGAATTCAAAAAGAAAGGTAGAAGACAGTA